>DAIRDG010000037.1:0-21530 GCA_036796275.1 Flavobacterium sp.
TCCCAACCAAAACCAGCTTTCATGGCATCGTCTATTTTATAGACTTCATCCGAAATTTCAGGGACTCTGTTGGCCACATAAGCAAACATAGCTCCTAAATTTTTTCGATAAAATTCACCTGCTTTATCGGTTCCGGTAATTAATACTTTGAATCTATCAATAGGTTTATCAATGGTTTTGGTTAGTTCTAAAGTAGCAAATTGTGCTCTCTTGCTAGGTTTATATTCTAAAGTATTTAAGTCTAATGCTAAGATGTCTTTACCTTCTTTCTTGAAAAAACCTTGACCAGTTTTACTACCTAACCATTTATTCTCCATCATTTTAGAGATGAATTCTGGTAGCTTAAACAATTCATGTGCTTCATCATTGGGGCAATTTTGATAAATACCATTGGCCACATGCACTAAAGTATCTAAACCAACCACGTCAACGGTTCTAAAAGTAGCAGATTTTGGACGACCAATTACAGGTCCTGTTAGTTTGTCTACTTCCTCAACGGTTAATCCTAATTCTTTGACTTGGTGAAACAAACTCATGATACCAAAAATACCTATACGATTACCAATAAAAGCAGGGGTATCTTTGGCTACCACTGAGGTTTTTCCGAGATATTTTTCCCCATAACCATTCAAGAAATTTAATACTTCATGTGAGGTTTTTGGTCCAGGAATAATTTCGAATAATTTTAAATATCTGGCTGGATTAAAAAAGTGGGTACCACAAAAATGTTTTTGAAAATCTTCACTTCTGCCTTCACTCATAAATCCGATAGGAATACCAGAAGTATTGGAGGTAATTAAAGTGCCTGGCTTTCTATATTTTTCAACTTTTTCAAATACTTGTTGTTTGATGTCTAAGCGTTCTACCACCACTTCAATAATCCAGTCAACCTCAGAAATTTTAGATAAATTATCATCAAAGTTTCCGGTTTTAATGCGGTTGGCAAATTTGGTGTGGTAAATAGGTGAGGGTTTTGACTTGAGGGCATTGGCTAATTGTTCATTAACGATGCGGTTTCTTACGACTTTGCTCTCTAAGGTCAACCCTTTTTTTTGCTCTTCGGCATTGAGTTCTCTTGGAACGATGTCTAAAAGCAACACTTCAACGCCAATATTGGCAAAATGACAAGCAATGCCAGAGCCCATGATGCCAGAGCCCAAAACAGCAACTTTATTTATAGATCTTTTCATTATGATATGATTGGTTAATATATTTTTTTGTTTTGTATTAATTGATTAATGGTGTCTGAAACTTCAATAAAATGATTGAGTTGTTCGTGATTTAAATGGTTTTTTACCACTTCATTAAATTTTAAAACCGTTTGTTTTGACAATTCTCTTTTTTCTTTACCCAATTCTGTAAGATAAATAAGCACTCCCCTGCCGTCTTCAGGATTTTTTTGTTTGGTAATGAGGCCTTTTTCTTCCAAAGTTTTTAAAGTTCTTGTAAAACTAGTGGCCTCCATACCCATTCTGCTGCTAATGGCCGATGACGGAGTTCCATGTTCTTTATCAATGCTTAATAAAGCAAACCCAACTGCCATACTAGCTCCATATTTGTTGGCTTCCTCGTTATACATTCTCGATACATTTTGCCACGTATGCCGGAGGATATAATCTATGGTTTTATCTTTCATTTGATATTTTGTAATTTACTACAACGATTTCAAAGGTACAATAAATTACTATGCATGCATACTATATTTAGAAAAAATTATGCATGCATAGTAAAATTTTAACAATTTGACCGTTTTAAATTAATTTTTTTTGATGTTACAAATGAGTTAATCCCTAAATTTGTAAAAAAAATAATGGCTCCAAAAAAAAATATGGCACTTAAATTATTTTTGATATTAGCTTCTCTATTCATTTGTTCGCTAGTAGTATCAAACTTAATTTTTCAGAAGTTCATCAGCATCGATGTGTTTGGTTTGTATGTTTTTAAGGTATCTGTTGGCATTTTACCCTACCCCATTACCTTTTTGGTAACAGATATTATTTCTGAAATTTATGGTCAGAAAAAAGCTAATTTAGTGGTTACTGCCGGTATTTTTGCCTCGCTATTTTCCCTTCTTATTATCTTTGTAGCTCAATCTGCAGAGGCTATAGATGATTCTCCGGTTACAAACGAAATGTTCTCTAAAGTTTTTGGACAATCAGGCTTGGCAGTGTTGGCCTCTATGATGGCTTATTTGTTTGCTCAATACATCGATATTGCTGTATACCATTACTGGAAAAAGAAAACCAATGGTAAGCATTTGTGGCTAAGAAACAATTTTTCAACTTTCACCTCTCAGTTTATAGATACATTTTCGGTATTATTCTTGATGTGTTTCTTTGGGCTATTGCCTTGGGCAATTTTTATGCAATTACTCATCAGCGGGTTTTTGTTTAAAGTCATTATGGCCGCTTTTGATACGCCGTTTTTGTACTTAGCTGTAGGATACATTCAAAGGTTTTTTAAGTTAAAAGAAAATGAAGAATTAGACATTTAAAACAAACATATTATGTTAAAAAAAATTATTATCGGTTTGGTGGTTTTTATTGTGCTGGCTTTTGGCACTTTATTGGCTGCTCCTTTTTTGTTTAAGGACAAGATTCAAAATTTTGTTTTAAGAAGCATCAACAACAATCTGAATGCCACCGTAGATTTTTCGGATGTGGGGCTAAGTTTAATCAGAAATTTTCCGCAAGCCACAGTTCAAATCAAACATTTGAGTGTGGTCAATGAAGCTCCTTTTTTGGGTGACACTTTGTTTTATGGCGAAAATATAAGCTTAAAAATGTCGATTAAAGAGTTGTTTAAAAACGAAAACGAAAGCATCAACTTGCAATCATTTAGCTTAGAAAACAGCTTGGTAAATATTTTATTTAATGAAGAAGGGCTGGGCAATTATGACATTGCTCTCAAAAAAGAGGAAGAAGAAGAAACCGAAAAAACCGATGGTTTTGTATTTTCTATCAAAAACTATGAAGTAAAAAACATGCGGTTTGTGTATGATAATAGGGAATCTGACATGAAACTGACCTTGGCAAACATCAATCATACAGGCACAGGAGATTTTTCGGCCAAACAATTAGACTTAAACACCCACTCAACTGCTGATTTTGGCTTTGCTATGGGAAAATCTCAATTGTTTACTCAAGTTCCGTTGGTGTTAGATGCGGTGTTAAGTTTAGATTTAGAAAACCAAAAATACACCTTCAAAGAAAACAAAGCATTGATCAGACAAATGGCCTTGGCCTTTAATGGGTTTATTCAATTGCAAGACAATGGGCAGCTGTATGACCTGACTTTTGAAACACCAAACAACTCATTTCAAAACTTTTTGGCCATGATGCCAAGTGCATACACCGGTGGCTTAAATGACGTGATCACCTCAGGAAATTTTAGTGTTGCCGGAAAAGTAAAAGGAACTTTAACCGACGATAATATCCCAACTTTTCAGGTAAACATCAATTCTGATAATGCCTCGTTTAAGTTTCCTGAATTGCCAAATAAAGTAGATCAAATTTCAATAAATACCAACATTGCCAACGAGTCAGGCCTTGCTAAAGACACCTATGTTGATATTAAAAATTTAAGCTTTAGAATTGGGCAAGATGTGTTTTCTGGCAATGCCCTCATTAGCAACCTTACAGACAATGCCAACGTGAAAGCGGAAGCCAAAGGCACCATCAACTTGGCCAACTTATCAAAAGCTTATCCTGTTGCTTTAGACCAGCCTCTTAAAGGTATTCTTAAGGCCAACCTCAACACCGCTTTTGACATGAAAACCATAGAAGCTGAACAATATCAAAACATTAAAAATAGTGGCACACTAAGCCTCTCTGATTTTGAATATGCCTTAGATGCCAAAAAAACCATGACTGTTTCTGAAGCCGTCTTATTGTTTGATCCCGCAGTCATTAAATTGCAAAATTTTGAAACAACATTAGGGAAATCTGACCTCAAAGCCAACGGCAAAATTGATAATTTATATGGTTATTTGTTTAACGATAAAAACCTAAAAGGCTCTTTTAATTTAGAATCTAATCAGTTTGAAGTAGCCGATTTTATGATGACAGAAGAAGCCCCTGCAAACAGCAACGAAAAAACGGTAAAAGAAGCCATCAAAATTCCTGCTTTTTTAGACTGCACCGTTAATGCAAAGGCAAACACAGTGGTATATGATAATTTGAATCTTAAAAATGTAATAGGTCAATTGGTGATTAAAGACGAAACCGTTTATTTAAAAGATGTGATCACAGATATTTTTGGCGGTCAAATTGCTTTTAATGGTGATGTGTCAACAAAAACAGATGTTCCTAGCTTTCACATGGATTTGGGCATCAAATCATTAGATGTTTTTCAGAGCTTTTCTCAATTAGACATGCTTAAAAAAATCTTGCCAATTGCCAATGTGATTGATGGAAAATTTGATTCTAACATCAAACTCGAAGGATTGCTTGATGCTAACGAACTTACGGCAAATCTTAATTCGCTCTCCGGAAATCTTATGGGTCTTTTGATGGGAGCTACCATCAATACCCAAAAATCAAATTTGTTGAGTTCGCTTAGCAGTAATTTTAATTTTATTGATTTTAAAAAAATTGACCTCAATAACCTGAGAGCTGTCTTGAGTTTTGACAAAGGAAAGGTAAACGTAAACCCCATCAACCTCAAATACCAAGACATTGATTTGGTGGTGGGTGGCACCCATGGGTTTGATCAAACCATCAATTATAACATCAACTTAAATGTGCCAGCAAAATACTTGGGGAATGAAGTTAATAATCTCATTAACAGGCTTACGCCAAATCAACAAAACCAACTATCTTCTATTCCTATAGTAGCTAATGTGGGTGGTAATTTTAGCAAACCAACCGTTACTACAGACCTTAAGCAAGTAACCACCAGCTTAGTGAAAAACATAGCCGAACAACAAAAAAATGCATTGATTGGCAAAGGTAGTGATGCCTTAAGTAATTTGATAGACAAAAACAGAAAACCAGGAGATACCACCAGAACCGTCATTCCGACCTCTAAAGAAGAGATTAATCAGAAAATTGATGAAGAAAAAGAAAGGCTAGAACAAAAAGCTAGAGAAGAAAGAGAGCGTTTGGAACAGAAAGCCAGAGAAGAAGCCAATAAAAAAGCCAATAGTTTGCTAGATAGAGTAAGAAACAGAAACGGAGGTAATTAAAAAGATGAATAGAAAAATAACAGCTATTGCTGCCATAGGCAATCATTTTGAGTTAGGCAAAAACAATGATTTGTTGTGGCATTTGCCCAAAGATTTTAAGCGTTTTAAGGCCCTTACAACAAATCATTTTATTGTAATGGGCCGAAAAACTTTTGAAAGTTTCCCTAAACCCCTGCCACACAGAACCCATGTTGTGATTACCTCACAAGCCAATTATAAAACCGAACACCAAATTATCTTGGCAGATTCTGTAGAAAATGCCCTAAAAAGTTGCCCCGAAAATCAAGATATTTTCATCATTGGTGGAGGAGAAATTTATAAGCAAGCACTCCCTTATTGTAATGCACTCGAATTAACCCATGTGAATGGAAACTTTGAAGAGGCAGAAGTTTATTTTCCTGAATTTAATTTAGATGATTGGCATGTCACCTTTGAGTGTTATCAGCCTAAAGATAGCCAACACGCTTTTGATTTTTGGTATAAAACGTACAGAAGAAAATAAACCGCGTTTTATATTTAAGCAAAATCTTTTTTTGGCTTTAAACAAACAAAGTGGATAGGGTGAGCAAAATGGCAAACAACAAAACTCCTTTGGCCATGGTATCGCGGTTGATTTTTAGTAAATAAAAAAACAATACCACATGAGGTATGGCACATAACACCATGACTTTGCTTAGTATTTTTTCGGTTTTAAGCTTTTCTACAACCTCCGAAAACTCAAAGGGCGTTAGAAACAATAAAAACAAAATAAAGCATACAAACCAAAGTAAGCCGCTCAGAATAAACCCTGCAATTACTTGCTTTTGATGTGCTTGCATGGTTCTAAAATTCAATGGAGTTTAGTTGATTAATTGCGTGATAGGCCGTTAAATCAAACTGCACCGGCACTACCGACACATAATTGTTTCTCAAGGCCCATTCGTCTGTGTCTTCTCCATGGTCATACAACACAAATTCGCCCGTTAGCCAGTAATAATCTTTGCCAAAAGGCGTTTGACGCTTGGTAAATTTTTCTTCCCAATTGGCTTTGGCCTGTCTGCAAATTTTAATGCCCTTGATGGGCTCGTCAGATTTTTTTGGAAAATTAACATTTAGCACCACCCCAGCTGGCAAACCATTTTTTAAGATTGACAACACTATCTTTTTAACCCAAGTTTCCAAATGCGAAAAATCTGCATCCCATCCATAATCACACAAAGAAAATCCGATGGCCGGAATGCCTTCTATGCCCGCCTCCACAGCCGCACTCATGGTGCCAGAATAAATTACGTTGATGCTAGAATTAGACCCATGATTGATGCCACTAACACACAATTGTGGTTTTTGTTTAAGAATTTCTTTGGTAGCCAATTTTACACAATCTACCGGAGTGCCCGAACAACTGTATCGCTCTATGCCTTCTTTGGTTTTAATTTTGGTTACAAAAATGGTGTTATCTATGGTGATGGCATGGCCTTTGCCACTTTGCGGACCATCCGGAGCTACTACCACTGCATCACCTAGCTCACTCATCCATTTAGACAATAATTTTATGCCCGGTGCATGAACACTATCATCGTTGGTAACTAATATGAGTGGTTTTGTTTGAGACATGACTATAAAATTTTGATTTAAACAGAATACAAATATCCAATTTTTTTAACATAGGGCAGTTACTAACTCTTAAAATTAACTAATATTTCATATCCATTCATGATTAATTATTATTTTTGTTCAAAACTCCTCAATCATTTGGCACGGTTTTAGTAAATTTATCAAAAATAATGAACAGTATCCTCAATTTTATGAAAAAGAATTTCAAGATTTTATTACTCATAGCGGCCATGTCTTTGGCGTTTTTTGCTTTCAATTCTATAGAAAACAATAAAATTTCTAATGATCCTGAAAAAGACAAATTACTTTTAGAACTTTTAAACTATGTGCTAGAAAAAGGCCATTTTACGCAAATTTCTATTGATGATGCTTTTTCTGAAAAACTATTTACTGATTATCTTGAAGCCTTAGATCCATTCAAAAGATTTTTTTTAGAAAGTGATTATAAAAAATTTGAGGACAGTAAATTTAAACTTGACGACCAATTTCTGTCAAAAGATTTGTCGTTTTTTCAATTTTCACACGCAACATATCAGGAAAGACTTGCTGAAAGCGAAAAATATTACCAAGATATTTTAGCAAAACCTATGGATTTTTCTAAAAAAGAAGAATTTAACAGCGATTATGAAAACTTACCCTATGCCAAAAACAAAAAAGAACTTTTGAACAGATGGCATACACAATTAAAATATTCTGTGCTAAACAACATTATTGATAAAGAAAAAGAAGAAGATAAGAAATTTGAAAACGATAAAACGTATCAAAAAAAATCATTCAAAACCATTGAAGAAGAATCTCGTGAGGCCGTACTTAAAAACCTAAATGATTATTACACTTTTGTAAAAGAAATGGATAGAAGCGAATGGTTTGGTGTATACCTTAATGCCATATCATCACAATATGACCCGCACACTAACTACATGGCACCAGACGACAAAGATAGATTTGACACCAGCATGAGTGGCAAATTTGAAGGCATTGGAGCCAAATTGCAAAAGAAAAACGAATTTACCGAAATCACAGAATTAATTTCTGGCGGACCCGCTTGGAGAAGTAAAACTCTCGAAGTAGGTGATGTAATCATGAAAGTAGCCCAAGCAGATGGTGAACCCGTAGATGTGGTAGGCATGAGATTAGACAGAATAGTGAAACTTATTAAAGGGGCTAAAGGCACCGAAGTAAAACTAACCGTTAAGAAAGTGGATGGTAATATTGAAATTATCTCCATTATCCGTGACGAGGTAGAAACCGAAGAAACCTTTGCAAAATCTAGCATCATAGAGAGAGATGGGGCAAAATATGGCATCATCAATTTGCCCAAATTCTACATCGACTTTAACGGCAAAAGCGAAAGAGATGCAGCTACAGATGTGGCCTTAGAAGTTGAAAGACTGATGGAACAAAATATATCAGGACTCATTTTTGATGTAAGAGATAATGGCGGTGGGTCTTTAAAAACTGTAGTAGACATCATGGGAATTTTTGTAGAAGAAGGCCCTGTAGTGCAAGTGGTGAATGCGGGTGGCAAAAAAAATGTGTTAGACGTAAACCGTTCTAAAGTAAAATGGGATGGCCCTTTGGTGGTTTTAGTGAATAATTTTTCTGCCTCTGCTTCAGAGATTTTGGCTGCAGCCGTGCAAGATTACAAAAGAGGTATAGTGATTGGCAGCAAACAAACTTATGGCAAAGGCACTGTTCAGAACATTGTAGACTTTAATAATTTTGTAAGAAATAGCAGTCATGGCGACTTGGGTGCCTTAAAAATAACCTCACAAAAATTCTATAGAATTAATGGCGGATCTACACAACTTGAAGGCGTAAAAAGTGATATCGTGTTGCCAGATCGTTTTTCATATGTTGATATTGGTGAAAAAGATCAAAGTAATGCTTTGTCTTGGAGCGAAGTTAGCAAAGCCAAATATAATTTGTGGAACAAAATACCCAATTATGAATTTATCGTGAGCCAAAGTAAAGAGCGTGTAAAAAACAATGAGCATTTGCAATTAGTTGATGCACAAGCCAAATGGATCAAAGAACGCAGAGACAATAATGTGTTTCAACTACAAATAGACGCCTTTAAAAAAGAATTAAAAGAGGCCGAAGAAGTCAATAAAAAATTTAAAAAACTATCAGACTATCAAAACCAATTGAAGTTTTTGCCTATTGCTTATGATATGGCTCAGTTTGAAAAAGATGAAGTGCTAAAATCTAAAAGAGAAAGTTGGTTTAAAGACATGACCAAAGATATTTATGTAGAAGAAGCCGTGTATGTTTTAGACGATTTGCTGAAAAAAAACATGAACATCGCCTCAAAACCCTAAGTCATAATTATAATCATCTTTGATCATTAAACTAATTTTTCAACTAAAAACAACACTCCAAAAAGCATCTAAAAATCTTTGGAGTGTTTTTAGTTTCACCTATATTTTTATTTGGTTTTTCTTAGCCATTTTTGCCTACTTTATCATTCCAGATAAAACCAAACATGCCAATCATGGCGATTTGAACTTAGCCTCTAAACCTCCTGGTTTTAAGATAACCACGTTTGAACTCCAAGCATCTAAAAGATCTTTTACAGATTTTTGGCTTGGCCAAACAGAAATTCCCGAAACTTATGCCATCAAAGACTATAGCATAAAACAAGACACCTTGTTTTTAGCGTTGTATCAAAACAATAAAAACTTTACCAACTATAAAGTTATTCCTTTGTCTAATTTGAATGTTTCGAACAAACAAGACTTGTCTAATCACTTCAAAACCAAAAAATTTTTACTTGGCACCGATAAAGCCGGTAGAGACTACTTTAGCAGAATTGTACTAGGAGCCAGAATATCCCTTAGCATCGGATTAGTAGCTGTGCTTATTTCTTTAATTGTAGGCATTCTTATTGGCACCTTAGGGGGGTATTTTGGAGGAAAAATTGATGCGTTTGTCATGTGGCTCATTAATGTGGTGTGGTCTGTTCCAACCCTCCTGATGGTAATTGCCATTACCCTCAGCCTAGGCAAAGGCTACTGGCAAGTATTTTTAGCGGTGGGCCTAACCATGTGGGTAGAAGTGGCCAGAATTGTGAGAGGACAAATATTGGGAATCAAAGAATTACCTTACATTACTGCTGCAAAAGCATTAGGGTTTTCTCATGTCAGAATTATCATTAAACACATATTTCCAAACATCACCGGACCAATTATTGTAATTGCTACAGCCAATTTTGCCTCAGCTATTTTAGTAGAAAGTGGCCTTAGTTTTTTGGGGCTTGGAGCACAACCTCCTGTGCCTAGTTGGGGCAGTATGATTAAAGATTATTACGGAGACATGATATTGGGCAAACCCTACCTAGCCATTATTCCTGGTTTGGCTATCATGACTACCGTATTGGCATTTATGATGCTTGGCAATGGCCTAAGAGATTACTTTAATCAAGCCAAAAAATAAAGCGTTTTAATAACCGTTGCTTTACAGATTGATGACAGAATTTTCTGCATTGGCAAAATTATTCCATTTTTGTGCATCGGCTTCCGGTTCATTATAATAAACCCCATCTACCAAATACTTAAATTCATAAGACTGTTGGGTGCCCAACTCAAAACTACCTTTGTGAACACCACTCTTTAGTTTCTTGAGCAAACCTTTGTCTGCATCCCAATCATTAAAATCACCCACCACAGACACCAAATGAGATTCTGGTGCATTGACTTCAAAAGTAACCTTGCAACTTGGTTTTGTTTTTAGGAATTGTTTCTTTAAGCTCATAATTTTTTTTACAAAAATAACATGCCTTAAACAATTATTAAAGCCCAAAACTGTTAATTGACATTTTCTTAATTTTTGACATCTAGAAATCAATATGTTATGTTTTTTAGATATTTTTTTGAAAATTCAACAATTCTTAAGCTGCTCAAAAGCCTAAATCTGCACAGCTCGCTTTCAATCTTCTGCAAAAAAAAGAGTTTATTTTGCATTTTTTTTTAACAAAGTGTCACATTTTTTTAAAATTTTATTAATTTAGACATTAAAATACCAACATGGATTCTTCAACCCACGAGTTATACGAAAATGCCCGCAAACGATTAAAGCAAAAAAGAAATCTGTATTATCATTTTGTAATATTTGTTTTAGGCAGTCTTTTCTTATTTGTATCAGATACATTTTTCAAACTATTTGAAACTTACAATTGGTTTCCGTGGGTATTTACCATTTGGGTGTTTTTGCTGCTTTGGCATTTCATAAAAGTTTATATTACCGATAGGTTTATGAACAAAGCTTGGGAAAGAGAACAAATTGACAAACTCATTGCCAAGCAAGAAAAAAAAATTGCTGAAATAGCAAACAACATTACCCCAAAAGAACCAACCTAACCTCATTTTAAAAAGTTTAGACCATTTTTCATGACAAATCAACCAAAAGATTCCTCACAACTCCCCCTCTGGCTAGCCCTCATTCCTGTTTTATTTTTAGTTCTTTTACTCACCTTCAACGTTACAAAAGTATACAAAGACGATGCCTTAGCCGGCAGCAATCAGTTTATCTTGTTGCTCAGCGGTTTTGTGGCTGCTCTGATTGGGGTGTTTAGAAAAATTCCTTTCAACCACATGATGCAATCGGTTACTAAAAACATAGAATCAACCTCAGGAGCCATCTTAATTTTGTTGTTTGTAGGGGCTTTGTCGGGTACTTGGCTAATCAGTGGCATCATCCCTTCGATGGTGTATTATGGTTTAGAAATTTTACATCCTACTATTTTTTTGCCCGCTTGCTTAATCATTTGTGCCATTATTTCAATTGCCACCGGCAGCTCTTGGACCACCTCTGCCACCGTAGGCATTGCCCTGATGGGCATAGGCAGCACCATGCAAATTCCGCTTGGCATGGTAGCGGGTGCTGTTATTTCAGGGGCCTATTTTGGCGACAAACTTTCACCACTGTCAGACACCACCAACTTGGCTCCCGCCATGGCAGGCACCGATTTGTTTACCCACATTAGATACATGACCTACACCACTATCCCAAGTATCGTTATCAGTTTAATTTTATTTTTTATTATTGGCCTAAATTTGCAAGTACAAGACCTCTCTAACACGGCAAGCACCCTGAATGCCATTTCAGAAAAATTTTACGTTTCGCCTGTTCTTTTTTTGGTGCCTGCCCTAGTCATCATCATGATTGTAAAAAAAACAGAACCCTTGGTTGCCCTCATGATTGGCACCTTGCTGGGGGGAGTGTTTGCCTTAATTTTTCAACCAAATATTGTGCAAGAAATTTCAGGTGCTGATTTATATGACCTCAAAGCCAAATACTTTGGAGTCATGCAGGCCATCACCGTAGAAAATAGCATCAATACCGATAACGCATTACTCAAAGAGCTCTTCACGTCCAAAGGCATGACGGGCATGTTGGGCACCATTTTCCTGATCATTTGTGCCATGTTTTTTGGTGGCATGATGGAGGCCATCGGAGCTTTATCAACCATCACCCATGCCTTGCTCAAATTGTTTCATACCACCTTGGGCTTATTTGCCAGCACCGTAGCCAGTTGCTTGGCCCTAAACATCACCGCTTCCGATCAGTATTTAGCCATAGTAGTGCCGGGCAAAATGTTTGCAAAAGCCTACAAAGACAAAGGCTTAGCCCCCGAAAACCTCTCTAGAACCCTGGAGGATGCCGGCACAGTAACCTCGGTTTTGGTGCCGCACAACACTTGCGGTGCCTACCAAAGCGGGGTGCTAAGAGTAGATACTTTAGAGTATTTACCCTATGCGTTTTTTAATCTTCTGAGCCCGTTTATGACCATCTTGTTTGCAGCATTTAGATGGAAAATTAAAATGATAAATGAAAAGCTCGTTTAATTTTTCGTTATAAACTTTCTTTATCATTTAATAAAAATTTAATATTAAAAACTTATCACCATCAGGGCTTAATCACTAATTTTGTAACAGTTAAATATTAACCCAAAAACATTAAAACTATGTCATTAGTCGGTAAAAAATTTCCAAACTTAGCAGTAGATGCCATCTCTTTTATGGGAGACAACATGAGCATCAACATCTTTGAAGAAGCCACCAAAAACAATAAAAAAGTATTATTATTCTGGTATCCAAAAGACTTCACTTTTGTGTGCCCTACAGAATTGCACGCCTTTCAGGCTGCCTTACAAGAATTTGAAAAAAGAAACACCATGGTAATTGGTGCCTCTTGCGATACCAACGAAGTACATTTTGCATGGCTAAACACCCCCAAAAATGCGGGCGGTATAGAAGGTGTTACCTACCCAATTTTAGCAGACACCACCAGAAACCTCTCTAGCTTGTTAGACATCTTAGATGCTCAAGAAGAATACAACGAAGATTTAGACGAAGTGGTATTAACTGGGTCAAATGTTACCTACAGAGCCACCTATTTGGTAGATGAGGAAGGCACAATTTTTCACGAAAGCGTAAACCACATGCCCCTAGGCAGAAACGTGAACGAGTATCTAAGATTAATTGATGCCTACACCCACGTGCAAACCAAAGGTGAAGTGTGCCCTGCCAACTGGGAAGAAGGCAAAGACGCCATGAAAGCCGATAGAAGCAGCACCGCTGATTATTTAGCTAGTCATTAATTTTATAAGGAGCACAAAGGCTTGGGCATGCCAGATGCTTGGGTTCTTGTGTTCCGTTATAGTCCGCAGTCAAAATAAGGATTTTGTAAGCTTTTTTCGGAGCTCATAAAATCGCTCTCAAAAAGCAACAAAATCTCTTATTTTGCCTTTACGGGCTGCCACTTCACCCAAGGCTAAAAACAGTCTTTTGGCATACTAAGAGCCTTACAATCAATTAAAAATCAAAAATCATGTTTTCAGAACTCACCGAAGATAATTTACAAAACCTAGTAGCTAGCAACCCAAAAGTGGTGGTGCAATACTCTGCCTCTTGGTGTGGCAATTGCCGCATCATGAAACCAAAATTTAAAGTTTTGGCAGCTCAGCACCAAGACATCCACTTTTTGGTAGTAGATGCAGAACAGTTTCCGGAATCTAGAAAAATGGCTCAAGTAGACAACCTGCCTACCTTTGCCGTGTTTAAAGACGGTAAATTAGTCAACCAAACCCAAACCAACAAAGCCGAAGTGCTTAATGATTTGGTAGCTGCCATTGTATAAAAATTCAAAATTTACAAATCATAAAAACCAGCAGTCATGTTGGTTTTTTTTTGTTTACATCCATAGCTCATATTTTATGTAAAATCTTGCATTCCACTCGTTTTAAAATAAATCAAATAGCTGTGATATTGTGTTTTTTATATTGCTATTTTAAAGTATTTCATGAGTTCTCTATAATTATCTTGAGCAGACAAACAAGTGTCTATTAAATATTCTTTAACATGAGGATATTCAGTTAATCCTCTGTAATAAAAAAACTTATACTCATCTTCAATAATCAACGGAACAAGATTATTTTTAAGGCATTCTTTAAACATAATAAGTCTTCCAACTCTCCCATTCCCGTCTTGAAACGGATGAATTTTCTCAAATTCATAGTGAAAATCAATCACGTCAAAAAAATCTACCTGTGCTTTTTGGTGATAGGTTTCTAACAATTTTTTTAGGTGTTTTTCAACCTCATGGGGTTTAGAAGTTTCAATTCCGCCTACTTCATTTGGTTGAGATTTGTATGACCCAATATTAAACCAATCTTTTTTTGAATCAGAAGTGTTTAATTTTAAAATTTGATGAAACTTTTTAATGTGAGTTTCTGATAGCGTTTCGTTTGCTATGTCTAGTAAATAATCAAAACAATAAAAATGATTTACAGTTTCAATAATATCATCAATATTGGTTGTGTTGTTTCCATCTTGGGTAAAAAGGGTATTGGTTTCATAAATATATCTTGTTTGTTCTTCAGATAATTTACTGCCTTCTATTCTATTGGTATTGTAAGTTAATTTTATTTGTGTTTTATGATAAATTCCACCTTTAAGATGACTCGATTTTTCAACTTGTAGTGTTTCTAAAAGATTCATGATCATGAATATAAGTTTGATTAACAAAGATACTTTTTTTCCTATTAAATCTTGATTTAGGTTGATTTTAAATGATGTTCAAGAAATTAATGTCATTTTGTTCATTTTTAATTTTAACACCAATTATATGGTCAATACCGTTAAGGCAAATCTAAAACTATCTGCAACTTCGTAAAAGCAAATATAATATTTAACTTTCCGTTAAAACAACAACAATCTTAAGATATCAATCATAATATCATTATTTTTGCATAAAATAAAACGGCATGTCCAAAGACCACAATCTCATCACACCCTACCAAAACAACAGCTCCAAAAAAGAGCAAGTAGCCCAAATGTTTGATAATATTTCTACCAATTATGATGGCATGAACCGGGTTATTTCGTTTGGCACCGATGTGTCTTGGCGAAAAAAAGTGCTTCAATTAGTAAGTGATAAAAAACCTGAAAACATTTTAGACATTGCCACCGGCACAGGCGATTTGGCCATCTTGATGAGCAAAACCGGAGCCAAAAAAATCATAGGCTTAGATATTTCTGCAGGCATGCTTAATGTTGGCATTGAAAAAATTGCTCAAAAAAAATTAGCCGACAAAATCGACATGGTTTTAGGCGATTCAGAAAACATCCCATTCCCAGACAATCATTTTGATGCCATCACCGTGGCCTTTGGCATCAGAAACTTTGAGCATTTAGAACTTGGCTTGGCAGAAATACTCCGGGTGCTAAAACCTGGAGGTTTATTTGTGATTTTAGAAACCTCAGTACCAGAAAAATTTCCGTTTAAACAAGGATATCAACTCTATTCAAAATACATCTTACCCAACGTTGGCAGGCTGTTTTCTAAAGACAAATCGGCCTATCAATATTTGGCAGAATCAGCTCAAGCATTTCCGTATGGTATAGCCTTATGCAATAAATTAACAAAAATTGGGTTTTATAATGTAAAATCGATGCCACAAACCTTTGGGGTGGCAACAATTTATACAGCAAATAAACAAAATTAATGAGAACACTTATTTTATGCTGCTTGCTAGTTGGTGCGTGTGCCAAAGCACAATTTGGAATTTTTAGCAAAGATCCTCTTATCAATATGGAAAACTTTCAGAAACAACGCTTGCATTGGGGTTATTTTTTGGGGTTTAACACCTTCGATTTTAAGTTTGATTACAAAGCCTTGCCAGAAAACGTTTTGGTAGACAACACCTTTGGCTTCAATGTTGGCTTGGTGGGTAATTTAAGACTGACCGAATATTTTGATTTGCGGTTTGAACCCGGTTTGTATTACAACGAAAGAATCTTAAATTTCACAAACATCCTAAATCCGACGCAAGCCCTAAGAGAAGTTAATTCTACTTATATCCACTTACCGTTGTTGCTAAAAATTTCTTCTAAAAGAACGGGTAACATCAAGCCATACTTGTTGGCTGGGGTTTCTGCTTCGCTAAACTTGGCCAGTAACGCAAAGGCCTTAGACGATAACTTTTCGGGCCGATTTAGAATGAATCAATGGACCAACAACTACGAAATGGGTTTTGGTATTGATGTGTTTACAGAATATTTTATTTTTTCTCCCTCTATCAGAGGTATTTTTGGTTTTAACAATGAGTTGATTCCAGACAACAACCCCAACAGCCCTTGGACAGGCAACATCGTAAACATGAGAAGCAGAGGCATCGCTGTGAATCTTACCTTTCATTAACATAAAAAAAAATAGCCTATTAATTTGAATTAAATAGGCTATTTTAGTACTCAAGGCGGGACTTGAACCCGCACGAACATTACTGTTCACTGGATTTTAAGTCCAGCGTGTCTACCAATTCCACCACTCGAGCATTGGATTTGAGCGAAAAACGGGATTCGAACCCGCGACCTCCACCTTGGCAAGGTGGCGCTCTACCAACTGAGCTATTTTCGCATAATTATTTGTTGTCGGATAATGGATTTCTCTAGAACACACTTTAAAAATGTGTTTTTGATCGACTTGAGGTATGTAAAAGAACTTGTATTCTGATTTATTGCGAGTGCAAATTTAATACTTCTTTGCACAAAAACAATAAAAAAATTAAAAAAAATTTAGTCTAACCACAAATCTTTGAAAAATAGACCAATAAGCACCCTTAAAAATTGACTTGGCAAGCCAATATGCAAATCCGAGTTGATTGAAAATCAAAAAATTGGTTTTTTATGAGTACTTTTGCAAAAAAATATTTTTATCATGAGTCAAATTGTAGCGATAGTCGGGAGGCCAAATGTTGGAAAATCTACTTTGTTTAATCGTTTAATCAAAAGACGAGAGGCCATTGTAGATTCGGTGAGTGGGGTAACCAGAGACCGTCATTATGGCAAAAGTGATTGGAATGGCAAGGCTTTTTCGGTGGTAGATACAGGTGGCTATGCAGTGGGTTCGGATGATGTGTTTGAAGCTGACATCCGAAAACAAGTGGAGTTAGCCATAGACGAAGCCGATATTATTTTGTTTGTGGTTGATGTAGACAGTGGTATTCACCCGCTTGATGAGGTGGTAGCCAAATTGCTAAGAAAAGTGCAAAAACCCGTCTTGTTGGTGGTGAATAAGGTAGACAACTCAAAAAGATTTTCGGATGCTTATGAGTTTTATAATTTGGGCATGGGAGATTATTTTGCCATTTCGGGCACTTCTGGCAGTGGCACAGGCGAATTGCTAGACCATGTGGCCTCCTTGATGCCTGAAGAAGCGGTGGTTGAGGAAGACGAATTGCCAAGAATTGCGGTGGTTGGCCGACCAAACGCCGGAAAATCGTCGTTTATAAATGCCTTGATTGGTGAAGACCGTTATATTGTAAATGAAATTGCTGGCACCACAAGAGATTCGATTGACACCCGATTTAATAAATTTGGGTTTGAATTTAACTTGGTAGACACGGCAGGGATTAGAAAAAAAGCTCGGGTTAAAGAAGATTTGGAATTTTATTCGGTGATGCGATCTATCAGGGCTATTGAACACAGTGATGTTTGCATTTTGATGGTAGATGCCAGCCGTGGATTTGAAGGACAAGACCAAAGTATTTTTTGGTTGGCCCAAAAAAACAAAAAAGGCGTAGTTATTTTAGTTAACAAGTGGGATTTAGTAGACAAAGACACCATGTCATCTAAACGCATGGAAGATAAAATTAGAGAAGAAATTGCTCCGTTTACGGATGTGCCTATTTTGTTTGTGTCGGTGCTCAATAAGCAACGATTAATCAAGGCTTTGGAAACCGCGATTGCAGTTTTTGAAAACCGCAAGAAGCGTATTCCTACCTCAAAACTAAATGAGTTGATGCTCGACATTATTGCACAGAACGAACCACCAGCCCTAAAGGGCAAGTATGTGAAAATTAAGTTTTGTATGCAATTACCTACGCCAACGCCTCAGTTTGCGTTTTTTGCCAATTTGCCTCAATATGTAAAAGACCCTTACAAGCGTTTTTTGGAAAATAAATTGCGTGAGCACTTTGATTTTATAGGGGTTCCAATAGAAATTTTTATGCGTGAAAAGTAATTGATGGTTGCGTTAGGGGTTGCAGTGATAGCCTGTTGCAGATGAATGCTATTTTTTGCAGGCCTTGCAAAGCGACCAGCGGAAGCTCTTGCAAGAACTTAGCAAAAAAAGCATGAAGCAAAACAGCTTAAACGGAAAACCCGCCCAAACGCCCCTATAATATTTTTAACACTACTCTACTAGCATGTTTAGGGGCTTGGTATTAATTTGATTTTCATCAAAATATTCTAAAAACCATTGGTTATTGACTTGATAGATTAAGCTTGGTTTGCCGTTGTAGAGGTAGGTGTAAATGTTTTGCGTAGAGGTGATGAACATGTAGGTGACCATTTCATTGGCATCGGTAAGCTTGAAGCCAGAGTTGGTTTTTTTGATTTTATAGGTTATTGGTTTTGAACTTGGGCTAGCAACTGGGCTGTTTGTTGGACTATTTTGGGAAGTTTCTGTTTTAATTTCTGCTAGTTTTACAGCTTGCTGATTTTTATTAGTCATGCTTTTTAACTTGTTATAGTCGATTGTTTTTTCGGCTTCCCTAAAAGCATTGGTGTAAGACTTTTGAAATGTTTTTTCTTTAGATTTTGCCATGGCAGAAGCAAGCACTATGGTTTCTTTACAATCTTTGAAGACAATTTTTAATTTCACATTAAACGAATTGCTTTGGTCATCTATATCAATTTTGAGGTAATTGCACAAGTTGTCCAGCTGATTGGGGGTTAGCGAATCTTGATGCACATAGGATAATTGTTGTTTTTTGAGAGCAAATTCTGCTAGGGTTTTAAGGTTGTATTCGTTTTCTGTTTTAAAATTTTTAAAACCTTTTGGGATAATGATGGTAGGCTGAAATGCTTGAGCGTTTATGAACAAGATAGTAAATAGGTTTAAACACAAGATATTTATAAGTTTCATATTTTAATTTTTAGCGGTTATAGTTGATCTTTATCTGCAAAGCTATAATAATTTTGTTGGGTTATGATCAGGTGGTCATATAAATGAATATCTAGCAAAGCTGCGGCATTTTTGATTTTTTGGGTGAGTTTTTTATCAGATTCACTTGGCTCTAATTTGCCAGAGGGGTGGTTATGACACAAAATGATGCTAATGGCATGATGCTCAAAAGCTCCTTTAAACACAATTCTGTTGTCTACGAGCGTACTATTGATGCCGCCTTTGCAAATAAGTTCTTTATGAATTACTCTGTTGGAAGCATTAAGGTATAATACCCAAAACTCTTCTTGATACAAGTCGCCAATAAGAGGCTCCATGATGTTGTAGACATCTCTACTACAAGTTATTTTTGGTATTTGTTCGGCTTGTTCTGCTCTTATTCTTTTGCCAAGCTCTAGGGCTGCAATGATACTCAGAGCCTTGGCCTCTCCGATACCTTTATAATTAATCAGTTGTTTGATGGTCATGCGGGCTACCAAATGCAATTGATTTTGATGATCGTTTAAAATGTTCTTACACAAATCTACCGCAGAGAGGTTTGTGGTACCAGACCCAATTAAAATAGCCAAAAGTTCAGCATCTGATAAGGCTGCTTTTCCTTTTTTTATCAGCTTTTCACGAGGCCGATCGTCTTCATGCCAGGTTGCTATAGATTGATGCATATTCAATTTTATGTTAAAGATAAAAAATCTTGCATAATTTGATGATTTTTTCAAAAAAATTTATTTTTAATACATACCCCCTAATTTTGTGGGGTAATGATTGCATATTACAAAATTTTTTCAAAAAATTTATTTTCTGACAGGGTATATATTGTGTATTTAACAAAATATTTTAATTTTACCAAAAAAACAAATTATGGAAAACATTTCAAAACTCAAACTTAAATGGATAATTCCGTTAGTAATTTTAACTGTGATTGGTGTGGTGTCTCCTTTTTGGAAAACAGCATCACCACTTTCAGAAAACTTTGGTACAGAAGAAGATTTGGTATTTGCAGACGTTGCTTGGATTTTAACATCTGCTTGTTTAGTGTTATTGATGACTCCCGGTTTATCGTTTTTTTATGGTGGCATGGTTGGTAAAAAAAATGTAATCTCAACCATGTTACAAAGTTTTATTGCATTGGGTGTTATAGGCATCTTGTGGGTAATTGTAGGGTTTAGTTTGTGTTTTGGCAGCTCATTAGGTTTTGAAATCAATGGGGTATTTTATGGGGTTATAGGCAATCCGCTAGAGTTTACATTTTTTAACCAAGTGGCCGAATTACCGCATAAAGACATGGCATCTACTATTCCGTTTGTTTTGTTTGCCTTGTTTCAAATGAAATTTGCGGTGATTACCCCTGCCATCATCACAGGATCTTTTGCAGAACGCATCAGATTTATAGCTTACTTATTTTTTATAGTGTTGTTTAGTATTTTAATTTATGCTCCCTTGTGTCATATGATTTGGCATCCGAGTGGCATGTTGGGCAGTGTGTTTGGGGTAAAAGATTTTGCTGGAGGCACCGTGGTGCACATGAGTGCTGGTTTTGCAGCTTTAGCTGGTGCTATGTATTTAGGCCAGAGAAAAAATCCGCATCACGAGCCTACAAATATCCCATTTGTATTGTTAGGCACTGGCATGCTTTGGTTTGGTTGGTTTGGGTTCAATGCAGGGTCTGCCTTGGCGGCAGACGGCAGTGCTGCTATGGCATTTGCCACCACTACAGCCGCGTCTGCCATGGCCATGATGACTTGGATCTTTTTAGACAAACTTAAGGGTAGAAAAATATCGGCTTTAGGTGCCTGTATTGCTGCTGTGGTTGGTTTAGTGGCCATTACACCTGCTGCGGGTTTTGTAAGCGTTTCTGAAAGTATATTTTTTGGATTTATCACAGCCATTGTTTCAAATTTCTTTGTGCATTGGAATAGGCTAAAAAGATTAGATGATACGCTAGATGTGTTTGCTTGTCACGGTATTGGAGGTGTAATGGGGATGATCTTAACAGCCATGTTTGCTCATGGAGAAAATGCGAGTTTATTGCATGGTGGCGGTTGGTCTTTGTTTTTAGGCCATATGATTATTTTGGTTGGGGTGTCAGCCTTTACTTTCTTTGGGTCATTACTCATTTATAAACTCATTGGATTGTTTATGACGTTTAGAGTGAATGAAGAAAATGAACTATTAGGATTAGACATTACTCAACATGACGAGAGTTACTCATAATAAGTTACTACAAAACATCAAAAAAGCCAAGTAAATCTGAACATGCCCCAAAAAGTTAGACACTATTTGGGGC
>DAIRDG010000038.1:0-21284 GCA_036796275.1 Flavobacterium sp.
ACCTGATTATGAGTCAGGTGCTCTAACCAACTGAGCTATAGGACCAAAATTGGATTGCAAAAATAGGCTGATATTTTTAAACACCAAAACATTTGAATTAAAATTTTAAAAATATTTAATTTCGTTGGCTCACAGATAATTAAACATGGTTGTAAAACAATTAAAATCATGTAAGTACTCTAAAAATAACCCAAAAAATAGTTACTTTATGTTGAATCATCTACCTTTGCACCCAAATTTTAGGTATGGAACTTAATTTAAAAGAAATTTTAACCTCAACCATGGTTTTGTTTGCTGTGATAGATATTTTGGGCAGCATCCCAATCATCATAGATTTAAGAACCAAAGTGGGACACATTCAATCAGAAAAAGCCTCTTTAGTGGCAGGTTTATTGATGATCGTGTTTTTGTTTGTGGGTGAAGAAATTCTAAAGTTTATTGGAATTGATGTTAATTCTTTTGCCGTAGCCGGTTCGTTTGTCTTGTTGTTTTTGGCTTTAGAAATGATTTTAGGCATTCGTTTATACAAAGACGAGCAGGCCACCACGGCATCTATAGTGCCAATTGCTTTCCCGTTGATTGCAGGGGCAGGTACCTTAACCACTATTTTGTCTTTAAGGGCAGAGTTTCAAACCATCAACATTGGTGTTGGTATTGTGTTGAATCTTATTTTGGTTTATGCAGTGCTAAAGTTTTCGCTCAAAATCGAACGATTGTTCACGGCCAATGGGCTAAGCGTTATTAGAAAAGTATTTGGGGTTATTTTGTTGGCCATAGCCGTTAAGTTATTTGCAACCAATATTCAAGGGTTATTTGCTAATACTTAATTTTTAGGGGTTTAATTAAAAAATTATATCAAAATGAAAATATTTACTTACTCTGTTTTGGGCATAGGCCTTTTGATGATTATCATCAATGTGTTGATGTTAGATTTTTCTCAGCTTTTTGAAGGCGACAGCATGGTGGCTCTTATTGGTATTTTTGCAGCTATTTGTGCCATGATTTTGGTTTTGATTTTATATTTATCAAAAAAAATAGATCAAAAAACTAAATCTGAAAATAATGCATGATGTTTTAATTATTGGTGGAGGGGTTTCTGGGGTTTCCTGTGCTTTGTTGTTGGGCTCTGCGCTTGATAAACCTTATGCATTAAACAAAAAAGTTGGAATCATAGCCCATCAAAAAACCTCTTCATTGCAAAGTGCTGTTTTTAATAATGCCTATGGCATTGCTCCGGGCACTTTGGGTAAAGATTTACTCAATTCGTCATTAGAGCATCTCGAGACTCAATATCCTGGTATTGAAGTCTTGCCACAACAAAAAATAGTCAGCCTCATAAAACAACCTGATTATTATGAACTAACCACTCTAAAAGGTGATGTTTTAACGGCCAAGATTGTGGTGTTGTGCATAGGTGCTGGCAGCCCAATGAGTATCACAGGCTTAGAGGATTTTATGGAGCCACATCAAAAATCTAGACCTGAAAAGCAAAAAATTCAACTCAAAAACCACGATCACTTGGTGCAAGCAGGTCTTTATGTGGCAGGTGTTTTGGCAGGGCATCGCAGTCAGTTGAGCATAGCTGCAGGTAGTGGAGCATCGGTGGCTACAGATATTTTAACACTGTGGAATAACCATATACCCACGCAAGTGCATGATGTGGTAAAAGATTTTTAAAATTGTAAAATCTTAATTGACAACCAATTTAAATCCAATTCGCGGTATGTTTTCAAACTTTACGTGGGGGTCTTCTTTGAAGATTTTGCGTAATCTTGACACAAAAACATCTAAACTTCTGCCCGAAAAATAATCGTCATTACCCCATAATTTTGTGAGAATATATTCTCTTTTGAGCACCTGATTGGGGTGGTTTAAAAATAATTCTAATAGCAATGCCTCTCTTTCGGTTAGTGTGATTGCTTGTTCAGCCGATTTTAAAAGAAAATTGGAGGGGTCAAACAAAAATTTACCAATGTTATATTGCGATGCCTTGATGGTATTTTTTTGACTTCGTTGCACAAAGACTTCAATTTTAAGGTGCAATTCTTCTAGACTAAAAGGTTTTACCAAATAGTCATCAGCTCCTATTTTTAGTCCATAAATGCGGTCTTCTTTGAGGGTTTTGGCCGATAAAAAGATAATAGGAATGTTTTGGTTTTTGGCTCTTATGTGCTTGGCCACCTCAAAACCATCAATGGTGGGCAACAAAATATCCAAAACACAAAGGTCAAAATGGTGTTCGTTAAAAAGTTTTATAGCCTCATTACCATCTTCACAATGCACAACTTGATAGTGTTGTTCTAAAAAATCTTGGGTCAACAAGGCAATGGTTGGATCGTCTTCTAAATATAAAATTTTCTTTTTATCCATGATCAATGAAATCTTTTTTCGGAATAAAAATACTAAATTTTAGGCCATGAGGCTGATGATTGTTCACAGAAATTTTCCACTGATGCAAGTCTATAATTCTTTTTACATAAAATAACCCCAATCCAAATCCTTTAATTTTGTTGGTTTTTTGGTTTTGCACTCTATAAAATTTTTCAAACAAATATTGCAATTCGTCAGACTGAACCCCAGGCCCATTGTCTAGATAGTTTACCGTAATACCTTTGTCTGTTTGCTGGGCAGATAAGTGAATTTTTAAGGGGTTGTCTCCGTACTTAACGGAGTTTTCTATCAGGTTATAAAACACATTGGTAAGATGAAATACATCGCCAGAAATCATCAGAGGGTCGTTAATTTTTATGTCATGATTGATGCCTTGTGCGTTTAAATTGTCTTTTAGAACTCCAAAAACCTCAGCCAGATTAAAGGTTTTTTTCTGAATTAAATTGGTCTTTTGCTCAGATTGGGCAATTTGAAGAATCTTTTCGATGTGTTCATTGAGTTTTTGGGCCTGTTGATTGATGATGTCTACGTATTGAAGTTTCTTTTGCTCACTTATTTTTGAGGCTCCATTAATTTGCTTAGACGCAATGATGATAGATGTAAGTGGGGTTTTAAACTCATGGGTCATGTTATTTACAAAATCTTTTTGCAAAATCGCCAATCTTTGATACTTAAGTAAGGTAAAAGTTGAATAGGCATAAATGATTAAAATTAAGAACAACACAAAAGCCAAAGCCCAATATAAACTCAACGCATTAATAACAGATAGTTTGAGTTTTGGAAACCTGATGCCAAAATAATAAATAAGTTGGTCGTCTTTTTTAAAGCAATTATCACAAGGTTTGATATTTTGATTTTTTGACACATAATTGCCATAAATCATCTCGTCGGTTGCACAATCATAAATGGCATACTCATAATCTAGGTCTAATTTTACTTTTTCAAATTCGTTTTTTAAGTAATATTCTAACACGTTGTTGTCAAATAAATCATTCACATTTACAATGTAATAATCTGATGTTATTTTTTGAATTTGATTGTTGTAAGGCAAGTCTGTTTGATTGCCCATATGAATTTTTTGCAAAACATCTTTTAAGGCAAAATGAATTTTATCGTTTAATCCTTTTTGTTCATATTGATAAGCCTGACTAATTAAGTTGATTTGAATAACCAAAACACCCACAATGGACAAAAACCCCAAGACAATGAGTATATTAAGCTGTTTTATTTTTAGCATTTGATCATAGTTTTTGTACGAAATTAGTTTTATTAACTAAATAAATCACCTAATTTTAAAACATTTGTGTGGCTTAACACCTTATTAACAAGATTTTGAAGCCTATTAACATCCGATTTCAAATTAAGTTTTATATTTGTGTCATTCTTTTTAAACATAAAACTTAAAACATGAAAAAAATAGTCCTTTTAGCCATAGTCTCAATGATTGGCTTTGCACAGTCAACCCAACCAATTAGTGGTAAAATGGTTAAGAAACCAAACGTAGAAAAATCTACTTCACCAGTAAGAGTAAATCAAAAATCAGAAGTTTTAGAAATTGACAGTCAGGAAAGGATGGCTCCTCCTGCTCCAAAAAGTCCTGCTCCGAGTGTTGCTTGGAACGAAACCACTTATGATTTTGGAGACATCGACCAAGGCATCCCAGTAACGCATGATTTTGTATTCACCAACACCACTAACGAAATTGTGTTAATTACCAGTGTTAGACCAGGATGTGGATGTACTGCTACCAATTATACAAAAACCCCTATTAAACCAGGCGAAAAAGGTTCTATCACAGCCAAATTTAATGCCGCTGCAGTTGGTCCTTTCAACAAAAACATCAGAGTAGAATTAGGCGATGATAAATTACCTATCACCTTGTTCATCAAAGGTAAAGTAAATGCCAAAGCAAAATAATAATCATTTTCATATGACCATAAAACCACTCTTTTACTGAGTGGTTTTTTGTTGAGATTAATGCAATATTTTTAATCATAACAATCAAAATATCATATATTTGCTAAATGAATGAACACTTAGACCCCACCAATCATCAGTTTACACCTGAAGAATTAGATGTAGAAAAAAAATTGAGACCCTTATCATTTGATGATTTTGCGGGTCAGGATCAGGTCTTAGAAAATCTAAAAGTGTTTGTGAAAGCTGCCAAATTAAGAGGTGAAGCTCTAGACCACACCTTGTTTCATGGCCCCCCGGGCTTAGGCAAAACCACCTTGTCTAATATCCTAGCCAACGAATTAGGAGTGGGCATCAAAATTACTTCGGGGCCTGTGCTTGATAAACCAGGCGATTTAGCCGGATTACTCACCAATCTTGAAGAAAGAGATATTTTATTTATAGATGAAATTCATCGGTTAAGCCCTGTGGTGGAAGAATACCTCTACTCTGCCATGGAAGACTACAAAATAGACATCATGATAGAATCTGGGCCAAATGCCCGGTCTGTTCAAATACACCTTAACCCATTTACATTGGTTGGTGCCACCACCCGCTCAGGGTTGCTCACAGCACCAATGAGGGCACGTTTTGGTATTCAGAGTCGTTTGCAATATTACAACAAAGAATTGCTTACCACCATAGTAGAGCGAAGTTCAGAAATTTTAAAAACCCCCATTTTGCATGAGGCAGCCATTGAGATTGCTGGCAGAAGCAGAGGAACCCCAAGAATTGCCAATGCCTTACTCAGAAGGGTGCGAGACTTTGCCCAAATAAAAGGCAATGGGACTATTGATTTAGACATTGCAAAATTTGCCCTCCAAGCCCTTCACGTAGATACCTACGGACTAGACGAAATGGACAACAAAATATTATCAACAATCATAGATAAATTTAAGGGTGGCCCAGTGGGCTTATCAACCTTGGCAACAGCCGTTTCAGAAAACGGTGAAACCCTAGAAGAAGTATACGAACCATTCTTAATACAAGAAGGTTTTATGGCCAGAACGCCCAGAGGAAGAGAAGTTACCGAAAAGGCATACAAACATTTAGGAAAAATAAAACATCCGCAAACAGGAAGTTTGTTTGATAGTTAAAGTTTTAATCATAGAAAATAAAATGGCCCATTTGGAGTTATTATAGATTACAAAACACAAAATATTGAAATTAAAAGCTTATATATTATTAATTTTAACCCTCTTTTTAGCAGCTTGTTCTACCAAAAAGAACAAGTTTCTTAATAGAAATTTTCAGGGATTAAATTCTAAATACAATGTGTTATACAATGGCAATGTGGCTATTGATGCAGGTAAAGAAAAACTGGTAGACTCTTACCGTGATAATTTTTGGGAAGTTTTACCCATAGAACGGTTTACTCAAGAAGATTTGGTTTTGGTGATGGAAGATGACGACAAGAAAGATCCTGATTTTAGCCTAGCTGAAGAAAAAGCCATCAAGGGAATTCAAAAAAGATCAATGTTGATAGGTGGAGCCGAAAGAAATCCGCAAATGGATGAGGCTCATATCTTGTTAGGCAGATCTAGATACTATCAACAAAGATTTATTCCGGCTCTTGAAGCCTTTAACTATGTGCTCTACAAACACGAAAATAGCAATCAGATAGACTTGGCAAAGTTGTGGAGAGAAAAAACCAACATCAGACTCAATAATGAGCAACTCGCAATAGATAATCTGACCAAACTTTTAGCCAATAAAAACAAACTCAAAAAAAATATTGTTTCAGAAGGGTACGCCATTATGGCTCAAGCCTATATGAATTTAGAAGATATCGATAATGCCATTGTTTGCATGAGCAAGGCCCTAAAAGATACCGAATCTAAAGAAACCAAAGGGCGTTATTTATTTATTTTAGCACAGCTTAATACTTCATTAAACAATACGAACAGAGCAGACTCGCTATACACCGAAATCATTGCCATGAACAGAAGCATTCCTAGACGCTACTTCATGAATGCCCATGTGCAAAAAACATTACTAAGTGACCCTAATAAAAGTGATACTACGGCTTGGTTTGCCAAAGCCAATAAACTCATTAAAGATTACGAAAACAATCCGTATTACGATTTATTATACTTTCAAAAGGCTTGGTATTATGAGGCCTTAGGCCAAACAGACAAAGCCATTGTCAATTACAAAGCCTCCTTGGCTAATAAAAAAGAAGACAGAGTACTCTCTGCTAAATGTTACAAAACCTTGGGCGATATTTATTTTGAAAAGTCAAAATACGTAACCGCAGGCCAATATTATGACAGCACACTTACCTATCTAGACGAAAAATCTAGGGCATACAAAAGCATTGCCAAGCGATTAGATAATTTAGCTGACATCATCAAATATGAAGGCATCAGTACTTATAATGACAGCGTCATTACCCTTTGGAAACTACCCGAAGCCAAACAAATTAAATTCATTGAAGATTACATTACAGAAATCAAAAGAAAAGATCGCGAGGAAATTAAGCGACTTAAAAAAGAGCAAAAACTAGAAGACAGTAAAACATTTAGATCGGAAGTTCTGGCCAGTGATTATGATCCCATCCCTGGTGGAAACGACCTTGGAGCTCCTCCAGGCTTAGGCAGTAAAAACATAGCCGCTTCAAACGAAACGAGCAAAAGTCAATCCAAAAACAATGCCCGTAACAATCCGTTATCCGCTGGAGCTCAACCAAGAGCTTCTGGCAAAGGGGGTGTGTTTTATTTTTATAATCCGGTATTGATAGAAAACGGCAAAACAGAATTTAAACGTAAATGGGGCAAACGCACCAAAGGAACATTTTGGAGAAATAGCAAGGGAAATAAAGAATCTAACTCAGATGAAAATGAAAATGAAAATGAAAATGAAAACGAAAAAGAATCTAAAAAGATAGACGATATTGACGAAAATGATGAAAAATATCAAGTAGCATTTTATTTAGATCAATTGCCAACCTCGCATGAAGAAATAGACGAACTGGCCAAAGAACGCAATTTTGCATGGTATCAATTAGGCCTTATATACAAAGAGAAATTTAAAGAATACAAAAAAGGAAAAGATAAATTTGTAGCCTTGTTGTCTCACGACCCCGAAGAAAAGCTCATTTTACCTGCCATGTATCACTTGTATAAAATACTAGAACTAGAAGGCAATCCTGAAATGAATGTTTGGAAAAACAAAATCATTTCTGAATATCCAGATTCTAGGTATGCCTTTGTGCTCAAAAATCAGGTAGACGACCTCAACCAAAATCCAAGAGTTGTATACAATAACATCTTTAAAAAATACCAAAAAGGACAAATACTTGAATCCAAATTATTGTTAGAAGATGCCATCTTCAAATTTAATGGAGATGATATAGTGCCAAAATTAGAGTTGCTAAATGCCCAAATAATGGCCAGAATAATTGGTCTTGATGCCTACGAAAAAGCCTTAGAAGACATTATTTTAAATTACCCTAGCAGCTCCGAAAGTGTAGAAGCCAAAACACTATTAACAGATCAGTTGCCCAAACTCAGAACACTAAATTTTGATAAAGAAGAACCTACATTGTGGAAAATTGTGTATGAATGGCCCAAAGAGGTGTCTTCGCAACAAGAAATGCTTCAAATTATTGAAACGCTTATAAACAACAGACCCGATTTAAAACTCACAAAATCTATTGATGTATATAACCAAAATCAAAAGTTTTTGGTAGTTCATCAACTAAAAACAGAATTGGCAGCCAAAGAAATTAAATCATTACTAAAAGATGCCAAAGAATATTTACTTAAACAAGATGGCTATGTGATTTCCTCAGAAAATTATAAAGTGGTGCAAGCCAAAAAGTTTTGGGAAAATTATAAAAACAAATTAAACCCCTAAAAATGTTTGACAAAAAAAATACCCCTAGCAAAACCAATACATTTCAATCTCAAACCAATCTTATCAGTGCCGGAACCATTATTAATGGGAATATAGATACCGAAAACGACCTAAGATTTGATGGTGTATTAACGGGCAACATCGAGAGCAAAGGCAAATTTGTGTTAGGCCTACAAGGTAAAATAATTGGTAATATTGTTTGTAAAAGTGCCGATATTGAAGGCTATGTGCAAGGCAATTTATCGGTGTCTGAAATGCTTAGCATCAAATCTAATGCAACCATTATTGGAGAAATGATTGTTGGGCAACTCTCTGTTGAGCCCGGATCACAACTAGAAGCCAAATGCAAAATGATGGGTGGCTCTTTAGAAAAACAGGATGCGGTAGTCAAGTAAACTTATTTTTTGGGGATGCTAAAAGGGTCGTTATTGATGAAATTGGTGGTAAGATTATTTCTGTTTAGTTTAATCATTTTTTTTATTCATCATTTTGTACTTAATAAATTAAACCAAAGTCTAGATGATCTATTGATTATTCATTTGATATTTTTTTTTATCAATTTTTTTTTAGTTCTCCTATTTTATTTAGTTGCAAAAATATGGTACGATAAAGCAGGTTTATCATTTATGAGTTTTTTTATGGTAAAAGGAGGGTTAATTTTAACCTATTTTATCATTAAAAGTAGAGACACAGAAATCTCTAATCCCTTCATTTTGAGTTTTTTTTCTATTTATTTAGCCCATTTAATTCTAAGTATCATCCATTGTTACAAAGTTTTGAAGTATTTCGATAAAAATAGTCGTGTTTAGTTTTATTATTGTTGAAATTAATTATACTTTTGCAAAAAATTTTTAAGCAGGATATCATAGATTTCACATGAAAAAAATTAATTTCAAATTACTTCCTTTCGTTGCATTATTTTTTTGGTCATTTTTCATATTTGCTGGTGGAAAACAAACAGATGATAAAGAATTTAATCCTTCTCATATTATCAATTCTCACATTGGTGACTCTCATGAATTTCATATTGCTGATTGGAACGGACATCCCAAATCTTTTTCTTTACCAGTAATTCTTTGGACAAAAAACGGTTTGAATGTTTTTTCTTCCAGTAAATTTCATCATGACAATGAAGCCCAAGAAATTCTAGAATTTGATGATTATCAATTGGTAAGATTTAATGAAGTTATTTATTATAAAGACAAATTTGACGAATTATCTGAAGAAGATAAATCAAGTATGTACCTCCCTTTTGATTTCAATCTAAGACCTTTAAATTTTTCGATAACAAAGAACGTATTTTCAATGTTGATGTCAGTTGTTATCTTATTATTGGTTTTCTTTGCTGTTGCCAAATCATACAAAAATAACAACAAAGCACCCAAAGGTATTGCAGGTTTTATGGAGCCTCTAGTTTTATACGTTAGAGATGAAATTGCGATTCCAAACATTGGAATTAAAAAGTATGAAAAGTTTTTACCTTATTTACTGACCATATTTTTCTTTATTTGGATTAATAATTTAATTGGTCTAATCCCGTTTTTTCCATTTAGCTCAAACCTTACCGGAAATATTTTTTTCACATTTGTATTAGCTTTCATCACATTTTTCATCACAAACTTTAATGGAAATAAAGAGTATTGGGGTCATATATTTGCACCACCAGTACCAAAACCATTATATTTTATCATGTGGCCAGTAGAAATTATTGGTATTTTCACAAAGCCATTTGCGTTAATGGTGCGTTTATTTGCTAACATTACAGCAGGACACATCATTATTTTGAGTTTAGTTTCTCTGATTTTTATTTTTAAATCAGTTTTTATAGCACCTGTTTCTACGGTATTTGTGTTGTTCATTAGCACTCTAGAAATGTTGGTTGCCTTTTTACAAGCTTATGTATTTACTTTACTATCTGCATTATTTATAGGTCAGGCAGTAGCAGAGCATGAGCATCATTAAATTTGAATACAATTAATATTAACTAAATAAATTTTTACATTATGGTATTAGCTGGAATTGGTGCAGGATTAGCAGTATTAGGTGCTGGCATCGGAATTGGTAGAATCGGTGGTTCTGCAATGGATGCAATGGCAAGACAACCTGAAGCTGCAGGTAAAATCCAATTAGCAATGATTATTGCTGCTGCACTTATCGAAGGAGCTGCTCTTTTCGCAATTGTTGTTGCGTTAATTGCAAAGTAATTAATTAAAACACTTTTTAACGGTTGGTTAAAAAGTGTTTTTTTCAAAAACTTAATTTGGTTATAATTTTTAATTAACAATATTACAAAATGAATTTTACTTCACCAGAAAGTTTGATATTTTGGACAACCATTATCTTTTTGTTGTTCTTCTTCATCATGACAAAATTTGCTTGGAAGCCCATTCTTAACGCAGTAAAGCAAAGAGAATCATCTATTAATGATGCCCTAGCCGCAGCCGAAACGGCCAAAAACGAAATGCAAAGCCTCAAAGAAAACAACGAAAGATTGTTGCAAGAAGCCAGAGCTGAAAGAGATGCCATGATAAAAGAAGCTCGCGAGATAAAAGAAAAAATGATTGCTGATGCCAAAGAAGAAGCTTCAAATCAGGGAGCATTGATGATTTCTCAGGCAAAAGCCACCCTAGAGGCCGAAAAAAATGCAGCCATGCAAGAACTAAAAAGTCAAGTGTCTGAGTTTTCTATTCAAATAGCGGAAACGCTACTTAAAAATGAACTCTCTGATAAAAAAGTTCAAGCTCAATTGTTAGAAAAATTATTATCGAGCTCTAATTAAACCCAAAAATCAATGTCAAGATCAGCCATAAGATATTCTAAAGCTATTTTAGACTTAGCCAATCAGAACAATAACCTTGCAGCAGTAAGTGCCGATATCGCCTCTATAGAAATTGCTTTGGCAGAAAGCCAAGAGTTAAACTTTTTTCTAAAAAGTCCGGTGGTAAAACTAAAAAAAAAATTGTCTGCTTTAAAAGCAATTTTTTCAGAAGCACAACCAGAAACGCTGTCTTTGTTTGATTTGTTGGTAACCAACAAACGTTTTGACATTTTAGGAAAAATTACAACCGAATACCAATCATTACTAAACACCCAAAATGGTGTAGTAAAAGCACTAGTAATCACGGCTACGCCGTTAGACAACAGTTTAGAAAAATTGGTGTTAGCAAAAGCAAAAACATTAACCCCTTTTCAAGTAATCCTTGAAAACAAAATAGACCCTAGCATTATTGGTGGTTTTATCCTGAGAGTAGGCGACCAACAACTGAATGCTTCAGTAGCCAATAAGTTACAAAATTTAAAAAGAGAGTTAGTATAACCATTAAGCACAAAAAAAATGGCACAAATAAAACCCGCTGAAATTTCAGCAATTTTAAAACAACAATTATCAGGAATTGATTCTGGCACGTCTTTAGAAGAGGTAGGCACCGTATTACAAGTAGGTGACGGTATTGCAAGAATCTATGGCATGAGTAATGCTCAATACGGAGAATTAGTGCAGTTTGAAAACGGCATGGAAGCCATAGTATTAAACCTAGAAGAAGACAATGCAGGTGTTGTGTTATTAGGGCCTTCAACAGAAATCAAAGAAGGATCTATCGTAAAACGTACCCAAAGAATCGCTTCACTAAAAGTGGGTGAAGAAATGCTCGGAAGAGTGGTTGATACCCTCGGATTTCCTATAGATGGTAAAGGACCCATTGGCGGAAAACTTTACGAAATGCCACTAGAAAGAAAAGCCCCTGGAGTAATTTTTAGACAACCCGTAAACGAACCACTGCAAACAGGTATCAAAGCGATAGATGCCATGATTCCCGTTGGTAGAGGTCAAAGAGAGTTAGTGATTGGTGACCGTCAAACCGGAAAAACATCAGTTTGTATAGACACCATCTTAAACCAAAAAGAATTTTATGATGCAGGCAATCCTGTATACTGTATCTATGTTGCTATTGGGCAAAAAGCGTCAACAGTAGCTTCTATTGCTAAAACATTAGAAGACAAAGGTGCCATGGCCTACACCATTATTGTAGCCGCTAATGCATCTGACCCAACGCCTATGCAAGTATATGCCCCTATGGCAGGTGCAGCTATTGGTGAATATTTTAGAGACACGGGCAGACCAGCCCTTATTGTATATGACGATTTGTCTAAACAAGCTGTGGCCTACAGAGAAGTTTCTTTGTTATTAAGAAGACCTCCAGGCCGTGAAGCTTATCCTGGAGACGTGTTTTACTTGCACTCGAGGTTATTAGAAAGAGCAGCCAAAATTATTGCTGATGATAGCATAGCCAAAAATATGAACGATTTGCCAGAGTCCTTAAAGTCTGTGGTAAAAGGCGGTGGATCTCTCACAGCATTGCCCATTATTGAAACACAAGCGGGAGACGTTTCTGCTTATATCCCAACCAACGTAATCTCAATTACCGATGGTCAGATATTCTTAGAATCAGACTTATTTAACTCTGGGGTAAGACCAGCCATCAACGTAGGTATATCAGTATCTAGAGTTGGAGGAAATGCCCAAATTAAATCGATGAAAAAAGTATCTGGTACCCTCAAATTAGACCAAGCACAGTTTCGTGAATTAGAAGCTTTTGCTAAATTTGGGTCAGATTTAGATGCTGCCACCTTAAACGTGATTGAAAAAGGAAGAAGAAACGTTGAAATTCTAAAACAATCTGAAAAAAACCCTTATAAAGTTGAAGATCAAATTGCCATTATTTATGCTGGTACAAAAAATCTTTTAAGAAATGTACCCGTTAATAAAGTGCGAGAATTTCAAACAGATTATTTAGAGTATCTTAATAACAAGCACAAAGACACCTTAGAGGCGTTAAAAGCAGGTAAGTTTTCTGATGAACTAACCGATGTTTTAGAGGCTGCAGCCAAAGAAGTGTCAGCAAAATATTAATGATTTGGTATCAAGCATCAAGCATAAAGATTTAAAAAGTCTTTATACTTTTTCTTAAAACTTAAAAGAACTTAAATGGCCAATTTAAAAGAAATTAGAAATAGGATAAGCTCTGTGCAAAGCACCATGCAGATTACCTCTGCCATGAAAATGGTATCTGCTGCTAAACTTAAAAAAGCTCAAGATGCTATTACTGCCATGAGACCCTATGCAGAAAAGCTAACTGAGCTCATTCAAAACCTTAGTGTTGTTTTAGACGATGAAATAGGAGCAGAATATACCAAAACAAAAGAAGTTAATAATATTTTGTTGGTAGCCATTACCTCCAACCGAGGTTTATGTGGAGCATTTAATGCCAATATCATCAAACAAACCAACCTCATTGCCGAAACATATCAAGGCAAAAAGGTTGATGTAATGACCATTGGAAAAAAAGGGCTTGATGGCCTTAAGAAAACCAAAAACATAGTTGCTGAAAACACACAAATTTTTGACGAATTAACTTTCGAAAATTCTACCAAAATTTCGCAAATGCTCATCGATAAATTTGTGTCTGGGCAGTATGACAAAATAATTTTAGTATACAATCAGTTTAAAAATGCCGGTACACAAATTGTGATGACCGAACAGTTTTTGCCTTTGGCATCCATCAACTCAGAATCGGCTAGCCTTGGAGATTATATCTACGAACCCAACAAAGAAGATATTATTTTAACCCTGATTCCCAAGGCACTTAAAACACAATTATACAAAGCCATTAGAGATTCTTTTGCCTCTGAGCACGGTGCCCGTATGACGGCTATGCACAAAGCAACCGATAATGCCACCGATCTCAGAAATCAACTTAAACTCACCTACAACAAAGCCCGTCAGGCGGCAATCACCGGCGAAATTTTAGAAATTGTTGGAGGAGCGGAAGCGTTAAACAATTAGACGAAGTCAAATTTTTTTACCCAGAAGAAGCGTTAAACAATTAGACGAAGTCAAATTTTTTTACCCAGAAGAAGCGTTAAACAATTAGACGAAGTCAAATTTTTTTTAAAATTAAACCATAAAAAAACCCTGAACAGTCATCCAGGGTTTTTCTTGTTTATAGCGTTTCTTTGAGCCATCCAAAAAATTCTCGTTGCCAAACCAAGGCGTTTTGAGGTTTTAGCACCCAATGATTTTCATCCGGAAAATAAACAAACTTGCTTTTAAGGCCCTTTAATTGTGCTGCCTGAAAAGCTTCTTGCCCTTGCCCAATTGGCACACGATAATCTTTGCCACCTTGAATGATCAAAATAGGTGTATTCCATTGGTCAACCAGCTTAATGGGGTTAAACTTAGCGTAAGATTTTTGAGCTGCGGCATTGGTTTTATCCCAATAAGGCCCTCCAATATCCCAATTTGTAAAAAACACTTCTTCGGTGGTGCCATACATACTCTCTAAATTAAACACCCCGCAGTGCGATATAAAACTCTTAAATCTGTTTTGATGAATACCTGCCAAATAAAAAACAGAATAACCACCATAACTAGCACCAACCGCCCCAAGTCTGGTTTTGTCTACATAGGGCTCTTTAGCCACATCATCAATGGCACTCAAATAATCATCTATAACTTGCCCACCCCAATCTTTGCTGATGTCTTCGTTCCAAGCAACACCATGACCCGGCATCCCTCTGCGGTTTGGTGCAACCACAATATAACCCTGCGATGCCATGAGCGAAAAATTCCAACGGTAAGAGTAAGACTGACTCAAGGCCCCTTGCGGTCCTCCCTGACAATACAACAAAGTGGGATATTTCTTTGACGCATCAAAATTAGGCGGTAAAACCACCCAAACCACCATGTCTTTTTGATCGGTGGTTTTCACCAGTCTTTTTTGAATAGTCGGCAACGATAGTTTGCTGTAAATGTCTTGGTTAATATTGGTTAACTGTTTCCAAACTTTTTTAGATAAATCATATGAAAAAATATCTTTTGCCTGATTCATCGTTGTTCTGGTTACAAAAACTAAATTTCCCGAAAAACCAATCAGGTCATTAACATCCCAAACACCGCTAGTTAACTGATTCACCTGAATAGCAATTCTGGTAAGCCCCGGAAAATTAACTTCAAATAATTGTTTGGTGCCTCCAACTGGGGCAAGGAAATAAATCTTTTTACCATCCGGACTCCATTTATAATCATCAACCGTACCATCCCATTGGGCTGTTAAATTCATGTCAAGGCCTCTAAATCTTACAATGATGTCGTTTTTATCGGCTTCATAACCATCTCGTTTCATTTGCAACCACGTTAAATACCCGTCTGGTGAAAAATCTGGATGCGTATCATAACCTAAGTTTTTTTCCGTCAAATTAATGGTAGTTTTTGATTCTAAATCATATTCAAACAAATCTGTATTGGTAGACGTGGCTGAAGCCGTGCCTGTTTTTTTCTTACTAACATATATAATTTTTTTACCATCTGGAGACCACAGATAATCTTCACTGCCTCCAAAAGGTTTTTGCGGACTATTAAAGGGCTCCTCTTTCATGATGTCTATAAAAGAGGTTTCATCACCAATTTTTTGATAACCCAAATGGTTAAAGGTGCCATCATGCCAAGTATCCCAATGCCTGTAATCTAACGCTTCATAAATTTGAACATCCGACTTTTGCAAGTCATTGTAAAAATCTTTGCCATCAACTTTGTTAATTTTTACCGATTTATGCATTAATTCAAAACCGTTTTTTTGAAGTTTATCAGTTAAAAATGGTTTCGCATCTTTAACTTCAGTTAAGCCACTCCCGTTGATCGCAACTTTAAATGTTTTGGAGTCCGATTTGTTTTCGCTGATGTTTGGTGTAGATACTTTAAACAAAATATCTTTACTATCTTTAGAGATTCCTAACGGGCTAAGTCTTCCTAAAGACCACAGCGTTTCTGGGGTAAGCACTTCTTGAGGTTTTGCAATATTTGACATTAATAGGGCAATTAAAAAAATTTTATACTTCATCTTAGTTAAATTTATTTTGGGCGTTCCCCTGCGGGTCGGGCTTTCCGTTATAATCTTTTTTTTGGCTAAAAGGCCACAAAAAAGGATTTTCACTGCAATCCCTAACGTAATTAAACATTGATTATAAAAACAACCAAATTACATATTACCAACTGAATTATTCTTAAAAAATTAAAAAAATATCAATCCGTTTGTAATTTTTTATAAATTAGTGGTTTATTAAAATTATGAAACTATTACAACTAAGCATTTGTCTTGGGTTTATCCTAGGATTTAGCCAAACCAAAGAAAAGCAACAAGCAATCATAGCCACGTATGATCAAGTGACCATTCAAAAACTAAAATCGGAGGTTGCCAATTACCAAAACAGGTTTTTGCGTCTTAAAAATCGCAATCAACACATACCCACAAGAATTTTTGAGCATGACAGCACCTACCAAGAACTCGCTGACTTTTTAGAAGATGGCACTCCGGTTTATTTAAGTCTTTATAATGCCAATGCGGCCAAATCTACCCGGGCAAACACCCTTAATTCGGGTGGCTTGTTGGGTTTGCAGCTAGACGGGCAAAACATGACTTCTGGCGTGTGGGATGGCGGCCCAACCAGAAGAAGCCATCAAGAATTTGGCGATAGAGCCCTTTTGGGCGATGCCGCCACCACCCTAAACGGCAATAGCACCCATGCCACACACGTGTCTGGCACTGTGGCAGCCACAGGGGTAAGTGCAGAGGCCAAAGGCATGGCACCATTATCATCTGTACTTACTTATGACTGGAACAACGACACTGCCGAAATGATAGAAGCTGCCTCGCAAGGCTTGTTACTTTCTAATCATTCTTATGGAGTGCCTCCCAACAATGTGCCTTCATGGTTTATAGGGGCCTATACCACCAAAGCCCAACAATGGGATGCCGTAGCCAGAACATTCCCTTTCTTTTTATCTGTTTCTGCTGCAGGCAATTCAGGCAATTTTACAAATCCAGATCCCTCAACATTTGGTTATGATAAACTGACAGGAGAAAAAAACAGCAAAAACAATTTGGTGGTTGCCAATGCCCAAGATGCCAACATTGATGCCAATGGTAATTTAATCTCTGTTAACATCAACAGTAGTTCTAGTCAGGGCCCTTCTGATGATTTACGAATTAAACCAGACATTACTGGCAACGGCACCGGTTTGTTTTCTCCTTCTGCAACCTCTGACACCAGTTATTCAACTTTATCTGGCACTTCTATGGCAAGCCCAAACGTGATGGGAACTTTATTATTGTTACAACAACATCACAACAATCTTTACCAACGATTCATGAAGGCTGCTACCCTCAAAGGATTGGCCTGCCATACCGCAGATGATTTGGGTAATGTAGGGCCAGATGCAGTGTATGGCTGGGGGTTAATGAATGCCAAAACAGCGGCTGAGGTCCTCACCAACAATGGGTTATCTGCTATTGTGTTGGAGGAAAATTTAAAGCAAAACGCCGTTTATACCAAAACCGTAAAATCAATCATTGGACAGCCACTTAAAGCAAGTATTTCATGGACAGACCTGCCGGGAGTCACCAACAATGGTGTGCTCAATGACAATACCCCCGTTTTGGTGCAAGATTTAGATTTAAGAATTTTAAAAAACGGCAATGAATTTTTTCCTTGGAAACTACGATCTGATGCTAGCTTGCCAGCCACAAGAGATGGTGATAATTTTGTAGACAACCTAGAACAAGTTTTAATAGACAACCCCGATGGGGGTGAATATACCATTCAGGTAACTCATAAAGGCCAATTAGTAGACAATCAACAAGCGTTTGCCTTAATTGTAACTGGCATTGACTCAGACTTTAATTTACTGCCTATAGCCAATTTTTTAACCACTTGTTCAGATCAATCGTTAACCTTTAATTTAAGTTTTAAAACCACAACCACCAATCCGGTTGTATTAAGCGTAGCTGATTTACCAATTGGGGTAAATACGATGTTTAGCTCAAATAATTTAACTACAAATCAAACCATTCAACTCACGTTATCAAATCTAAATAACGTGCCCTTTGGTGATTATAGCTTTAAAGTCTTGATGACTGATGGCACCAAAAATGAAGAATTGATTTTATATTTTAATTTGTTTCAAACCAACTTTGAGCCGCTTGTGTTAATTAATCCGGCTAATGAATCTAATGGTATTTCCAACAACTTAAACTTCACTTGGCAACAAGATCCTAATGCGAAACTATACAACGTTCAGGTGTCACTGAATCCGAATTTTGAAAACTTAGTAATCAACGAAAACACAACTGAAACACAATTGTTTATTTCAGATTTACAAGATGATACGGTTTATTACTGGCGAGTAATTAATTCAAATGACTGTGGAGTAGCCACACAAGTTCCTTTTTATACTTTTAGAACAGGGTCTCTAGACTGCAATTTAGAATATATTGCAACCGATTATTCTTCCGCTAGCATTGCCACTACGGCCTTTGCAACAGCCTCCGTACCTTTAGTTGTTGAGGATACTTTTAATATTGGAAACATCAAAGTTTTCACCAATATCTCACATACTTGGATACAAGACATGACTATATCTTTAGTAGCACCGGTAGCTTTAAACAATCAAAAAGTAACTTTAATAGAAGAGGCCTGCGGAAGTCAGGATGACATCAACGTGAGCATTTCTGATGCAGGTGGAGATATTGTGTGTGCCACTAACCCTGGTATCTCTGGCCACATAAAACCACAAGAATTTTTAAGCCAATTTAATGGTCAAAATGCTCAAGGTACTTGGAAATTGAATGTTTTAGACTCCTATAACCAAGACGGTGGACTTGTAAATGAATTTAAAATTCAATTTTGTGAAGTTGTCACAAGCGTAAACAATCTAGAGCTTTTAAAACAACCTGTTTTAACGACCACCAACAGCAACAAAATAATTAACAATTCGGAATTGTTAGCCTCAACTATAAGCGAATCATCTGCTCAACAAATTTTTACCCTCGTAGCATTGCCAGAAAAAGGTGATTTGTTATTTAACGGAACAGCTGTTGGCATTGGTACTCAAATATCTCAAGAAGACATCAACAACAATCTTTTGGTGTATAGCAATGCTTTGGCAAACGAAGATGTTGATGCATTTGTGGTGTCTGTTACAAACAATAGTGATGGTTGGCTTACCAATCAATTGATAGAAATTTTTATAAACGAACCGTTAAGCGTGGATGTTTTTGAAAAAAATAATGATTTTTGGTATCCTAATCCAGCTTCAGACGTTTTATTTTTAAGCAGTTTGAATAAACCAACAAAAGTTGAAATTTTTGATTTAAGTGGCCGATTAGTCAATCATCAAAACATAAACGACAATCAACAAAACATACCGGTGAGTCATTTGCAGCAAGGGGTTTATTTAATTAGAACACATTATGAAAATGAAATTGTTACTCAAAAAATAATCAAGAAATAATGAATTCTGCCTTGCTGAGTGTAGAAAACCTATCGATTACTTTTAGGCAAGGCAATCAGGTTTTTGAAGCTGTAAAAAATCTGTCTTATGAATTGTTTCCTAATCAAATTTTAGGCATCGTGGGAGAATCAGGCTCTGGCAAGTCTGTGAGTTCCATGGCTATCATGCAATTGCTTTCTGAAAAAAATACGGCTATAGCTGGCGAAATATGGTTTGAAGATCAAAACCTGTTGACCCTCCCAAGCCAAGACATTCAAAAAATCAGAACCCGGAAAATAGGCATGATTTTTCAAGAGCCGATGAGTGCTCTTAATCCCTCTATGACCTGTGGTAAGCAAGTGAGTGAGGTTTTAAGGTGGCATTTAAACCACAACAACAAAGACGCTAAAAAAGTAGTTTTAGAGCTCTTTAAGCAAGTTAAACTCCCCGATCCGGAAAAAATTTGGCACAGTTATCCCCACCAAATTTCTGGCGGCCAAAAACAACGCGTGATTATTGCTATGGCCATTGCCTGCAAACCAAAAATTATCATTGCAGACGAACCCACTACCGCATTAGATGTTACGGTGCAAAATGATATTTTAGAGCTTTTAAAAAACATTCAAAAAACTCATCAAATAGCCATAATATTTATTTCTCATGATTTAAATTTAATTAAAAACTTTTGCCAAAAAGTTATCGTGATGAAAGATGGCCAAAAATTAGAAGAAGGTGAGATTAATAATTTGTTTAACCATCCACAAAACATTTATACCAAGGCTTTATTGGCTACAAAACCATCCCAAAATATTCGGTTTAACAAATTGCTGACAGTTTCAGATTTTATAAACAACAACACTCAACAAAGCTTAGTGGACGCTTCAAAACGAATACAAAAAATTGAGGCAATGTCTGCAACCCCTCCCTTGCTTGAGTTGGTGAATCTAAACAAAACCTATTGGAACAAAATGGGTTATTTTTCAAAGAAACAAGGTTATCAGGCGGTTAAAAATATTTCCATCAAAGTATTTCAAGGAGAAACCCTTGGATTGGTTGGAGAATCTGGTTGTGGCAAAAGCACTTTAGGGAATTTAATCCTAAAACTAGATACCGTAGATAGCGGGCAAATTTTTTATAAAGGCACCGATATTACCCAATTATCTGAAACTGCATTTAAAAAATACCGAAAAAACATACACGTGATTTTTCAGGATCCGTTTGCCTCATTAAATCCAAAAATAACCGTTGGAGCTGCTATTTTAGAACCCATGATAGTGCATGGTATCGGAAAAAACAATGCCGATAGAACAGAACGCGTTATAGAATTGCTAAAAAAAGTGGGGCTAGATGAAGCTAGCTTCAACAAATACCCAAAAGAATTCTCGGGAGGTCAAAGACAACGCATAGGCATTGCAAGAGCCATTGCCCTTGAACCTGAGTTTGTGGTTTGTGATGAGTCTGTTTCAGCTTTAGATGTGTCTGTACAAGCCCAAGTGCTCAATTTGCTCAATCAACTTAAAGAAGATTACCAATTTACATATCTTTTTATTTCACATGATTTAACGGTGGTTAAATACATGAGCGATCACATTGCAGTGATGCAACAAGGTGAAATTGTAGAATACCAAGAAGCTGATATGCTTTACAAATATCCTACAACTGATTATACCAAAAAGTTGATTGCCTCTATGCCGTAATCATAAACCAAAAACCCACACAATAGCTGCATGGGTTTGTTGTTTATAATCATCAAAGT
>DAIRDG010000039.1:0-21153 GCA_036796275.1 Flavobacterium sp.
TTTTAACTTACAAAACACATCCCAAACCACCATACCACAACTCACAGCAATATTCAACGAATGTTTATGACCCAATTGCGGAATTTCAATGCATGCCTTACACATGTCTATCACAGATTGTTGCACTCCGTTTACTTCGTTGCCAAACACTAAAGCTATTTTTTGATTTTCTGGTGGGTAAAACTGATTTAAGTAAACTGATTGGTCTACTTGCTCAACGGCATATACCATTACTGCCTTGTCTTTGAGGTTCTTTATTATTTCATGAACGTCTTTAGCATACTCCCAGGCCACGGTTTCGGTGGCACCCAAAGCCGATTTGTTGATGTCTTTGTGCGGAGGGGTGGCTGTGATGCCACACAAATAAATTTTTTCTATTAAAAAAGCATCAGATGTTCTAAAAACTGAACCTACATTTTGCATGCTCCTGATGTCATCTAAGATTAAGATAATAGGTGTCTTTTGGGCATTTTTAACGTCTTGAACCTCTGGTCTTTGAAGTTCGTTCATGCTTAGTTTTCTCATGTTGCAAACATAAGAAAACTAAGCATAAACAAAAAATTAGCTTAAAAAATCAATAAATTCTTTCGATACCTTTGATGACTTGCTCTTTAAGCATCAAAAAATTTGATTCAAATAGCTTAAGCGGCATGTTGAGAGACGACAAATTGATGGATGATTCTTTTGGATCGTTTATTTTTTTCACTTCCATAAAAATGTGATAGGTTTGATTTTTTCGACTCATCCCTTCATCAATTAAATTCTTAACATTAAATTCTTTAAAACTCTTGAGGTCTTTAAAGTGATAATCAAATTTAATTTTGGTGTCTAAAGAAACTTCTTCGATGGTGATAGTTGCAAGAAATCCTTGTTCTTGGGCCCATCCAAAATTCGCAATAAACAAAAACAACAAAGCAAATACGGTAGATTTCATAACATTTCATTTTTTTGTATTGTGGCATAAATTTAGTAATTAGTTTTAAGACAATCATTTGACTTAAAAAAAATTTAACATCCCTTATTAAAGCAAAATAAACGTTTGTGATGTTTTATAAAGTCATTTTTTTTTAGTAACATTGACTCTTTAATTTTTATGCTATGCAACGTATTTTATTGGTTTACCTAACTTTTTTAATTGGAACTTTATTTCTGTTTTCTCAAAAAAACAACACCGTAGAGTCTATTTATGATGGCACCTTTAGAACAAAAGGAATGGAACAGCTAGAATCTCTCAAAAAATCTAACCATTACACCGTATTAAACACCAACAGAAATAACCAATCGTCTCAAATAGATTTGTTTGATTTTGCCACCCTCAAGAAAGTAAAAACGCTATTTGATAGCAGTCAGCATCCAGAAATTTCTGTGGTTAATTCTTATCAATTTAGTGAAGACGAAACTAAACTGCTGATTGCAACCAATTCAGCATCTATTTACAGACGGTCTTTTTTGGCCCATTTTTTTGTATTTGACCTCAATACCCAAAAGCTGACTAAAGTTTCTAATGATAAAATTCAGGAGCCTACATTTTCACCCAATGGTCAAAAAGTGGCATATGTCTATCAAAACAATTTGTTTGTAATAGACTTGGCATCTATGAAAGTGGACACCATTACCACTAATGGACAAAAGAACAAGCTTATTCATGGCATTACAGATTGGGTTTATGAAGAAGAATTCGGGTTTGTAAGAGCTTTTGAATGGAGTGCCAACAGCGAGTATGTTGCGTTTTTGAGTTTTGATGAAACAGAAGTGCCAGAATTTTCTATGGATGTGTATGGAACAGACTTGTATCCTACCCAAGAAGTTTTTAAATACCCTAAAGCAGGAGAAAAAAATGCTCAAGTTTCTTTAAATATCTATCAACTGCAATCTAAAAAAACACAATTGGTAGATTTTTCTGATAAAACAGATTTTTATATTGCCAGACTGCAATCTACCAAGGAACCGCAGCATTTTGTGGTTCAGGTGCTCAACAGACATCAAAACAAACTAGAGCTCACAAAAATTGAAGCCGCTGCTGCACAAAAACAAATTTTACTAACCGAAACAGACGATGCCTACGTAGACGTGCATGACCATTTAACGTTTTTAGACAACCATCAATTTATTTGGTCGTCTGAAAAAGATGGGTATTTGCACTTTTATTTACATGATAAAAACGGCAAACAAATCAGACAAATAACCAAAGGGGCTTGGGAAGTAACCAGTTATTATGGCTATGATGACAAAACAAAACAAATATTTTATCAATCTACTGAACCAGATTCCAAAGAAAGAGGGCTGTATGCCATCAACATCAATGGTAAAAACAAACGAAGATTATCTGAAAAAAGCGGGACTAACAGTGCCAAATTTAGTCCGGATTTTAAATCGTTTATCCTCACCCATACCAACTTAGAAACACCCAATAATTATAGCTTGGTGGAAACAAAATCTGGTAAAACTTTGCAACTAATTTTAGATAACACAGAATTCTTAGAAAAATTAAAACCATACCAACTGCCTACTAAAACATTCTTAACCCTCAAGAATGCATTAGGCAATGAGTTGAATGCCTACATCATTAAACCCACAGATTTTAACGAACAAAAAACTTATCCTTTATTGATGTTTCAATACAGCGGGCCGGGTTCACAGCAAGTGGCCGATCGCTGGCATGCCACCAATGATTATTGGCACATGATGTTGGCTCAACAAGGCTATTTGGTGGTTTGTGTAGATGGCAGAGGCACAGGATACAAAGGCAGAGATTTTAAGAAAACAACCCAATTGCAGCTGGGCAAATATGAAGTAGAAGACCAAATTTTTGCAGCCAAATATTTTGGTAATCTCCCCTATGTTGATGCCAACAGAATAGGCATTTGGGGTTGGAGTTATGGGGGGTTTATGAGTAGCAATTGCTTGTTGCAAGGGGCCGATGTTTTTAAAATGGCCATTGCGGTAGCACCCGTTACAAACTGGCGTTTTTATGACACCATATATACCGAACGCTATATGAAAACTCCTCAAGAAAATCCAAGGGGTTATGATGATAATTCACCCATAAATCACCTCAACAACTTGCAAGGAAAGTATTTAATTATTCATGGCACAGCCGATGACAATGTGCATGTGCAAAATGCCATGAGAATGATTAGAGCATTGCAATTAAACGGGAAAGATTTTGATCAGGCCATTTATCCAGATACTAATCACGGCATCTATGGGGGCAAAATTAGAATTCAATTGTATCAAAAAATGACTGATTATATTTTAAAAAACTTATAATTTAACATTTACAAATTTTTAAAATATCTAGAAAAATAATATTTTAGCTTTTTTTAAGAAATCTTATGAAGAAAATCTTAATTTTTTTATGTTCTATTTTAGCTTTTAGTCAAACAGACAAGAGTGATTTAGGGAATCTCAAAGCCAATGCAAATGCCGTGATTTTGAATTATGATTACCAAATTAACATTCAAAATCAACAAAAATATGTGACCAAAAGCATTATTGAGGCAGTAGTTTTTAATAGATTGGGCAGCGAAGTTGTTGATTTTACAGAGTTTTACAGTAAATCATCTAAAATTAAAAGCATTAAAGCCGAGTTTACAACACTTTCGGATGCTAAAGTAAAAAAAATAAGTAAAAAGGATTTTAAGGACTTTAGTGCTGGTGACGGTTTTTCTATATTTAATGACAATAGAGTGTTGAGTTATGATTATACCCCCACGTCTTATCCCTATTTAATTGTGTATGAAGTAGAAACAGAAAGTTCTAATACAGCCTTTTTGCCATTTTTTGCCCCCTTTACTTCTTACAATTTAGCTATAAAAAATGCAAAACTAACCGTTAATTATCCACCTGACTTAGGATTTAAATTTCAGAAATACAATTTTGAAGGCTATGAGTTTAATGAAAAAAATGAAAATAACACCTTAGAAATATCTCTCAAAAATATCTTGGCTATCAACCAAGAATACAGAAGTCCGTCAGCCATAAATATCTTCCCTAAAGTGAGATTAGCTTTAAACAAATTTCATTTAGAAGGCAGTAATGGTGTGGCAAGTTCATGGGAAGAATTAAGCCAATGGTATTATAAAGAATTGATTAAACCAACCCTAAAGGTGCCTCAATCTGTAAAAGATTATGTGGTGAACTTAACGGCTGGAGTAACTGATCCGATTGAAAAAGCCAAGATTGTTTATGAATTTATGCAAGAAAAAACCCGCTATGTGAGCATACAAGTGGGCATTGGTGGATGGCAACCCATGCTAGTGTCTGATGTAGACAGGCTTGGCTATGGTGACTGCAAAGCCTTATCTAATTATACAATGGCTTTGCTTAAAGAAGTTGGTGTAGAAGCTTACTTTACCGTGGTTTATGCTAACCCTCAATATCCCAGAAGTTTTGATGATGATATCGTATGCCTTCAAGGCAATCATGCCATTTTGGCCATACCACACAATAATGACTACATCTGGCTAGAGTGCACCAGCAAAACCAACCCCTTTGGATATCAGGGAGACTTTACTGACAACCGTAAAGTTTTGGTTGTTAAAGAAAACAATGGCGAAATTGTCAATACCAAACTTTATGAAAACCAAGACAATCTCTTATTTAGTAAAGCCAACGTTTCAGTAGATGCTTCAGGAAACATTCAAATAGCTACAAGCAACAGCTACCATGGCTCTTTTTTTGATTCGAAAGGCTCATTTATTAAAGAAGCCAAAAAAGATATCGAAAAAAATTATCTAAACAGGTGGTCTTTTTTAGGTGTTCTTAAAATTGAAGATTTTAGCCATCAAATAGACAAAGACAAATTGTTTTTTAACGAAAACATCAACATGTCTGTGAGCAAATACGCCAAAAAAATGGGAAATGAATTTGCAATTACAACGAATGTGCTTAATAATGATGTGAGCATTCCACCCAAAGAAAACAGAAAATTATCTTTGGTTGTTTATAGAGGTTTCTTAGAAAAAGATGAAATAACTTATAAATTTCCGGATGGAATAAACATCAATCATTTACCTCAAAATGTTAATTTAAATAGTGATTTTGGCAACTATATGGCTTCTTTTGAAAAAGTTGATGACAACACGGTTGTTTACAAAAGAGAATATTTACTCAAAAGAGGCGAGTATGCCAAAGAAAAATATGACGCTTACAGAAATTTTATAGAATCAGTGAACAGACATGACCAATCAAAAATTATATACACGCTAAACTAAACCCTATTATGAAAAAAATATTTTTTTTATGTTGCTTTTGTATTTCGGTATATGCTCAAGATGTTCACAAGTTGGGCAAGGTATCTATAGAAGAATTAAAACTTACCGAATGTGAGGCCCACCCTGATGAAGTTGCCGAAGTTTTTTTTGAGATTGGCAATGTTAGTTTAAGATACAATCCTATCATTGGCAATCTTGAGCTAGAAACAGTGGTGATAAAAAAAATTAAGCTTTATAAAAGTGAAGGATTTAACTATGCAACCGTTTCTGTACCCTATGTAAGTAATCAAAAAAAAGAACAATTTAACTTAAACGAAGCTTTTACCTACAATCTAGAGAATGGTAAAATTGAAAAGACAAAACTTAAAAACGAAAATATATTTTTAGATAAAGTAAATGATAACGTAACAGTGGCAAAGTTCACTTTTCCAAACATCAAAGAAACTTCTATTATTGAATATAAATATACCATAACTTCTAGTATTTGGGACAGAATTACGCCTTGGAGTTTTCAAGAAAACATCCCGGTGAAATATTCTGAATACAACACCACTTTTTCAGAATATGTAATTTATAACGTTCAAGTAAGAGGTCAAAAACAATTAAAAATTACGAATTCCTCAAAAAATGAAAATGTAGATAATACATCATTTGCCTACAACACCGCAAAATACGTTCTCACCAATGTAGAACCCCTCAAAGAGGAAGAGTTTATTTTTAACATGGATAACTATAGAGTCATGGTAGAGCATGAGCTTACCACACTCAAGTTTCCAAACTCTACCGTTAAAAGTTACAACAGCACTTGGGAAGATGTATCAAAATTTATACACGAATCTGAAAATTTTGGCAGTCAACTGAATAAAACAAAGTATTTTGAAAATGACTTGGCCAAACTAAATTTAGAAAAAATAGATGTTAAAGAAAAACTCTCTAAAGTTTTTGAATTTGCTAAACAAAAAATAAAATGGAACGAAAATTATGGCGTTTTTTGCAAAGATGGTGTAACAAAAGCCTATAGCAATGGGTCTGGTAATGTGGCAGAAGTCAATTTGTTTTTAATTGCTGTCCTCAAAAAATTAAACTTTAATGCTCACCCTGTCATTCTTACTACAAGATATGAAAGAGCTAATTTGTTTCCGTCAATCAATGCGTTTAATTACGTGATAGCCGGTGTTTATTTAGAAAATGATTTTTACTTACTAGATGCCACCGAACTTAACTCAACCATTGGGAATCCTCCACTAAGAACAAGAAGTTTTGGCGGTAGAATATTGTATAACAAATCTGATTCTAAACCCGTTGATTTAATGATAAAAGACCTCAGCAAAAAAAATATCATCCTCAATTATAAAATAAATGAAGAAGGTGGTGTAATTGGAAATTACAAAAGCCAATCTGACTTTTATTTTTCGTACTCCGAAAAAAATCAGTTGCTAAATAAAGCATACAATGATATTAAAAAAAGCTTTGAGGATAGAAATGAGAACATAGAAATTGACTCAATATCATTAAGCAATCTTGAAAATGTGGGTGGAAAACTAGGTGTGTCGTTTGATTTTAAAAAGAATAATGTGGCAGATATTATTGGTGATAAAATATATTTTAACCCCTTGTTGTTTTTGTCTTCAACCAAAACACCTTTTACTGCTGAAACAAGAGAATACCCGATTTATAACAATTTCCCGTTGCAACGCAAAATGATATTAAAAATTGAAATCCCAGAGGGTTATGCCGTAGATTATTTGCCCAAAAACGTCAATATAACTACTGAAAATGGCGATATTGGATTTAATTTTAATATCAGTAACAATGGTAATTTTATACAACTCATGGCTACTGAAACTTTAGCATTCAATGTTATTCAAAACACTAAGTATATTGATTTAAAAACTGTATATAATAGTTTGATTGAATCTGAATCTGAAAAAGTTGTTTTAAAGAAAATTTAATCTCAACCTTTTTGTGAAACCTACTTTAAATTTTTTTTTTGGTATTCTAGTTTTATTTTCTAGCATTGCTTTTTCGCAAACAAACATCAAATTAGGCAAGGTGTCTAAGGAGGAATTGTCAAAAAAAAATTCTGAAAAACACCCCAATGCTGCTGCTGAAGTAATTTATGACATTGGTAAATCGCAAATTCAATTTAGTTTAGCAACCAATAATTATGTGTTGATAACAGAAATTGTTTCAAAAATTAAAATTTATAATCAAAAGGGACATCAATATGCCAAAATTGAGATTCCTTTTTTTCTTAATCACCGCGAAACGGTGTCTTTTTCCAGAGCCACAACTTATAATTTAGTGGAAGGTAAAATAGTAAGAAGCCGTGCCAACTTATCACACGAATCCGTTCTTGCAATTGATGATCAGTTAAGAATAAAAACCTTGTTAATGCCCGATGTAAAAGATGGTTGCATCATCGAATACAGATACACCATCACATCTAATAACATTGATTATATTGCCCCATGGGTCTTTGAAAAAGACATCCCGGTGCAATATTCACAATTTTCAACCATTTACCCCGAATCATTAATTTTTAATTCATTTTTAAGCGGAAAGCACAAACCCAAAGTAGTTAGAAACTTTAGCAATGAGTTTCTTTATAACGCATTTGAATCTGAAGTGGTTACCCAATACTCGCTTGCTAACATTGCTCCTTTTGAGCCAGAAGAGTTTTTATATAATCCTGAAGTCTTTAGAACCGTGCTACAACACGAATTAAGAGCCTTTTACACAGACAGCGATTTTATTAAAATGTCTGAAAAATGGGAAGATGTGGCCAAGTTTCTAGACGAATCGCCCTTGTTTGGGCAGCAAATAAATAATAAAAATAATTTTCTAGAAGAAGACCTTGCCAAAATTTTAGAAAACAAGCCAGATAATCTGACAAAGATGACTGCTGTTTTTAATTTTGTGAAACAAAAAATGCAATGGAATAACACCTTTGGCATCTTTACTGATAAAGGCATAGAGCCTGCATACCAAGCTAGCAGTGGCAATATAGCAGACATCAATTTACTGTTGCTGGTAATGCTTAAAAAAGTAAATCTTGAAGCTCATCCTATTATACACTCTACCAGAAATCAATTTGCAAACCCCGCTCCTAATCTCAATTTTTTTAATTATGTGATGGTTGGGGTTTCGTTAAATGAAAAAATTTACTTGTTAGATGCCAGCAATAAAAACTCTTATGTTAACTTGCCTCCTTTAGAAGCCAGAGGATTTGGTGGGAGACTCATTCTCAATAATAACGAAACCCAAAAAATAAATTTAACCCCCTCAGAAACAAGTTCAAACACCTCAATTATTAATTACACCATTGCTCCTTCTGGCCTCATAAAAGGAGAATTTAGAGCCCGACTTACCAATTATGAGTCTGTTGTCTTACAAGACAAAATTTTAAATAACAATCAAAATCCACAAAAAGACAAGCTAGAAACTTTTTATAACCGCATCATTGCCAACAACATCTTGTTTGAACCCTTACAAGACAATCAACAAACTGTACAACTAAGTTTTGATTTTATAACAGCTCACTACACCGAAGTTCAAAATAATCAAATTGTTTTAAACCCGTTGCTGTTTTATACCAATCAAAATTTAATCATAGAAACAGAAATCAAAAACTTTCCAATTCAAATCAATTATCCAAAACAAGCCTCCTATGTATTTAAAATCACTCTACCAGAAGGCTACGAGGTTGTTAATATGCCAGAGGATGTGCGAATCACAACAGATGATGGTGTGTTTGCATTTAATTATTTGGTTAGCAAACAACAAAATGTTTTAATGATATCAGTTAAAGAAGATTTTAATTTTTATGCCCTCGGTAACGAGCGTTTTGCAGAATTCAAGAAAATATACAATACGCTATTAAATAGTCATCAAAATCAACTCATCTTAAAAAAACTAACCCATGAAAATTGAACCTAATAATACATTTTTCGGACATCCTAAAGGCCTGTTGATTCTATTTTTAACCGAAATGTGGGAACGCTTTTCGTTTTATGGCATGAAAGCCTTGTTAATTTATTATTTGGTAAAATATCATTTATTTTCAGATGAAGCCGGCAATTATATTGTAGGAAGCTATGCCGCTATGGTTTATTTAATGCCCGTTTTAGGAGGCTACTTGGCCGATAAATATTTAGGATTTAGAAAAGCGGTTATTTTTGGTGGAATTTTGCTGGTGTTAGGCCACTTGGGTTTGGCTTACGAGGGTCATCAAGCCTACCTGAACGATGCTAACGAAGTTGTTCAGGACAAAGCTGCCCTGAATGTGTTTTTCTTGTCTTTATCGCTTATCATCATGGGGGTTGGTTTTCTTAAAGCCAATATTTCTTCAATTGTAGGTAATTTATACGAAGAAAATGACATGAGAAGAGATTCTGGGTTTACCATTTTTTATATGGGCATTAATTTAGGGTCTTTTGTGGCTACGCTTTTGTGCGGATGGCTAGGTGAAAATTATGGCTGGGGTTATGGGTTTGGTGCTGCTGGTTTTGGGATGGTTTTGGGGCTTTTTACCTTTATCAAAGGGCAAGTTCATTTTGAAGGAAAAGCAGAGTCTAACAACCCCGATTTACTGAATAAAAAACTATTTTTGGGATTATCTACAGAATGGATAACATACCTGCTCACATTTGTGAGTTTAATCCTCATTAGTTTTATTGTTCAAAGACACGAAGTAGTTGAAAATTTATTAATTGTTGCAGGCGGAATTTCATTTTTATTAATCTTGTTTTATGCCTTCAAAGAAGAAAAAATTGCAAGAGAACGCTTGTTTGCCCTTACCATCCTGATTTTATTTTCGGTTGTTTTTTGGGCTTTGTTTGAGCAAGCCTATACCTCACTTAATATGTATGCTGATAGAGTGATTAATCGGGAATTTTTTGGGTGGACAATTCCTGGCCCTTGGTTTTTGAGTCTCAATGCTTTGTTTATTATCCTCTTTGCTCCTGTTTTGGCCAGTTTATGGATAAAACTTGGCAAGTATAACCCCAATACCGGCATCAAGTTTGGCTTAGCCATTGTTTTAGTTGGTGTTGGGTTTGGGGCTTTGGTTTTAGGGGCAGAATCTACTGCCGAAGGGGCTAAAGTTGCCATGATTTGGCTCGTATTGGCCTATTTTTTTCATACCTTGGGAGAATTGTGCTTGTCGCCTGTGGGATTATCTGCCGTTACCAAACTATCGCCAAAAAAAATAGTGGGGTTTATGATGGGTGTTTGGTTTTTGGCTACAGCCGCTAGTGAGTTTATAGCTGTTGTTTTAGCTAATTTAGCCAAAATAGACACCGAAGGAGGAGAGGTTACAGATGCCTCACAAGCCTTGGCTAGTTACACAGATTTGTTTTTAAAATTATTTTGGGCAGGATTAATTATTGGTGTATTTTTACTGATTATTTCTCCTATCATCAAATATTTAATGCATGGTGTAGACAGAGAATTAAATAAATAAAAATATAAACCCATTAAAATTTAACCCCACAACCAAAAGTCACCAAAAATGAACTCAACTAACCACAATAATTTTTTTGACACCCAAGTATTAGGGCATCCTGCAGGCTTATTTGTTTTGTTTTTTACAGAAATGTGGGAGCGATTTTCGTTTTATGGCATGCGAGCTTTATTGGTTTTGTTTTTTACCTCATCAATACTAGACGGTGGGTGGGAATGGTCTAGAGAAAAAGCCATGGCTTTGTTTGGCACTTATGTTGGCTTGGTATATCTCTCTACGATGATGGGAGGCTATTTTGCTGACAAAAAAATTGGGTACAGAAATGCCGTCTTAATTGGGGCACTTTTAATGACCATTGGGCATGGTTGTATGGCCGTAGAAACTGAATTTTTTATCTATGCAGGACTCACATTTTTAGTGTTTGGCAATGGTTTTTTTAAACCAAACATGACCTCTATTATCTCCGAAATGTATAAAGATTTCCCTGAAAAAAAAGACGGGGCTTACACCATTTTTTATATGGGTGTAAATTCTGGTGCTTTTTTTGGTATTTTGCTTTGCGGCTACTTTGGCGAAAAAGTGGGTTGGAGTTGGGGGTTTGGCTTAGCCGGAATTTTTATGCTCTTTGGATTAGTGCAGTTTTGGTTAGCTCAAAATATTTTTGGTGATATTGGGTTAAAACCTGTAAAAAACAAAGTGGTTGTTATAGACCATGAAGATAAACTTAACCCGTTTTCTAATTGGCAATTGGTTTTAATTGCCATCATGGTGTTTTTAGGCTTGGCATGGATAATTTTTGAACCTGCCAAAATTATATCAGACGGCAACATCGACATCTTTAATTGGGATGTTTTGGGAATGACAGGCAATAATTTTACAATCATTACCGCTATTGTATTGTTTTTGTTTTTGTTAATTTTCAGAATCTTTGATTATTCAGCCATCACCAAAGAAAAAATGATTGCTGTTTCCTTTTTTGCTCTCATCACTGCTGTTTTTTGGGCCATTTTTGAACAATCTCCAGGGAGTTTAAATATCTTCGCAAGAGATTATACCAACAGGGTATTAGAAGGAAATGCAGGCTTGGTGTTCAAAATCTTTAATGCAGCCATGACCCTAGTGCCTTTGGCTATTATCACCTGGGTGTTGTTTTTATTGTTTAAAAAAACTTTTTCAAAGTTTGCCCTTTCTAATATTTTCTTGGGCATCAGTTTTGTGATTATTTGGGGAATTTCTATTTGGATGCTCTATGTTCAAAATACTGAAACAACCCTAGAAATACCTGCCTCATGGTTTCAGGTGCTCAATTCATTTTTTATCATTTCATTAGCCCCCTTGTTTTCAAAATGGTGGGAAAGCAAATACAATCCAAGTGCCAACATGAAATACGGCATAGGTATGCTTTTATTGGCCTTAGGTATGGCATTTGTAGCATTTGGGTCAAAAGATATTTTACCCGGCGTTCAAACGGCCAAAGTGAGCATGATTTGGTTAATTTTAGTCTATTTGTTTCATACCATGGCCGAACTTTGCATCTCTCCAGTGGGCTTGTCTTATGTGAGTAAACTCGTGCCCCCTAGAATGATTGCTACCATGTTTGGTATTTGGTATTTGGCTGTTGCCATTGGCATGAAAGCAGCCGCAAAATTTGGAGAAAACATTGATAAAATTGCAGATGAGAAGGGCATTAGCTATTTCTTTACGATTTTAACCGTTGTTTCACTCGTTTTTGCTTTCATTAGTATTGCTTTTAATCCTGTGATTAAAAAACTGATGCACGGGGTAAGATAATATTTTTATATTTGTTCTTTAATTCTACTGCTAATAATGAAGAAAATTTTTACCACCGTTTTAATTCTTTTTTTTGGATATCAATTAACAGCACAGTCAGACGCACTCAAGTGGCACCACAATCCGCAAGAAGCCATAGCGTTATCTATGACATCTAAAAAACCTATCATGATGTTTTTTACCGGTTCTGATTGGTGCGGTTGGTGCATAAAACTACAAAAAGAGGTGTTTAATACCCCAGAATTTAAAACTTGGGTGGCCGACAAGTACATTTTATTAGAGTTAGATTTTCCGAGAAGAAAACAACTTGAGCCAGCCATTGCCCAACAAAATGCCCAGTTGCAAAACATATTGCAAGTAAGAGGTTATCCTACTATATATTTTATTCAACCCGAACAGAAAGAGCAAAATGTAAATCTAAATGCTTTAGCCAGAACAGGCTATGTGGCAGGTGGGCCTCAAAAATGGATTGAATCTGTAGAGCAATTTTTTAAATAACAATTAACTTTTGTTGAAATTATTTGTTGATTGGTAATTAATATTTTTATGAAAATTATTGATTATGAAAAACTTAGCCATGTTTTTAGTCGTATTTACTTCGGCTTATTTGTTTGTTTTCTCAGCCTTTAGTCAGTTTGACGTTGCCTTAAAATGGATGAATGTGCTGTTTATCGTTGGTAATTTTTTGGTGATTTGGATGGTATATGAGGTATTAAGAGATAAATATTCCACCACTAAAACATTTAAGGATTGGTATGAAGACAAACCAAAAGACACTTTGTAATTACAAACAACACAATAAAAAAAAATGACAACGCTAAATTTAGGTTGTCATTTTTTTAATTTATAGTGTAATATACTTACTGACCTAGTCTGACCAATCTGTTATCTTTAATTTTAGCTATGTCTTTTAAGGCTACAAATACTCTTCCAGAGGCCTGATTGGCATTATTCTTTAGAGAATTAAATTGGTTGGCAAAATCAGTGGTGTTTTCAGGTTTAGTGAGTTGTTTAGTTTTTATTAAATAAACCCCACTATTGCCTTCAATTCCTTCAGATACTTTACCAGTGGCCGTTTTCATAGCAACACCAACAACTTTTGGTTCAAACCCTCCATTATTGATGATTGGGCTTGTTATGCTAACTTGATTGGCTGTTTCTGAACTTACTTTATAGTCTTTAGCTACAGCATCCATCGATTTACCTTTTATTTTATCTAAAATAATTTTGGCTTTTTTTTGGTTTCTGATAATTGGCTCAACCGTAGTTTTAGCTTCATCAAACGGAATAAACCCGGTATCTTCTATAGATTTTAATTTAGCCACAACAAAACCTTTATTCGTAATTTCAAACTGTTTGATGTCATTTACATTGGTACCACGTTCAAAAGCCCATCTAATAATGGCTCTTTGACTGCCTAAAGCATCAAAGTTTTCATCAAAGGCTAAGACTCTCACGGTTTTTCCTGCTTCAAGTTTTTGCTCAGAAAGTGCTTTTTCAAAAGATTTTTCGTTGGCAGTAAGTTCAAATTTTAAGGCTGCTTTATAGGCATTTTCACTTGTTTCTTTAGAAGGTACTTGTTTTCTAGCAAGCGTAGCTAATCTAACACCGTCTTGCTTATCGGTTACTCTTATGATATGAAATCCAAAATCTGTTTCTACTAATCCGATGCTTCCTACGGCATTATTAAACACAAAATCGTTGAATGGTGGTACCATTTGGCCTGGATTGAAAAAGTTTAAATCGCCTCCACTTTGTGCACTTCCGGTATCATCTGAATCTGTGAAAGCAAAGATTTGGAGTTTATTACTATCAGCTCTTACGTCTGCCAAAATCTGGTTGGCTTTGGCTTGTGCTTCTTCTTTTGTTCTGGGTGTTTTTGGGCCTGGCCCTTGTGCACCGTCATAAGAAATCAACACATGGCTAGCTCTTGCTTTGGCACCAGCACGTCTGCCTTCTGATCTTGTGTAGGCAATGTAATCATCAAATTCGTAGGGTCCAAAAATATCACCAGTAGGTAAATCATATAATTTATCTGCAAATTCTGCAGGCAAGTCAGTTTTAGCATAATAAGTAGAGTCGTAAGGAATTTCAGAATTCAGGGTTAAAAACTCTGCTACATCTTTAGTTTTTCTAAAACCAGGCAAAGAGTCTGTAGTTTGAGTTTCGGGATTTAATTCTACTTTGTAATTTAACAATTGAGCTAATTCATTTTTTATTTCGCTTTTATCAGCCTCTGTGGCTTCTTCAGAAATAAAAACAAAATCTATAAATCTTACTTCATCTGATTTGTAAGTAGATTTATTTTTTTCCATATAAGCCATGACTTCTTTTTTGGTAACAGTTACTTCGCTGTCGTTAATAGCTGTGTATGGCACTTGAACAAAGTCAAAGTCAACTTTTTGATTTTCTAATTTGTGTAAAAACTTTACATCAGATTGCGTAACAAACAAACTGGCTCTTAGCATGTTGTTATAAATATCAAACTGGGCATTGAGTTTGGCATTCTTTTCTTGCTCAATGACAAAATTTCTTTCTTCTTGGCTAGTTGTGGTTTTAAGATATTCATCAAATAATCTTTTGTCAAACTCACCGGCTTCGTTTACAAATCTTTGGCCAATTTGCGGGTTTTGTTTTAGTTTATTGATGATGTGATCTACCCCCACTCTGATGCCTAATTTTTCAATTTCTTCTTCAATTAAAAAAATGTTTATTTGGGTGTCCCACACTTGTTTAATCGCTTCGGTATTTGACATGCCTTGACCATTATTCCCATTTTTTTCAAACCCAGCAACTTTCATGCTAAAGTCATCTGCCTTTATTTCTCTACCGTTTACGCTCCCTACATTGTTATTAGATCCTGTAAACCCTCCTGATTGAATTAAATCCATTAATACAAATGAAAATAATGCTAATGCGATAACAACTATGAGCACAAAGGTGCGTTTTCTTATCTTGCTTAAAATTGCCATAATGTAAAAAATTTTTTTAGAGTGCGAAAATACAATTATGCATTAAATTCTCAATGCTTTTTGGCTTGTTTTTTTTCTAATTTAATAAAAAAACGAATTATAGAAAAGTTTCTAATTTAAAATTTCTAATTTCACTAACTCAATTTTGGTGTTTGAGACTTCTAAAATGTCTACTTTGAAGTTGTCAAAAATTAAAACTTTGTCTTTTTCTGGTATTTGTGAGGTGTGGCTAACGATGTATCCACCTAATGTAGAATAATGCTCACTTTCAGGAATACCTAATTGATACGTTTCATTAAGATACGACACTTCTTGCCGTGCAGAAAACAAATAGGTTTGAGATTCTATCAATTCTTCTACCAATGGAATTTCCTCCTCATCATGCTCGTCTTCAATTTCACCAAATAATTCTTCAACAATATCTTCTATGGTTACCATGCCCGAAGTGCCTCCATATTCATCTATAATGATCCCTACGCTTATACGTTTTTTGGTGAGCACATTCATGATATCATTCACATACATGGTTTCAGGAAAAAACTCTACTGGCTTCATGATAGTTTTGATGGTTTTGGGTTTTTTAAACAAATCAAAACTATGCACATAGCCCAAAATATTATCTATGGCTTGGTCATATATCAAGATTTTTGAAAATCCGGAGTTCACAAATTCATCTTTTAACAAATCTATATTTTCAAGCAATTCTACAGCTATAATTTCTGTTCTAGGCGTCATGATTTCTCTGGCTTTAATTTTAGAAAAATCTAAAGCTTTTTTAAAAATTTGAATCTCTGAATCCATATTTTCATTGTCATCAGATTCAGACATCTGTTCGTTTATATAATCGCCTAACTCTACTTTTGTAAACAACTCGGAGTGGTGATTTCTGGGTGATCTTAAGATATTATATAATAAGAAATCTGACAATTTAATGGTTAGTCTTGTTGGGAGATATAAAATTAAAAAAAACAAATAGGCTGGCAAACTAAACCACTTGATGCACTCATTGGCATAAATTTGAAAAAATACTTTTGGCAAAAATTCTGCTGTTATTAAAATAATCACTGTGGTGATGATGGTTTGCACAGTGAGCAAAGACCACTCATTTTGAAACCAAACATCGAGATTTGTTTTTTGCAACAAAAAATCTCCCATAAAAAAACCATATAAAACTAATGCCAAATTATTACCAACTAGCATGGTTGCAATAAAATGTGAAGGATTTTGGGTGATTTTTTTGAGCAGTTGAGATTTAAAATTATCTTGAAGTTTCTCTAAACTGATATGCAACTTATTGGCAGACACAAAGGCAATTTCCATACCCGAAAAAAAGGCAGAAAGCAGTAAAGTGGTTGCAATAACAATTATTTCCATGCTTTATGAAGACTTGTCTGACATTTTTTTTATCTTGCGTAATCTAAAAAAATACATAAACAAAGCTACACCCGAAAAGGCAAATAATAGCCAAGGGTCTTTTTCTTGAGCAGAAAAATTGTAAACACCCAAACCAAAAAAACCAATTGAAAAAATTAAATAAGTGTAGGCACTAAATTTTGCGTATTTCATAATATTACTTTTTTATTTTAACTGTATTGCAATAGGTTTTTTACTAAATTTGTTTGAGACGTGTAAATGAGTATTTTTTTGTAAAACTACAAATATTATTCAAAGTTTTCTATAATTGCTCTGGTGTTTTTAAAGACTATTCTGCTAAAATCTTGACTAAAATCTATACCAACCCCATAGGTAACGGCTTCATCAGGAGCTGTAAACTTAAAGTTTTGTTCGGTAAAAAACCATTGTTTTTTTTGGTCGTAAAACATTTGAGTAGTTTCTAGAAAATGCCCCTGAGAGCTGGTCATCTTTACGGCTCCTTTAAACTCAATGATATCGGTGTTGTTATAAACTTTGGCAAAATTGGCCACAATATAACTTTGGTTGCCTTGCTCATCTATCAGGGTAAGATCTATGCCTTTTGGAAATTCCGTAAAGGGCACTGCTACATTGGTAAAATCGAGCATTTTTGGACTTTTTAGAATTGTTTTTATCCTACCAGAATCGGTATATTTTAGATGAATGCTGTCTGCTTCGCCAACAGGTAAAAACTCAGAAAAGGTTAGTTTTTGAATATTTTTGAGGTTGTCTTTGCAACTAAACAAGAGTGTCGTTACCAAGGCAACGACACTGAGTTTAATGATATATTTTATTTTTTTAGGCATTTATAAAGTTGGCACTGTTACGCATTTGCCAATCCAACCCTTAAAACAAACTTGCTGACCGCCTTTTCCAGAACTAAAAATATCTTCTCTAGAAGGTGCTCTTTGGTCATACGAAGCTGCCATTTGGTTGCCTCTGGAAGTACCTGCTTTTCTGGCCGTTTGAGCTGCTAACCAATTTACGGCTCTTTTATCAAATGGGCTATCTCCTGCTTCATTTACACTATTGGCATATAAGGAAGCAATATATAAATAAGCTTTTTCATAAGAAGGACTTACAGATAATGCTTTTTCGCAAAATGCTCTGGCTTGTGCTTTGTTGCTCATACCATATACTCTGGTGGCAATGGTGTAGTACACATCGGCTTTTTTACCAGCATCTGTATATAAACTTATGGCTTGGTTAAACAAATCTAAAGATTTGTTTCTGTCTCCTTTTTTTAGTGCCGTTAGTGCTTTATTATAAGCTGCATTAGGTGTTGGATTGAGGGCGTATAATTGATCTGAAATTTTTTCGAACAAATTAGAATCCATGCAATCTTTTTTATACAATCTGGTTGCAGCTCTTTTAAGCCATTCTTCGTTATTTTTGTTAGCCTCAAAATTCTTTTCTAAGAGTGGTAAAATTCTTTCGCAAGTAGCTAGTTTTTCAACTTTGGCATCCATAGATACTAAGATGCTTTCTATAGCTTCTAGATTGACGATACATCTGTTTTTGCTGTTTTTTTGTCTTGAGGTTAACTCTTGAGTTTCTTCAACTTTAAGCAATTCATCTAATTCATCAGAAAGACTTTTAGACTCTAACTCTATTCTTTCAATTAGCACGTCGTATAATTCGAACACGTCTTCTAATGATGTGTTGTTACCTGCTTCAAACTTGTCTACAAACATTTCAAAATAAGTGTAAAACGCTTTGATGTTGGTGGTGCTTTCTAACTCATTTTTAACTACGCTTTGCAAAAGAGCATAAACTTCATCTTTAGTGCCTACGTTGTTTTCAAACAAATTCATGGCTTTTTTGGCACTAAGCCCTTGCACTCTTTCCGGAAATTTAGCATGATACTGGTCTAAAATCCCATTAAGCTCTCTTACAAACTTTTCTTTATCTTCTTGATTGTTTGCGTTTTCTATTTTATAGTTATAGATTTTTTCTCCATTGGCATAAATAGAAAAATGGCAATCAGGTGATTCTTTAAGTAATCTTTGGAGTGTTTGTTCTGCTTCTTCAAAATTTTTAATTTTCACAGATTCATTGAGTAGTGAAGCATCTCTCATACAATCTTGAGCATTTATTGATGCACTTGCAGTCATCAAAAAAATCATCGCGGATACAAACTTTTTCATAATATTTATTTTTTTCTGTTAATTATATTTACTTTTTATAAACCACTTGTCACTAAATGAAATTCCGATCATGACATTAAAGTAGTTTTCTCTTACTAGGTTTTGACTAATGGTGCCTCGTTTTCCGTACTCGAATCCGAGACTTAAGGCATTGATAGAAAACCCTAGTGGTAACCCTAGACCAAAAGTTATGCCATAATCATCTACAGACTGATTATCAAACACCAAACCAGTGTTCTCATAACGCATACCTGCTCTGTAAGTAACTCTGCTAAAGTAATTTGCAAAAGAATTATAATTTGGTGTATATTGACCTCCTAAGCTAATTCTTGTGGCATTTTGATAAGCTACATTAGAAATTTCGTTGAATCTATTGCCAAAATTACTCGATTGTGTGAGCGAAAGGTCTGTAGCCACAAACCATTTATTGATTTTTCCAATGCCTCCACCAAACATCAAAGAACTTGGGAGGTTAATTCTGTTGGCGTCTAAGTTTAGTTCAACAGGTTCTGAAACAGGGGTTTCTTCTGTAGCCCCAGCAATTACTAAATCTAGATTTCTTGAGTTTTTTAAATCAAAAAAACCTTGTGGAGCATAGGTTCCATAAGCGTTTGCATAATAGTCTTTTGATATTTTAGTTTTGTAATTTAACCCAAAGTTTAATCCAAAACCATTCACTTGTGATTTATTGGTTTCTCTAGTACCCACTAGTACGTCTTGAAAAAATACTGAATTTTTGGTTTCTATATCTCCAAAATAATAATTAGCCTCTAAACCTACAGACCATTTTTGATTTATATTATAAGCTGTGCTAAAATATGTTTTATTAACCCCTCCATTACCTTCATAAAAATTGAATGTGTTGTTAGCAGAATTGTTATTAAATACTTGGTAACCAACTGCAGTATAAGGCATGATACCAAAACCAACCCCAAAATTATTGATGGGCAAGGCAACCGTTATGTAGTCAATAGAAGTAGTTCTGGTGTTTACGGTTGTTTCTGTGTTTGATATATTGTTATAATTTTGAGTAGCTCCAACGGCAAAAGTGGTAAACTTAAGACTTGCATAAGTGGCCGGATTGGCTAAATTAATCCTTACAGAATCTGCCATAGCACTGATGTTTCCCATCATTCTATTTTCTACAGAGTTCTGTTGTTTTTGCTGACCCAACCCATAAAATGAATAGGGGGAAGAGGTGCTAAATTGGGCTTTTAAACCAATAGTCATTAGGAAAAAACCTAATAGATATATTTTATTGATCATTATCTTGATATAAATAGAGTTGCTTCAAACTTTTTTGAAAAAAATTTGACTCGGCAAATATGGGACTTTTTAATTTTTTAACAAAGTATTTACTGTCCCCACCCGTTAAAATTATTATAAAATTATCAAAACGCTTTTGAAAATCCTCAATGTAGCCATTTAATTCATACGTCATTCCATTTATAACCCCATTCAATATGGCTGTTTGGGTAGTATTGCCATAAAATTCATCATAAGACTCATAACTTAATAACGGAAGATTGGCTGTTTTTTCGTGCAAAGATTCAAAACGCAAACGCATACCCGGAGCAATTGAGCCGCCTAAATAATGACCTTGTTGAGTCACATAATCATATGTAATACAGGTTCCCATATCTATAATTAAACAATTTTTATATGGGAAATTAAAAACTGCCCCTGCAGCCAACACCATCCGATCTATACCTAGGGTATCTGGTGTTTTATAAAGATTTTTGAATGGAAATTTTTGAGATCTGTTGATGACAAAAGTCTTGTGATGCAATTGCAACCAATAAACTTCATCTTTGTAATTTGCAACCTCACTCAAGACAAAGACGTTAATATTTGAAAGTTTTGAAATTTTTTCCTTAAACTCGCTTTGATTAAAAATCTCCTCATGTATGATGATACTGTTTTGAAAAACAGCCAATTTGGTTTGAGTATTACCAATGTCGACAACTGCAATCAATGACTATATTTTTAGTTGAACAAATATAAATACGTTTTTTTTAAAAAAGAGTTTTGTGGAGAAAAAAAAACAATTATATTTGCACTCGCTAAAAACAGCAAGGTACCTTAGCTCAGTTGGTAGAGCAACGGACTGAAAATCCGTGTGTCCCTGGTTCGATCCCTGGAGGTACCAC
>DAIRDG010000040.1:0-20663 GCA_036796275.1 Flavobacterium sp.
AATTTTTTTCTAAAATTTACTTTTTTAAGTTGATTACAGATGAAACCAAAAATTATCAATCCAGCTTTGCTTTGGGAATATGATTTAGAAACCTTTAACTATGATAAATCATATAAAATTGTCATCGAAAGGGTTTTAGAAAGAGGTAATTTAAATGAGTGGAGAGAAATGGTCAATTATTATCCTAAAGAAAAAATTTTAGACACTATTGCATGGAGTGCACAATTAGACCAAAGAGATAAAGATTTTTCTCGTTTTTTTCTAAATTCAGACTTTGTAAATGCTTCATAAATCCCCTTTTATTATTGCACCAAAAACGTTTGCTTTAATACAGGAATTGCAATCTATTCCTGAATTAAAATATTTTGTTTTCTTATAGGTGTTGCCATGGCTTTGCTATTACCTTCTTCAACTTGCGTTAGGTCTTGCAGTGGCAGCCAATTGAAGTTTAGTTTTTTAGTTTTTGTTTCAGGCAAAAGCGACCAGCGGAAGCTCTTTGGCTGGTTACAAAAACTTTAACTAAACAAAATTGCTATAACGGAAAGACCGCCCGAACGCCCAAAAAAATACCTAAATAAGATTTATTTGTTGGGGTTTTCTATCATTTCGATATTGCGTTTTAGGCCAGAGAATTTGGTGCGTTTTACGGCACTTTTTTTAAAGATTTCTGCAAAAACCTCTTGGGTTAATTCTTTCCAATCTTGTTTGTTGTTGTTTAATAATTTTTCGTTGGCCATGAATCTTGGTTCCTGATGTGGTTTAGAAAACTTGTTCCAAGGGCACACGTCTTGGCACACATCGCAGCCAAACATCCAATCATCTAGCTTGTCTGCAAAATAGGTGGGCATTTGATTTTTGAGTTCTATGGTGGCATAAGCAATGCATTTGCTGCCATCTAACACATAGGGTTTGATGATGGCTTGGGTGGGGCAGGCGTCTATGCAGGCGGTGCAAGACCCACAATGATTGGTGGTGGGGTGGTCTGGCTCTAGGGCCAAATCTATGATGATTTCTGCAATAAAGTAAAATGAGCCTACTTGTTTGGTGAGCAAATTGGAGTGTTTGCCAACCCAGCCAAGGCCACTTTTGGCTGCCCAGGCTTTTTCTAAAACAGGGGCAGAGTCTACAAAAACTCTCCCGTGAAAATCGCCTAAAGCTTCTTGCATTTCTTGTAAAATGAGTTTGAGTTTGTCTTTTATCACCACATGGTAGTCTTCGCCATAAGCGTATTTTGAAATTTTATAACTTTCAGGATTTTGGGTTTGCTCCGGAAAATAATTATAAAGTAACGAAATGACTGTTTTGGCTCCTTCAACCAATTTGGTGGGGTCTAATCTCTTGTCAAAATGATTTTCCATGTATTGCATTTCGCCGTGTTGTTGAGCCTTTAGCCATTGTTCTAGCCGGGGGGCTTCTCCCTCAAGAAATTCTGCTTTGGCAATGCCACAAGACAAAAAACCTAGTGTTTTTGCCTTCTGTTTTATCCATGCTTTGGCATCTTGATTTTTCATGGTTTAGAAATCATCATAAAAACTCAAAAAATTTTGGTAAGTGTTGTCAATTTTTCCAAAACTAGCTCTTGCTCGGTATTCGTTTAATGATTTGTCTATAATTTCGTCATAATAATGAGATAACTTATCTTCATCATCAATGGTTCTTTGCAATCCGCTATAAAATGCCTCCCAAATAATGTCTGATTTGTCGTCTAGGGCAAACCCGATGCTTAATAGTTTGGGTTGGTTGTCATAAAAATAACTGCTGCTTTGTGCGTCTAGATTGGTTTTTTTGTAAAAGAAAAACACCACATTTTTTTGGTCTATGGTTGCGGTTTTTTTCTCAAGAAAGGTAACTTGACTTTTCAGAGGATTTATTACATCCATCAAATAAACAGCAGCGAGTGCCATTTTATCTTCCTCTATATTTTTTTGAATCAGATTTGATTTGTTTTTTTTGAGGATTAAATAGGCGTAAAACTTAGCTACAGGATCCTCTAATAATTCTTCTGCCCACGTTTTTAAAACTTGGCCTTTGGAACTTTCTAGGGCAAGCATCTCGATGTTGAGTTCGGTGATGTTGAATTTTTTGATATTTTGCCAGAGTTGTCTAAAGTCGTTTTCTTTTTTAAACGGTTCTATTAAATATAAAAAATTACTCAGATTGTTAATAACCTCTAATCTTTGTGAATAATCTTCGTTGTTTTGATAGCTTTTTATAAGCCAACTTTTCACTCGTTTATGTTCTAATTTGGCATTGGTTAAGATTAGTTTTTTATAGTTTTTGAGTTGTTTGGCTGATAATTTTTTGTTTTCAACTAATTTTTTTGCAAAGCTAATAAGGGGTTTATTGTATTCTGGAATAGAATAAAATTCAAAGATTTTAGGCATTAAAACCTGACTGTGTTCTAAGTCTGCTTCAAATAATTTGAACAGCTTGATGATGTCATATTCATTATCTGAAATGGGCAAATCTTGATGCATCAAATAGCCAATCTTTTGATAGGCTCTTTTAGATTTTTGTTTGGTTAACCCTCTCAGTATAGCAAATTGAGAACTTGGAGAAACCTCTTCTTTGAGATAATTTCTTGATAAAAAATCGATGGTTCTGTTGTCTTTTATGCTACCTACTTTTTCATAAATTTTTGCAATACTTTCTAATTCATCATCTTCAAAATAACTATTTTCAAAAAAATCTTCAATCAATTGAAAATCTTCTGTTGTCATGCTGAGGTATTCAATAGATTGTATGGCAGAGAATCTGATAGACTCATCGTCTTGGTTGAAATCATTTAAAAAACGTTCTAATTTGGGTTCAAAAATCTGATGGCCTAAGAGGGTGTCTTTGGGCTTAAAATTTTCAAAAAAATTAAGCACAAAATCATTGATTTGCTCAGATTCTTTGGGTACTAGACTTGTGAGTTTGTATTGTATGCCATCTCTTACAATTAGTTTAAGTTTTACTTTATTTTCAGACAACGGGTGGGTAATGTAAGTTTGATAGTCTATAGTATTATTTTCTTTGTTAATGTTTACTACTTCATCTTCTAGTTTTGCTTGTTCATTAAACTTTAGAAGTTTATCAAGGCCTAATTTTTTGTCCCAATTTGAGATAATTCTACCAGCTTTTTTGCTGCCGTAGTAATTGTAAATAAACTCATCATAAATATCATCTTCTAAATCTTCTGTGGCAACTTCATTGTTTTCTAAAAAGATATTCTCTTGGTTGTCGCTGTCAATATCGTTGGTATTTTTGGCAAACAAATATTTCTTTTTAAAATCAATTAAAATACTGTCGAGACTCTTTTCATATTCATAAGGATGGTATTCGTAAGTAGATACTTCAACTGTATTGTTTTTCTTGTCTCGAAACTCAAAACTACTGCTAAAAGGTTCAAAAAGATTTGTTTTTTTGTTTTGTTTAGGTATTGACTTTTTGTTTTCTCTTAAAAAATAAAGTTCATTTTGCTTAGCTGGCACAGGTACTGAAAAATGAGCAGCATTGTCTACATAATCTACTAGATTATTTTCAACCTCTTGTGGTCTGTTGTTACTAAAAGTTGCGGTATAGTCATAAAACTGTTCTTTTGTACAGTTGCTACATCCTATTAAAATCATTGAGGTGCCTACAATTTGTGACTTTAGGTAGGTGTTTTGTCCGTAAACTTGTGCGTTAGAAATGGCATAATGAGGCTGTTTTTCTATAAATTGCAGGCTATTTTGGGCATCAACTTGTGTGAGTAATTCTTGATGTAAGCGTTTTACTTCAAACGGATGATCGCTTAATGCTATATCTTTATACACTTGCTCTTTAAGCCAATAAAAGCTTTCTGTTTCATCATAGCCATACATCTCTAAATTGGTGCTATAAACAGGATTTTCAATATCATGATAAATTACACTGTTGGTAGGTATTTTTAGGCTAAAGGTTTTGTGAAAGGGTTTCCACAATTGCCAAGAAGGGCTATCATGCTTTAAATTTATATACGGAAACACCAAATCCTGATAAAGAGCCACATAGTCTTTTGGCCCAACCATCGAAACAGAAATAAGTTCAAGAGGAGTGATGTAAAATTGATATCTCTGCAGGCTGCCAGATTTTGTTTTATTTTTGATGTCGAATAATTTATAGTGTTTGGTTTCGGTATATTTTTTTTCGAGAATATCACCCGGTATGTTTTCAAACAGTAAGCTATCTATGGTTTGATGAATGTTTTGTTGTTTGTTTTTATTAAAAACACTCATCAAAGAGGTTCTTTTGATGTTGATGTAACCTCCATTTTTTAGATCTGGGCTGTTGATGTCTTTGCCTTGTTTTAAGACCATTTCAAACAAAGGTATTTCTATGATTCCGTCTTCAGTTGTAAAGGTTTTAAGGGGAGGTTTCACAAACAGTTCGTCTATTTTCTTTTTGGTATTTTTGCCTACCTCAGTATAATCACTAAAGATGGGGGTAACTTTGTATCCTTTGCGTTTGAGCATTTCTATCATCCCATTGTCTCCGGGCAAATGAGCCGCTCCAACAGCTGCAAACAAACTGCCGTGTTGCATGATAGAATCCATACTTTTTATCATGATTTCATTTCTTATAAAGAGCATGTTGTTGATAAAAGATTTTGGTGAAGTAAGCATCGTAAGCGAGTCTAACCGATCTAAATCTTTGTCGCGATAAAAATCTGTCATGGCTTCAAATTGTGATTTGCCTTTTAAAATTTTATTTAGTTTTTTGAGGTTTTCTTCATTTGGAGTTTCCTCATCGTTATCTATATTTATAGAGAGTTTTAGTGATTTTTTAACGTCTTCTAGGCCAAGCGTTATGATGTTATTTTTTTTGGCAGTTTGATAAATAAACATGTCTAAATAGGTGTCTTCCTGAAAGTCGTTTCTTATATTATTGGTTCTGTATAGAAGATTGTTGATGTTAAAATTTTGGTTTCTAAAATGTTTAAGTATTTCAGTTTTATTGATAGGTTTTTGATAAAAATTTAAAAAAAAGTATGAATCATCATAGTTATTTTCGGGAAAATTCATGATGTCATGTAAAGAAGACCAAGTGCTGGGTTCGCTTTCGTTGGCAACAAAATCTGCAGCCAAAAGATGTTTAAAAAAGGCATCAGAAAGATGGTAAGATATTTTTTCGCTCACATGCATGGTACCATACATATAGGAGTTTTTTTGAAGGCCATTGCCTGAAATTTTCCACAAAAGACTTTGGTATTTTTTTTCTTGGGCTTGGGTAAAACAAACAAAGCTTAGTATCAATAAAATGCGAAATAAGGTCATAGGCTTTTTGTGATAAAAATATTTTTAAAAAAAGATAATTAAGTTATTTCTAAAGCTATAACCTTTTTTAGTATTCAAAAATTATAAAAATAGTCAAGTTGATTGTCTACACTTTAGAAACAAGCAATAAATGTATCACTATTTTTATTAAGATTTTAAAAAGCTGTGTTAAAACCAATCGTAAGCCCGGTGCTTTCTGGCACAAATCTGCAAACCCCACCCACACATACGAGGCCACCTCTTTGCCTGCCGTAGCTTACCGCAACTCTAGAAGATTTAAATCTGTAGGCACTACCCACCGTTAAATAGTGTTTTTCGCTTTCTTCGGGTTTAAGGTTGCCGTAATTAACCAAATTCATGGCAAAAACTGACAGTTTTTCATTAAAATTATATTCTACAGAACCACCTACCCAGTTTCTAAAATCAGCATCGGCCCACATATGCTCTAAATCTAATCTGATAGATTTGGTATTGGTGAAATTGTAAATAATTTCTGCATAAGCAATGTGCGTGTTCACCTTTTCGGTAATATTCTGGTCTTCTACCCAAGGTTTGTTATAAAACTGATTTACATACAATATGGTAGACCTAAAATCTTTATTTAATTGTTTTTTAATTTCAACATTAAAATCAGAATAGTATTTTTCACCAACGCCCCAAAATTTGGTTTGATAATCTTGTGGTGTCGCTCTAAAGCTTCCAGGTAAATTATGCCAACTAGAATAATTGAGGGCCACTTTTGTTCCATACTTGCCTCCCAAACTAGAGCCTTTTTCAAATTCATACACCACATCTATTTGCCCTCCAGTTTCACCAGCTTTCATGATTTCTTCGGTTTTAAATTCAACGCCAATTTGGGCTTGATATACATATATGTTTGCCAAGTTAGAATGATGTTGTTTTGTGAGTGCCGGTGCAAAATTGATTACCCGGTCAAAATAATTTAAAGAGCTTTCGTCTAAGCCAACAGCAGTTGGAATTCTGTCTGAGAGAAAGGTCATGTTTTCAGTTCTTCTCAGCGTAGCATCTATGCCTAAGCCCTTTTTGGCATAACCAAAATTTAACAAATAAGACGAGCCATCTTTTACAAAATTATTAGAAATTTCATTACTAATTCTATTTAAAACGGCATCCTTAGTTTTGTAAACTGTTTCAAAATTTGCGTAAAAAGCATCTTCAGAATAATTTAACCTGAGGCTATATAAACTCGTAGTTGGCGAAAAACTCAAAGATTCAGGATTTGGTAAATCAATCGCTTCATAACGGTTTACGTTTGAAATACCTACAGATAAATCTGAGGTTTCAAACTTAAAAAGATTAGATAAATTGGCTTGCAGGTCTGCCCCAAACAAGTCGCCATTTGAGACTTTAAAACCAGTTCTGTGTTTGCCGTAAAACGCTTTGGTTTCTAGATCTCTTGTGGGTTTATACTTTAATTGAATACCTCTTATGGCTGTGTTGATGCCTAAAGCCCTGTCTTCCCAAGCTCTCATGGTCATGCCAGAGCCATATTGCTCATAAAAATGGCCTAAGGTAGCTTCAAATTTTTTAGATTTATAATTGGCAAAAAACAAACCAATATCAGTACCCTCAAAGCCATCATAATAATTTAATAAAGCTTTGCAGTAATAACTTTCGGCCTGAATTCCGAATGTGAATTTTTTTATTTCGTAGTTAATTTGTAAATAGTTATTAGATCTAAAATACTCAGGGTCAGATTCTTGAGTGTCGCCTTCATAACTTGCATATCGCTGTATATTTGATTCAAACCCTCCGTATACCCTACCATAATCTTTTTCTTGAGCGTAATTTTTTATAGTTAAAAATAAAACAAACAATAATCTAAAATAATTTTTCATAGAAAGTTAAATGTAATTAAAAAAAAATATCTGATAGAGCGTTATTCTCATCAGATATTTTTAAATGCTATTAATTTATAACACTATAAATTTTTAAGTTTTTCAAACAATTCATCTTCTGCACCTTGTGCATATCCATTGCTAATGTATTCTATTTTGTTGTTTTTTACAACTATAGTATAGGGCACATTAACAATACTTAATTTTCGTTTTATGTCCTGATTAGTATCCAAAAGAACATTGTAGTTCCATTGTTTTCCGTTCAAGAAAGGTTTCACTCTTCGTTGTGTTCTAGAGTCATCAACAGAAATTGCAACCACCTCAAAATTTAGTTCAGATTGCCATTGTTTGTATTTAGCATGTATGGCATCTAACTCTTGAATACAAGGGGCACACCATGTGGCCCAAAATGCAAAGACATAAATTTTATCTTCTTCACTAAAATCAGTTTTCAAGTTATAAGATATGCCGTCTAATCCGTCAACATCTACGTTTGGCAACTGTTTTTGAGCCCAAAAACAAGTGGTAATGATTAAACAAAGAATGATATTTTTCATAATTTTTACTTTTTTATTCATAACTCAAAGTTGATGCCATAAACATCAACCTTGAGTATTAATGAATATTAAATTATTTTTTAATCAATTTAATTGGTTCAAAGGTTTCATTGCCCAAGATATTCACAAAATAAATTCCAGAATTTAATTTGGCAATATTGATGTCTGTGCTGCTATCAACTTGATTGAATTGGGCTATAGTTTTGCCTGATATATCTACGATGGCTACCGATACGGATTCTTTTACATTTAGTCTAAAGAAATCAGTTGCAGGGTTAGGGATTAATGACAGTTTTGATTTTTGGAAAGAGTCGCTAGACAAAATATTGGTTGCTCTAGCACTCTGCATTATCTCTTTGGTGGCTTCATTTTGAAGAAAAACGACTACTTCTAGGTCGTTAAAATCTTCGATAAAAGTACTTGACAATCCAGCAGAAATAGTTCCAGATACTGGTTGATTAGTAGCTAAACTAAGGGGTGTTCCGTTGGCATTTGGCACCATTTTCATCATCACATGTTTAAATGAGGTTTCTCCATTACTAGCAATATTGCCCGTAGTTGTTTTTTCATATAACACGGCATATAAATTATAGTTTCCGCTTATGTATGGGGTAATGCTATAATATATCTCAACATTATTGCTAGGTTGAGAAACATTTCTGTTAGCTGATAAATCAAAATACCCAGACTTAGCAGCTAAGGTGTTAATATGATTGGTTAAAGCTGTTTGGTTGTTACCAGTAGAATAATTTTGACCATCTATTCTAAGAGCTGTAATTGCATTGATGCTATAATAAGCACTTCTTGTACCAGCTTCTGCAGTATAATAAGGATCACCAGCTCCAGGAAAGTCTAGTTGATACGCAATGTAATTATAACTGCCTCCAGAATACGTATTATTAAAAAATGGATTAAATGTATTATTGTTATAAGATGCACAAGGTGGACAAGTAGAACTCGTAAATTTTTCTATTAAAGGCTTAAAAGCCGTTGCTCCGCTGGCGACTACAGTCTGTCTGGTTAAGCTGTTGTTAATCGGGTCTCCATCAGCACCACCATTTACGGTAGGAATATTAAAATTTAAATTATATTGTGTTCCAACAACCGCATTGAGTGGCACACTGTGTGAGAATTCTGCAAATGCACCTGGCAACAAATTGAGGCCCGTTACATTATGAGTATTGACCATACCACCATTGGCTTGCCATGTTACTTGGTAAGAAGTAATGGTATTATTACCAACATTTTTTACACTACCCCCAAAGTTAATATTACCAGCCTGAATAATTGCAGGTACGTTAACACTAACTAATTCAATGTTGTTAGCCACAGGTGTTTTGGCTTCAAAATCATCTACACCAATGTAGTTTGAGTTAGCTCCGCTAGGGCCACCATTGGTAACAAAGTATCTAAAAGCAAATTTGCAATTAGTAGGTCCTGATAATCCACTAACAACATAATTATATTTTGTCCAGGTAAGGGGATAAATATTGGGTAGCAAAGCAGGATTTACAGATAAACAGAGGGTAGAATATGAGCCAACTCCGGTAGGACCTTCGGGCGATGTTGAAGAATTGCCTAAAGTACTCATTCTGAGCTCTAGTCTGTCTGGGTAAGTGCCCGCAGTTCTGGTAAAAAACGAAATTTCATCTCCGTTTTTTACATTGATGTTTGGTGAAATTAACCAAGTACTGATGGTGCCAACCCCAGAAGCTACTGCAGCAAAATTAGCCGCAATATAGCCATTGGTGTCACCGCTGTTAGCTACAAATACCGCCGGATTTCCTCTAAACCATTGGTTGGCTGAGGCATTTTGACTTTGGTTGGTCATTGTCCAGCCTGAAGGAAGAACCAAAGGTGCTCCTAAGTTATTAAAACTTTCTTGCAAAATAGTTTGACCGTAAGCACAAATAATTAAAAAATAGATGGGTAATAATTTTTTCATAATTTTAAATATTTAATTGTTAAAATTTAAGCAAAGCTAATAATAAATGTTAACTTTGCAACAAATAAATGTTAAATTAATCGTATGAAAAAAATTACTCTTGTTTTGTTAATTAGTTTTTATGGTTTTTCACAATTTTCAATCAAAAAACTAAATGGTGTTGATTTTGTAAATGAAGAAGTTGTAGAATTTACAAGCCATAGTAGTGCTGAATCTGAAATATTTTTCACGGTTCACAATACATCATCCCAAGATTTAAACTTTTTTTTAAGGTCAGAGAGCATCAATAATGCTACAGGTGCAAATTTTCAGTTGTGCTGGGCTTATGAATGTTTGCCAAGTATTTCTTCTGGAGTAATTTACCCACAAGATTTTAATTACCCTGTTACGGCAGGTGCAAACACCGTTGGTTTTGGAGACAGTTTCAAGAATTTTTATGGTGGTGATGGCACAAACTATCCTATCAATTATCGTTTTAGATTTTATGCTTTAAGTGTAAATGATGGCTCACTTGCAGGAGATCCATTATTTATTACCTACCGCTACATGGGACCTTTAGGGGTAAACAGCAGAGAATTGCTTAACAACATGGGTGTAAAAGTGTTAAATACCCAAGTTGATAATTATGTAGGATTAGAGATAAATCAAACGGTACATGTTGAATTATTTAATCTACAAGGACAAAAGGTATTTTCAAAAAGCCTTGACAATAATTACGATTTAATCATGACTAATTTTAATAGCGGGGTTTATTTATTAAAATTTTCTAATGATGCCGGATTAAATCACACCGTAAAAATTTTAAAAAAATAGATAGTTATTCTCTAATTACATAAACTGAATGCTGATGAGGTTCTTAAAGTATTTAATTGTTGGTTTGTTAATTGTTTCTTGTTCTAAAGATTACCAAATCTTAGAATCTGTAGAGAGCTTAACGCTTGTTTCTGATGGCAATAGTAAAGTTATAAACCAAAGCATAAATTTTAGATTAATCAAAAACAACGGTGAAGACGTTACTCAATTGTCTAGTTTTTTTGTTAACGGACAAAAAATACAAGGAAATACATTTGTAACGGCCAACATAGGATCGTATCAAATTTCTGCCAGCTACAATGATTTTAAATCTGACAATCTTTTGGAAGTTATCTATCATGATGGGTCTGAAACATTTTTCACCTCAAATGTTGTTGTAGAAGATTATACGGGCACTTGGTGTGGTAACTGCCCAAGAGTAACTCATGCCTTAAATTTGGCGGCAAGTCAATTAGGTGATCAAAAAGACCAATTGATAAAAGTAGCCATTCACAGAACTAGTTCAAACCCTGCAGATTCAAGTTATGACCCTTTTAATTTTGATTCCTCAGCTTTTGAGCCCAATGGTGGTTATCCAAAGGCTTTTGTCAACAGAGGGCCAAGATGGCAACCTTTAGAGCAACTCAACATCAATCAAGTAGTTTCTCAAACACAAGTAGCCAAAAAATTAGGGTTTAAGTTAAGTGCCAAAAGGTTATTAAACAATCAAATAGAGCTTTCTGTAAGTGGTTTGTTTGCAGCAAATTTTTCCACGGCTAGATTAGTTGTTTATGTATTAGAAGACGGATTAATTTATAATCAAGTAAATTATACCACATTTTTTGGCGGAAGCAATCCTTTGGTTGGCTATGTGCATGATTATACGCTCAGAAGAATTCTAACCAATCATTTAGGTGATACGATAGAAAATGCAACGTTGGGCAACGAATTTGAAAGAGTTTTTGTCATTAATGGCACAGAAAATATTTCAAATATTAACAACACAAAATTTGTTGCAATATTTTTAGATGAAAACGGCAGGGCATTAAATGCACGTCAGTGTGCTATTGATGAAATTCAAGAAGATTATCAAATAAATTAATCTTTTTTACCTTTATCATTAAAATTTATTTTATACGTTCGATTCATTTCACGTAATATTTTTTGTTTTCGCCTGCTTACATACCTAGAAGAGTTTTTGGCTTTGTATTCTCTTGGGTTTGGCAAAATAGCTGCAATGCTAGCGGCTTCTTCTTGGCTTAGTTTTTTGGGCTCTTTGCCAAACCAGTAATGACTTGCCGCATGCACTCCATATACCCCAGGCCCCATTTCGATGCTATTCAGGTAGACTTCTAATATGCGTTCTTTGCCCCAAATAAACTCAATAAGCACCGTAAAATAAGCTTCTAATGCTTTTCTGACATAACTTCTGGCTGGCCATAAAAAGGCGTTTTTGGCAGTTTGCTGACTAATGGTGCTGCCTCCTTTCATTCTCTTGCCTTTTTCGTTATTTTCTCTAGCCTTTTTAATAGCCTCCCAATCAAAGCCATTGTGTTGTAAAAACTTGGCATCTTCGCTGGCAATTACAGCTCGCATTATGACTTCCGGAATATCTTCGCTCGGAATCCATTGGTGTTCAAAAGACAAAGACTTGGCTTCATAGGCCCTTATAAACATGAGGGGTGTAAATTTTACTGGTATAAATTTATATAGTATTACGAGTGTAATGGTACTCATAAAAAATCCAAGAATGAGTCTTTTTATCCATTTAAATATTAATGTCATCTAATTACATGTTTTGTGTAAAATAATTATAATCTTTAAGCACCGTTTTGATAAAATCAACATCATTACCCATCTGGTTTTTTATTTTGGCCACATCTTCAACTTTAGTTTTTAGTTTATGAAGGGTTTGGTAATCTTTTTTCAGCATAGCTTCTTGAAATGTTTCTTTGATGATGCGAGCATCATTGTCTGATAAATTAATGACTTGCGGATAAATGGGCTTGTAATTTTCTTGTAATTCTTGTAAAATTGTATGCTGAATACCAATTTTTTGGTCTAAGGAAATAACCGAAGTGCCAGCTACCATATCACCTAACCGCTGATTTCTGCTACTTGAAATCATGGTAACCAAGCCAACCAAACCTGTGTTGCTATTGATGTCTACTATCCTAAAAATCCACCGCATTAAATAATCTAAGAAGCTAGCCTGATAACCGTCTATTTTAACAACTTGCATTTTCATCATTTTTTTACCCAAAGTTTGTCCCTCAAAAATAGTTTCTAATATCAGCGAATAAAATATAACCGGAAAATAAAATAACACATAAATGCTAATCATCGACCAAAAATCCCAACTGTCTATGTGATTTGCAATACCAAAATACTTAAAAACTATTTGATATACTACAATAGCATAGGCAACCTTGATGAGCCAATCTAATATGTAAGCCAAAATTCTGTGCCCCACAGAAGCCGCTTCAAAATTTATATTAACATTTTGTGTGGTAGTGATGGTTAATGTTGACATTTTTTATATTTTAGCACTCATGAGAGAAGTGGCCTTTATAAAACAAAATAAAGAAAAATGGTTGACATTTGAGCAAACTATTTTCGGAAAATTAAAAAAATCTCCCGATGAGTTGGCTCACCTATACATTCATTTAATGAATGACTTGTCTTATGCCCAAACTTATTATCCCAAAAGCAAAGTTACGGTTTACCTAAATTACTTGGCTTCAAAGATTTTTCAAAAAATTTATAAAACAAAACGAACCGATCGCAACCAACTCGTGCAGTTTTTTGCAGAAGACATTCCTTTAGTGTTGCATGAATACAGAAGATACATCTATTATGCTTTTGCTTTGTTTTTTATTTTTACGGGTATTGGGGTTATTTCTGCTCATTATGACCTAGATTTTGTAAGATTAATTTTAGGCGATCAGTATGTGAACGAAACCCTCGAAAACATCAAAAATGGCAATCCGGTGGCTATCTACAAAAAAGGGAGCAATTGGGGTATGGCCATTGGCATAACTCTTAATAATATGTATGTGGCTTTAAGATGTTTTTTGTGGGGTATTTTTTTAGGCTTTGGCACGCTTTATATTTTGTTGCAAAACTGCATCATGCTAGGGGCTTTTCAGTATATGTTTTATAGAGAGGGCGTGTTGCTAGAAAGCATGCGTGGTATTTGGATACACGGGGCCATGGAAATTTTTGCCATTGTTATCTCTGCAGCCAGTGGTTTTTTGCTTGGGGCTTCGGTGTTGTTTCCCAAAACTTTTTCTAGATTCAATAGTTTTAAAATTGGTTTCTTAAATAGCTTTAAAATATGTCTTAGCACTCTGCCATTTTTTTTAATGGCCGGTATTCTAGAAGGTTATGTAACCAGATATGCCCTCGAAATGCCCAATTGGCTCAATTACCTTATCATATTTAGTACACTAACGTTTATAAGTTTTTACTACCTAATTTATCCTTTTTTGGTGAACAAAATCATGAAGAAAAATTTAAATTATGATTGAATTATTTAAGCAAAGAACCTTTGGTGATTTTTTTAATGATACCATTAGTTTTTTTAAAACTTCGGGTAAAAGTTTTTTTAAATTCTTTTTTTTAATCAACGGAATCCCGATTATTTTATTAACTGTGATTTCGTATGTGTTAATCAAAGTAGTTTTTGAAGCTCTTTTTAGTGGCACCAGTAATATTGATAGTTATTTTTTAGACAATCTCAATTTCTTAGTGCCGTTGGCTTTATTGTTGATTTTTCTTTTTTTTATCATCAATGCTTTTAATTTTACTTATCCGGTAGCCTACCTTCAGTTTTTAGAAAAAAATGAAACGCCAAATATGCAAGGCGTGCTTAGTTTTTATAAACAAAATCTCAAAAAAATTGCGGTATTTTTTTTAGTTTTAATTGTTTTTTCTATCGTTTTCCTCACTTTATATTTGTTGTTATTTATTATTCCGTTTATTGGCATATTACTTTTTTTGCTTATCCTCTTGGTCATACCAGTGTTGTATTGCGGCATGATGCAAGTTTTTTTTGAGTATTTATCGCAAAACATAAGTTTTGGTAAAGCTTTAAGCAAAGGGTGGCAAAATTTTATGAGCAATGCCCTGATTAATTACTTAACCACGGTGCTTATTTATTTTATCACCCAAACCTTTGCCACCATTATCACCATGATTGGTTATTTTGTTTTGGCTCTTATATTTTTTGTAGGCATGTATGATGGAATTGATAGTCCTGATGCTAATTTGTTTTCTATTGGCATTACACTTATTTTTTCGCTGTCCGTTATTGCTACTATCTTCTTCAACAGTTTAAGCATCGTTCACCAAGGACTGATCTATTATAGCTGCCAAGAAAAAGCTAAAAAACACCAAATAACCTCTGCCATAGACTTAATAGGCCAAGATGATGAAGCGTAATCTGATTATATTTTTTGGTATGTTTTTTTGGCTTTGTGCATCGCAAATTGATAGCACACAAGTTTCCGTTAAAAAAATTGAACCAAAACAATTTGCCCAAGATTTTAAAAAAGACTATCAATCTAAAGAATTTATTTACGAAACAGATACCCAAAGCAAAGGTTGGTGGGATAGAGCCATGGATAATTTGTCGGAGTTTTTTAAAAGCATATTAAACATTGAGTCCGAAAGAAGCATAAGCAACACCATTGATATTATCTTTAAAATATTGGCAGTTTTAATCATTTTATTTGTAATCTATAAAATTGTCTTACTGTTTTTAAACAAAGAAGGGCAGTGGATTTTTGGCCAAAAACAAAATCAAAACATCATGCGGGTTGATGATTTGGATATAGACATCAACCAAACCGATTTTAAAGAAGTAATCAAAAACAGCATTCAGTCTAAAAACTTTAGATTGGCCACAAGGTTTTATTATTTATGGTTGTTAAAAAAATTGTCAGATAACCAACATTTAGATTGGGATCCCGAAAAAACAAATTCTGATTACATTAATGAACTCAAAGGGTCTGGATTCGAAAATGATTTTAAGTATCATTCCTATCTTTATGACTATGTGTGGTATGGAGGTTTTGAACTTTCTGAAGAAGTTTTTAGCTCTACCAAAACCTCGTTTGAAACTCTTATAAATAAGCTAAAATGAACAAGACCCTAAAGATATACCTCATTTTTTTGTTCTTTATGTTAGGGCTTATTGTGTTTATAGACCTTAGCAAACCTAGACCCATCAACTGGAATCAAACTTACATCACCAAAGACAAAATACCCTATGGTCTTTTTGTATTAAATCAAGAATTACCCAAATTATTAGAGGGCGTAAACCTCACAAAAGTAGATGATAAAACTATTTATGAATTTTTAGTCAAAAAACCAGAGCCAATTTATCATTATAATGATGATGAATATCAACATGAAGAAACCATTGAAGAAGAAACCATTGAAGAAGAATATACAGAGGAGGAAACAGAAGATACTTCCAACACCAATGATGAAGACAATCTGATTATAAAAAGAGCAGCAAACACACATTCAGATTTTAAAATTTCCGACACATTACTAAACACCAAAGATACTTGGCTTTATATCAACCGATACTTTGATATAGACAAAACCTCAAATGATGCTTTATTAGCCTATGTAAAAAATGGTGGTCATGCTTTTTTGAGTGCCCAGTCTTTTCCTGATTATTTATTAGATTCTTTAAAACTTACCGAAGATTACAATTACAGCATGAAAGATACCATGTTGCTTAAATTTAAGGAATCTAACATCAACACCAATTTAGTTTATGGGGCACACGGACGCTATTTTAAGTACAAAAAAGGGTTTTTGGGCAACTATAAGGGGTATTTTACAGACAAAGACAACAAAAAACTACCTTATTTTTTAGAAGTGCCCTACGGGGATGGTTTGGTTTACCTTCACTTATACCCTGCCATGTTTGCCAATGTTAATTTGCTAAAAGATAATAACTATCAGCATGCTGAGGTTTGCCTAGCTTATTTGCCAAATACCGATGTGTATTGGTATTTAAAAAACCAAACAGGTGTTTTGGTGTCTAATCATCCGCTCAGGTTCATCAAAGATCATCCGTCGCTCAAATGGTCATGGTATTTGGCATGGATACTTGTTTTTATATTTTTAATTTTTACTGCCAAAAGAAAACAACGTGTGGTGCCTATTATACCACCCGTTAAAAACACCACGGTTGATTTTACCAAAACCATTGGTAATTTATACTTTCAAGAAAAAGATTATTTAGATTTAATGAACAAAAAAATTACTTTTTTCTTAGAAAGGGTCAGAACAGAATTGCTCATGGATACCAATGTTTTAGATGAGGTTTTTATTAAAAGATACCAAGCCAAAAGTGGCAAACCCTTAGAAGACGTTCAAAATGCCATCAACCAAATTAACCAATTAAGAAAAACCCAACAAGCAACCCAAGAAGATTTAATAGCCTTAAACGAAGCCATTAATAAAATAACAGACTAAAAATAGAGAACTATGGAAGAACAAAATAATACATCAGACAATTTAGAATTTCAATCGCGTTTGCAGTTAGAACCTTTTAAGCAAGCTATTGAAAGCATCAGAGGTGAGTTAAGCAAAGTGATTGTGGGTCAACACCAAGTAATAGACCAAATTTTGGTGGCATTTTTCACCAACGGACATGTGCTTTTAGAAGGGGTGCCGGGGGTGGCCAAAACACTCATTGCCAAACTCATTGCCAAAAGCCTAAAAATTGATTTTAGCAGAATTCAATTTACCCCAGATTTAATGCCTTCAGACATTTTGGGAACAGCTATTTTTGACCTTAAAAAATCTGAATTTGAATTTAAAAAAGGCCCTATTTTTTCTAATTTGGTCTTAATAGACGAAATTAACCGTGCCCCAGCCAAAACCCAAGCCGCCTTGTTTGAAGTGATGGAAGAAAGACAAATTACCATGGATGGCACCCAATATAAAATGGACGAACCTTTTTTGGTTATTGCCACCCAAAACCCCATAGAGCAAGAAGGAACCTACCGCTTACCAGAAGCTCAACTTGACCGATTTTTGTTTAAAATCAACATAGATTATCCGTCTTTAGAAGACGAAATAAAACTACTCGAAAAAGAACATGCCCTCAAAAACGACCAAAAGCTAAATTTGGTTTCAGAAAGCATCAACAAACAAGTGGTGATAGACATGCAAAGGTTACTCAAAGACATCAGCATAGACACCTCTTTGATCACCTACATTGCCAAATTGGTGCAACAAACCAGAGACAATGCCTTTTTGTATCTAGGGGCAAGTCCCAGAGCCTCTATTGCCATCCTTAATGCCTCTAAAGGATTTGCTGCTCTAGCAGGCAGAGATTTTGTTACCCCAGAAGACATCAAACAAGCAGCTATTCCTGTTTTGCATCATAGGGTGGTGGTAACCCCAGAAAGAGAAATGGAAGGGGTAACCTCCAAAGAAATCATCAAACAAATATTAGAATCAATCGAAATTCCGAGATAGGTTTTAGGTTGTAACCATAAAAAGTTTATATATTCAAAAGTTTTTATACTGAAAAAACTTTCAATAAAATTGAAGACATCATGAAATCATTTTTCAAAAAATTATACTTCAACAACAGGTTTTATTACCTAAGTATAGGCTTATTGGTTTTATTGTGTTTAAGTTTTTTCTTTCCCTTTTTAGAAAACATCAGTTGGATACTGCTTACAGCTTTGGGGTTTTTGTTGGTATTAGACATCCTCATTTTATTTTCTTCTAAAAATGGCATCACAGCCCAAAGAATACTCACCGAAAAATTATCAAACGGCGACGATAACCCCATTCAAATTATCATACATAATCAGTATCAAATCAAAATAAACGTTTGGGTGATAGACGAAGTGCCGTTTCAGTTTCAGAAAAGAAATTTTAGTATTTCTAGAGGTATTGAGTCTGGTACCTCAGATGCATTTCAATATTATCTAAGGCCTACAGAACGTGGAGAATACCTGTTTGGCAAACTCAACATTTATGCAAAAACTCCCTTTGGGCTTGTTAGCAAACGTTATATTTTTAACGATCAAAAAATGGTGCCCACTTACCCGTCTTTCATTCAGCTAAAAAAGTATGACCTGATGGCTTTTTCAAACCATTTGTTTCAGTATGGCATCAAAAAAATAAGACGCATAGGCCACACCATGGAGTTTGAGCAAATTAAAGAATACGTGAATGGAGACGACATCCGCACCCTAAATTGGAAAGCCACCGCCAAAAAAAATCAGTTGATGGTGAATCAGTTTCAAGACGAAAAATCACAAAATGTATACATGGTGATAGACAAAGGCAGGGTGATGAAAATGCCTTTTGAAGGCCTCAGCTTGCTAGATTATGCCATCAATGCCACCTTGGTATTGAGCAATGTGATTACCAAAAAACACGACAAAGCTGGCATGTTTACTTTTTCAAAAAAAATAGAAAACCGCGTAGTGGCCGACAGACGCTCTGGGCAAATGCAATTGCTCATGGAGGCTCTTTATAATATTAAAACCGATTTTTTTGAAAGTGATTTTAGCCGACTATACATAGACATCAAACGCAATCTTAACCACCGCAGTCTTATTTTGCTATACACCAATTTTGAAACCATAGATGGTCTGCACAGGCAATTGCCTTACCTGAAAGGCATTGCCAAAAATCATTTATTAGTGGTGGTATTTTTTAAAAATACCGAACTCAATAACCTCATCAAACAACCGCCCAAAAATGTGCAAGCCATCTATGATCAGGTGATTGCAGAAAAATTTATGTTCGAGAAAAAAATGATTGTGCAAGAGCTTAAAAAATATGGCATATATTCTTTGCTCACAGAGCCCGAAAACCTTACCCTGAACAGCATTAATAAGTATTTAGAAATAAAAGCCAGAGGCATTTTATAACATGACAAATTATCCGCAAATTACATCTGCTGCCAATTCGAAAATAAAAACTATCTTAGCCCTGCAACAAAAGTCTAAAACCAGAAAACAAACTGGTTTGTTTGTGGTAGAAGGCCTCAGAGAAATTAATTTGGCCCTCAAACACCATTATGTAATAGAGTCTTTGTTTTTTGTAAAAAATTTAGTGCCTGAGGTTGATAAATACAACTGCCCAAACACCATAGAAATATCTGCCGAAGTATACCAAAAAATGGCCTACAGAGAGGCCACTGAAGGCTTGATGGCCATCATGAAACAAAAAAATCATCAGCTCAATGATTTGGTCTTGCCAGATAATCCGCTCATACTAATCATGCAAGGCATAGAAAAACCTGGTAATGTAGGAGCCATGCTCAGAACAGCCGATGCTGCCAAGGTAGACGCCGTGATTTTAGCCGATCCGCTGTCAGACCTCTACAACCCCAACACCATCCGAAGTAGCGTTGGAGGGCTGTTTACCAACAAAATTGCAGTGGCTACCTCACAAGAGACCCTCCAATTTTTATCACAAAAAAACATCACGCCTTATGCGGCTACCTTGCAAAACTCAAATCCCTATGCGGTGCACAACTACACCCAGCCCACTGCTTTTGTGTTGGGAGCCGAGGCCCATGGGCTTACTGAAATTTGGCGACAAACAAGTATTGCAGCCATCAACATCCCCATGCTGGGCAGTGTAGATTCTATGAACGTGTCTGTAGCAGCCGGCATTTTGTTGTATGAAGCGGTGCGGCAGCGAAACCTTAGGCCATAAAAAAAGTCAGAACATGTCTGACTTTTTTTATATAGCTTCAAATCTTTATGATTCAGCTTTTTTAGAAGAGCAACATTTTTTTTCGGCTCCACAAGATTTCTTCTCTTTAGCAGATTTTTTGTCTGTTTGCTCAGTTTTAGCTTTTGCTTTTTTGTCTTTTTTATCTTTTTCTCCACCAGACATGGCCATCACAGAGAAAGAAAAAACTCCTAATAGGAATAAGGCTGCAATTTTTTTCATGATACGTTGTATTTAATTAATAATAGTCAAAATTAAACAATTTTTCGAATTGACCAAATAAATGTGTGTTTTTTAGGGTTTTATAATTCTTTTTTATCGGTTTTTTCAAACAAGCTAAACAACAAGCCTCCCATCACACTGCCATAAATGGTGCTGTTGAGTGGTTTGGAAGTAATGTTACAATTTCCGCTAGAGCAGCCTATAAAATAATAGTATAAATAACCTCCAACGGCTCCTAAGATAACACCAACCAAAGTAATTAGGATATATTTTTTTT
>DAIRDG010000041.1:0-19508 GCA_036796275.1 Flavobacterium sp.
AAAAACTCTGTAATTTGTTGAGGGTTAAAACCTTCTTCAAAATACAGAGTCTGTTAAAACATCTAATTATTTTATTTCATTTCAAAGCTTTCCATAAACTTAGTGGTGTAGTTACCCGCCACGTAGTCTGGCTCATCCATTAGTTGTCTGTGAAACGGAATGGTGGTTTTGATGCCTTCAATCACAAACTCATCTAGAGCTCTTTTCATTTTATTGATGGCTTCTTCTCTGGTTTGTGCAGTGGTAATAAGCTTTGCAATCATCGAATCGTAGTTTGATGGAATGGTATAGCCAGCATACACATGCGTGTCTAACCTAACCCCGTGCCCACCGGGTGCATGCAAAACATTAATTTTTCCGGGTGAAGGTCTAAACCCGTTATAAGGATCTTCTGCATTAATTCTGCATTCTATGGAGTGCAACTGTGGAAAGTAATTTTTACCCGAAATTGGCACACCTGATGCCACTAAGATTTGCTCTCTGATTAAATCGTAATCTACCACTTGTTCTGTAATTGGGTGTTCTACTTGAATACGAGTATTCATTTCCATAAAGTAGAAATTTCTGTGTTTGTCTACCAAAAACTCTACCGTGCCAGCTCCCTCATATTTTATATATTCTGCTGCTTTGATGGCAGCTTCACCCATTTTGTTACGGAGTTCGTCTGTCATAAATGGCGAAGGGGTTTCTTCGGTAAGTTTTTGGTGTCTTCTTTGCACAGAGCAATCTCTTTCAGATAAATGACAAGCTTTACCAAATGAATCACCAACAATTTGAATTTCTATATGACGGGGTTCTTCAATGAGTTTTTCCATATACATGCCGTCATTACCAAAAGATGCTGCAGCTTCTTGACGGGCACTTTCCCAAGCCTTTTCTAAATCTTCTTCTTTCCAAACGGCTCTCATGCCTTTGCCTCCACCTCCAGCAGTGGCTTTCAGCATCACCGGATAACCAGTTTCTTTAGCAATTTTTTTAGCTTCTTTAAGCGATTGTAGAATCCCATCAGAACCTGGCACACAGGGCACTCCCGCTTCTTTCATGGTGGCCTTTGCAGTGGCTTTATCGCCCATTTTTTCTATCATTTCTGGAGAAGCCCCTATAAACTTAATGCCATGCTCTTGGCATATTTTAGAAAATTTAGCATTTTCTGATAAAAAACCATAGCCAGGGTGTATAGCATCAGCATTGGTGATTTCGGCAGCGGCTATGATGTTAGACATTTTGAGATAAGACAAATTACTTGGTGGTGGCCCAATGCATACCGCTTCGTCTGCAAACCTTACGTGTAAACTTTCTGCATCGGCAGTAGAATAAACCGCTACGGTTTTGATGCCCATTTCTCTGCAGGTTCTAATAACCCTAAGGGCAATTTCACCTCTATTGGCAATTAATATTTTTTTGAACATAGTTTTAATTTTTGTGAAAAATAGACTTAAACCAAAATAGTAAAATTTAGTTAGTTGTCTTTTTGTTTAGGCAGGATCTACCAAAAATAGTGGTTGATCAAATTCAACTGGGCTAGAATCGTCTACCAAAACTTTGATAATTTTGCCTGAAATTTCAGATTCTACTTCATTAAATAGTTTCATGGCTTCTATCATACACACCACATCGCCTTTATTAATAGTAGCACCAACTTCAATAAAAGGGGGTTTATCTGGTGATGGCTTGCGGTAAAGGGTCCCTATCATAGGTGACTTGATGGTTAAATACTTTGAGTTATCATCAATAGCAGTTGGTGGAGTAACCGGAACAGCAGCTTGCACTGGAGCTGGTGCAGCAGCTATGGGAGCAGCTAATTGCATTGGTTGTTGCACTTGTGGTGCTAAATAGCTACTTTCAGCCGCACCTGCTTCGGTGGTTTTGATGGTGATTTTAAAATCATCCATTTCTAGTTTTACTTCGGTAGCACCAGATTTGGCTACAAACTTTATGAGGTTTTGAATTTCTCTAATATCCATAATTATCTTTGTTTTAAGTTTAGTTTTATTGTTTGTTATAGGCCCATTTAAGATAGATAGACCCCCAGGTGAAACCACCACCAAAAGCTGCAAATATGAGGTTATCACCTTTTTTGAATAAGTGTTCAAAATCTGACAGTAACAGAGGTAAGGTGGCTGAGGTAGTGTTGCCATATTTTTGAATGTTCATGAGCACTTTTGATTCTTCTATTCCCATACGATTGGCGGTGGCATCTATGATGCGTTTGTTGGCTTGATGAGCTATGAGCCATTGTATGTCATTATTAGTGAGATGATTTTTTTGCATGATTTTTTCACTCACATCGGCCATGCCAGAAACAGCATATTTAAAAACGGTTTTACCATCTTGATACACATAGTGTTTGTTGTCATTAAGTGTCTCTTGGCTTGTTGGGAGTATAGACCCTCCGGCTTCTATTTTAAGAAACTCTCTTCCTATGCCATCACTTCTTAGAATTTCGTCTTGCAAACCTAAACCTTCATGGTTGGGTTCAAAGAGAATCGCTCCGGCTCCATCACCAAAAATAATGCAAGTGGCTCTGTCTGTATAATCTATAATAGACGACATTTTATCGGCTCCTATAAGCAATACTTTTTTATATCTTCCAGTTTCTATATAGGCCGCTGCGGCAGACATGCCATATAAAAAACTAGAGCAAGCTGCTTGCAAATCGTAAGAAAAAGCATTTACAGCCCCTATTTGCGTTGCCACATAAACACCGGTAGCAGCCACAGGCATATCTGGAGTAGCAGTTGCCATGATGATAACATCGATGTCGGCGGGGTTGGTGTTAGATTTTTTGAGGAGATCTTGGGCTGCTCTAATAGCGAGATATGACGTGCCTTGGTTGGGTTCTTTGAGGAGTCTTCGTTCTTTGATGCCAGTGCGTGAAGTTATCCATTCGTCATTGGTGTCTACCATGGTTTCTAGAACTTTATTAGACAATACGTAGTCTGGCACGTAAGACCCAATGGCTGTAATAGCTGCTTTGATTGAATTCATTCAGGTAAAATTTCTTACTAAAAATTGGAATACAAATATAGTTAAACAATCATTAATTTATCCTAATTTTTGTGTTGAAATTGTTGAAATTGTTGAAAAAAACACCAATATCGATGAAAATTGAAATAAAACATAGGTTTTTTATGCAGTTTTAAAATTTCCTAAAGTTGATAAAATTCGGAAGGTTTGTTGTAATAGCCCTGATAGAAACGAAAAGGCCCGTAAAGCCCGAAAGTTAGTTTTTATGGTTTGGGCAAAAGCGACCAGCGGAAGCTCTTTGCAAAAACCAATACAAAAAGAACTTTGGGGCTGCGGACTTGGAGTGGATAGCAGGTATATGGATAACTAGTTTGCCTGGGGTTGAGCTGCTAAATTATTTTTTAACAAAAATGTCTAAAACATAGGTGCCTAATGACAATAGAAAAGTAAACAACAGCAAAGTGGTGGTGCCCACAATTTCAAAATCATCTACGAGATGATCTGCAAGGTATATCACTATCACATTGATAACCAACAAAAACAAGCCAAAGGTGAGCAGGGTGATAGGAAATGTTAAGATTTTGATGATGGGTTTTACAAAGGTGTTGAGTAAAGATAATACAACGGCAAATACCAACACGGCTGGCAAGCCTGTTATTTTTATGTTGGGTAAAAAATAGGCAATGAGTAGCACCACCGCGGCAGTGAGCAAAGTCTTGATGATAAAGTTTTTCATTGGCTGATTAGGTATTTAGAAATTTAAGTGTGGTGTCTATAAAGGCCTCGGGTTGTTCGGCATGAAGCCAATGGCCAGCATTTTCTAGTCCTATAAAAATTGCCTTTGGAAATTGATTTAAAATGCCTGCCTCATCGGTTGATTGAATGTAATTGGAGTTTTTACCATAAATAAACAAGGTTGACTTGCTAAAAATCAGTTCATTTGGTAGTGCTTTGCCAACTTCTTCAACTTTTTGGGTCAGTATGGGCAAATTGAACCTAAAAGCAAGTTGATCGGCAGTTTTTCTGTATAGATTTTTGAGCAAGAATTGCTGAATGCCTTGGTCTGATATATAATTTGCCAAGATGGCTTGCACTTCAGAACGATCGGGGTTTTTAGAAAAATCTATGGCATTGAGGGCTTCTAAAATGGTTTGATGATGGGGCGGATAATATTTGGGGCCTATGTCGGCTATGATGAGTTTTTCAATTTTATCAGGATACAAACATGCCGTTTGCATGGCTACTTTGCCACCCATAGAATGACCAATGAGGTGACACTTTTCTATTTGATGATGGGCCAAGTATTGCATGATATCTTGAGCCATTTCATCATAGCTGAATGCCTGGTCATGAAAACTTCTGCCATGGTTTCTAAGATCTAGTAAATGAACCTGAAAATTTTTTTGGGCTAATACACTGCCTATACTTTTCCAATTATCAGACATGCCAAAAAAACCATGCAAAATAAGCAAGGGTTTACCGGTGCCCTCTATGCGGGAATATAAAATAGATTGGCTCATTTAAGTTTGTTTAGATACATGTTTACCACGTTGTCTAATCCCATATAAATTGACTCGCAAATCAGGGCATGCCCAATAGAGACTTCGGCCAAATGCGGGATGTTGTCTTTAAAGAATTTGATGTTATCTAAATTTAAATCATGCCCAGCGTTGATTCCTAAATCTAGTTGATGGGCTAAAATGGCTGCTTGGGTATAGGGCTTGATGCCTTCATAATTTTTCTGGGCAAAATCTTGGGCAAATTGTTCGGTATATAGCTCAATTCTATCGGCTCCTGTGGCTTTAGCTCCTTCTATCATTTGCAAAACGGGATCAACAAATATAGAACATCTGATGCCATTTTTTTGAAACTCCGAGATCACTTCTTTCAAAAAACTCAGATGCTTGAGGGTATCCCATCCGGCATTCGACGTGATGGCATCATCGGCATCGGGCACCAAGGTAACTTGGGTAGGCTTGATGCCTAGCACCAAATCTACAAAACTCTTGATAGGGTTGCCTTCAATATTATATTCCGTATGCACCACTTCTTTGAGGTCATAGGCGTCTTGGTATTTTATGTGTCTTTGGTCTGGCCTAGGGTGTATGGTAACGCCATCTGCTCCAAAAATTTGTACATCTTTAGCAACTTGCACCACGCTTGGTAAAATACCGCCTCTTGAGTTTCTGAGTGTGGCAATTTTGTTGATGTTTACGCTTAATTTTGTTTTCATTTACGGCATAATTATGTTGCAAAAGTACTAAATTTGAAAGTGTAAAAGTTTTTTTTTGTTATAAAATTAAAACTTGATTGACGAGTTAACTGCAAGAATTTTTGTTGATTTTTTAAAATTATTATACAAAAAATTAAACCTCATAAAAAATAGCTACTTTTGTTTTTTAATTTTCAAAATAATGCTTACACCTGTTCAACTGTCAATTGTTGTTCCTATTTATAACGAAGAGAAGAATATCCCTTTGCTCATAGAAAGATTAGAAAAAGTGTGTGCAAAAATTGTAGATCACTTCGAAATAATTTTGGTTAATGATGGCAGTGTTGATAATTCTTATCAGGTTATGAGGCAGTTGGCTAACACTAAAAATTTTTTGTATTATATTAACTTAAGTAGAAATTTTGGTCACCAAATTGCAGTTACCGCTGGTTTAGAGGCTTGTAAAGGTGATGCCGTGGTCATTATTGATGCTGATTTGCAAGACCCGCCAGAATTGATTGAAGTCATGTATAAAAAGTACAAAACAGGTTATCAGGTGGTGTATGCCAAAAGGAATTCTAGAAAAGGTGAGACGTTTCTAAAAAAATTAACTGCAAAATATTTTTATAAATTACTAAATAGGTTTACACAAATAAACATTCCTCTTAATACAGGAGATTTTAGGCTTGTTGATAAAAAAATTGTAGAATACCTGAAAAAAATGCCCGAACAAAATAAATTTTTAAGAGGGCAAATAGCGTGGTTAGGCTTTAATCAAACCGAAGTTTTGTTTGACAGAGACGAACGCATTTACGGCAAAACTAATTACACCTATGGCAAAATGATAAAGTTTGCCCTTGATGCCATTACCAGTTTTTCTAGTTTACCATTGCAGTTGGTAACCCGTTTGGGTTTTGTGATCTCTTTTGTGTCTTTTCTAATTATTTTATTTGCCCTCTATTCTCATTATGTGCTAAAAGTTACTTTGGCCGGTTGGACGTCTGTTATTATTAGTTCAACCTTTATAGGCGGTGTTCAATTGTTTGTGATTGGCATCATAGGAGAATATTTAGGCAGAATTAATAATAACGTGCTCAACAGACCCTTGTATATTGTTGCTGAAACCAACATCCAACCATGATGTTTAAAGTAAATTTAGATCATCAAGGAGTGGCTTATGTTTTGGCTATTTTACTTGGCTTAGTTTACTTGTTAGGGCTTGGTGTACCGCTTAATGACAATGATGCTGCCCATCATGCCACCATTGCCTTAAGAATGTATTTAGAAAATGATTGGGTAAATTTAATTTCGCATGGCGAGCCCTATCTAGACAAACCGCATGGACAGTTTTGGATACTTCATCTTTCTTTTATCTTGTTTGGTGTAACTACCTTTGCCTATAAGATTTCTTCCTTGTTGTTTTCTGTTTTAACATTGGTTTATGTTTACAAATTAACAAAGTTATTATTTGACCAAAAAATTGCCTTTCATGCCACTTTGGTTTCGGCCACCTCATTTGCATTTTTAATGAGTAATGTTGATGTGCGTATGGATGCCATGCTCACCGGCTGTGTTGTTTTTGCTGTGTATTATTTTTTTAACTATTTTCACAATGCAGGCTGGCTCAATCTTTTGCTTGCTACTTTCGGAGCAGCTTTTGCTTTTTCAATCAAAGGACTTTTTGGGGTAGTAATTATAGGTTTATTTGTTTTATCCTATGCTTTTGCAAATCGCATGATTTATAAATTGCTTCGCTGGGAATTTTTAGCTATGATTTTGGTGTTTTTTATTTTTATTTCTCCTGTTCTTTATGCTTTTTATCTTCAATTTGATTTGCATCCAGAGATGGTTATTAGAGGAACTACAAACCATTCTGGCATAAAATTTATTTTATTTCAACAAAACACCAGTCGCTTGGGAGGTGAGTTTGGCAGTTCATCTTCAAAAGATTATTTGTTTTTTTTTCACACTTTGTTGTGGTCTCTATTGCCATGGAGCTTACTTTTTTATGGTGGTTTAGTGAGTGCTGTAAAACAAAGTTGGCGAAGCAAAAGTTTGTATCACAACAAAACACTAGCGTTAATAATCCCTCTGCTGATCATTTACACTATGATGGGGTTTTCTCAATTTAAACTACCACATTATATGCTGCCAACTTATCCGTTTGCGGCTATTGTTGTGGCCTATTTTGTTTCTCAACTCCATAAGAATTACTTATTAAGATGGTCAATTGTTCAGCATCTTCAATATGTTTTATTGTTTGTGATGGCTATTTTGGTCAATTTTTGGATATTCCCACTACCAACTTCAGGCATGATTGCTTTTTTGGTGATGTGCTTGGTTTTAATTTTTACTTTTTTTAAAATCAAGCATTCCCCAAACCAATTTATCCTGCAAGGGGTGATAGCCGTTTTAGTATTTTGGTTGCCTTTTAATGCCCATTTTTTTCCACAATTACTCACTTATCAAGGGGGACAATTATTAGCCAAAAAAGTTAATGAACTTCAGCTCCCGAACCATCAAATATACTGGTTGGAGCCATTAGATTATCCCTACTCGTTTGATTACTACAGCAATTGTATTCATACTGTTTTATCGGTTGATGATTTAAACAACTTTAAACATGCTAAAAAACCCATTTATTTGTTTGTTGAAGAAATTCAACTACAAAAACTAAACAACAACCAAATAAATTATACCATAATGCAAGAGGCCAATGACTACAGAATAACCAGACTAAAAGGTAATTTTTTGAATCCAAAAACAAGAAAAAGTCAGTTGCAGAAGGTTTTTTTAGTGAGTGTAAACTAATCTGCTTCAAAATTTTTAAAAACTTTTAAAAGTGTTTTAGTTTTTTTGGGCATTATTTTTGTTTAATTTGCATAAAATCATTTTATGTTCTGGAAAGACAACATACAAACTAAACCAAAACCCTTCTCACTAAACAGCTTGGTAGAAGATGCCTTGGTAAAATCCCAAAATCAAAATCTTTCACATGCTATTATTGTGCATGAAGATGTTTACTTGGGCTGTGTGTCTGTTCACGACCTAGAAACCTTAAACGCTGACTCAAGTATTGGTGAACATAAATATTTGTTTCAACCAATTTTTGTAACGCCTTCAGCCTCATGGCTAGATGTGATGGAGGTGTTATCTAAATATGATGCCACTATTAGTCCGTTGCTATCAGACACCAATCAATATTTAGGGTTTTATCATCGAGATGACATTTTAGAATACCTGAACCAAACTCCATTCTTAAAAGAGCCCGGAGGTATTTTGGTTATTCAAAAGTCAATCTCAGATTACTCTATGAGTCAAGTAGCACAAATTGTAGAGAGCAATGGCGTAAAACTTTTGGGCTGCTTGGTTGAAAACATAGAACAAGACCAAGTGCAAATTACCCTCAAAATGTCTTTAGGCATGATGAACGAAGTCATCCAAACCTTTAGACGCTACCGATATGACATTATTTCAGAACACCGAGACGATGTGTATCTTAAAAATCTTAAAGAACGTTCAGATTATTTAGATTTTTATTTGAATGTGTAATCGCCATTTTAAAACTGTTTGATTATCGGCTAACTTTTTATCTAAAATAAACTAAATTTGTGGTTTAAACTTAAAACCATGAACAAAAAAGTTATTTTGATGATTTTAGATGGTTGGGGACACTCACCCGACCCAAAAGTTTCTGCCATAGACCACGCAAACACCCCATTTATAGACAGCTTATATCATAATTATGCCCATGCTACCCTTCGCACCGATGGCTTACATGTGGGATTACCCGAAGGACAAATGGGCAACTCAGAAGTTGGCCATATGAATTTAGGTGCCGGAAGAGTTATTTATCAAGAACTTACCCGCATCAATTTAGCCATACAAAACAAAACCTTGGCCAAAGAATCCGTTTTATTAGATGCCTTTGCCTATGCTAAACAGAACAACAAAAAAGTACATTTTTTAGGCTTGGTTTCTACCGGTGGGGTGCATTCACACATCGATCACCTAAAAGGCTTGGTAGAAGCTGCCCATCAATATGGTTTAAATCAGCTTTATTTGCATGCCTTTACCGATGGCCGAGATGTAGACCCCAAAGCATCTTATCAGGACCTTAAAGCATTGATGCCATTTTTGACCCAACACCAAACCCAAGTGGCTAGTGTGGTGGGCAGATACTATGCCATGGACAGAGACAAACGTTGGGAACGCGTAAAAATAGCTTACGATTTGCTCGTGAATGGTCTAGGAACCCCCAGCCAAGATTTATTGGCTGACATTAAAAAAAGTTATGACCAAAACATTACTGACGAATTCATCAACCCCTTGATAGCCACCAACCAAGCAGGCCAACCACTAGCTGTTATTGAACCCGATGATGTGGTAATTTTCTTTAATTTTAGAACCGACAGAGGCCGCGAACTCACCCAAGTGCTCAGCCAAACAGACATGCCAGAATTAGGACTAAAAAAACTACCCTTGCACTATGTAACCCTTACCAATTATGATGAAACGTTTAACAACATCAAGGTTGTTTACAACAAAGACAACATCACCAATACCCTGGGAGAGGTTTTAGAAAAAGCCAACAAAACCCAAATCAGAATAGCCGAAACCGAAAAATATCCGCACGTTACTTTCTTTTTTTCAGGGGGGAGAGAAACCGAATTTACAGGAGAAAAACGCATTTTGTGCCCTTCACCCAAAGTAGCTACTTATGATTTGCAACCCGAAATGAGTGCCTTTGACCTCACCGAGGCATTGCTGCCCGAAATAAACAATCAATCGGCCGATTTTGTGTGTTTAAATTTTGCCAATGGCGACATGGTGGGCCACACCGGAGACATGCAAGCTGCCATCAAAGCCTGCGAAGCCGTAGATGTTTGTGTTCAAAAAATAATTACCGCAGCCCTGCAACAAAATTATACCACCTTGGTAATAGCCGACCATGGCAATTGCGAAACCATGATAAACCCAGATGGCTCTCCTAACACAGCACACACCACCAATCCTGTGCCTATTATCTTGGTAGACAATAATTTAAAAGCCATTAAAGACGGGGTTTTAGGCCATGTAGCCCCTACCATTTTGCACCTCATGGGTCTGCAAAAACCAGATGAAATGAACTTAGAAAGTTTATTATAATAAGCAGCTAAATCGCTTGCGGCCTATCCGAATAGTAGGTTCGTGCTAGCCCCTTTAGTTTGCTTAGGCAGCCGTTTTTTTGTACTGGCAAAAACAGGAGCTTCTAAAGTCGCTCTGTTTTGCCAACAAAAAATACACCCGCCTCTCACAAAGCTATCGTGGCATGCACGGCTAATGATAATCTTAGGGTTACACCTCTTTTCTTAAAAACTTACGAGCTTTTTCGTATTCTAAAAAGTATCTGATGCTAATCGATACATTGTGGTTGAGGTCGTTTAAAAACAAATTAGTAAAGTTATTGCCAAAGTTATAATCTAACTGATTGGTAAAACTATTGCCAGAGTTTCTATACAAAAAACTAATCTGACTGCCGGGGGTAAACCACCAAACATAAGAAAAATCAAAATTCCAAAGGCTAAAATTCTGATCCCGATTTAGCGTATTGAGCAAGGTGGGACTAAAATTGCCATCTTCTCTCAGCACAAAATAATCTAAATTATCTACTATAGACCAGTAATGCCTCACCACCAAATTAAAAGTCATGTCCTGATTAATAGCATATTTACCCGTGATACTATTGGTGTAGGTATCTCGATCTCGTAAACCCAAAATAATTTGATCAGAAAAATTGGCCACCCAACCCACATCAGAGGTTTCTTTTACATATCTAGAACTAAAAATTAAATTTAGCCTGTCATTAAATCTGAACCTAGGCGAAATCGTAATTCTTTGTCGCATTCTGTTTTCTTGATTAAAAATATTAAAATCATAATTTACATCTAATGCAAACCTCCGATTATAATTACTTGAAAAAGCAAACCAATTTCCCCAATTTTCTGGCACAGTCATAAACCTGCCCTCACGTCTGGGTTCATAATAGTCATAAACCCTTGAGGGTGCCATATATCCCCCAAAACCAATGTAATCATTTTGTAAAGTAGTAGTTCTGATGTTGATGCCAGTGCTGTGCTGTTGCAACCAATTGGTGTCATTATTTACTTGCACAAAATGGTACAAATTTACTCTAAAGGAATTGAACACCTTGGTAGGATTCAAGATTCTGTAATCTAAATTGATGTTAGATTCTGAGTAATTTGTTAAGAAATTGATGCCCAAATCATTTATTTCATAATCTTTGCTCATGCTAGCGGCATATAAGTTATACCTAAACTTGCCATAAGTTTTCCCAAAATAAAGTTCTGCGTGTGTGCCACTGCTTTGCTCTAACCCAAACTGACTGCTCATCTTGAGAGCACCACCATAATTATAAGTGTTATTTTTGGTGCTCAAATCGGCCAATATACCCAATACATTGGCATCTGTATAATGCCCAGACCGCAACACATTGGTGTTAATTACCGTTACCGAAGAGTTTTTGTTGAACCGCTGATCAAACACCGTTACGTTATAGTTGGTAAGAGGTTCTACCACCTCAAGCCTTTGCTCGCCAGTTGCCGTGTTTTCTACCACCACCTCTGTAACATCTGTTATGGCATTTAACACCCCAATACCCAAACCATCTTTGCCTCTTCCTGAAATTTTTAGGGCATTAATCATGTTGGTGGCGTTCGGGTAATTTAAAAACTTTTCATTGGCATTTAGTCCCGGCCTTTGGGTGGGTGGCCCGCCAATTCTTCGGGTATATAATATCCCACCTTTGTTAAATAAATCTGTACCCTCCTGAAAAAACGGTCTGTTTTCTAAGAATTGTTGTTCAAATGGGGTTAAATTTAAAATCACATCATCAAAGGCTGCCTGACCAAAATCTGGAATCAACACCGCATCTAGCGTATAAGCATCATTAATGCCATATTTTATGTCCATCCCTACTTTGTATTCTGCACCATAATTGCCAGATTGCATCACTTGGTAGGTAGAAGTATAGGGGATAAAAAATAGTCTTACTGGGGTTTTGATGTCTTTTATCCCAGTTAAAATACCAGCTTGTCTTATAAACCCTCCTTTTTTTAAATCAACCGGATTCCAAGTATAAAATTGTCTAAGTCTTCTAAACTCTCTAGTGAAATTTATGCCCCACGTTTGTTCTTTATTATCCGAAAATCTGAGAGCTGCATAAGGTATTTTGAGTTCCGCAACCCAACCTTTGTCTGTTACTTTTACGGAGCTTACCCAAATACCATCCCAAGTTACATCATTGCCTTCACTTTCTAAAGACAACATGTCTATTTGCGTACCAGCCGCACTCACATAAAATCTAAAATCTTGTAAACCATCATTAAAACCATTAATATATACCCCAAAGTGCTCAGCTGTTACAAATCTGTCTCGTTGGGCAATTTCTTTTAATATTTTGTCAGGTTCACTATCATACATATAGGCTCCAATATAAATGGCCTCATCATCGTATAAAACCTTAACCTCGGTTCTGTTTTCTGAAGGTTCTAAAAAACCATTATCGGGTTCAAACATCACAAAATTAGTGGTAATAGGAGCCAACTGCCAAACTTCATCGTTTAAGTTACCATCTATGGTAGGTGGTGTGGTAACTCTTATAGCTTCTAATTGTTTACGGTCTATTTGACCATAAAGTAGGGTTTGACACAGTAAAAAGAGGATAGAAAATAGTTTCATTAAAAAATTAAAAACGCAAAAGTATCATCTTTTTCAAGACTTGTTGAGCAGTTTGCAAATTTTATGATAATTTAAACATAACGGCATGTTGCCCAATTAGAGGTATGTCAAAATAGGATCCACGTGATTGGTAACCTAGCTTTTCATAAAAAAGTTCTGCCGATTTCCTCGCATTACACCATATAATCACAGATTTGTTATGAAGTAAAGTCTCTAGGTATTGCAAGAGTTTTTTACCAATTTGTTGGTGCTGAAATTCATCTAAAACAGCCATGCCTCTCAGTTGATACCCCAAAAGCTCAGTATCAAACGGTGGTTGATTCACAAATAAAGACACTACCCCAACTAATTTACCCTCAACAAAAAAACCATAATGTTGGGTAGTTGGGTGGTCATCTCCATCAAACACACAAGACTCAAGCGGTCTGTTTGGTCTAAGCACCGGATGCCTTAAGGCAAAAGTTTCTTGGCTGCTAATTGGTTTTATCATGGGTTATTAAAAATTAAATATTTGATTATTAAGCAGAAAGGTAGCATTATAAATTTTTAAATTTTTGTCGGAAAAAATTTGCATTCAAAACAACAATTTGTATATATTTGCACTCACAAAAGCGGAAGTAGCTCAGTTGGTAGAGCGTCAGCCTTCCAAGCTGAATGTCGCGAGTTCGACCCTCGTCTTCCGCTCAAAACCTCAAGTTATGCTTGAGGTTTTTTTGTTTAAAGTTTTTAATATCTAAATTGTCTCAATTTGTTAAGCTCTTCTTTTTCTTTGATGATTTCCTCAGGAATTACTTTTAACAAAGAAGGATGCTGCTCTATGGCATATTCAATTTTTTCTACCAAAGATTCAACTGTTTCGTTGTTGTAATCTATGGCTAAAGGCTGTTTAATCACCATCGATTGCAAAATACCTTTCTTTTTAATCAACAAGCCTTTTCTGTCAAAAGAGCGTCTAAATCCGTCAATCACAATGGGGACTACTGTTGGTTTGTGTTGCAAAATGATATGTGCTGTGCCTTTTCTAACGGGTTTAAAAGAGCGGGTTGTGCCTTGAGGAAAGGTTATCACCCATCCGTCATTTAACGCTACTCTTATGTTTTCTGTGTCATTGGGGTTTACTTCTCGTTTTACATCTTTGCCATGTGCCCGCCAAGTTCGCTCCACGGTAATGGCTCCTACATAAGCAAATATTCTTGGTAAAAACCCTTTTTTCATGGTTTCGCTGGCAGCTACATAATACAAATTGAGTTTTGGTTGCCATAGATAACCTACGTTTTTGATGCTATCTGTGCGGCCACTTAAACTGGCATTAAACACATGAAACATTGCAACCACATCTGCAAAATAGGTTTGGTGATTTGAAATAAATAACACATTGGTGTCTGGTAAATTTTTCAGGACTTCAGAGCCTTCAATTTCGAGGGTGTTAAATCCACGGTAACGTTGATGGGTTAACAAGCCACAAATTCTGATGATCCATTTTTTAATAAATAAAATATGACCAAAAGGGTTTCGTTTAAATAAATTCATCTAATTTAATACTGGTTTTTTGAACAAAAATAAAAGATAAAATCCAAGTATCACAAACGGAATACTTAGCCACTGACCTGTGGTAAGGAGCCCCCAAGTTTCTTCAAAGCCACCTTGAGATTCTTTTACAAATTCAACAAAAAATCTTATACCCCAAAGTAAAATAAGGTAAACCCCAAATATTTTACCGAGTTTCTGAGCCATGTTGGTTTTCCAATATAAAAACATCAACAACACAAACACAAAAATATAGCCAAAGGCCTCATATAATTGGGTAGGATGTTGAGCTGGCACTTGATTGATGATATCGGCAAACTGCGGGTCTGATCCTAAAACTTTGTAGGCCTCCTTATAGTTACTTATCCCGGTTAATTCAACTGCTTGCCTTGGGGGAATTGAGTCTTGCAAAAACTTTATCCCAAACGGATGTGTGGTTTGATGCCCAATGATTTCTGAATTAAAAAAATTGCCAAAACGCACAAACACCCCTCCTAATGACACTGGCAATACCACCCTGTCTAACACCCATAACACATGCTTTTGCACTACATTTTTACTGTAGAGCCACATAGCTATAATCATGGCAATGGCTGCTCCGTGGCTGGCAAGACCAGAAAATCCGGTAAATTCAAAGCTCGGCTTGGTTTTAATGGGAAGTAAAATACTCAGCGGGTCTTCTCTAAAAAGTTCAGATTGATAAAAAATGACGTGTCCTAAACGAGCTCCTATCAAGATGGCCAAAAAAGAATACATGAATATTTTGTCTAATTTATCTTCCCCTAAACCCTCTTTTTGGTAAATTTTTTTCATGATATACCAGCCTATCAAAAAAGCAACAATAAACATGAGACTATAAAACCTGATGTTTAAGGGGCCTATTTCAAAACCTTCTTGTGGATTCCAAAGTATGTGTAGTGCTGTCATTTGAGTAGTTTTTTTATTTAATTGTTTATCAGGGCACAGGGTCATAACCTGTGGCACCCCACGGATGACATCTTAAAATTCTTTTGATGCCCATATAATTTCCTTTAAAAATTCCGTGTTTTTTTAAAGCAGTAATATAATAATTGGAGCATGTAGGTTGAAACCTGCAATTTGATGGAAAAAATGGCGATATAGCTGTTTGATATACCCTGATTAAGAAAACAAATGGTAAAATTATCAGCTCCTTCATTGTATTGATAATATTTAATTGATGATGCTATAAGTTGTTCCTTCTTTGCCATCTTTTAGCTGAATACCAATAGAAATTAATTGATCTCTAATGCTGTCAGACAAGGCAAAATTTTTGTTGGCTCTGGCTTCGTTACGCATATTGATGAGCATACCCATCAGCTCGTCTATTTTGCTGTGGTGCTCATTACTTTGTTTTTGATCTACCAATCCTAAAACATCAAACAAAAAATCATGAAATGTTTTGCTTAATTTATCCAAATCAGAACGCGTAAGGGTTTCTTGATTACTAAGTAATAAATTAATTTTTTTGACTCCTTCAAACAAGTGTGCAATAAGAATTGGGGTATTAAAGTCGTCATTCATGGCATCATAACAGTGTTGAATCCATGCCTCAACCTCCCAAGTAGATTTTGACGTAGCTTCAATTTTTGAGATGTTTTGCACGGCTTCCATCATTCTATAAAAACCTACTTCGGCCCCTTGAATGGCGGTATCAGAAAAATCTAAAACAGACCGGTAATGGGCTTGAAGCATAAAAAATCTCACAATGGTGGGCCCATAAGATTTGGTTAAAAAGGGTGAGTTTCCGTCAAAAATTTCTTTTGGCAATATGTTGTTCCCTGTAGATTTGGCCATTTTTTTCCCGTTAAGGGTTAGCATATTGGCATGCATCCAATAGTTTACGGGTTCTGTATGACTGCAGGCTTCGCTTTGTGCAATCTCGCATTCATGGTGCGGAAATTTTAAATCCATACCACCACCATGAATGTCAAATTTTTTACCTAAATACTTAGTACTCATGGCTGTACACTCCAAGTGCCAACCCGGAAAGCCAGATCCCCATGGCGAATTCCAACGCATGATGTGTTGGGGTTCGGCTTTTTTCCAAAGCGCAAAATCTTGCTGGTTTTTTTTGTCTGACACGCCATCCAATTCTCTGGTTACTGCCAGCATATTTTCAAGGTCTCTGCCGCTTAATTTGCCGTATTGATGGGTTTCGTTAAATTTTAGAACATCAAAATAAACAGATCCATTAACTTCATAACCAAATCCGTTGTTGATGATTTGTTCTATAATTTCTATTTGCTCAATGATGTGTCCTGTGGCAGTGGGTTCTATGCTAGGTGGCAAGCAATTTAGCTTTTCTAAAATTTGATGAAAATCGATGGTATATTTTTGAACAATTTCCATGGGTTCCACCTTCTCTAACTTGGCTTTTTTGGCAATTTTATCCTCGCCATCGTCTGCATCATCTACCATATGACCCACATCTGTAATGTTTCTTACGTATCTTACTTGATAACCTAAATGTTTTAGATACCTAAAGATAACATCAAAACTCATAAAAGTTCTCACATTACCCAAATGCACATGGCTATACACGGTTGGCCCGCAAACATACATGCCAACTTTACCATCTAATATAGGAATAAACTTTTCTTTATTGCCAGATAGCGAATTATAAACAGTTAAATTTTGCAATTGATACAAACTCATTGAACTAAAATTTAGTGTCGAGTTTTATAAACTCTAAAAATTCATTTTTAACCTCAGGGTTTTTAAAAACTCCGCCGTATTCTGCAGTTACTGTACTGCTTTCAATGTCTCTAATCCCTCTGGAGTTAACACATAAATGCTTAGCATCTATTACGCATGCCACATTTTCGGTGTTTAAAATTTGCTGAAGTTCTCTTACTATTTGAATATTTAATCTTTCTTGCACTTGAGGTCTTTTGGCATAATAATCTACTATTCTATTCATTTTAGACAAGCCAATCACATTGCCATTTGAAATATAGGCCACGTGAGCCCTACCAACAATAGGCAACAAATGATGTTCACAGGTAGAATACAAAGTGATGTTTTTTTCTACCAACATCTCTCCATATTTGTATTTATTATCAAAAGTAGACCCGCCTGGCTTGTTTTTAGGATTGAGGCCTCCAAAGATTTCTTTTACAAACATTTTGGCTACTCTGTTAGGGGTGCCTTTGAGGCTATCATCAGACAAATCTAAACCCAAAGTGGTCATGATGTGATGAATGTCTTTTTTAATTAATTCAATTTTTTCATCATCTGATAACTCAAAAGCATTATCAAGCATGGGTGTGTTGGTTGAAGTTGCCACATGGTTATCGCCTAATTCATCATGATCGTGGTCAGCATGTATCATTTTTTAACAATTTTAATTTGCAAAGATATAAACAGATTAATTGGTATGTATAAAATAATGTATTAATTTTTCAAAAAATTAAAATTTACAAGCGTTACTTTGATTTTTTTTTTACTTTTAGCATCTTAAAATTTTATTAATGAAAAGATTAACATTTCTTTTGTTTTCATTGGTTGTTCTCAGTCAAAATGCTCCAGTTATTGGTGTATCTATTTTGCCTGAATCTGCCTGTGATGAAAATTCTTGCGTCAATTTAGAAGCTGTATACAGTGATGTGTTTTCTACGGCCGAAAATTATAGCGTTACTCAAATAAACTATCAACCTTTATTTCCTTTCTTAGGAGGAACTACCATGCCTGGCACGGCTGATGATGTTTGGTCTCCAACGTTTAATTTACCCTTTAGTTTTTGTTTTTTTGGCCAAAATTATAATACTTGTTTGGTGGGTAGCAATGGGGTTGTAACCTTTAATAATGGTATAACCAACCACCTTCCTGGTGGATTTTGTCCGTGGTCTTTTAATCAAACAATCCCCAATCCTGCTTTTCCGATTAGAAATGCCATTTATGGCGTATATCAAGATACCAATCGTGCTGCACCTCCTGTATTAGATCCTGCTACCCAAAACATCAATTGGTTTGTAACGGGTACTTTTCCAAACAGAAGGTTTGTGGCAAACTTTACCAATTTACCTCAATTTCAATGTAACAATGCAGTTGGTTTGCAAACCTCACAAGTAGTGTTGTATGAAGGCACCAACATTATAGATGTTTATATTGAAAACAGAACCCCTTGTAATTCATGGCAAAATGGCGTAGGCGTTGTTGGCATCATGAATGCTGCAGGCACCACTGCCTTTGTGCCACCTAGCAGAAACACCGGCAATTGGTCTGCAACGCAAGAAGCTTGGCGATTTACACCTAGCTCAGAAATTATTAGCCCAACCCTTACATGGACTGACAGTACTGGTAATGTGGTAGGCACAGGGCAAACTATTAATTTGTGTCCGCCGTTTAACAACCCTATTACCGTAACTGCCTCTTGGGTTATTTGTGGGGTTACCTATACCGTAAGTGATACTGAAATAATAGAACAAGTTCCTTGCACACCACAGGATATTGAAGACCCAATCATTGTTTTTAGTACTAATTTACCCCAACAATTTAATCTTAATTCGTATATCCTTGAAATTGCTGGCAATTGCCCTTTAAGTGAGTTTGATTTGGATTTTACTGATTTTTATCTCTCGTTTGAAGATGCCGAAAATTATGAAAATCCTATTCTGAATCCGTCAACTTTTCAAATTACCGAAAACACTGTGGTTTATGCGGCACTTCCCTTTCAAAATTATAATTGCGTTTTTATTTCTCCAATTATTTTTTTAGTGGAAGAGTTTTCTTTAAACTTAGATCCTGAAAATTTGTTTTTGTGTGATGTGGATAATGATGGTACTGAAACTTTTGATTTGGCTTCACAAAACGACTACTACATTGGCAATCAAGATATTAATGATTTTTTGTTTACTTTTTATTTAACTTTTGAGGACGCCGAAAATCAAATCAATAATATACCCAATAACTATCCTTCGGCTGATGGTACCATCATTTTTGTAAGAATACAAAATATTGCAAATCCAAGTCTCTTTGGTATCGCCTCTTTTAGTTTAAATTTAATAGAAATACCTGTTGTAGATGTACTCCCCAATGCAGA
>DAIRDG010000042.1:0-18826 GCA_036796275.1 Flavobacterium sp.
ATTTGATTTTGCATTTTAAATATGTTTTTACAAATATAAATAATTGATTTTAAATATTATAATAGTTTTAATATTAGTGAAATCAGATTTTTAAATTGTATCAATATTCGCCAAAATTTTACTCGCTTTTTCTTTCAACTCAACTAATTCCTCGGGCTTCATTTTGTTTAAAACCGCATACATCATCTTCATCCGTTGGTTGTTTTGTAAATAGGCTCTTTTGTCGTCTAGAAAATTCCAGTACAAACTATTGAACGGGCAGGCGTTATCGGTAGTTTTTTCTTTAACGTTATACGCACAATCTTTACAATAATTACTCATTTTATTAATATAACTTCCCGAAGACACGTAGGGTTTTGTGGCCAAAATACCGCCGTCTGCATACTGACTCATGCCTCTGGTGTTAGGCATTTCTACCCATTCTATGGCGTCTATGTAAACACCCAAATACCAGGCATCTACCTCATCTGGATGCAAATTGGCCAACAATGAAAAGTTGCCAATCACCATCAATCGCTGGATGTGGTGGGCATAACTCTCCTCAAGACTTTGCCCAAGGCTATGCTGCATGCAGTTCATTTTGGTTTGGGCTGTCCAGTAAAAATTAGGCAACGGATTGTGGTTGTGCAATTCGTTTTTGGAGGCATAGCTTGGCATTTCTTTCCAATAGATGCCTCGCACATATTCTCTCCAACCAATAATTTGCCTGATAAAACCTTCAACTTGAGCTAAAGTAATTTTCTCTTGGTTTTGGTAATAATATGTAAGGGTGTCGACTATCACCTCTTTGGGTGAAATAATCTTGCTGTTGAGGGCAAATGACAGGCGAGAATGAAACAAAAACTTTTGGTTGGTGTGCATGGCATCTTGATAGGTGCCAAAATTGGGCAACAGATATTGCAAAAAATAATGAAGGCTTTTATAGGCTTGTTTACGGTCTATGGGCCAGCTGAGTTTTGTCCAATTAATAGACCCAAAATAATGGCAATCTACTTTGTCTAGGTCTTGTTTTACAGCGGTGGCATCGTTGCTAAAATCTAAAAAATCTGGAATTTCAAAAGCTTCGCTCCATTTATTGCGGTTGTCATGATCATAATTCCACTGCCCACCCAAAGGTTGCTGACCAACCATCAAAACGTTGTGTTTTTTTCGCATGTTGCGATAAAAACTCTCCATGATAAGTTGTTTTTTACCTTCAAAAAACTCAGCCAATTCGGTTCTGCTGGTATAAAAATGTTGGGTGTCGTATACTTGTGAACTGATATTGAGCGATTTGCAAAATAATTGCAGTTGTAAATCTAATCTAAACTCATCTGGCAATTGGTATTCAAAGTGGGTAATTTGGTATTTTGTGATGATGTGATTTAATAAATCTGGAAGGGTTTGATGCGGATTTTCATCAATTTTAAAATAGAGTACCTCATGCCCATTGGCTTGCAATTCTTGGGCAAAGGTTCGCATGGCCAAAAAAAACGAAGCTATTTTTTGAATATGGTGTTTAACATAACCCAATTCTTGGGGCATTTCTGCCATCAAATAAATAACATGGGGGTTTTTTTGTTGAAACCAACTATGGGTTCTGTTGAGTTGATCTCCTAGCAGGAGTCTGAGTGTTGTCATGTCCAAAGATTGATATAAAGGTTTTGCGGATCGTATTGACTAGCTTGTTTGGCAATGTTAAATTTTCGGTCTCGCGGGTCATTGCCCACCCCCGATTGATAGAGCCAATTGCCATAATTGCTGTGTACATCATAGTCTATGAGATAGCTTTCAAAATAAGCAGCTCCAATTCGCCAATCTTGCTGCCATTCTTTGGCCCAAAAACTAGCCACGTTTTGTCGGCCTCGGTTGCTCATCCAACCGGTTAATCTGAGTTCGTTCATGTTGGCATTTACAAAAGGTTCGCGGGTATTGCCCATGGTCCAATCATTAAACGCTTTGGGGTGGTTGTTCCAATGATAATGTTTTTCTAAAATGCCACTCAAATAAAATATTTTATTTTGATGTTTCAGGGCAATGTATTTAAAATAATCTCTCCAAATGAGTTCAAAAAATAACCAATAAGTGCTGTCGTTGCTCTCAATTTTTGCTTCATAATCTTGTATTTGCCAATATATTTCTTTGGCAGAAATACACCCTAAAGCCAACCATGCCGATAATTTTGAAGAATAATCAATCCCCAATAAGCCGTTTCTGGTTTCTTTGTATTGCGAAAGATGTTGGGTTTCCCAAAAATAATGTTGGATTCTTTGATGGGCTTGAAGACTACCACCTTGCCATGGAAAAGCCGAATTCAAATGTTTTTGAAATGGCTGATAACCCAATGATGATAAGTTTGGCAAATTGGTTACCTCAATAAAATTTGAAGCTGCCAATGGTTTAGGTGCCGCTGACAAAGGTCTCACGGCTATCAGTTTTTCGCCTTGTTTTCTAAATTGGGTAAAAATTTCTGGCACTTCTTGCCAAGTTTTATAGGGCATATCATTGGGATGCCACAAAAACTGACCATATTCTTGCACCACTTTTTGGGGTTTGATAAGTTGCTCAACGGCTTGTATGTGTTGGGTTTCTTGTTGGGTAAATTCTTGTTGCACAAACACCGTTTCAATTTGATGTTTTTGCACAAACTCAGAGATCACCTCACTTGGCTTACCAATGTTGACGAACAGCGGTATGTTGAGTTCAGCTAATTGTTGCTTGAGATCTGCAAGACTTTCTAATAAAAATTGAGCCCTGTAGACTTCCATTTTTTTGAATCCATAGGGGGTGGGTTGCAGTTCAATATCATCTATAACATAAATGGCATACAAAATTTCTGCTGTTTGTATGGCTTTTAGAAGCAACTCATTATCTGAGGTTCTAAGATTGGTGGTAAACCAAATTAAGTTTTTTGTTTTCTGCATCTGTCGCTACAATATTTTACGTTTTCCCAGTTTTTTTCCCATTTTTTTCTCCAGGCAAATGGCAAGCCGCAAACCACACAAATTTTGGTGGGTAAAAATGGTTTTTTATGAGCCATGAATCATTGGTTTTGGTCTTTGATACGCTAACGATTTATAGAGATTGGTTTCTGCATAAGCGCTCAAACCGTTTATGGCAACTACCTCAGCCGCTGCCAAATTTAAAACCCCATCTGCTTGCAAAATGGACTCCTTTGCCTTGATATTAAGAATTTTTGCCACAATAAACAAAGTATTATTTTCGGCAATTTCATAACTATTAAGATACTGACAATATAATTGTACAGGACTAGCTTTTACAAAAGGAACTTCAAAATTATCATCAAACTCTGGTTCCAGATTGGTTTGGTCAAACTCAGAAACAGTCTCCGGATAATTCGCAGAAGTATGATGGGCATCCTCTACCATGGCTTTTGTTATGTGATTGACGGTAAAAAAACCATGATCTAACATGTTTTTATAAGTATTGCGTGGCACAGTGGTGGGCCTGAGGATAAAGCCCAACATGGCCGGATCACTACCTAAATGAACCACCGAGCTAAACACGGCCACGTTTAAGTTTTGAGTTCCTTTTGTCACTATTAAGTTTGCCGACTTAAAGCCGGTGCAACTATTCACTAAGTTTAGTCTAAAAACCTTATCGAGTGCTTGGAGTTGGGTTAATGAAAATGATGTCATGTAAATAATTTTGTTTAACAAAAGTAATAAAATATTAAACAAAAAACTACGAATTATCAAATTTTATAAAAAATCAGTTGCAATACTTTGTTTGGGTCTTTAAAAATTTAGACCATCAGATGAAGAATTCTATAAAATTATTTTCTAAAAATAAAATAAACTGCCAAAACCAAGAAAAACATCCCAACCAAATGATTCCATTTTAGGGATTGATTTTTAAAAAACAACAAACTAAAAATGATAAAAACAATGAGTGTAATGACTTCTTGTATAACCTTGAGTTGTAGCAAAGAAAATGGTCCTCCGTTTTCATTAAATCCTATTCTATTAGCAGGTACTTGAAAAAAATATTCAAACAAAGCCAAACCCCAACTGATAAAAATAATAGCCAATAATCCTAAATTTTCAAACCATTTAAGGTCTTTAAACTTCAGGTGGCCATACCAAGCAAGGGTCATAAATACATTAGACAAGACTAACATAAAATAGTTAAAACGCCTTTGCTGAGCATGCTATTTGAATTTAAAAATCTTTGAAATAAACTTGGTTAAGTCCTCTAAACGCTCTAAGTTTTCTGTAAAAGTGTCTAAGGCAGCAGGGTTTTGAAGATTGAAAGCCACCCCATCTATTTTTTGAATGGGATAAATAATGATGCTGTTGTTTTTATCAAAATATTTATTGAGATAATTGGGGATGTTTTGCATCATCGAGTTATAGGATATTTGTTGTTTTCTGCTCATTATCACCACCAAACAATCGTCTTTTTTGATTTCTCTGCTCAAGATTAAAAAATCTTCCCAAGCAGAAAACTGCTGAAAAGTAGCCTGAATACTACTTTTTTCTTGCACTTGTTTGATGATGCCTATAGAGGTGGCATTGCCATAAAAATCAACTTTTGCTCCAGTATTTTTAGCTAAATTCCAAATTTTCAGCAACCAAAACGAAAAGCCAATTTCTCTTTCGGCATTGTCTGGAATCACCACCAAATATCTTTTGACTGTTGAAATGGGCTGACCATATTTAACAAGATAAGTTGTAGAGCTGGTTTTGTTGATAATGGCATCATTTACAGGCCCAAACATAGAAGATCCTATGTTGTTATATTGATCTGTTTGTCCTAAAATAATGTCGGTGATGTTTTTTTGATTCACAACATCTAATATACCATTGATAAGATTTGGGTCAAATTTAGATATCGGAAACAGTAAATTATCTGAAGATGATGCCACTGAGGCTGCCTTGTCTACTATTTTGTTAGAGGCATTTTCAGCTTTGCCGTCTAGGGAAGTATGCTTTATTACATTGAGTGCATACAGATTATTTTTGCTTTTTTTAGATTTAATGGTTACCGCAAAATTTACTAATTCTTCTACTGTCTCTATTGTTTTAAGTGGAATTAGTATTTGTTCGTCTTGTTGTTTTGCATTGTTCTCATCTTCATCGTTATCCTCCTGATCTAGCAAAGCCAAATTATAGGCCCCTTTTTGTGCAACAAAAGAAGCTATAGTACAAGTGATGAGTATCATCAAAATGGTGCCATTCAGGATGTTGTCATTGAGAAGTCTATTAGGTTTTTGTATGTTGGTTAGTTTACTTTGGTCAAAGTTTAGTTTGTATTTGTTGCTAAGCACCAATTCGCCAGAAATTTCGTCGCCATTAAGCAAGGCTTTACTACCCACCACAGGATTGCCAAATTTATTTAGTGTTACAAATTTTAGTGTGCTGTTGTCTACCGTTTGTATGGTTTTGTTTGAGAGTTTAATGTCTTTAAGCACCTTGATGTCTTCGTAAGAGGTCACAATATTATACCCCACCAACACAGCAGCCAATGTAGCCGCAGCTTGTGCACTGCTTAAACCAAAAATCAAACGACCTTCGTCTTTGTTGAATTTAAAAATCTTTTGGGTAACAAACGCTGCAATGTATTTTGAAAACAAGGCAACAAACGTCATAAAACCAGCCACTATGATGGTATTGGTGTCTTTAAAAAAAGCTCTGTAATCTATGAGCATCCCTACGCCTATCAAAAAAAACGGAATAAAAAGAGCATTGCCTACAAACTCTATCCGATTCATTAATGGAGAAGTATGGGGTATTAACCTGTTGAGTGCCAATCCTGTTAAAAAAGCTCCAATAATGGCTTCTACCCCAGCTAATTCTGCCAAGGTGCATCCTAAAAAAACAATCCCCAACACAAATATATATTGCGATACGCTATCATCAAATCGTTTAAAAAACCATCTGCCTACTAAAGGAAAAACCACCAAAACAATCACTGAAAACAACACAAATGATATGCCTAAACGGTACCAAAATTCCTCATTAATTTCTCCTACCTGCATGCCGGTGATTACGGCTAAAACCAAAAGTGCCAAGGTATCGGTTATCATAGTACCCCCAACCGTAACGTTTACCGCCAGGTTTTTGGCAACCCCTAACTTGCTAACCAACGGATAGGCTATCAGGGTGTGCGAAGCAAACATACTAGCCAATAAAATTGAGGTGGGCCAACTATAACCTAAAATAAAATATGAACCGTAAGTACCCATTGACATGGGCACTAGAAAAGTCAGCAAACCAAACACCAAACTCTTAAAACTATTTTTCTTAAACTCATTCAAATCTATTTCTAAGCCAGCCAAAAACATAATATACTGCAAACCAACCGTTCCGAACAAAACAATGCTCATGTCTCTGGCTATGAGGTTAAAGCCATTAGGCCCTATAATGGCTCCGGCCAAAATTAATCCGATCAGTGGGGGTATTTTAAATCGGTTTAGTAAGATAGGGGTAAATAAGATGATAAATAAGATTAACGAAAACAATAAAACAGGGTTGCTTAGCGGCAACGAAAAGTCTATTCCATATAGTGGAAATACAATAGTCATCATTATGATTTAATGTGGCTAAATTATATAAAATGATTGATAAATATTAAAATTTAAACAATAAAAATAATCGAATCAATTTTGTAACTCAAAAAACATCTAAAAATTTTGAACTGCTACATAATCCCTATAATTACGTGCCATAAATAAATAAAATTTGTACTTTTATAGCCTTAAAATTTAAAAATGCAATCACCAAAAAAAATTGCCATCGTAGGCTCTGGTTTAGTGGGGAGTTTATTGAGTATTTACCTCAAAAGAAAAGGACACGAAGTACATGTGTATGACAGAAGTCCGGATATTCGTTCGGTTGAATTTTCTGGCAGGTCTATCAATTTGGTGATGTCGCACAGAGGCTGGAAGGCCTTAGAAATTTTGAACTTGCAAGATGAAATAAAAGCCATAGGGGTGTCTGTTGACAAAAGAGCCATTCATTTAGGCAACGAAGCCATCAATTATCAGTATTATGGCAACGAAGGAGAATTTATTTACTCACTTTCTAGAGGCATTTTGAATAAAAAAATGGTTGATTTAGCCGAAAAAGAAGGTGTAATTTTTCATTTCGAACACAAAATTTGGGATGTAACCCTGGCCACAGCCACTTTGCACGAAGGCGAAACCGAAAGAGGAGCCTGGCATGAGTTGCCATTTGATTTGGTGTTTGGGGCCGATGGAGCGTTTAGCAGAATCAGACACCGCATGCAAAGACAAAGCATGTTTAACTACTCACAAGATTTTTTAGACATCGGCTACAAAGAATTGCACATCCCAGCCAATGAAGATGGCTCTTATAAATTAGATAAAAATTCTTTACACATTTGGCCTAGAGGCAATTTTATGCTCATGGCATTAGCCAATCTCGATGGCACTTTTACCTGCACCTTGTTTATGCCGCATCAGGGCGAAAATTCGTTTGAACAATTAAAAGACGAGGCAACCTTGGTCAATTTTTTTGCCGAGAATTTTCCAGACACACAGGATGTGATTCCAGACTTGGTGGAAGATTTTTTTAAAAATCCCAAAAGTTATTTGGTTACCATGAAATGTTATCCGTGGACTTTTGAAGATAAAGTTGCCTTAATTGGTGATGCTTGCCATGCCATTGTGCCGTTTTATGGCCATGGGATGAATGCCGGTTTTGAAGACATCACCGTGCTCAATGAACTCATAGAAGAGCATGGCGATGATTGGCATACTATTTTTAAGACCTATCAAACATCCAGAAAACCCAATGCCGATGCCATTGCTGAGTTGTCTTACAGAAATTTTATGGAAATGAGTAGCAAAACTGCCGATGATAATTTTATCTTGCAAAAGAAAATTGAAAAATGGTTTTCTGATTTGCACCCAGATAAATGGATGCCCTTGTATAGCCGGGTTACTTTTAGCACCCAACCCTATGCAGAAGCCTTGGCCATTGGAGACAAGCAAGATGCCATCATGAAAAAAGTCTTGGCTTTAGACAACATCCAAGAAATTTGGAACACAACCACAACCGAAAAGTATATTTTAAATTTATTATAATAAAGCAACCAACCGTCAAAAACCAACAGGTAAACACCTAAAACCATGACAAAACAAGACATCATTGCTACTTTTGATCCTAATGAACCAGGCTTAGCCTCTGCCCAAATATTTGGCTTGCCATTTTCGGAAGAACAGTCAGATATCATCATCATCCCAGTGCCTTGGGAAGTTACGGTGAGTTATGGCAGTGGAGCCTCAAAAGGACCCAAAGCCATTTTTGAAGCCTCTTTTCAGGTAGATTTAATGCATCAAAATTTTCCAGATTTATGGCAACTAGGCATTTATATGTTACCCATTCCAAAACATTGGAAAGCAGCTTCAAAAAAACTAAAAAAACTGGCCCAACCCATCATTGCGTTTCAAGAAGCAGGTGGTGATTTATCTACCAATGAAAAACTACAAAAGAACCTGATGCTCATTAATTCTGAATGCAGAAAATTGCATGACGAAGTTCGTGAACTAACCACCGAATGGCTCCAAAAAGGCAAAAAAGTAGTCTTGCTTGGAGGTGACCACAGCACACCGCTTGGCTACTATGAAGCCATGGCAAAAGAGCACCAAAATTTTGGCATTTTGCACCTAGATGCCCATTTAGATTATCGGGTGGCTTACGAATCTTTTAGCTATTCGCATGCTTCTATCATGTATAATGCGTTGCAAATAAGTGAAATATCTAAAATCGTGTCGGTAGGTATCCGAGATTTTTGCGAACAAGAAGTCAACATTGTTAAACAAAATGCTAACCGCACAAAAGTGTTTGCAGACACCAACCTGAAAAAAGCCTTACTATCCGGAAAAACTTGGGATGCATTATGTGATGACATCATCAGTCAATTGCCCAACAAGGTTTTAATTAGCTTTGACATTGATGGTTTGTTGCCTTGGTATTGCCCCAACACAGGCACACCGGTGCCCGGTGGCTTAGGGTATGAACAAGTTACTTTTTTACTCAACAAATTAGCAGAAAGTGGCAAAACTATTATTGGTTTTGATTTGGTTGAAGTAGCTCCGGGAGATGATGATTGGGATGGCAATGTAGGTGCCCGAATGTTGTATCATTTGTGCGGGGTCATGGCCAAATCTCAGGGGTTAACTGTTGGAAACGAAATTGTGTTTTGAATTGGTTTGTATGGCTAAAGTATTTTATTATAAGAGAAACATCATTTATCTGGGCATCATCATTCACTCTATAATAATCCTGATTTTAAATTTTAAAAACTTTGTGGTAAGCGAGTATTTATTTGAAATTATTTTTGTAGTTGTTATCGTATCAATATTCTTTTTACAAAGCACCATAAAATACATCAAACTCACCCCAGAATATATTAAGTTATATCGCTTGTTTAGCCATAAAATTATTCATTTTTCTGACATAGAGAGATACCAGAATTTTTCGGAAGACTTTTATTTTTATACTGCAAATGATCAAGAATTTAAAATCAATTTGCATCACTTAAAGAAAACAGATCAAGCAATTTTTATAGAAGAATTTAGAAACCAATTTAAAAAATCGATAAACGATGCTTAAAAAAATAATTTACACTAGCCTCATTATCCTTGCTATCATTGCCATCACCATTGGTGTTTATTTATTCAAACAAACACCGAGTTACCAAGGTAATGTAGTGTTAAAAGAGCTTAACACAGGCGTAAATTGTTATTTTGACGACTATGGCATTCCGCACATAGAAGCCAACAGCGAAGCCGATGCCATGCAAGTTTTAGGTTATATGCATGCCAAAGAACGCTTATGGCAAATGGAATTGATGAGGCGTTTGGCCCCAGGCAGATTGTCAGAAATTTTAGGAGAAGACACCCTTGAAGTTGATGCGTTTTTTGCTCATTTAGGCATAGAAGAGCACAACCTAAAACTAGCACAAAATATCCAAAAAAACAACAACATTTATCCGCTCATACAGGCCTACTTATCGGGGGTAAATCAATACATTAATACCGAAAACAGACCCATCGAGTTGCACTTGTTGGGGGTAAATCCCAAGCCGTTTGAACTCATCGACATCCTAAACATTTATGGTTATATGGCCTTTAGCTTTTCGCAATCGCAAAAAGTTGATGCCCTGCTCACCGAAATACATCAAAATTTAGGGCCTGCCTACTTAGAAGATTTTGGTTTAGACCATCGTTTTTTTACCACCAAAATTGGCGATGATGCGTTGGCTTACACCAAAACAGCCCATCAAATTCATAAAATACTCCATCAATCTCCCGTGACAGAGTTTGTGGGGAGCAACAGTTGGGTATTAGGCCCCAACAAAACCAAAAACAAAGCCGTGATATTGGCTAACGACCCACACATCATGTTTTCGCAACCAGGCACTTGGTATGAAGCACACCTGCTAACACCCACCTACGAAATTTATGGCTATTATGTGCCGGGCACACCCTTCCCATTACTGGCTCATAACCGAGAATTTGCCATGGGACTCACCATGTTTCAGAATGATGATTCTGATTTTTTTGACATCAATTTCATCAACAATAATCAATACACATTCGGCGATAGCGTGGCAACTGTTGAGGTGTATGAAAAAGAAATTAAAATTAAAGGAAAACCTTCCAAATTTATTGAGCGAAAAGTAACTCAACTTGGGCCTATCATCAGTGGGGTAAATCCGTTTTCGTACCTCAAAAAACCCTTGGCAATGCGGTGGACCTACCTAGAAAAAGAGCACGACATGATAGGAGCTTTGTATGGCCTTAGCAGGGCTAATAATATAGAGAAGTATCTCGCAAGCGTGGCCAAAATAGCCGCTCCAGGACTCAATGTGATGTATGGAGATGCCCAAGGTAATATTGCTTGGACTGCCGCTGCACATTTGTATCGGGTGCCTGATAGCATAAGCACCTATCAAGTTTTAAATGCCTCAAACCCCAAACATCTCATCAAAACCGAAGTCCCATTTGAACAAAACCCCAAGAGCATCAATCCCCCAAAAGGCTATGTGTATTCTGCCAACAATTTATCGGTAAACACCCAAGGAGAGCATTTCCCGGGTTATTATTTACCAAACGACAGAGCCCAACGAATCATTGATTTGCTAGATGCCAAAAATGATTGGACCCTAGAAGAGGTGGCCAAAATGATGCTAGATGATCAATCTGATGCGGCCAAAGCCAATGCTCATTTTATGGTGAATATAATTAAAGAGGAACCTTTGAGTTTTTCTCAAAAAGAAATTATCCAGATAATCAATCAATGGCAAGGCAGTCATAATATTACAGACATTGCCCCAGCCATTTATAACAAATGGATTTATTTTTACCTCAAAAACACCTTTGAAGATGAACTAGGCAAAGAGGCTTTTGAGCTATTTTTGCAAACCCACACCATGAAGCAAATGTTGGGCCATCAGCTAAAAAACACCAAATCACCTTGGTGGGATAACACCCACACCAAAAACAAAACAGAAACACAAACAGAGATTTTATACCAGTCTTTTTTGCAAGCCTTTGAGACCTTAGAAAATCAATTAGGCAAAAACATCCAAGATTGGCAGTGGGGCAAGGTGCATCAACTTGAGCTAAAACATCCGTTTGCCAAAAACAAATTGTTTAGTAAACTCTTTAATGTTGGCAATAGCCCGATAGCAGCTTCAAACGAAGTGATTAATAATTTGATGTTTACCTATTCAAACGAGGCCTTACATCAAATAAAAGCAGGACCATCAACCAGAAGAGCCGTTGATTTTTCGGATGTTGAGCGTTCTGTTAGTGTTTTACCCTCAGGGCAATCTGGTCATTTTTTAAGCAAACACTACAAAGACCAACATGAATTGTTTGTGGAAGGAAAATACCGACCCATGCTCATGAATATTCAAACCATCAAGAAATTACCTAATTCAATACAATTTAAACCATTGTAAACATGAAAAGAATCATCATAAAAATTTTAGAACGATTTAATCTAGGAGCCGAACTAGAAAATCCGGAATTAGTGCATGATGAAATCACCAAAGGCATTGGCTTTAGTGGCACCAATCTGTGGGTTTTGATGTTTGCTACCATGGTGGCCTCGGTGGGTTTGAATATGAATTCAACTGCTGTAATCATTGGAGCCATGTTGATTTCTCCGCTCATGGGGCCTATTAATGGTATGGGTTACAGCATTGCTACTTATAATTTTGAGATGTTTAGACTGTCTATCAAAAACTTTTCTTATGCCGTGCTTACAAGTTTGGTAACCTCAACCATCTATTTTACCATCAGCCCAATTTCTACCGCTTACTCAGAATTATTAGCCAGAACCAGCCCAAGTATTTATGATGTATTAATTGCCTTTTTTGGTGGCTTGGCTGGCATAGTAGCCACCGGTAGTAAGCTAAAAGGCAATGTGATTCCGGGGGTTGCCATTGCCACTGCCCTGATACCTCCCTTGTGTACAGCTGGCTATGGACTAGCAACGGCACAATTTGATTTCTTTTTTGGAGCTTTGTATTTGTTTACTATCAATACTGTTTTTATCGCCTTAGCCTCTATTGCAGTATCGCAAATCATGAATTTTCCTATCAGAACCATCATAGACAATGCCAAAAAAACCAAGATTAACCGCATGATTTCTTTGGTTACAGGAGTCGTTTTATTGCCCAGTATTTATTTTGGCTACGTATTAGTAAAAGAGGAAAAGTTTAAAGAAAATGCAATCAGATACATCAATAACATTTCTATTGTAGAAGGCCATTTTTTATTAGATAAAAACATCAATCCAAAAAATAGAAGCATCATTTTGGTGTATGGTGGAACAAAATTGACAGACGATATAAAAGCAGAAATTGAAAACAAAGCTCAAAATTTTAATTTAAATGATGTGGAGATTAAAATATCTCAAGGATTTAGTTTGGATGCTGGCAGCGGATTATTGCCAGAAAATTACCAATTGAAAGAAGAAGTGATAAAACTAAAAAGTGCTTTAGAAAATATAGAAACCAACAAAAGTTTTGGAGATGTATTGCTACAAGAAATATCTACCATCTACCCTAACATCACCAACTGTTATTATGCAGAAATTGAAACCACCAAAGGAGACGTCAAAGAATTTCCGATGGTGATTATTTCAAAAAAAGAAGAGATGTTTTCTGAAGAAGTAAAGCAAAAAATTAGAAATTGGTTAAAAAGTAGATTAAAAAATAATGAGGTGAAGGTGATTTTTCAGAAAATTTGATAGGATTATTTTTATTAAGTTAAAATTGCTGAGTTAAGTAAATTATTATTTGTAAAACTACGTTGTAAAATGAAAACAATATCTTTTACAAGTATGTTTATATCAGATATTTAAAATCAAAACAAAATCTATATCACAGATAATCTAATCTCTAATTTCGTAAAATTTCTACATAAGGTTTCAGACATCAAATTTTAAAGGTAGAAGTAAGCCAAAACAACACCACCTTTAGCATCGAAGGCAGCAACAGCATCACGGTTTATGTAAACAATAGGCCGGTAATAGTATCGCCTAATGAGTTGGTTACTTTTTAAATATAAATACCCGCAAATAATTAACTTGTTTGTGGGTTAATTTTTATTTTCTTACAAGTTTTATTACAAATAACAAAATAACAGCACCCACCACGCCTTTTATCAAATCATTAAGGATGCCTGTGGCTACAGAAATACCAAATTCACCAAAGAGATAACTGCCTAAAATACCGCCAATAATCCCGATAATGATATTAAATAACAAGCTAGATTTTTTACCTTTCATGATTAATCCGGCTAAAAATCCTACGATGCCTCCTACAATAATTGCATACAATATATCCATTTGGTTAAAGTTTTAAGTTACATTCAAATATACTCAAAAAAAAAACAAAAACAACTAAAACGAAAATTAATAAATCATTAAGATTTATTCAATCGTTTTTAAAAGAACTTCAAATTTGAAAAAACACCTCCAAACAAATAACTTGCAACCTTTAAGTTTTATAAGCTTCTAACTTTGTTATCGGTTTAGAGAATTTTGTTAAAAAATGATGCTATTAATATAATATTATTTTCTAATAATGTTTTCAGACCATGCTTTTATCTGCTCTACTGAATTTGGCTTTAGCACAATTTTGCGTTGGTTGTTTAGCAGAAAATAACTGGGTGTGCTAAACACATGATAATCACTAACCATTTGTCCGTTCCATTTTTTGTAGTCTGTGGTGCTAATAAAAGGCAAAGCCGCTGCGAAACTGGCAAACAAACTCGGATTATCATCTAGAGATACCATAATTACTTCAATGTTTTTTGCTTGTAATGCCGGATACATTGCTGCAATTTTAGGTATCTCTTCGGTGCAATGCTTGCACCAACCCGCTGCAAAAACTACCAAAAAATAATCGGAGTAAAGATCGCTTAGCATTTTAGCACTCACCTGATTGGGCAAATAAGTGTAAGGGGTAAAAATAATATCAGGGGCAATTTCTCCATTTGCCATTTTGCCATATTGGTTGAGTTGCTTTTCAAAATCGGGTTTCAAACAACCGCAATCATCACCAGCTAATAATTTTTTGGCCAAATATTCGCTAGAAGCAAACAAACTGCGTTGTTCTAGTACTTGAAACCAATATTTGGTAACTAAATTAAACTTTTCGTTATCGTTTTTGAGTTGTTTTATTACAAGATCTACCGACTCATTGATGTCTGCAAACACCTGATCTAAGCCACCACTGCTGTTTTCTAAAAACCAAATATGATTTTCGATGGCATCAATTAAAATTCCACTTCTATAAAGTCTATTGTCAGAATAGTCAATAGCTCTTAAGGCTGCTTTTGTGTCAGGAATTTCCTCGGGCTTGTATTGAGCCACCACCGAAACACTCTCTAGGAGTTTTCTGATGGGTAAATACCAACGCAAATAACTATTGTCATCTAATTTGTTAATAAAATTTAAATCATCAATTTTGAGGCGATTTATCTCTTTAACGATGGCTTTTTGCTGATTTTTTTGTTGGCTAAACACCTCGTTTGAAGCATACAACTTATCTAGATAAGTCCAGGCATTTAAAGCGTTGTCTCTTGCTAAACTTTGCCTAGCATAAGTAACAAATGCTTTATTTTCTTCTCCATTGTGTATTTTTGAGGTGGTAGACAAATCAGTAGCATCCCCAGAAATTTCGATGTCTTCATTGGCTAATACTACAATTAATGGTTTTTGATTTTTAGGGATTAAATAGCCCATGCCAAAATCTTTTGCAGAAAATTTTAGTGTAAAACTGCCATCATTACCAACCATGGCACTGTCTATGGCAATGGTTTCAAAATTCTCAAAACCATACAAATAAATTTTTTGGTTGTTGTGGTTATTAAAAGTACCTTTAATTTGTTGGGAAAAAGCAACCTTAAAAACAGATAAACTGATAATGATAAAAAATATGGATTTCATAGATTTTCAATTTGTGCAAAGATAATACCATTTTTTTGGATTAAATAGTTTAAACCACTTTTTTAAAACTAACTAATAAAGCTACTCAAGCACTTTTTACACCTCATTTAGTGTATAATTTTGCATTCTATTATACCAATAATTAAAAACCAATCAATTACAAGATATTAAAAAATTAAGGATTGTTGTTTTATATGTTAATAAAAACCTTCGTCAAAAAAATAAATCTTTGACAAAGGTTTTTTAAATTTTTTCTTACTAGGTGCTTTTTAAGTTATTGATAAAGGACTTAAAATAAGCTGTTGTTACTAGTCTTTAATACAACGCACAGTTGCCCCATTAGAACGATTAAAATTAGTAAAAACCTGACTTGAGCCATCTATTTGCCAAAGCCTACCTGTTGATGCTGCAATAACCCAATAATTTCCTTGCACACCGTTGTTAGCTAGTGCACCGGTGAGGCCTTCGCGAATTCCAGGTGTTGTAAAACCTAAAACAGAAGAGGCAGCATTACTGCTGTTGGTTATGCTTGCTGCTGCTCTTACGAAACCTATTTCGTTTTCTTGTGGCAATTTATAGCCATCTGGGCATGCACTATTATCTGCTACCTCATATAAATACCACAAAAGTCTGTTTTCGTTTACTCTCCAATCCGTTGGCCCAGTTGGGGTAATGATAAATGCAGCATTTACAGGTTCGTTTATTCACGTAGTACTGGTGGTGTTGGTTGGTGTACCGGTGGTACCGTTTGTCCAATGGCTAATTTTCTGTATTGTTCAAATAGTGCAATGCTTTTATCATCAAGAACACATTTATCTTGGTTTAGCATTTTTAAAGCCAAAAACTCCGCAGACTTAGTTAAACTTTTACTTTCTAATAAGGTAAACCAATATTGGGCAATGGCTTGTAAAGTGGTTGGTTCATCTGCTAAATCATTCACCACTTTATCAATGGCTGCTTCCAACATAGGATAAACTTCTTCTATTGGGAACCACTCCACTAAGTTGGTATAACCCTCTATAACTTCTTTTATTAAACCCGAGTTTTTGTGTTGTCTAAAATCAATACCGTTAAACTCTACCATGTGCATATGTGCTCGCCAATTGAAGGTTTTTACCGTATTGGGCATTTGTTCTATCAGGCCTTTTGCTAACAAATAATGCCGCACCCATAGGTTTTCTGGTAGGGATTTTACATAGTTGGGATAAGTTGCAACAGCTTCTAGAAATTCATTAGTAAATAATTGGTATTTTATGCTGTCTTGTTCGTAAAGCGGTACTATATAATGCCACCCTGCTACTTTAGCTTCCGACTGCTGAAAAGTCTTCATTCCTTTTGTAAAAGCCTCGAACTCTTTGCTGCCAGCAACTTGCATAGCTTCTCTTTTGGTAAGGTCTTCCCAAAAAATACTAAAGTTTTCTTGATTTAAAAACAAAATAGCAGCATAGGCACCATTCATCCACAATTGGGCTACACCCTTGTATTCTTTAGGATAGGTAAGTATAAACTTGCCATCTTCTTGGCTATGGAAAGAAGATAACACCTTGTCCTGCAATCCATCATAACCCCTTAACTCAAAATTACTGTTAGGAAAATTGGGGAAATGCCCTTTAATGGAATAAGTGGTCTGTGCTAATATGCTTCCTGAAATCATGAAAAGCATTAAAAATTGTAATACTACTTTATTCATTTTAAGAAATTAAATGATTTATAAATTCGATTGTAATTAATCATTTATTCATTAAATACATACTTTTGTACAATATCAAAAATTTAAAAAAAAACAAGAATTGCACTTAAGTTGTACAAATAAAAAAGGGTAACTAAGGGTTACCCTTTTATGTTTTAAAAATTTTTACTAAAAAATTTCATTTTTACTAAACTATATTACTTTATTAACTAATTATATTTTAAGGATGTTTTGCTAGTTTTTAATACATCTTACTGAATGACCAGTTGAACGGGCGTAATTAATATTTGAATTAGCACTATTAAATATAAAACTTAAAGTACGAGCTGTTATTGAGTTATTAACAGTACTGCTCCAATAATATCCTGCTGTACCTCCTGAAGGGATCGTACCAAATGGAGTTGTTGTATTTGCTGATGGAAGCTTTAGAGCAGATGCATAAGCTTCATCGCGATTATCCCAACCATTATTTCCATTGGTTGCATCAGGATGGTTATCTGCAGTTGCCCATTCTGCACCTGTTGGTACATGATAACCAGTAGGGCAAGGACCTTGGGAAGATGTTACCCAACGGTTATTGTTATTATCATCTCTCCAATCGAATACTGTTGCACCTGTTGCTATAAAATTTGGTATTCCTGGCGTATCGCTAGTAGCTAATGTTGAAGTTGTATTATAAAAAGGTCTGCCAGTAGTAGGCGTTGTTCCATTCCAAACAGCGATTTCATGACCGTCCGATGGACGTCCCCATTGGAAAAAACTACCATAACCAAAAGTATCATTTCGGGCTATGGCTACGCGTCTAGCTCCAAGGTTCCTGTCCATCCAAGTTTGAGTTCCGTAAACTACTGGATTCACTACAGTTTCGTTAACAGGTATTGATTTAATATCGATTCTAGGGAGTAAATTTAAACTATTGTTAGCACCTATCAGGGGCATTAAAATCACTCCAGAAAAAAATTCTGGTATACTAGGACTATTATGATTAAGTATAACAGGCACATTAATAGCACTTCCAGCTATGGTTCCTGCTGCAATATATATCAATCCGGTAGTTACATTTGTTGCTTTCAAAATATAATTTTGAGCAGCTGCACTATTATTTGTTAAGAGTACAGTAATGGTTGAGGCCCCCGTTGGTAATATCTCACCATTATAACCGATGCCTACATTATTTATAACGGATACCCCTTGGTAAGTTGGAGTTGATACAGTAAGATTTGTATTTTGTGATGGAGTTGTAACTACGCTGCCATTGCATGCACTAATCCAATCCGAACTGTTCCAAAATTCAATACATCCAGAAGTAGTATTAAAAATGGTTAAACCCTCTGCTGGGTTTGCGATACCACTGCGCTCTGAAGTACTTAATCTTGGTGGTAAAAAACCTTTAACCGTACTAGCTAAGTCTAAAATAGAAGCACGGTCAGGATTTTTGGTACCAATACCCACCCCGCCATTACCTGTATTTGCGGCGTTATTAATAGGTGTTATTACACTACCATCTGTTAAGTTGATCCAATGGGTGCCGTTAGAAAATTCTAATCTACTATCGGTCGTGTTATAAATAACCAATCCAGCAGGTGGAGAAGCAATGCCATCACGATCTGCAGTATTTACACGCGGGGGCAAAAAGCCTTTTTTAACAGGGGCATCGCCGCCTGTTACTTCTAAAATTGCCGAGGGATCAGGCGTTTTG
>DAIRDG010000043.1:0-18149 GCA_036796275.1 Flavobacterium sp.
AAGAATTTATCCGAAAGCTCGCTTTCGAGGAAATTCGTTTCAAAAGTTTGAGTAAGGTTCACCTTACTCAGGATCATGAGGCGTAGCCGAATGATCTAAAAATGCTTATTTTAAGTTGTAAATAGCAGGTTTTAAATGATTCAACCCACATTTAAAACATATAATTTAAGATAACAATTACAATCTTGCCGGTGTAGCTCAGGGGTAGAGTGCTTCCTTGGTAAGGAAGAGGTCACGGGTTCAAATCCCGTCATTGGCTCAAAAATAAAAATAAAAACACTAAATAATAACTAAGTTTTAAATTCAATTAAAATGGCAAAAGAAACATTCAATCGTACAAAACCCCACCTAAACATAGGTACTATTGGTCACGTTGACCACGGTAAAACAACCTTAACAGCAGCTATTACAAAAGTATTATCTGATGCAGGTTTGTGTAAAGCAAAGTCTTTCGACCAAATTGACAACGCACCAGAAGAAAAAGAAAGAGGTATTACTATCAATACGTCTCACGTAGAATATGAAACAGCTAACCGTCATTACGCTCACGTTGACTGTCCAGGTCACGCGGATTACGTAAAAAACATGGTTACAGGTGCTGCTCAAATGGATGGTGCAATTTTAGTAGTTGCTGCTACAGATGGCCCAATGCCACAAACTAGAGAACACATCCTTTTAGGTCGTCAGGTAGGTATTCCACGTATCGTTGTTTTCATGAACAAAGTAGACATGGTTGATGATGCTGAATTGTTAGAATTAGTAGAAATGGAAATCAGAGATTTATTATCATTCTACGAATATGATGGTGATAATGGTCCGGTTATTCAAGGATCTGCTCTTGGTGCCTTAAATGGTGAGCCAAAATGGACTGAAACTGTAATGACTTTAATGAGTGCTGTTGATGAGTGGATTGAAGAGCCAGTTAGAGATAACCAAAAACCATTCTTAATGCCTGTTGAAGACGTATTTACCATTACTGGTAGAGGTACTGTTGCAACTGGTAGAATTGAAACAGGAGTTGCTAACACAGGTGACCCAGTAGAAATCATCGGGATGGGTGCAGAAAAATTAACTTCAACTGTAACTGGTGTTGAGATGTTCCGTAAAATCCTTGACAGAGGTGAAGCTGGAGACAACGTAGGTTTATTGTTAAGAGGTGTTGAAAAATCTGACATCAAAAGAGGTATGGTAATCTGTAAGCCAGGTTCTGTGAAACCACACGCTAAATTTAAAGCTGAGGTTTATATCTTGAAAAAAGAAGAAGGTGGTCGTCATACACCATTCCATAACAACTACCGTCCACAGTTCTACGTAAGAACAACAGACGTAACTGGTACAATTTCTTTACCAACAGGTGTTGAAATGGTAATGCCTGGTGATAACTTAACAATCAATGTTGATTTATTAAGTCCAATTGCTTTATCAATCGGTCTTCGTTTTGCAATCCGTGAAGGTGGCAGAACGGTAGGTGCTGGTCAGGTAACTGAAATTTTAGACTAATTATCAATTATCAATTTTAAAAAGCCAATACATAAAATGTATTGGCTTTCATTACGGGTGTAGTTCAAGGGTAGAATAGCGGTCTCCAAAACCGTTGATGGGAGTTCGAATCTCTCCACCCGTGCAAATAAAAATTAAAATGAAAAATTTAATCAACTATATATCAGAATCTTTTCAAGAACTAAGAGGCAATGTAACTTGGTTAACTTGGGCTGACACACAAAGATACACAGTCATTGTAGCTGTTTTTTCTTTATTATTATCATTAGCCATTTGGGGTATCGATATCTTTTTTACTAAAGCAATCTCAGGTATATACAATATTTTAAATTAAAAATTATGTCTGATAATTCTCTAAAAAGCTGGTATGTAGTAAGATCTGTAAGTGGTCAAGAACACAAGGTTAAAACCTATATCGATAACGAAATTGTAAGATTAAACTTACAAGATTATATCTCACAAGTTTTAGTACCTACAGAAAAAGTAGTGCAGGTAAGAGAAGGTAAAAAAATATCTAAAGAAAAAGTTTATTTTCCTGGCTACATCATGGTAGAAGCCAACCTAGCTGGAGAAACTGCCCACATCATCAAATCAATTTCTGGTGTCATTGGGTTTTTAGGAGAAACTAAAGGGGGAGAGCCTTTGCCATTAAGAAAAAGTGAAGTGAACAGAATGCTTGGCAAAGTAGATGAGTTGTCTTTAGAGTCTGACAGTTTAATGATTCCATTCAATTATGGAGAAACTATAAAAGTAGTAGATGGTCCGTTTAATGGATTTAATGGAACCATTGAAAAAATAAATGAAGAAAAACGTAAATTAGAGGTCATGGTTAAAATTTTCGGCAGAAAAACACCACTCGAATTAAGTTTTGCTCAAGTAGAAAAAGTATAAGTGTTACATAAATCAATCGTGTTTTTGCTTCCAAATGAAAATACGTTAAATAATTTAAACAATGGCTAAAGAAGTTAGTAAAGTAGTTAAACTACAAGTTAAGGGAGGTGCTGCGAATCCATCGCCACCGGTTGGACCTGCTTTGGGAGCTGCTGGGGTAAACATCATGGAATTTTGTAAGCAGTTTAATGCCAGAACTCAAGATAAACCCGGCAAAGTTTTACCTGTTCAGATTACTGTCTACAAAGACAAGTCTTTTGAATTTGTGATTAAAACACCTCCAGCTGCAGTACAATTATTAGAAACCGCCAAATTAAAGTCGGGTTCTGGTCAACCAAACAGAAAAAAGGTTGCAAGTGTTACTTGGGATCAAATTAAAGCAATTGCTGAAGACAAAATGCCAGACCTTAATGCCTTTACATTAGAAAGTGCAATGTCTATGGTAGCTGGAACGGCTAGATCAATGGGAATCACGGTAACTGGTACTGCACCATTTCAAAATTAAGGAATTATGGCAAAATTAACTAAAAAACAAAAAGTTGCTGCTGCAAAAATCGACAAAAACAAATTATATAGCCTTACAGAAGCTACCTCTTTAATTAAAGACGTTGCAAGTGCTAAATTTGACGAGTCTGTAGACATTGCAGTTAAGCTTGGAGTAGACCCTCGTAAAGCCAATCAAATGGTGAGAGGTGTGGTAAACTTACCTCACGGTAATGGTAAAGACATGAAGGTTTTAGCCTTAGTAACACCTGATAAAGAAGCAGAAGCTAAAGCAGCCGGTGCAGATTATGTAGGTTTAGACGAATATCTTCAGAAAATTAAAGATGGTTGGACAGACGTAGATGTTATTGTTACCATGCCTGCAGTAATGGGTAAATTAGGTCCCTTAGGAAGAATTTTAGGACCTAGAGGTTTAATGCCTAACCCAAAGACTGGAACTGTAACCATGGAAATTGGAAAAGCGGTGTCTGATGTAAAATCTGGAAAAATTGACTTTAAAGTTGATAAAACCGGTATTATTCATGCAGGAATCGGTAGAGTTTCCTTTGATGCCAACAAAATTGCTGAAAACGCAAGTGAATTAATCCAAACGTTAAATAAACTTAAACCAACTGCTGCCAAAGGTACTTACATCAAATCTATATATTTGTCTAGTACAATGAGTCCGGGTATTGCCCTAGATCCTAAAGCAGTTTAAGGATAAAATAATTCTATTATGACAAGAGAAGAAAAAGCAAGAGCCATTGAAGATTTAACTGCACAGTTAGCAGACTCCAGTGTCTTATATCTTGCAGACATATCAGGACTTGATGCAGTGGCTACTTCAAATTTAAGAAGAGCTTGTTTTAAAGCAGGTATTAAATTAAGCGTTGTAAAAAACACTTTTTTACAAAAAGCTTTTGAAGCATCAGAAAATGATTATGGAGATTTGTCGTCTGTACTAAAAGGCAATACCTCTATATTTTTATCAGACACTGGTAATGCACCAGCTAAATTGATAAAAGAATTCAGAAAAAAATCTGATAAACCATTACTTAAAGGAGCTTTTATTGATCAATCTGTATACATTGGTGACAACCAATTAGACAGCCTCATATCAATAAAATCTAAAGAAGAAGTTATTGGAGACATCATCGGATTATTACAATCTCCAGCCAAAAATGTTATTTCTGCTCTTAAATCGGGTGGCAATACTATAGCCGGATTAGTAAAAACATTATCTGAAAAATAATAAACCCTAAAGCACTAAATTAATTATATTTTTAAAAACCTATTAAATCGATAGAAAATGGCAGATTTGAAACAATTCGCAGAACAATTAGTAAATTTGACTGTAAAAGAAGTAAATGAATTAGCAACCATCTTAAAAGACGAGTATGGCATTGAGCCTGCTGCTGCTGCTGTTGCAGTTGCCGCTGGTGGAGGTGCTGGTGCTGCTGCAGAAGTTGCAGAAGAGCAAACTGTGTTTACTGTGGTATTAAAAGATGCTGGTGCATCTAAATTAGCAGTGGTAAAAGCTGTAAAAGAACTCACAGGTTTAGGATTAAAAGAAGCTAAAGAAATGGTAGACGGAGCTCCTGCAAACATCAAAGAAGGTGTTTCTAAGGATGAAGCTGAAGGTCTTAAAAAATCTTTAGAAGAAGCTGGAGCTGTAGTAGAGCTCAAGTAATTCATAATTGTCTTATGACAAAGGTTTAGGTCTTGAGATTTAACTCAATGACCTAAACCATTTTTTCGTATATGATACACATGTACAAATATTAATGAAATTATTAATATAAACTTTTCCATTAATGCTAAATAATCAGTCTGAAAGAATAAATTTTGCCACCACTAAAAATATCCCAAATTACCCTGATTTTTTGGATATTCAAGTTAAATCTTTTAAAGATTTTTTTCAATTAGAAACCAAATCCGAAGAAAGAGGCAACGAAGGTTTATACAACACCTTCATGGAAAATTTTCCAATAACCGACACCAGAAATAATTTCGTTTTAGAATTTCTTGATTACTTTGTAGACCCTCCACGATACAGCATACAAGAATGTATAGAAAGAGGCCTTACCTACAGTGTTCCGCTTAAGGCAAGATTAAAATTATATTGTACTGATCCTGAACATGAAGATTTTGAAACCATTGTTCAAGATGTTTATCTCGGTACAATTCCTTACATGACACCTAGTGGTACATTCGTAATCAACGGAGCAGAACGTGTTATTGTATCACAATTACACAGATCTCCTGGGGTGTTTTTCGGACAATCGTTTCATGCCAATGGAACCAAGTTATATTCAGCCCGTATCATTCCGTTCAAGGGTTCTTGGATAGAATTTGCAACGGACATCAATAATGTGATGTATGCCTACATCGATAGAAAGAAAAAATTACCGGTTACCACCCTTTTTAGAGCCATTGGCTTTGAAAGAGATAAAGACATACTCGAAATTTTTGATCTTGCAGAAGAAATTAAAGTATCAAAAACTGGGATGAAAAAATACATCGGCCGTAAATTGGCCGCTCGTGTGCTTAATACATGGTTTGAAGACTTTGTAGACGAAGACACAGGAGAGGTTGTATCTATTGAAAGAAATGAAATTATTCTTGATAGAGACACCATCATAGACAAAGACAACGCAAACGAAATTGTAGAATCAAACGTAAAGTCTATTCTTTTGCATAAAGAAGATAACAACCAGTCTGATTTTGCTATTATACATAATACCTTACAAAAAGACCCAACCAACTCTGAGAAAGAAGCGGTTGAGCATATCTACAGACAACTTAGAAATGCCGAACCACCAGATGAAGAAACTGCAAGAGGAATCATAGATAAATTATTTTTCTCTGACCAAAGATATAACCTGGGTGAAGTTGGACGTTATAGAATCAACAAAAAACTAAATCTTGATACCCCAATGGACAAGCAAGTCTTGACCAAAGAAGATATCATCACCATCGTAAAATATTTAATTGAGTTAATTAATGCTAAAGCTGAAATTGACGACATTGACCACTTGTCAAACAGACGTGTAAGAACCGTTGGAGAACAATTATCAGCTCAATTTGGTGTTGGTTTGGCTCGTATGGCCAGAACCATCAGAGAGAGAATGAATGTGAGAGATAATGAAGTCTTTACACCAATCGACTTAATTAATGCCAAAACTTTATCATCGGTTATCAATTCATTTTTTGGCACCAACCAGTTATCTCAGTTTATGGATCAAACCAATCCGTTGGCAGAAATTACCCACAAACGGAGGTTATCTGCACTCGGACCAGGTGGTTTGTCTAGAGAAAGAGCTGGCTTTGAAGTGCGAGACGTACATTATACCCACTACGGAAGATTATGCCCCATTGAAACACCTGAAGGTCCAAACATTGGTTTGATCTCCTCATTAGGTGTATTTGCAAAAGTAAACAGCATGGGATTCATTGAAACCCCCTACAGAAAAGTAAACAATGGAGTGGTTGACCTAAAATCTGAACCCGTTTATTTGAGTGCTGAAGAGGAAGAGGGGATGATGATTGCCCAAGCCAACATCGAAATGGATACCAATGGTAAAATTTTACCAGAAAAAATTATTGCCAGAGAAGAAGGAGATTTCCCTGTAGTAGATCCTGCTCAGGTTAATTACACCGACGTTTCTACCAATCAAATTGCATCTATTTCGGCTTCGTTGATTCCGTTCTTAGAACACGATGATGCTAACCGTGCTTTGATGGGATCTAACATGATGCGTCAGGCGGTACCTTTGTTAAGACCAGAAGCTCCAATTGTAGGCACAGGTCTTGAAAGACAAGTGGCCTCAGACTCAAGAGTTTTAATCAATGCCGAAGGTGATGGTGAAGTAGTGTATGTGGATGCCGAAAAAATTACCTTAAGGTATGACAGAGAAGAAATTGAAAAATTAGTTTCATTTGAATCTGAAGAAAAAACCTATAAACTTACTAAGTTTCAAAAAACAAACCAAAGCACTTGTATCAATCTAAAACCAATTGTAAGAAAAGGCGATAGAGTAAAACAAGGCCAAGTACTTTGTGAGGGTTATGCCACACAAAATGGGGAGCTAGCACTTGGAAGAAACCTAAAAGTTGCATTTATGCCATGGAAAGGTTATAACTTTGAGGATGCAATTGTGATTTCTGAAAAAGTAGTAAGAGACGATATTTTTACCTCTATTCACGTAGATGAATATGCTTTGGAAGTAAGAGACACCAAATTAGGGAATGAAGAGTTAACTAACGACATCCCAAATGTATCTGAAGAAGCTACCAAAGACTTAGATGAAAACGGTATGATCAGAATTGGAGCCGAAGTAAAACCTGGCGACATCCTTATCGGTAAAATTACACCAAAAGGAGAATCTGACCCAACCCCCGAAGAAAAATTATTAAAAGCAATTTTTGGCGATAAAGCAGGTGATGTAAAAGACGCTTCTCTAAAAGCATCTCCCTCCTTAAGAGGCGTTGTTTTAGATAAAAAATTATTTGAGCGTTCTGTAAAAGATAAAAAGAAAAAAGCCAAAGAAAAAGAAGAAGTAGCTGCCCTCGAAATTGAATATGAAATAAAATTTAACGAGTTAAGAGACAAATTAATCGACAAATTATTTCATGTTGTTAATGGCAAAACCTCTCAAGGTGTTTACAATGATTTAGGCGAAGAAGTTTTACCAAAAGGTAAGAAATTTACCCTCAAAATGCTGAATGCCGTTGATGATTTTGCTCACTTAGATAAAGGTAAATGGGTATCTGATAATGAAACCAACACTATTGTAAATGACTTGTTGCATAACTTTAAAATCAAATTAAACGACTTGCAAGGAGCTCTTAGAAGAGATAAGTTTACAATTACAGTTGGAGACGAATTACCTTCTGGAATTTTAAAACTTGCCAAAGTATACATTGCCAAAAAACGAAAGTTAAAAGTTGGGGATAAAATGGCTGGTCGTCACGGAAATAAAGGTATTGTAGCCAGAATCGTAAGAGACGAAGACATGCCTTTCTTAGAAGATGGCACCCCAGTAGACATTGTATTAAACCCATTAGGTGTACCTTCGCGTATGAACATTGGGCAAATTTACGAAACCGTTCTTGGGTGGGCCGGAAAGAATTTAGGCAAAAAGTTTGCAACCTCAATTTTTGATGGAGCTTCTTTAGATCAGATTAACGAATATACAGATGAGGCAGGTATCCCAAGATTCGGACACACTTATCTATATGACGGTGGCACCGGTGAACGTTTTCACCAGCCAGCAACCGTTGGAGTAATGTATATCTTAAAACTTGGCCACATGGTAGATGATAAGATGCATGCCCGTTCTATCGGACCATACTCTTTAATTACACAACAGCCTTTGGGTGGTAAAGCCCAATTTGGTGGTCAGCGTTTTGGTGAAATGGAAGTTTGGGCACTCGAAGCTTATGGAGCTTCTAGTACCTTAAGAGAAATTTTAACCGTAAAATCTGACGATGTGGTTGGTAGAGCCAAAGCTTACGAAGCCATTGTAAAAGGTGAACCAATGCCAGAGCCTGGCTTGCCAGAATCATTTAATGTATTAATGCATGAGCTGAAAGGCCTTGGATTAGACATTAGATTAGAAGAGTAATTTCAATCTGATTGAAAGGTCATTTTTTATTAAATTTTCAAAAAAATTATCATCATGATAAACAGAAATAAAGACAAAAATACAGTTAAAAGGTTCAACAAAATATCAATTGGTTTAGCCTCACCAGAATCTATATTATCAGAATCTAGAGGTGAAGTTTTAAAGCCAGAAACCATTAACTACAGAACACACAAACCAGAACGTGACGGTTTGTTTTGTGAAAGAATTTTTGGTCCGGTTAAAGATTATGAGTGTGCTTGCGGAAAATACAAAAGAATTCGTTACAAAAATATTGTTTGCGACAGATGTGGTGTAGAGGTTACTGAGAAAAAAGTAAGAAGAGATCGCGTAGGCCATATCAACTTAGTTGTGCCCATTGCACACATTTGGTATTTTAGGTCATTGCCAAACAAAATTGGTTATTTATTAGGCTTGCCTTCTAAAAAACTCGATATGATTATTTATTACGAAAGATATGTAGTCATTCAGCCGGGTATTGCCAAAAAACCAGATGGAGAATCTATCGAAATGATGGAGTTTCTTACCGAAGAAGAATACTTGACCATTCAAGAAAGTCTTCCGATGGAAAATCAGTATTTAGAAGACACAGACCCTAATAAGTTTATTGCCAAAATGGGAGCAGAATGTGTGATGGACTTGTTGTCTAGATTAGATTTAGAACAATTGTCTTACCAATTAAGACACAGTGCTAACACCGAAACCTCTAAACAAAGAAAAACCGAAGCACTCAAAAGATTACAGGTTGTAGAAGCCTTTAAAGACGCCAATAATAACAGAGAAAACAATCCGGAGTGGATGATTCTTAAAGTAATTCCGGTTATTCCACCAGAATTAAGACCTTTGGTGCCACTAGATGGTGGTCGTTTTGCAACCTCAGATTTAAATGACTTATACAGAAGAGTGATCATTAGAAACAACCGTTTAAAAAGATTGGTTGAGATCAAAGCTCCTGAGGTAATCTTAAGAAACGAAAAAAGAATGTTGCAAGAAGCTGTAGATTCGCTTTTTGACAACACCAGAAAAGCATCTGCTGTGAAAACAGAATCAAACAGACCACTCAAATCATTGTCTGATTCCCTAAAAGGAAAACAAGGAAGATTCCGTCAGAACCTCCTTGGAAAACGTGTAGATTACTCTGCTCGTTCAGTAATTGTTGTTGGGCCAGAATTAAAATTGTTTGAATGCGGATTACCAAAAGACATGGCTGCAGAACTTTATAAACCTTTTGTGATTAGAAAATTAATTGAAAGAGGTATTGTAAAAACTGTAAAATCTGCCAAAAAAATAATCGATAAAAAAGAACCTGTTGTTTGGGATATCTTAGAAAACGTGATCAAAGGACACCCTGTGCTCCTCAACCGTGCTCCTACCTTACACAGATTAGGGATACAGGCATTTCAGCCAAAGCTGATTGAAGGTAAAGCTATTCAGTTGCACCCCCTTACTTGTACGGCTTTTAATGCCGACTTTGATGGGGATCAAATGGCCGTGCATTTACCCTTAGGGCCAGAGGCTATCCTTGAAGCCCAAGTATTGATGTTGGCTTCGCATAACATCCTAAACCCTGCTAATGGTGCACCAATTACCGTACCATCACAAGATATGGTTTTGGGTCTGTATTACATGACCAAAGAACGCTTGTCTACCCCTGAAAGAAAAGTTTTAGGAGAAGGCAAAATATTTTATTCTCCAGAAGAAGTTACCATTGCCATCAACGAAGGCAAATGTGAACTCAATGCCAGCATCAAAGTGCGAACCAAAGACTTGAATGAAAAAGGAGAATTGGTAAACAAAATAATTCAAACCACTGCTGGTAGAGTATTATTTAATGAAGTAGTGCCAGAAAAAGTAGGATACATCAATGAGGTGCTTACCAAAAAATCATTAAGAGATATCATTGGTAGAATTTTGTCTATGACAGATGTGCCAACTACTGCTGAGTTTTTAGATAACATGAAAGGGATGGGTTATAAGTATGCCTTCCAAGGAGGATTATCTTTTAGCTTAGGTGATATTGTAATCCCAGAACAAAAAGATAGTTTAATTGCTGATGCCAATCAGCAAGTTGATGTGATATCTATGAACTATAACATGGGTTTAATCACCAATAACGAGCGATATAACCAAGTTATTGATGTTTGGACGTCTACCAATGCCATGCTAACAGAATTGGCCATGAAGAAAATTAGAGAAGACCAACAAGGGTTTAACTCGGTATTCATGATGCTTGATTCTGGTGCAAGGGGTTCTAAAGAACAGATCCGTCAGCTTACCGGGATGCGAGGTTTGATGGCTAAGCCAAAAAAATCAACTTCTGCCGGTGGAGAAATTATCGAAAACCCAATTTTATCTAACTTTAAAGAAGGTTTATCAATTTTAGAATACTTTATTTCTACGCACGGTGCCAGAAAAGGATTGGCGGATACCGCTCTTAAAACTGCCGATGCGGGTTATTTAACCAGAAGATTACACGATGTAGCACAAGATGTTATTGTAAATCTTGACGATTGTGGTACCCTAAGAGGCATCGAAGTATCTGCTCTTAAGAAAAACGAAGAGATTGTAGAATCTTTAGGAGAAAGAATCTTAGGTAGAGTTGCTTTAAATGATGTAATAGATCCTTCAACTTCTTTGGTTGTGGTGAAAGCTGGTGAAGAAATTACCGAAGAAAAAGTTCAAATCATAGAAAATTCACCTATCGAACGTGTGGAAGTAAGATCTCCACTAACGTGTGAAGCCGAAAAAGGAATTTGTGCTAAATGCTATGGTAGAAACTTAGCCACTGGCCAAATGATACAATACGGCGAATCTGTAGGGGTGGTTGCAGCTCAATCTATTGGTGAACCAGGAACACAGCTTACCCTCAGAACCTTCCACGTGGGTGGTGTTGCAGGGGGTGCTTCTGAAGAATCAACCATTGTTACCAAGTTTAAAGGTAAATTAATCTTAGACGACCTCAGAACGGTAAAAAGCACTGACAATGAAGGCAATGCCATCGAAATTGTGGTGTCTCGTTCTACAGAACTTAAATTGATAGATGTGAATACCGAATTGGTGCTAAACACACACAACATACCTTATGGATCTACTATTTTTGTTAAAGATGGCGAAGTGGTTGAAAAAGGAACACTTATTTGTAAGTGGGATCCCTTTAATGGTGTTATAGTATCTGAAACCGATGGTAAAGTATCTTTTGAAGATTTAGAACAAGGCCAAAGTTTTCAGGTTGAAATTGACGAACAAACTGGTTTCTCGGAAAAAGTAATTTCTGATAGCCGTGGTAAAAAATTAGTGCCAACCTTGTTGATTTTTGGTAAAAAAGACGATTTAATCAAGTCCTATAACTTACCAGTTGGAGCTCACTTGATGGTGGAAGATGGCGAAAAAATTAAAGCTGGTAAAGTTTTAGTAAAAATTCCAAGAAAATCATCAAAAGCTGGCGATATCACAGGAGGTTTACCAAGAATTACCGAATTATTAGAGGCCAGAAATCCTTCTAATCCTGCGGTGGTGTCAGAAATTGACGGGGTAGTATCTTTTGGAAAAATTAAAAGAGGTAACCGTGAGATTGTAGTAGAATCTAAATTTGGTGAAATCAAACGCTATTTGGTGAAATTGTCTAACCAGATTTTGGTTCAAGAAAACGACTTTATCAAAGCTGGTAGCCCGTTGTCAGACGGAGCTATTACACCAGAAGACATCTTAACCATACAAGGGCCTTCTGCAGTACAACAATATTTGGTAAACGAAATTCAGGAGGTATACCGTTTGCAAGGGGTAAAAATTAACGACAAACACTTTGAGGTAATCATCAGACAGATGATGCGTAAGGTGAGAGTTCAAGACCCCGGTGATACTATTTTCTTAGAAGACCAACTCATCCACACCAAAGACTTTATTGTAGAAAATGATAAGTTATTTGGGTTAAAATTTGTTGAAGAAGCTGGTGATTCTCAAAAACTGAAGCCAGGTCAAATTATCACGTCTAGAGAATTGAGAGACGAAAACTCAATGCTTAAGCGTGAGGATAAAAACTTGGTGGTTGCCAGAGATGTGGTGCCTGCAACCGGAACTCCCGTATTGCAAGGAATTACCAGAGCATCGTTGCAAACCAAATCATTTATTTCGGCAGCCTCATTCCAGGAAACCACCAAAGTGCTTAATGAAGCAGCAGTGGCTGGCAAGGTAGACTTCTTGGAAGGCTTGAAAGAAAATGTAATTGTAGGACACAGAATTCCTGCAGGTACTGGTATGAGACGTTACGACCAAATTTTGGTAGGCTCAAAAGAAGAACACGATAAATTTTTAGTGTCTCAAGAAGAATACAGATACTAAGCTTACACCAAAACACCCTCTCTCTTAATGCTGAGCCATCAGACTTATGTGAGAGGTTGTTTTTTTTACCAAATTTTTTATGTAAATTTGGATATTCACCAAAAGATTAAATTAAATACGCTAGTTATGCAAGACCAAAATAATCCGCAAGGACAAATTAATATTGAGTTAGATGAGAACACTGCCCAAGGCATTTATTCTAATTTGGCCATCATTAATCATTCACATTCAGAATTTGTGGTAGATTATATTTCTTTGATGCCTGGTGTGCCTAAAGCAAAGGTGAAGTCGAGAATTATTTTGACCCCACAGCATGCCAAACGATTTTTAAGTGCTTTGGCTGATAATATCAAAAAATTTGAACACATGTATGGGCCTATTGAAGACAAAGAATTGCCCAACATTCCGCTTAATTTTGGCCCAACTGGGCAAGCCTAATAAAACATCCTGATAATAAATCAGGATTTTTTTTGGTGTTTTTTGAAGCAATGGTTTATCGACTAGCCTGGGTTGCAGTGATAGCTTGTTGCCTGCCAATAGTTAGTTTTTGTTAACAGCCAAAAGCGACCAGCGGAAGCTCTTTGGTTGTTTAGAAAAACTTTATTGGCAAAAACAACTAAAACGGAAAACCAGAAAATGGCTCACTAATATACCCAAGCGATTGGCTTCTAATTTTATTTTATAACCAATCTTTTCAACATTTCTTGCATGAGTTGTTGGTGCTTGGCCTTGTTATTTTGATGAGTCCAGATGGTCATTTGATAATAAGCTTCTGGGGCGTCATAAAAGGCTGCATGATAATAAAAGTCATATTCAGCAAGCTTGCCCTCAAATTGCAAAGTGGTGGCGGGCATTTGGTTGATTTTGAGATTGGCTTGTGCGTAGTTTTTAATTTTGAAGTTGCCCTTGATGTCATTGATTAAATAGGTGTAATTGCCCTCAAAATTTGCAGGATACCCAAGATCATCAAGCAATTTGTGAGCGGTTGTTTTGTCTTGAAAGTTGATGATGACATAAAAATCTTCGGTTTCGTTTTTCCATTGGTAGGGAGCCGTTGGGTTGAGGTCTTTGCACGGACTGAGCCAACGGGGTAAGCGAACTTGCAGGTCTGAAGTTTCAAAAGTGATTGTTTCAGATTGGCAAGAATACAATAAAATTAAACTGAGTAAAACAAGCTTTTTCATCAGATGGTGTCTATAAAGTCTTTTTCTGTTTTGTGAAACATCAATAAGCCTAATAGCAGCAACCCAAAGGTGATCAGGATGGTGTAAAAGATGTTTTGTAATTGAACGTCTCCTTGATTGAGTAATAAATAGCGTGAAGATTCAACCAAATAAGCCAACGGATTCAACCTGACAAGCCAGCTGTAATTGGGTATTTTTTGGTCTATTAATGCCATGGGATAAATGACTGCAGAGGCAAACAATAACAATTGTACCCCAAAGCTTACCAAAAACGTTAAGTCTCGGTATTTGGTAACCATAGAAGATATGATGAGCCCTAATGACAAGCCTAGCAAGCCCATATTGATAACAATAAGCGGGAATAACATAGATTTGATGCTGAGCAGCGGCTCTAAACCTTCAAAACGGTAATAGGCATAAAAAATAAAATACAACAACAATTGGATGAGCATTTTGGCCAAGTTGGTAATCACCACGGTGAGTGGCATGAGTAGCCTCGGAAAATACACTTTGCCAAAGATGGCGGCATTTTTCTTGAAGGTATCGGAGGTGTCTGTAAGGCAGTTGGCAAAGTAATTCCAGATGGTAATGCTCACTAAATTAAACAACAAAGCAGGAATTTCTCCGGTTTGGATGCCTGCCAAGTCATTAAAAACAACCGTAAAAATTATGGCAGTTATCAGGGGTTGAATAAAAAACCACAGCGGACCCAATAGGGTTTGTTTGTAGAGCGTAGTGAGGTCTCGGTGTATTAAAAGTTGCAACAAATCACGGTATTGCCACAATGCTTTGAACGGAATGGCAAACCATTTTTTTTGAGATGTGATTTCAAAAAGCCAAGAGTTTTGGTTTTGAGGGGGTGTCATACAAAGTATTTAGCAAACAGTCAAAATTAAGTGATTGACACAAACAAAAAAAGAAAGCGGTAGTTTTTTTAACCAAAAGTCAGTTTTTTCATAAAAATAAAAATTGAGAGAAAAAAAACAAGATTCTACATGGAAATACCAAAAAAATAATTAATTTTGCATCCACTTTTAAACCAACCTCTGACGAAGACCGTGCATGTTGCTTTGAATCTTAACGTTTTATAAATTTTGTTATGAACAATTTAGTAAAATTCGTTGAAAACGAATTAGTTTCCAAAAAAGATTTACCTGAATTTGGAGCAGGTGATACCATCACGGTATATACAGAAATTAAAGAAGGTGAAAAAACCAGAACCCAGTTTTTTAAAGGCGTAGTTATTCAACGCAGAGGGTCTGGTGCCACTGAAACTTTTACCATCAGAAAAATGTCTGGTGCTGTTGGGGTAGAAAGAATTTTCCCACTCAACATGCCAACTTTACAAAAAATAGAAGTTAACCAAAGAGGTAAAGTACGTAGAGCAAGAATCTTCTACTTTAGAGACCTTACCGGTAAAAAAGCAAAAATTAGAGAAAAAAGACGCTAGTCTGAATCTCCTTTTCATAAAAAAACCCAAAACAATGTTTTGGGTTTTTTTATGCTTGTATGTTATTGATCATACCTGTTACCCGTGTATGCTCTCGTGTTTGTTTAGCGACCTCATCACCTCGGCTTCATAAGTCAACAAGGCTTGCCACTTTTTGTTTACTTTTTCTGGATCGTCATATTTTCTGGCAAATTTTAAAAACAGGGTATAGTGACTGGCTTCAGATTTCATCAAGTCGAAATAAAATTTGGCCAAATTTTGATCTTCTAAGTTTTCAGACAACACCCTAAAACGTTCACAAGAACGGGCTTCTATGAGGGCTGCCACCAATAAGTGATGCACCAAGCCATCTGTACGAGATCCCCCTTTCGGAAAAAACTGCTGAATTTTTTTCACGTATTCGTCAGGTCTTTGTGGCCCTAATTGATAGCCATAGGCTTTGAGTTTTTGCATCACCATCTTAAAATGCCCCATTTCTTCGCGAACCAAGTCGGTCATTTCGTTGATGAGCTCAGTCTTGTCTGGGTTGGTTACGATGATAGAAATGGCCATGCTAGCTGCTTTTTGTTCGCACCAAGCGTGGTCTATCAAGATTTGTTCGATATTTTTTTCTGCTATGTCTGCCCAACGGGGGTCTGATGGTAATTTGAGTCCGAGCATCTTTTTTTTACAAAAATATGAATTTTTATTGTTTTTGAACTTGGTGCAGTTTTGAATTCACACAAAAACGGTTAAAACCGCTTTTCAATCAGGTATAAAAAAAGCCAAATGATTGGCAGGGCATCTCCCCACAGGGAAGTGTAATACATAGAACGTTTGGGTGATGAAGAATATACAAACAGGAAGACTAAGCATGCCATGATGATGTCTGAAAAAACAGAGAAATAAACCACACTGATTAAAATAAACAAACTGATTAAAACATAGCCTAACCATTTAATTTTATGGATGCCAAAGCGTTGAGGTAAGGTTTTTGACAATAAGTCATCTGTTTCTACAGCTGCTATTTCAAACGGTATAAGCAAAGCTAAAATGAGTAAGAAATTTTTTACCAGCAACCACCACGCTTGTGGGTTTAGGGTTGAGAGTTTGCCCAAACTGACATCTATCATCGGAAAAAAAGTGGTCAGGCTGCTAATGACCATTGCCACATAAAACATTTTGAGCCAACCGAGGGGTCTTATTTTTTGATACATCACCAAAAGCAACACATGAAAAATTAAAATTAATTTTGCCCACCAAAAAAACATCCACCACAACCAAATGGCACAACCTACTGCCAGTACACTGATGATCAAATAAAACTGATGCGTTTTTTGATGCCTCCAATCGTTTTGGTATTTTAGGAAATTGTAACCCACCACAGAAGCAAAAAACACCAACAGCACATGAATCAGGTTGATGCATTTATCAAGTTTGTAGTAGCTTAGCAAGGTGATGGCACTGATGGTGAAGGCCACATGCAAAGAGCTATGAAGGTAGGTGTTTAAACCAAATTTAAAGAGATTAGGGGCTAGATTTTGTTTGGGCACAGCATTTTTATAAACAAAAATAGCCATTAATCTGCTTGTAGTTGCAAAATGATATGACTGTTTAAGATTTCAATAGATAATTTAAACTTATCTGATCAAGCTAAAATGGGCCTTAAACTCTTTGTTGGTGCCTTCTCGGTTTTGGTAGAATAGGGTGAACCAATAATCGCTTGATATGACATTTTTTCCGTTAAAAGTGCCATCCCAACCGTTAGCATCGGAGGCTTTTAAAGATTTGATCAACATGCCAAATCGGTCAAAAATGTAAATCATGGCATTGGGTTGATTTTCTAGTCCACTGATTTGCCAAGTGTCATGAAAACCATCGCCGTTTGGGGTAAAATATAAGGGGTATTTTAGGGCATTCACAGTTAACATTAAATCATTGCAACCGTTGAGGTCTCTGATGGTAATGATGTTTTCTCCTTGTTGCACGTTAGTGAATATGGGGCTACTTTGCGGAAACCCATCGTTTAAGATAAATTCATACGCTCCTGAGCCACCTGATACGGTAATGGTGATAATTTGATTCTGATTAAAATCTTCTCCAACCACAGCCGTTGCGTTAGGTTGAGAGGTAGCAGACACCACAGCCATTGCACTAGCCGAGCAGTTTGTTAAAATATTTGTGGCCGTTACAACATAGGTGCCTACTTGGGTAGCCAAGTGACTGCTTTGAGTGGTGGATAGCGGTGAACCATTAAGTGTCCACGAAAAAACATGATCAGTTGTGGTCAGTCCGCTGTCTAATAGAACAGGGTTTATTACTTGACCTGTTGTGTTGTCTAAACAGATGATAGTATCATTAAGCGTTGGTGTTGGTAGTTCAATCACTTCAATTGCAAGACTTACCAAACCATTACAACTACCGGGTACAAAATAGCTAATGCTTGCAGACCCTATGCCTACACTGCTGATGTTTCCATTGGCATCTACCAAAACAATATTTGGGTTGTCACTTTCCCAAGTTCCTCCTGCCACCGATGCAGTCCACTGGGTATTACTTCCTATGCAAAGTTGTTGATTGCCTGATATTGCAACAGTCACACCACTAGAAATGGTTACCGTTAAGGTCACCGCTTGGGCACATTGCCCGGCATTGGGAGTAAACACATAGGTGCCATTG
>DAIRDG010000044.1:0-17898 GCA_036796275.1 Flavobacterium sp.
GAAAGTTTGAAAGTTGAAATTGACTTATTGACTCACGTGTCCCGAAGACTGCAAGGAATCGGAAACTTGTCCTGATGACCGAACGGAATCGGAATTCGCTCATTCGCTCATTGGCTAATTGGCTAATTGATAATTGACTAATTGTCACATTCCCCTAAGGTGCAAACGTTTTTCTTTTTTCTACTAAAAACTCAATCAGCTCAAATTCTTTGTTGTAGGCGATAAGTTTTTTAAATTCAGGATCGGTTTCGCAGTGAAGCAGGAATTTTTCAAAATCTTCCATTTTCAGGTCTAACGTTTCTGTAAAAAACGAGTAAGTAAATTTTTCTTTGATGATTTCGGTTCGCACTTTGTTATAATCTATTTTTTTGACATTTTTCTTTTTGCCAAAAACTGCCTCTTTAAAGAGTTTACCAACTTTCACCAAATCTACACCCAGCGGGATGGTTTGGTTAGAGGGCATGGCTTTGTTGGTTGGCGAGGTTGCCCCATCATCTACAAATTCTAGATTGATTATCTTATTTTGTTCAAAATTTTCTCTCAGCACATACACTTTGGTGTTTTTGATGTCTTTTAGCAAATCACCCGTAAGCGAGGTAGGAGTTACAACAACTTCTTCTAGTTCGTTTACAAAGAGGTTAAGTCTGATTTTAAACACATTGAGCTTAAAATCGTCTTCTATTAAAACTATTTCGAGGGGTTTTATTTGCACACTTTGAATAACTAGCGTATCAGACACCATGGCATAAATGGTATACAGTCCGTCTTTATCTGTAATGGCTCCTTTGTTAGACGATTTGTTAAAAATCTCAACATTGTCTACCTCTACCTCTGCCGATACAATTTGGCCTCTTAAAATTTCTCGCACCATGATTTGTGCATTCATTAGCTGTGGCAAACAGAGTATGGCTAATAAATTTATCAATAAAATATATTTAAATCGGCTCATGATTTGTATGTTTTGGTTAATTCTTTTTTAAACTCAATTCGTATTCCTCTACTAAAAGCAGGTATGCTAAAGATAAGTCTGCTAATTTTAGTTTAACTTGTTCGATGTTTTTGGCTTCTAAACTCAGCACCAAATCTTTATTATCTGTGGCAAAGTAATAAAAACCACCCACGTATTCTTCAGGAATTTTTAGGGTTTCTATGCAATAATTTTCATTACAATAAAGACTCAACCTGGTTCTTAATTTTTCTGAATATTCTAAATCAACGTTTTGTCTCAGTTGTTTGGTCCTGCCAGAAATCCAATTTATGATGTTGTCTACAGACAATAAATTTCCGCCGGAAGCCGCGTGCAATCGGCGTTGTGCCACTGTCATGGTTTTGGGGGTATAATTGATGATACCCAAACCCTTTGCGGTTAATTGTGCTTGATCTGTTACAACTACTTCACTCAACTGATTTACTTTAGGGGTCATTTTGATGCGTATTTTGCCTTCATTAAAGTCATGATCTTTTACAGATTGCCTCCAATAATCAAGATGCAAGGCACTAAACACCAACAAATCGCCTGTAGCTGCTTCAATGATAAATTCACCTTTGGCATTGGTGATGGTTGATTTTTCGTTAGATAAATTTAAAATATGAATATTTTCAACCTCATGACCAGCTACCTCTACTACGCCATTGAGTAGTTTACTTTGAGCATGTGTAAAACTAGACATCAAACCCAGCAAAGCGAACAAATATTTATGCACAACTTTTTATGGTAAAGATAATTTTTTTTAACATGTGTTAAAATAGTGGATGTACGAATTTTTTGTTAAAAAAATAACTTTTTATAATAATTTAATCCTTTAATCCCATGACCTTTGAAGAAATTTTATAAAAATTTCAGTAATTTTAAATTATGAGATTTGGCAATTAAAATAAACTAAAAGCCTCAATTTAACATCATTATCGATACAAAAGAAGCAATGATGCCACCTATTTTTCCTTCACAAAGTAATTTACTTTAAGATAGCTTTGCTTTCTTCAATTTTGGTAATAAACTCATCAAATAAGTATTCCGAATCATGCGGACCGGGATTAGCCTCTGGGTGGTACTGCACTGAAAACACAGGTTTGTGTTTCATTTTCATGCCGGCAACCGAACCATCATTTAGGTGCACGTGGGTGAGTTCAAATTCGGGGTGTTGTTCTAATTCTTCTTTATTAACTGCAAATCCGTGGTTTTGAGAGGTAACCTCTCCTCGGGTGGTTTGCAAGTTCATCACCGGGTGGTTGATACCTCTGTGTCCGTTAAACATTTTATAGGTTGAAATGCCATGAGCCAAAGCAATGGTTTGGTGCCCTAAGCAAATACCAAAAACGGGCTTGTTGCTGGCAATCATGGCTTTGGCCAAGGTTTGTGCTTCTGTAAGCGGTTCAGGATCACCGGGTCCGTTTGATAAAAAATAAGCATCCGGTTCAAATTTGTTAACCTCTGCAAACGTAACATCGAACGGAAAAACTTTAACGAAACAGTTTCTGTTTACAAAATGTCTTAATATATTTTTTTTGATGCCCAAATCAATCGCAGCAACTTTATATGGTGCGTTGGGGTCTCCTACGGTATAAGCTTCTTTGGTAGAAACTTTTGAGGCCAACTCTAGTCCGCTCATATCTGGGATAGCAGACAACGCTTTTTTGAGGTCTTCAAGTGGGGTGTCATCAGTGCAGATAACAGCGTTTTGGGCTCCAAAATCTCTAATATAGCTCACCATGGCACGGGTATCTACGTCTGAAATAGCCACTAATTGATGTTTTTGAAAATAGGTAAATAAGTCTTCGCTATCTCTATAACGCGAATGATTAAAACTAAAGTTTTTGCAAATAAGACCCGAAATTTTGATGCCATCAGACTCCACTTCGGCTTCATTTACCCCATAGTTGCCAATATGTGCATTGGTGGTAAGCATAATTTGACCAAAGTATGAAGGGTCTGTAAAGATTTCTTGGTAACCCGTCATACCGGTATTAAAACAAACTTCTCCGAAGGCTTTGCCTGCTAGGCCCACAGACTTGCCATAAAAAATGGTTCCATCCGCAAGAAGCACCAGGGCTTTTTTTCTATTTATCATGATTGAGGTGTTATAAATGCAAAATTAGTTTAAAAAAATGGTACAAAAAAAAGGATAAACAAATTGTTTATCCTTTTTTGGTATGCTAAATGTTAATCATCTGATTAAGATTCTTTGTTTTCCTCTGCACCGTCGGTTAAAGGTTCTTCTTGAGAAGCCTCAGGAGCCGATTCAGCAGCGGCTTGAGGAGTTTCTTCTACAGCTGGAGTTTCTTCAACTTGAGGTGCTTCAGCAACAGGAGCATCAGATTTTTTTGATTTTCCTCTTCTACTTCTCCCTTTTTTCTCTTCTTTTTTACCACCGTTGTAAAGCTCATTAAAGTCAACAAACTCAATCATAGCCATATCGGCATTGTCACCAAGTCTGTTTCCTAACTTAATAATTCTGGTATATCCACCTGGTCTGTCGCCTACTTTAGCGGCTACTTCTCTAAACAACTCAGTAACGGCATATTTGTCTCTGATATAAGAAAATACGGTTCTGCGGTTGTGGGTGGTGTCTTCTTTAGACTTGGTTACTAAAGGCTCAATAAAAACTCTAAGAGCTTTTGCTTTTGCAACTGTAGTATTAATACGCTTGTGCTCAATTAAAGAACAAGCCATGTTAGCCAACATCGCTTTGCGGTGTCCGGTTTTTCTACTTAAATGATTTATTTTTTTTCCGTGTCTCATGTCTATTACTTTTTAATAGCTTAGCTATTATTAATCTCTATCAAGTTTATATTTTGCCAAATCCATTCCGAAGTGAAGGTTTTTTGCAGCAACTAATTCGTCTAATTCTGTTAATGATTTTTTACCAAAATTTCTAAATTTCATCAAATCATTTTTATTAAAAGACACTAAATCACCTAGGGTGTCTACTTCAGCAGCTTTTAAACAGTTAAGAGCTCTTACAGACAAATCCATATCAACTAATTTAGTTTTAAGCAATTGTCTCATGTGCAATGACTCTTCGTCATAAGTTTCGGTTTGTGCAATTTCATCGGCCTCTAATGTAATTCTCTCATCAGAGAACAACATGAAGTGGTGAATTAAAATTTTGGCCGCTTCGGTTAAGGCATCTTTAGGATTAATAGACCCATCGGTTTTAATTTCAAAAACCAATTTTTCGAAGTCAGTTTTTTGTTCTACCCTAAAGTTTTCGATGTTGTATTTTACATTCTTGATAGGTGTAAAAATAGAATCAGTAAAAATGGTACCTATAGAGGCATTGGCTTTTTTGTTTTCTTCAGCAGGCACATAACCTCTTCCTTTTTCGATAGTCAATTCCATATTGATTTGCACATCTTTTTCAAGATTACAAACTAACAAATCTGGATTAAGGACCTGAAAACCTGAAATATGTTTTTGGAAATCGCCGGCTAAAATTTGATTTTTACCACTAAAATTTAATGATACAGTTTCGTTATCAATTTCGTCAATCTGACGTTTAAACCTCATTTCTTTGAGGTTTAAGATGATTTCAGTTACATCTTCAACAACGCCTGGGATGGTAGAAAATTCGTGATCTACACCATCAATTTTTATTGAGGTAATTGCATAACCCTCTAATGAAGATAGTAAAACTCTTCTAAGAGCATTACCAACAGTTAATCCGTAACCAGGTTCTAAGGGTCTGAATTCGAATTTTCCTTCAAATTCATTAGAATCTATCATGATTACCTTATCGGGCTTTTGAAAATTTAGAATTGCCATAGTTTTTAGATTACTGTCAGATTATTTGTTATACAATTCAACGATTAATTGTTCTTTGATATTTTCTGGTATTTGTAATCTTTGGGGTAAAGACACAAAAGTACCAGTCTTTGTTTCGTTATTAAATGTTAACCAATCATATACTTTTTGTGATTGAGAAATAGAATTGTTGATACTTTCAACAGATTGTGATTTTTCTCTAACTGATACCACGTCACCAGGCTTAAGACTGTATGATGGGATACTTACGATTTCGTTATTTACGGTAATGTGTCTGTGAGATACCAATTGTCTGGCAGCTCTTCTTGAGGGAGCTATGCCCATTCTGTAAACCACATTGTCTAGTCTTGCTTCGCAAAGTTGTAATAATAACTCACCGGTAACACCAGACATGGCAGAAGCTTTTTCATACAAGTTTCTGAATTGTTTTTCTAGGATACCATAAGTATACTTTGCTTTTTGTTTTTCCATTAACTGAACAGCATATTCAGATTTTTTAGCTCTTCTTTTTGCTAAGCCGTGCTGCCCTGGAGGGTAATTTCTTTTTTCGAAAGCTTTGTCTTCACCAAAAATTGGTTCACCAAACTTACGAGCTATTTTGGTAGTTGGACCGGTATATCTAGCCATTTTAAAATTTTTGTGAGATGATAAGTTATGAATTCAGGTCTAAATAATCCTTCGATAACTATACTATCAACTCTGGTTATACTTATTAATTATACTCTTCTTCTTTTTGGAGGTCTACATCCGTTGTGTGGCATTGGAGTTACGTCTATAATTTCTGTAACTTCTATACCGCTGTTGTGAATAGATCTGATAGCAGATTCTCTTCCGTTACCCGGACCTTTCACATACACTTTTACTTTCTTTAAACCTGCATCAAGGGCAACTTTTACACAATCTTCAGCAGCCATTTGAGCCGCATAAGGGGTGTTTTTCTTAGACCCTCTAAAACCCATTTTACCGGCAGAAGACCATGAAATTACTTCACCTTTTTTGTTGGTTAAAGAAATAATGATGTTATTAAAAGAAGCATTAATGTGTGCTTCTCCTGAAGCTTCAATGATTACTTTTCTCTTTTTTGATGTTTGCTTAGCCATACTTATTTATTATTTAGTAGCTTTTTTCTTATTAGCAACAGTTTTCTTTTTACCTTTTCTTGTTCTAGAATTGTTTTTGGTTCTCTGACCTCTCAATGGTAAACCAACGCGGTGTCTGATCCCTCTGTAGCAACCAATATCCATCAAACGTTTGATGTGTAAAGATACTTCAGAACGCAATTCGCCTTCAATTTTGTAATATGAAACAGCATCACGAATGCTTGCTATTTCATCATCATTCCAGTCTTGAACTTTTTTGTCTTGACTTACCTGAGCTTTTTCTAATATCTCAGCCGCTCTGCTTTTGCCTATACCAAAAATATAGGTTAATGCAATAACTCCTCTCTTGTTTTTGGGTATATCAACCCCTGAAATTCTAGCCATAATTATCCTTGTCTTTGTTTAAATCTAGGATTCTTTTTGTTAATAACATATAAACGTCCTTTTCTGCGTACAATAACACAGTCGGCACTTCTCTTTTTAATGGATGCTCTTACTTTCATTTTTTTAGTATCTGTAGGTTATTCTTGCTTTTGATAAATCATAAGGACTCATCTCTAATTTTACTTTATCACCCGGTAATAATTTGATATAGTGCATTCTCATTTTTCCTGAGATGTGTGCTATAACCACATGACCGTTTTGTAACTCTACGCGAAACATTGCATTTGATAATGATTCTACGATGGTTCCGTCTTGTTCTATTGCTTGTTGTTTAGCCATATATTAATAATTAAGCAACAGATTTACGTTTCTTGGTTGTTTTCATTAAGCCATCATAATGTCTGTTTAACAAATATGAATTGACTTGTTGCATGGTATCAATGGCAACACCCACCATGATTAGCAATGAAGTTCCACCAAAAAACATAGCCCAGTTGGGTGTTACACCCATTAAGTTAAGAATAATTGCAGGGAACACAGCAATAATTGCTAACATTAACGAACCAGGAAATGTAATTAAAGACATGATTTTGTCTAAGTAGTTTGAGGTTTCTTCACCTGGTCTGATACCCGGAATAAAACCACCACTGCGTTTTAGATCATCTGCCATTTTATTTGTAGGTACCGTGATTGCAGTATAAAAATACGTAAACAATACAATCAACAAACCAAATACAATATTATAAGCCAATCCAAACATGTCGCTGAACTGAGCAGCTACAGACTTGGCATTGTCGCTAGTTGAAAACATTGATAATCCTGCCAATGCTGCTGGAATAAACATGATGGCTTGTGCAAAGATGATTGGCATCACACCAGAGGCGTTAAGCCTTAAGGGAATAAACTGTCTGGTACCTCCCATCAAATCTTGTTCAAAATCGCCACCAGCGGTTCTTCTTGCGTATTGCACCGGAATTTTTCTGATAGCCATGGTAAGCAACACAGACCCGATGATAATAAGCAACCACACAATGATTTCGAAAATGAATAACATTGGTCCACCATTATTTTGTGTAACTGTTGAGGCAAATTCTTGTACGATGGCCTCGGGTAATCTTGCGATAATACCAACCATAATCAATAATGAAATACCGTTTCCAACACCTTTATCTGTAATTTTTTCACCTAACCACATGGCAAAAATAGTACCTGTAGTTAAAATAAGTACAGATGAAAACACAAACATTGATTGTGGAATTTGATTAGAAATAGCCGGACCAACGGTGTTATATAAGTTCAAGATATAACCAGGACCTTGAATCAAAGTGATGGCAATGGTTAACCATCTTGTGATTTGATTCATTTTGTTTCTACCACTTTCGCCATCTTTTTGTAGTTTTTGCAAGTAAGGAATGGCAATTCCCATCAATTGCACAACAATAGAGGCAGAGATGTAAGGCATAATTCCTAAAGCAAAAACAGAAGCTTGTGAAAAAGCACCACCGGTAAACATGTCTAACAATCCACCAATACCACCTTCTGTTTGGCTAGCAAGACCTTCAAGTTTTTGAGCATCTATACCCGGTAAGGTTACTTGAGCACCAAAACGATAAACAAGTAGCAAACCAAGGGTAAGAACAATTCTATTCTTTAGTTCTTCTATTTTCCAGATATTGGTTAGTGTAGCTATAAAATTCTTCATATCTTAATTACAATGTAATCGCTTCACCACCTGCAGCCTCAATTGCGGCTTTTGCAGTAGCAGTAAACTTATTAGCTGTTACTTTTAATTTTGATTTTAGTTCTCCTCTGCCTAAGATTTTAATTAAATCTGTAGAAGCAGACAAGCCCAAAGAAGCATACATGCTTAAATCTATAGCATCGGTAATGACACCATTGTCTACTAAAGATTGTAACACATCTAGGTTTACACCTTGGTATTCTTTTCTGTTGATATTGGTGAAACCAAACTTAGGTACTCTTCTTTGCAATGGCATCTGTCCGCCTTCAAATCCTATTTTCTTAGAATAGCCTGATCTAGACTTAGCCCCTTTGTGACCTCTTGTTGAAGTGCCACCCTTGCCAGAACCTTCACCTCTACCAACTCTTTTAGAGTTGTGCGTAGATCCGGTTGCTGGTTGTAAATTACTTAAATCCATTTTATGAATATTTATACAGTTTCAACAGAAACTAAATGTTTAACTTTATTTACCATTCCCATAATTGCAGGTGTATCATCATGCTCTACAACTTGTCCTAATTTTTTAAGACCAAGTGATTCTAGAGTTTTCTTCTGAGTACTCGGACAATTAATTTTGCTTCTTACTTGTTTTACTTTAATTTTTGCCATCGTAAATGAATTAACCTTTGAATACTTTATCTAATGAAACTCCTCTTTGTTTTGCCACGGTAGATGCACTTCTCATTTGAAGTAAAGCATCAAATGTAGCTTTTACCACGTTGTGAGGGTTAGAAGAACCTTGAGATTTTGACAATACGTCATGAATACCAACAGACTCTAATACCGCACGGACTGCACCACCGGCAATAACACCAGTACCATGTGAAGCAGGCATCAAGAAAACTCTTGCTCCACCAAACTTCCCTTTTTGTTGATGAGGAACGGTTTGACTTTGTAATGGTATTTTAACTAAGTTTTTCTTGGCATCTTCTACGGCTTTTGCAATAGCTTCAGAAACATCTTTAGACTTTCCTAAACCATGACCAACTACACCATTTTCGTCACCTACTACCACAATGGCTGAAAAGCCAAATGCTCTACCACCCTTGGTTACTTTGGTAACTCTATTTACACTTACCAAACGATCTTTTAATTCAAGACCACTTGGTTTTACTAATTCTACGTTGCTGTATTTTTGATACATGATAATTAAAATTTAAGTCCAGCAGATCTTGCTCCTTCTGCCAATGATTTTACACGTCCGTGATATAAATATCCGTTTCTATCAAAACTAATTGCACTGATACCCGCCTTTAAGGCTTTTTCGCCAATTAATTTGCCAACTTCGTTTGCAACGTCAATTGGAGATCCTTGCACTTTGAAATCTTTATCTCTTGATGAAGCGGCCAACAAAGTTGTACCATTCACGTCATCTATAATTTGAGCATATATTTCTTTATTGCTTCTAAATACAGTTAGTCTTGGTTGAGCAGGGGTACCCTGAACAATTTTTCTAACTCTGTATTTAATTCTCTGTCTTCTTTCTGATTTTGTTAATGACATAATCTATATTTTTTATGCTGATTTACCAGCTTTTCTTCTTAATACTTCACCAACAAACTTGATACCTTTTCCTTTGTAAGGTTCCGGTTTTCTAAAACCTCTGATTTTAGCAGCCACTTGACCAAGTAATTGCTTGTCATAAGAAGTTAACTTCACGATAGGGTTTTTACCTTTTTCACTTACCGTTTCAACCACTACTTCTGGAGCAATGTCTAAAACAATATTGTGCGAATATCCTAAAGCTAAATCAAGTTTTTGTCCTTGGTTTGAGGCTCTGTAACCTACCCCTACCAATTCTAATTCTTTTTTAAAACCTTCCGACACACCAACAATCATGTTGTTGATTAAAGAACGATACAAACCGTGTTTGGCTCTCAAATCTTTATGATCTGAAGCTCTTTCAACAGTAAGCGTTCCGTCTTCTAGAGTTATTGTTACTTCGCTAAACTCTTGCTTAAGCTCTCCAAGTTTACCTTTTACTGTTACCACGCCATCATTGATGCTAACTGTAACACCATTGGGTACGCTGATTGGGTTTTTTCCTATTCTAGACATAATTTGGGGCTTTTAGTATACGTAACAAATTAATTCTCCACCAACGTTTAATTGTTTTGCCTGCTTGCCAGTCATAAGACCTTTTGAGGTAGAAACAATGGCTACACCTAAACCGTTTAAAATTCTTGGCAATTTAGTAGACGAAGCATACTTACGCAAACCTGGCTTACTAATTCTTTGCAAGTCTTTTAATACTGGCTCTTTGGTTTCTTTATCATATTTTAAAGCTATTTTGATGATCCCTTGTGGGGTACTTGCATCATCAAATTTGTAGCTTAAAATATACCCTTGGTCAAACAAAATCTTAGTGATTTCTTTTTTCATGTTTGAGGCTGGGATTTCAACAACTTTGTGCTTTGCACTAACAGCGTTTCTAACTCTGGTCAGATAATCTGCAATAGGGTCTGTATACATATTAAAAATATTGCGGTTATGGTTTTCGAATAGCCGAACCTTTAACCAATTAACGATTTACCAACTTGATTTTTTTACTCCAGGGATTAATCCTTGGTTTGCCATTTCTCTAAAAGTAACTCTAGATAAGCCAAAAACTCTCATGTATCCTCTTGGTCTGCCGGTTAGTTTACAACGGTTGTGTCCTCTAACAGGAGAAGCATTAAGGGGAAGTTTTTGTAAGCCTTCGTAATCTCCGGCTTCTTTTAAAGCTTGTCTTTTGGCTGCATATTTGGCAGCTAACTTAGCACGTTTTATCTCACGGGCTTTCATTGATTCTTTAGCCATATCTCTTAGTTCTTTTTAAATGGTAATCCTAATTCTGATAACAATGATTTTGCTTCTTTGTCTGTTTGAGCAGTTGTTACAAAGGTAATATCCATACCAGAAATTTTATTTACTTTATCTATATCTATTTCAGGGAAAATAATTTGCTCAGTAATTCCTAAGTTGTAGTTTCCTCTGCCATCAAAACCTGAAGCTTTGATGCCATTAAAATCTCTTACACGTGGCAATGAAGCTGTGATTAAACGATCTAAGAATTCATACATTCTTTCGCCTCTCAAAGTAACTTTAGCTCCAATCGGCATTCCTTTTCTTAATTTAAAAGAAGCCACATCTTTTTTAGAGATGGTAGAAATTGCTTTTTGACCAGTTATTTTGGTTAACTCTTCTACTGCATAATCAACTAATTTCTTGTCTGAAACTGCAGCACCTACACCTCTACTTAATACAATTTTCTCTAATTTTGGAACTTGCATTACGTTTTTGTAACCAAATTCTTCTTTAAGAGCTGGTATAATTTTCTCGGTGTATTCTTGTTTTAATCTAGGTATATATGACATAACTATAATACTTGATTAGATTTTTTTGCGTATCTTACTTTTTTATCACCTTCTATTCTAAAACCAACTCTTGTAGATTGTTTGGTTTTAGGATCAATTAATGATAAATTTGAAACGTGTAAAGCAGCCTCTTTTTTGATGATTCCACCTTGTGGATTCTTGGCATTGGGTTTGGTGTGCACCGAAACCATATTTACACCTTCTACAATTGCTCGGTTTTCTTCTTTAAAAACTCTAAGCACTTTACCTTCTTCACCTTTGTGATCACCTGCTAAAACTCTTACTAAGTCGCCTGTTTTGATGTGTAACTTTGTCATCTCTTAATAATAATTAAAGCACTTCTGGTGCCAATGATACTATTTTCATAAATTGCTTATCACGCAATTCTCTGGCTACTGGGCCAAATACACGTGTGCCTCTCATTTCACCGGCTGCATTTAACAAAACACAAGCGTTATCATCAAAACGGATATAAGACCCATCGGCTCTTCTTACCTCTTTTTTGGTTCTAACAACCACTGCGGTAGATACAGCACCTTTTTTAACGTTACCGTTTGGGGTGGCATCTTTAACAGTTACTACAATTTTGTCTCCAACAGAAGCATATCTTCTTTTGGTGCCGCCTAAAACACGGATAGTCAAAACTTCCTTGGCTCCGGTGTTGTCTGCTACTTTTAGTCTACTTTCTTGTTGTACCATGATTACTTAGCTCTTTCTAAAATTTCTACTAATCTCCAACACTTAGTTTTACTAAGAGGTCTTGTTTCCATGATTCGTACTTTGTCACCAATGTTACAGTCATTCTTTTCATCATGAGCAACATATTTTTTGGTTTTTAAGACGAACTTACCATAAAGGGGGTGTTTAACTTTTTTAGTCTCAGAAACAACAATAGACTTATCCATTTTGTTGCTGGTAACGACCCCAATTCTTTCTTTTCTTAATTTTCTAGTTTCCATCTAATATTTATAGATTATACAGTTTGTAAATCTCTTTTGCCAAGTTCAGTTGCAACTCTGGCAATAGTTCTTCTTAATTCTCTAATCTGCAACGGGTTTTGGATAGGCGTTACAGCATGAGACATTTTAATTTGTTGATAAGCAACTTTTAGTTCGCTTAGTTTTTCTTCTAACTCAGTGAAAGAAAAATTTGTGATTTCTGATTGTTTCATTTTACTAAGTTTTTAAGCTTCAAAATCTGTAGCAACTACAAATTTAGTTTTTACAGGTAGTTTTTGTGCTGCTAGTCTTAATGCTTCTTTTGCAACATCAAGTGGCACACCACCTACTTCAAACATAATTCTGCCTGGTTTAACAACAGCTGCCCAATATTCTACAGCCCCTTTACCTTTACCCATACGCACTTCTAGTGGTTTTTTGGTAATAGGTTTGTCTGGAAATATCTTGATCCATAATTGTCCTTCTCTCTTCATAAAACGTGTGGCTGCAATACGAGCGGCTTCTATTTGACGAGAGGTTATAAATGATGAATCTAAAGATTTAATGCCAAACATTCCATTAGAAAGTACAGCTCCTCTTTGAGAATTACCTTTCATTTTGCCTTTCTGTACTTTACGATATTTAGTTCTTTTTGGTTGTAACATCTTTTTTTAAAATTTTAAAAAAATTACTTTCTTTTTCTTGGTCCTCTTGCAGGAGCTGCATCCAATTTTTTGTTTGCAGTTGCCTTTTTGGTCATCCCTACAAGGGGTGATAAATCTCTCTTACCATACACTTCACCTTTCATGATCCAAACTTTTATACCAAGTCTGCCATAAGTGGTGTGAGCTTCTGCTAATGCATAATCAACATCTGCTCTAAAGGTAGATAATGAAATTCTTCCTTCTTTAAACATTTCGGAACGAGCCATTTCAGCTCCATTCAATCTGCCTGAAATCATGACTTTGATCCCTTCAGCATTCATTCTGATAGCCGCAGCAATAGCCATTTTGATTGCTCTTCTATAAGAAATTCTGCTTTCAATTTGACGAGCGATGCTGGTAGCTACCAAAAACGCGTCAAGTTCGGGTCTTTTGATTTCAAAAATATTGATTTGAATCTCCTTGTTTGTAATTTTCTTAAGCTCTTCTTTCAACTTGTCTACCTCTTGACCTGCTTTTCCGATGATAATACCCGGTCTGGCAGTAGTGATAGTAACGGTTACAAGTTTAAGCGTTCTTTCGATAATTACTTTAGATACACTTGCTTTAGATAATCGAGCATGGATGTACTTTCTGATTTTGTAATCTTCAGCAATTCTGTCTCCATAATCATTTCCACCATACCAGTTAGAATCCCAACCTTTGATAATTCCTAAACGATTTCCTATTGGATTAGTTTTTTGTCCCATATTCGATTATTAGATAAGTGTATTATTTTTTTCTCCTAAAACTACGGTCACATGATTAGAACGTTTTCTAATTCTGTGAGCTCTCCCTTGTGGGGCTGGTCTTAATCTCTTAAGCATTGCACCACCATCCACACGAATTTCTTTTACAAAAAGACCTGCGGCTTCTAAGTCGCCAGATTCATTTTTTTGTTGCCAGTTATTGATGGCAGACAATAATAATTTCTCTAATTTTCTTGAAGCTTCTTTGGTACTAAATCTTAAAATATTTAGTGCTCTGTCTATTTTTTCTCCTCTCACTAAATCTGCAACTAAACGCATTTTTCGTGGTGAAGTCGGACAGTTATTTAACTTAGCAAAGGCAACGCTTTTCTTAGCTTCCTTTGTTTGTTCTGCTCTTTCTCTTTTTCTAACTCCCATGGCTCTTATTTTTTACCTTTGTTTTTAGCTCCGGCATGACCTCTAAAAGATCTTGTTGGAGAAAATTCACCTAATTTATGACCTACCATGTTTTCTGTAACATATACAGGTACGAACTGACGGCCATTGTGTACCGCAATTGTTTGCCCAACAAAATCTGGAGTAATCATAGAAGCTCTAGACCAAGTTTTTAACACAGCTTTGTTGCCATTTTCGGCATTTTGCAAAACTTTCTTCTCTAATTTATAATGAACGTATGGTCCTTTTTTTAATGAACGTGCCATAATTTATCTTATTTCTTTCTGCGTTCTACAATATACTTACTTGAAGGATTTTTCTTGCTACGGGTTCTGTAACCTTTGGCTGGAATTCCTTTTCTAGATCTTGGGTGTCCTCCTGATGAACGACCTTCACCACCACCCATTGGGTGATCTACAGGGTTCATAGCTACTGGTCTGGTTCTTGGTCTTCTGCCCAACCATCTTGATCTACCAGCTTTACCAGATACAATTAACTGATGGTCTGAGTTAGACACGGCACCAATGGTAGCCATACAAGTTAACAAGATTAATCTGGTTTCGCCTGAAGGCATTTTGATGGTAGCATACTTACCGTCTCTTGCCATTAACTGAGCAAACGTACCAGCACTTCTTGCGATGATAGCCCCTTGACCGGGTCTCATTTCAATACAAGAGATTACAGTACCTAATGGTATTTTGCTTAATGACATGGTATTGCCAATCTCTGGAGCGGCGTTGTCGCCAGACATTACTTTTTGCCCAACGGTTAAACCATTTTGAGCAATTACGTATGTTTTCTCTCCGTCTACATAACTCAATAAAGCAATAAATGCCGATCTGTTCGGATCGTATTCTATAGACTTTACGGTTGCAGGAATATCATGCTTAGATCTTTTAAAATCTATGATACGATACTTTTGCTTGTGACCACCACCGATATATCGCATGGTCATTTTGCCTTGACTGTTTCTTCCTCCAGACCGTTTCTTCGGAGTCAATAATGACTTTTCCGGCTTATCAGTTGTAATGGAGTCAAAGCCATTTACAACTCTAAAACGCTGACCTGGGGTGATTGGTTTTAATTTCTTAACTGACATTATGATTAATTATTATTGAAAAAATCAATAGTTTCACCTTCTTTTACTTGAACAATTGCTTTCTTTAAAGCATTTGATTTACTGCTTAATATACCACTTTTGGTATATTTGGTTGATCTGTTTGGTCTCACGTTCATGGTGTTTACGTCTACTACGTTGACTTCATACATGGCCTCTACCGCTTCTTTGATTTGAATCTTATTAGCTTTGGTATGCACAAAGAAACCATAACGATTACTCAGCTCCCCCTGACGGGTTACTTTTTCGGTAACAATTGGTTTTAAAATTACACTCATGACTCTTAATTTGATAAATTTTGAACAATTCCTTCTAAAGAACCTTCTGTAAGAACTAATTTATTTGCATTCAATACATTGTAAGTATTTAAATCTGAGTTAGTTATAACAGAAGACGCTTTTAAATTGCGTGACGACAAATATACATTTTTATTTAACTCTGCCAATACAAATAATGATTTTTTATTATCAACATTCAGGGCCTTAAGAATTTGAATAAATTGCTTGGTGTTGGGTGCTTCAAAATTAAAATCTTCAATCACTACTAAATCATTGCTGCTAAGTTTGGCAGCTAACACAGATTTTCTGGCTAATTTTTTGAGTGATTTGTTTAATTTGAATGAATAGCTTCTTGGTCTTGGTCCGAAAATCGTACCACCACCTTTAAACAATGGGCTTTTTGCACTACCAGCTCTGGCAGTACCTGTTCCTTTTTGTTTCTTAATTTTTCTGGTACTTTTAGACACCTCAGCTCTTTCTTTAGCCTTGTGTGTACCCTGACGTTGGTTGGCCAAATACTGCTTTACATCTAAGTAAACTGCATGTTTGTTTGGTTGAATCCCAAAAACGTCGTCAGAAAGATTGATGGTTCTTCCTGTTTCTTTTCCGGTTATATCTAAAACTTTTACTTCCATTATTTCTGAATTATTACATAAGAGTTTTTATGACCAGGAATAGCTCCTTTTACAACAATTAAATTCTTGTCGGCCAAAACTTTTAAAACTCTTAAATTTTGTACAGTTATGTTATCACCTCCGGTTCTTCCGGCCATTCTCATCCCTTTGAAAACTCTTGATGGATAAGAAGAGGCACCAATAGATCCTGGAGCTCTAAGACGGTTGTGCTGACCGTGAGTAGACTGACCAACACCGCCAAAGCCGTGTCTTTTAACTACCCCCTGAAAACCTTTACCTTTTGATACACCTGTAATGTCAACAAATTCTCCTTCGCTGAAAATCTCTACAGTAACTTCGTCACCAAGATTGTAATCTTGTTTAAACTCCTTGAATTCAACGACTTTCTTTTTAGCAACCGTACCCGCTTTCTTGAAGTGACCTTCTTCAGCTTTAATGGTTTGTTTTGCTTTTTTGTCATCGAAACCAAGTTGATACGCTTCATACCCGTCAACCTCTTTGGTTCTGACTTGGGTAACGACACATGGGCCAGCTTCTATCACGGTGCATGGTATGTTTTTACCATTTGCGTCGAAGATGCTAGTCATGCCAATTTTTCTTCCAATTAACCCAGACATAATTATTATTTATTAATGATTATTTTACGTGTGCTTGCCTTAAACAAAACACTTTTTTTTGAGGGTGCAAATATATAAAATATATTTTATATATTCCCAATAGGTTAGATGATTTTTTTAATATTTTTTTTGCATTGTTACATCTTAAACTAAAATAGGCAACATCTGTATTAGATTTTTTTTAGAGGCATGCTAACGTGATGGTGATGGATGCTGTTGCATGAGTGGGACAATTAGTCAATCCCGATTCCCTTCGGTCTTCGGGACAGGTTCCCGATTCCCTTCGGTCATCGGGGCAAGTACCCACCCCACCCTTCGGGCACCCCTCCAAAGGAGGGGAAGTTTTGAAGTGCTGTTATGGTGTGATTGGGTAATTTAGTGCACCAGTACTTGAAAACTTCCCCTCTAGATAGAGGGGTGGCTGAAAGCCGGGGTGTGGACTCGTTGACTTTGGAATACTCTCACTCTGAGTTTAATTTAAGCTTTAGATTGCATCGGGACAGGAACGGAGGAGGTAACCACTCCCTCGATTCCTTACAGTCTTCGGGACCCCTCCAAAGGAGGGAACCACCCCCCCGATTCCTTACAGTCATCGGGACCCCTCCAAAGGAGGGGAAGGTTTAGCCGAAATGAGTGATGATGTATTGTTCTAGTTCGGTGAGTACGTTTTGAAGGTCGTTTTTGACTCTGGAATCTGAGATGCGGTAAACCTTTAAACCTAGGCTCACTAAATAGGCTTCGCGTTTGGCATCATAGTCTTCTTTGCCGTTGTGGCTACTGCCATCTATTTCGATGATGAGCCCTAATGCCTTGACATAAAAATCTACTATAAAATTACCAATAACGCGTTGTCGATCAAAATCTATGTGCCAAAAGGTATTGTTACGAACATGTTTCCAGAAGATAACTTCTGGGAAATTCCCTGCTTTTCTAAGTGCTCTGGCACGGCCTGACAAAGCCTTGTTGGCAGGTAATTTTTGAATGTTTTGCCGGTAGATAGGATGGTTATGGATATGGGTAAAGGGGTCTTGAGCCATCTTGATTTGGTTTGCACAAACAAATATAAAAATTATAGATTAATTTGAAAAACAACAGATTTGTGTTTTGGTTTTGAGGGGGAGACC
>DAIRDG010000045.1:0-16662 GCA_036796275.1 Flavobacterium sp.
CTTCACTTTCATAGAAGCACGAAACCCCCGCTTTTGCAAAACGGCTGTTGGCAGATCGGTTTTCTATTAGGTAATATTTATGTTTTTCCTTAAAAAATTTTTCACATTTTCAATTTCTGTTAAATTAAGTTCTAGGTGTGAAAATATATAATTTTTGTTCTCACTCTGTTTAAATTCAATTTCACTTTCATTTACTATTACATTTTCTAAGGTTTCAATTTTAAGTATTTTTACAACTTTTCCATTTTCAAGATATAAATTTTCTTTTTCTTTTCTCACTAAAGCGCTTGGAATAAATATTAGTCCTTTAAAAATCAATATAATTCCTGATAAAAACGTCAATATCGCTGTAGTTTTATCTTCATGTTGTATAAAGAATATTATTGATAATACACATAAAATTGAGCCACCAATAAAAGGTAGTATATAATTATAACTATCATTACTACTTCTCATTCTTATTTCATTTTCAGGTTTATTTTTAAGATATTTATTTGATTTGTAAATGTCAAAAGCTATGAAAAAAATCCAGATAAAAGGAATAATTTTATTAAATCCTGGAAAAAATTTATCAATATCAGTAAAAAATGAAATGAAAATAAAAAGTAAAACTATTAATGTAAGAATTATTTCTAATTTTGGTTTTGCTTTCATTGATTTAGGTGGTTTTTATACGGTTCTACCAAACTGTCTGCCAACTTGTTAATATCACCAAACATAGGTAACATTTTTTTATTTTCAAAAAAATCATTCATCAATTTGCTTAAAATCATTCTGATTGGCTATTCGGTCTAGTGGACTCTCAATTTTGTTTTCTGCACTTTTTGAAATGTGTGTATAAACCGTAGTCGTTGTGATGCTTGCATGCCCTAGCAATTTCTGTATATACCTAATATCTGTGCCTGCTTCTAGCAAATGCGTGGCAAAACTATGTCGTAATGTATGCACCGTGGCTTTTTTACTCAACCCAACCTTGTCTATGGCATTTCGCATCACTGTCTGAACACTTTTAGCACTATAAGGCTCTCCGGCAAACTGACCTTCAAACACATAAACCGAATTCGGATACAATTGCCTAAATGCCTCCAATGATTGCGTAATAGAGTAGGGGAGCATCACCAAACGATCTTTCTTTCCCTTGGCATTCTTTAAATGTATTTTCTGCTCGGTAAACAAAATATCAGCCCATCGCAAACTCACTATTTCACTCACCCTTAAGCCCGCACCATAACCTATCAACAACAACAACTTGTGCTTGGGGTTGTCTACCGCTCTAAAAATTTGCAAACACTCTTCCATCGTCAACACCACCGGAAGCTTTTTTTCAGATTTGGGTCTTGGTAATTTTATGTCAAAGTCCTTCATGCCCTGCACTTGCTTATAATAAAATAACAACGCATTCACCATGCTGTGACCAGAAGAAGCACTAAGCCCCTTTTCCATCAATCCTCCCAAATACTTAATCACCATTTTTTGGGTAAGGCTCTCCAAAGGAATCTCCGAGTGATCTCTCAAAAACCGCACAAAACTCTGGGTATAGGTACGCAACGTAGAGGCACTGTAATTCATGGCCAACAAACAATCTATATATTCCGTAACAATAGCTTTGCTAGCCTCAGGTGTTTGATCTAGCAAAACAGCTTTGGTTTGCGTTAGTTGCACTCGCTTACTGTTCGGAAAATTATGAGCTTTAAGATAACTAGCAGGCAAATTATTTTCTACAGTTATGCCCATAGGCTCCAAATGTAACGTAAGGTTTTCTAAAACCACCGGGGCAGCTGGTAATAAATAACAAGCGTGAATTTGGCTGTATTTACTCATTTGCAATCGCTTCACCAAGCTGTGCACCTGTGCATCTTTTGGCACCAAAACCTGAATCCATTTAATGTCTTCTGCATGAGGCTGCACGGTTACTTTACCCTTAACAACCACAGCAGATTTTTCATAAAAATCATCCCCAAACAAAGAGCCAAAATTCAAAATAGCTTCAATTTGCACCTTTACTCTCGGGTGCCGATAAGCAAAATAACACTGGTGCTGTTTGTTCCAATAAACCCCCTTCACTTTTTTTAAAGCAGCACTAATTTCATGGTGAAACTGCAGCTTAAAAACCCAGTATTTTCCAATATTATCTAATAATTTCCAGCCAAATGTTGGTGTACTTGTCAGGGTACTATGTTCCGGGTTGCCCAATGGGTTTGTGCCTAACGGAAGGTCGCTTTTTGCTACGGATGGAGGGTCTAGAGCTGTGGGCTCTGCCATCAAGTTTGTTGGCTGTTCGTTAATGATGTCAATTTCAGAAAAATGCTGTTTCAAAAAATAATAACTCAAATCATCATAAGGCAAATACCAACAACCATGGGTTTTTGTGTACAATGCCCCCTGCTGTTTTAATAACAATTTGATGTTACTATCATAAGGGAAATATACCCCAATGATCCATTTTTCGCGATGCCAAATTTTTTTTATACTAATTTTCATCTCAAAAAGTGTCTTTTTTTTCAAAGCTCCGCTACTCATAGTCCCATTTTTGGGTTAGAGTAGCTTAAAAGTCTAAAACACTAAATTAATAAAAAGAGTTGACTTGTGCAAACAAAAAATAAAAATAGTTAAGATTTTTTACAAAAAATAGGTCAGCAAAATAGAACATAAATATAAAATCTTGATTTTTATAATATTGCAGCAAATCGCTAGGCATTTTAGTTGTCCGTGTTCTGTCATGCCACTCATACGCCTCGTCTGCTTAGGTTTTTTGTAAAGGCAGGCCCAAGAGCTTCCGCTGGTCGCTTTGGTCTTGCCAACAAAAAATAACCAAAGCAGCCTGCGGGGTATCCGTTTATGCCAGGCTGTTACATTGTCTTCAGGCTCCTATTAAACTTTTTTTTAAGTTAACTTTAATAACTTTTTATCATCATCTACAGTATTTTAGCCAAAAAATAAATCATGCAAAAATCTGTTTTAATTCTCGCATTTGCCTTGTTGTTAAGTTGTCAAAACAAAGCCCAACAAAGCAAATCCTCACAAAATCAAACTAATATGCAAAAAAAATCTATTCATGAGTTCACCGTTTCCGATATCAACGGTAACAGTTTTGACTTTAGTCAACTCAAAGGCAAAAAAATATTGGTTGTAAACACCGCTTCCAAATGTGGTTTAACCCCACAATACCGCGATTTGCAAGCACTTTATGAGCAAAACAAAGACAAATTAGTGATTGTAGGCTTTCCGGCCAATAATTTTATGAGCCAAGAACCCGGCTCCGACACCGAAATTGCCACCTTTTGCGAAGTCAACTACGGAGTCACTTTTCCTATGATGTCTAAAATATCCGTAAAAGGATCAGACATGCACCAAGTCTATAAATTCCTCACCCAACAAGCAGAAAACGGCCTAAAAGACAGCAGCGTAGAATGGAACTTTCAAAAATATCTGTTAGATGAAAATGGCTACCTAATTGAAGTCTTTGGCCCAAGAACGCAGCCGCTAGACAAAAGCATCACAGCTGCTCTATAAGTTTGGAAAACCATAAAATCTAAAAACTACCTTTGGGTAGTTTTTTTATGCCATTAATTTGTTGATAAAAAGTTGTTAAATCTAATTGCTATGTTTATTTAGATTCAATTTAAATACTATTTTTGTGGTGTTAATTATTTCACCAATGCCGAAAAAAGATAAAAAAGTACTTTTGTACTGTAACGGAAAAAAATGCTGTAAGTATAACAAAGAGGTAAAAAACTGCTTATTAAGCTTAGTTGAAAAAACCGACAAAAAACTCAAAGTAAAAGAAACCAAATGCATGGGCAGTTGCAAAAAAGCCCCCATCATCTGCATCAAAAAAGACATCTGCCTCACCAATGCCAATGAATCCTCCCTCAAAGATTGGTTCAACAACAAAATAGGTTAACGCAGCCCCTCCAAAAAATAAAAGAACACCAAAATTTGTAAGTCCGTCAATCCGTTTGCTCTGCCCAATCGTCTGCCAGAACTATCATTGATGTTTTGGTTGTGAAGTCTCCCAATCACCCTGCCGCTGCTATCATAAAACGTTTGCTGATTAAATCTGCCTAAACTTCTGCCTGTGGCATCAAAAATAGTGCTGCCAGAAATGCGTCCTAAGTTTTTACCCGAAGCATCAAACACCCGATCGTTATTGATTCTAGCAATTTGCCTGCCATTGGCATCAAAAAACCGATCGTTATTTACCCGACCAAGCAACCTGCCATTGGCATCAAATAGCCGTTGTGCTGTTAGGGTTTCACCCACCAAAAAAATACTGAATATAATTGCAAAATATCTCATCTTGTTTTAATTTTAGGCCATGCAAAAGAATCTAATTTTTGTTTTCTTCCTCTACGGCTTGTTTTACGCAACAGCCTTGGCCTTATTTGATTACATAGACGCATCAAATTTTAGACCAAACAAATTTTTGTTTGATTTTGACTTGTTTGGGTCTGGGGCTTGCTATTTAGGCTACATTAACTAAAAAAAAATGTTCAAAGCAATCGGGCACAAAAAATAAATGACTTTTAGCAAATTTTTTGCCCAAAACCCCAAAACAGTTCGTCCACGTTATGCCGCTGTGTGAAGTGGCGGTTTTTACCATTAAAAATCAAGGGTTAGCACGATGTTTAATTAATCGTTTTAAATCAAAAAAAATCACTGACCCCTCAATTTTCAAAACGGCTGTTATGCCTGGTGTTTTTAATCATCAAGTTCTAGGCAAGAAAAGTCTTTGTAGGTTGGGTCAGTCAGAAAGTCCCTCATTAAATTGGTTTAATTTAAAATTAATGATGTCAGTGCCTTTGTATTTCTATTTCCAAATCTCAACCAAATTATCTTAGGTGGAATTCCAAATAAGTTTTATAGGTCAAAAAAGTCAGAGTCAAAAGTTACAATTGCGAATCCATTTTCTCTAGCAAAGTTCCAAATTTCTCTGTCGGTCTTGTTTTCAAGTCCTAGTTCTCTTACTTGCTTAACATCAGGCCATACTTCTTTCAAACTTTTAATTATTCGGAAAGAGATGTTTTGATTAAATAAGATTTTCATCAAGCAACCCTAACACGTTGTTCTCTGTCAGCTGCAAATGCTAAGCAACTTTGAATATCATTTTCCTTAATTTCAGGATAATCTTCAATTATTTCCTTAGATGTCATTCCTGAAGCTAACCAACTTAAAATGTCATAGACTGTAATTCTAGTATTCTTGATACAGGGTCTTCCAAATCTAACTCCTGGTCTTATTTCTATGTTATCTCTATAATTAGTCATCATAAATTATTTAGTTCAATTATAAACAAAAAGTCTGTCAATACCAAAACAGAGGTCTTAAAAATTAAAGTTGATTGAAATTATACTCTTTTTTTAACATTAGGCATATCGTTGATCTTCTCTAAGAATTAAGTCAATTCGATTTAACATAATTCGACCAGATTAAAAAGCAACTTTTTAGGGTTGAAATGGAGATAAAACTGTCACAATTTCGTCAACATTTAAAAACTCTTTACATTTTATAATTTCAGGTAACATAGTATATGAGGCAGATGTTTTTCCTACTCCATTAGTACCTGCATTAACCAAAAAATTTTCTTCCATAATTGCAAATTTACATTAATTTTTTTATGTTAATTTCTTTCTGAAGTATTGTTTTAGCATGTTGCCCATCTTCCAATACCCCTGACTGCAACGGATACCCTGCAAGGCTGCTTGGGTTGTTTTTCTTGGCCAGTTGAGAGCGACTGCCAAGAAGCTCCTCTACGGGCCGTAGAAAACCCAAAACAGCCTGAAGCGTAGCAGTGAAAGGCAGGAATTACCATCAGGATAAGACCAAACCTGTCGGTTAAAAATAATGTTAAATCAATTTTTGTTTAACTATATATTGATACCTTTGTACAAAATTTTTTAGCGATGCAGAAAATTAGTTTTGTATTTTTGTTTAGTCTCTGCTTATTTTCCCAACAACGCTTTACCATCAGTGGGGTGGTTACAGATGCCAAAACTGGTGAAACGTTGTTTGGTGTCAACGTTTTTGTGCCAAAACTCAATTTAGGGGCCACCACCAACGAATATGGTTATTTTGTGTTTAATGTCCCTGCTGGGAATCATGAGGTGCAAGCCAGTTATTTAGGTTATAACAGTATTACACAATCTATTGAAGTAAAAGCCGCTACTAAATTGAATTTTAAGCTACAAGAATCTAATATGCAATTAGATGAAGTGGTGGTTACTTCTCGTAGAAATGTTTCTGAAATTAAAGGCACCGAAATGAGTGTTAACAAACTCAGCATGCAAGAAGTTAAGAAATTGCCGGTGTTGCTTGGTGAAGTTGACATCCTTAAAACCATTCTTAACCTGCCGGGGGTTTCTAACGCAGGTGAGGGGCAAAGTGGTTTTAACGTGCGGGGTGGTGGTGCCGATCAAAATTTGGTGTTGCTAGATGAAGCCACTATTTTTAACTCATCGCATTTGTTTGGCTTGTTTTCGGTGTTTAATGGCGATGCCATCAAAGATTTAAAATTATACAAAGGAGGCATTCCTGCCAAATATGGCGGCAGATTGTCTTCGGTGCTCGATATTTATCAGAAAGATGGCAATAAACAAAACTTTTCGATGAATGGTGGCGTTGGACTTATTTCGAGCAGATTATTGGCCGAAGGCCCTGTAATAAAAGACAAAAGCTCTTTTTTAATTGCTGGGAGAGGCACCTATGCTCATTTGTTTTTGCAACTAACAGATATTGACAACACGGCCTATTTTTATGACCTAAACACAAAATGGAATTATGAAATTGACGAAAAAAACCGCTTGTTTTTGTCGGGTTATTTTGGTCGTGATGTATTTAGACTCAACGATACTTTTGTTAACACTTATGGCAATGCCACTCTCAACTTGAGATGGAATCATTTGTTTTCTGATAAGTTGTTTTCTAACTTGTCTGTAATCTACAGTGATTATTATTATGGCTTGCAACTCGGCTTTGTTGGTTTTGATTGGAACAGCGGTATTTTAAACTACCAAGTAAAATATGATTTCAGACACTTTTTGTCAGATAAAATTAAAATGAGTTATGGGTTCAACACCAATGTGTATGACTTTAACCCCGGAAGAATTACCCCATTAGACGAAACCTCTAGCATCAATGAGTCACAACTCATCAAAAAATATGCTGTAGAACCAGCTATTTATTGGGATGTAGAACAAAAATTATCCGACAAATGGTCTATTCAATATGGCCTCAGATACAGTCAATTTATCCGTGTAGGCAGCGAAGAAATCTTTCAATACGCCAATGACCAACCGGTTATCTTTAACCCTCAACAACAAGTATATGAAAAAGGCGAAATTATTGGAACAACCTTGTTTGGCAGTGCCGAAAAAATTTCGTTTTTTGACCAGCTAGAACCACGGTTTTCTGCCTCGTATGCCTTTAACGACAACCAATCTGTAAAAGCCAGTTATAACCGCATGGTGCAATACCTGCACTTAATTTCTAATACCCAATCACCAACCCCTTTAGATGTTTGGACCCCTAGCGGCCCTTACCTTAAACCACAAAAACTAGATCAGTTTGCCGTTGGGTATTTTCAAAACCTAAACGATGATAAATATTCGCTAGAAGTTGAAACATTTTACAAACAAATACAAGACCGCGTAGATTTTATAGACGGTGCCGACTTAGTGGCTAACAATGCCATAGAACAAGTTTTACTCAATGGCGAAGGCAGAGCCTACGGACTTGAGGTTCTATTCAGAAAAAACACCGGAAAGTTTAATGGCTGGTTGGCCTACACCCTGTCTAGATCTGAACAAAGAACTCCCGGAAGAACCCCCTTTGAAACTGGCATCAACAACGGTGAGTGGTACAAAGCCAATTGGGATAAAACGCATGATATTTCGCTGACCCTCAATTACGAACTGTCAAAAAAATGGAACTTTGGCAGTGTGTTTGCCTTGCAATCTGGCTTGCCGGTGACTTTTCCCATTGGCAGCTACCAATACCAAGGCATCAACGTTCCGTCTTACGGACTTCGCAACCAGGATAATTTACCAACTTATCACCGGCTTGATGTGTCGGGCACCTATGTGCCCAAACCCAACAAAAAAGAAGGCTGGCAAGGCGAGTGGGTGTTTGGTATTTATAACATCTATAACCGCATGAATGCCGCCTCATTCACCTTTAGGCAAAACCAAGACAGCGGACAAAACGAAGCTGTTCGTTTGTCTATTTTTGGCATCATCCCAAGTGTATCATATAATTTTAAATTCTAATCTCATGGCATACAGATATTTATTTTTAAGCCTATTATTCTTGTTTTCCGCTTGCGAAGAAGTCATCGACCTCGACTTGCAAACACAAGACCCAAAACTAGTGATTGATGCAGCCATTCAATGGCAAAAAGGCACCTCAGGAGCTGTGCAAACCATCAAATTGAGCACCACGACTTCTTTTTTTAGCAACGATTTTCCAACGGTTTCTGGTGCCACCGTGCAACTCATCAATAGCCAAAATGCGGTGTTTGAATTTTTAGAAACCAATCCCGGAGATTATGTATGCAATAATTTTGTGCCAGAAATTAATGAAAATTACCTTCTCAGAGTGGTTTACCAAAATGAAACTTACGAAGCTGAACAACGCTTGCTGCCCACACCAAATATTTTACCCGAGGTGGAGCAAGACAACGAAGCGGGTGTTTTAGGAGAAGACATTGCCCTGAAATTCTTTTTTCAGGATTTTGTAAACGAAGAAAATTTTTACAAATTCAGGTTTGATGTAGAGTTTAAAGCTACCCCTAATTTAGGTACCGTTGAAGACCGTTTTGTGGCCAATAATTTGTTGTTTGTAAACCTCTTTAGTACAGACCAAAAAAGTGGACAATTAGTAAAATTAACCTTGACTCAAATAGACCGAAATTATTTTAACTACCTTCGTATTTTACTCAATGTGGCAGGCAGCAATTCAGGTAGTCCGTTTCAGGCACCACCGGGCACGGTGCGTGGCAACATCGTTAACAAAACCAATCAAAAAAACTTTCCGCTAGGATATTTTTATGCGGCAGAAACGGATGTGAAAGAGTATGTAGTGCAATGATTTTAAGGGGTTTATACTGCTTAACGCTCAATTTTTTCTAAGCTCTGATAATTTGAATATTTTTCAGCATTAAATTTTCGATTGAAGATTGTAGTTTATTCACGGCAAAAACTTCAAACCAAATCAAATATACCAAAATTTTAAAATAACTATTCGTAATTGTTTTTATTTTTGCTTTAATCTGTTGTCAAATTGTAGTTTTTGAGTAGAAATCACTTTTATCTTCCTAGCATCAGCATGATTTGGATTTATTAAGTAATTAAATTCAGCAGGCACAATTGCACTGGGAACTTTTAGTACCGCAGCATTTTTTTGTGAAACAAAATCATCTCCAATGAATTGAGTCTCGAGTATCGGCGGTTTAGAATCCCAATTTTCTGGTAATTGGTTAATTGATAATTCTAATATTTCTATATCGTTTGGTATTTCGATTTCAACATAAAATCTATCAGTTGGTAAATCCTCTAAAAAATCTAGATGGACAGCAACTTCAAGCGTAGCGAGAGCTCGAGATTCTGCTGTATATACAAGATAGGTATTTAAACTATTCCATCTATAACCTTCTGTTAAAGCCGCCCCAACTCCTTGTAATGTTGTGTTTAAGTATTTTTCTCTTTCAATTCTATAAACTTTCATTACGCTTGGTTTCCGTATTCAATTCTATTCAAACAATTTTTCACTTCTTGTATACCTGTTATAGAATCTAGTAAGCTTTCAGGCGTATTACCTCCTAAAGAAATGTTTTGTTTTTTCATCCAGCGTTGAAATTTAATTTCTTCATTATTAAAAACTTCAATCCCAAAATCCAATAATTCTGTGAGAAGCAATATTATTTCACTATCTCTACCATTGAGTAATGATTTTTCTCTTAGTTTTTTGTTATATGTGGTTTGAGGTAATCCAAAAATATGTAAGACCTCTTTAATAGGAACGTTAATTCTTTTACTAATCACATCAATTGATGCATATGGAATTCCTTTTCTAATAATACCAACTCTCTCAAGTCTTGAAGTCCAAACGTATTCATTTCCTTCTGATTCCAGTCGCCATTTTGCTGATGAATTTCTAGTTGCTTTAGCCCGCCCAATACTTTCTTTTGGGTCAAATTTTTTCTTTTGTTTTACTTCTTTTTTCATAATTTAAGCAAATATGTTGTAAATATACAACAATTGTGCTACAAATACACACGATGTTAAAAAATTAGTATTAACATCCCAATCCAGTTAATAAAAGTAACTTTTAAAGCTTAATTTTTTGATAGTTATTGTTTGTATTTCAATTCTCGTTTAGAAATGAAGTATTTAAATAAAAATAATGGATTATGAAATTTTGATGTTAATATCAATCTTTTCTAGTGTAACTTCTTGTTGAAATAGACTTACCACTATCTTTATTTGATATAGCTATAAATTTTTGAGGCTGAAGCTTCATACGAACTTTGGGAACTGACAATATAATCAGTTAAAGAGTATCAAAACATCTCATTAAAACTGATATAAAACCAAACAAAAAACCCCAACAAATTTTGATGGGGTTTATGGTTTTATCTTGTTTATTAATATTAACTAGCTTCTTTTAGCGGTTCTAAATCTTCTGATTCTTTGGCTTGCTCTAGTTGTTTTATTTTAGTTTCTAAACTTTCGTCAGACAAGTCGTTTTCTTTCATATACCGTTTTTTGCAAGTTTCACACAATTCGGTAATCCCTTTGGTCGCTTTAGCTTCAGCTACTGTGCCCTCATATAATTTTACCCTGTTTTTGATGTGATGACACTCAGGAGTCAAATGATACTTACCGCCAGATTCTGTCCAATACACCAAATTTTGTCCCGTTAAGGCCTCTACCATGTTGGTTTCTGCCGTATATTTTTCTATAGAAGGCGGATTAAAATCAATGCCCGTACCAACGCCAAGCAGCAAAGCAACCCCAGCTATGGCTCCTGCTATGCCTTTAGTTTTACCACTAATGTCTTTGTTGGTTAAAATCAACAATAAAATTGGCAAAAATGCCAAAACAGATAAAATTGCCCCGAGCTGACTTTGCACAAAAAATTTAAATTTATTTTCTTCTGTAGCAGGGTCTAATCGGTTGGCTTTTTTCCACAACAAATTGCCCGTAACCGCTAAAATTAACATCACCACTAAGGCTGCAACCAACCAAACCAACATTTCGTCACTAATCAGCTTAAGAATGGCATATACCTGAATGCCAAAAGCAACCAACCACGCTATGATTGCAAATAGCCGTAATTGCTTGGCTTGACCTTTTGCTTCGTCTGAAGCAACAAATTGTTTTTGATTTCCGGAAGTTTCTTTTTTAGACATATTAAAATATTTAGTGGTGCTAATTTATAAAAAAATGTTAGAGAAAAAAAACCATCATCAAAAAAAATATGTAAAAAGTTGATATCTCAAAAAAACATATAACTTTGTTTTCAAAGATATTATGGTCATGAAATTAAGATTTATAAAATTACTTTTTGTTGCTTGCCTAGTTTTATTTAATAGTCAATTAAACGCACAAAATGAAAAAAATTTCTTGGTGGTGGTATCAAATCGTATTAACAAAGACAACAAGACATTAATCAATTTTCAGATAATCCTCAACCAAAGAGAGGCTGTAGAGCTCACCAATACCTATTTTATAAACACCAAAAGCAAGATTGCCGACATAAAAAAAATAGCCGATATGATAGGCCAAGAGGCCACAAATGAAGATCGCTTAATTTTCTATATGGATGTTGATGAAAGTTTGCAACAAACCCAAGAACCATTAACGGCAAATGACCTGTATGCCTTTTCGCAAAAAATATGGTGCAATCAGCAGTTATTTGTTTTTAAAGACAGCAACCATCAAATAACCAGTAAGTTTATTCAGCATCTCACCAAAAATATAGACGAAAGTTTTTTGATGAATGCCAACCGGGTTGTCTTAGCTTTTGACAACAATAACCCCACTGATGACTTTTTTAAAAATTATCACCATATTGAAGCGTTAAAAATATTACCGCTGTGGAATGATGCGAAAAAAAATCACAAGGAGGTGGAACTTTGGAAATTAGCTCTCAAAACCGCTAGCAGTTTTATTGATCCTTTCTATTGGTCTGAAAAAGTACAAACCACCAAATGGTATGAAATGACTGTGGCAGAACAAAAATTTAGAGACGATTTAGAACGCAAAAAAATAGAAAAATTACAAAAAGAGTATGGTGTAGCTCCACCACCTCCGCCACCACCTTCTAGCAATGCAGAAAATTCTAAAAATAATTCAATCAAAAAACCACCTATAAAGAATAACAGTAAAAAGCCCACCATGTCGGCCACTCCGCCAACAGCAGAAGTTCCTGTGAGAGGCTCTCAACCCCAATCTGTTCCTAAGCCAAAACTACTCATTGAAAAAGGCGAAACCCTTTGTTTAATTGTGGGTATTAACGAATTCAAATCGTTTAATCCGCTTAAAAACCCCATCAATGATGCCAAAAAAGTAAAAGAAATCATAGATAATCAGTACCGCTTCAGAACACTTTTGTTAGAAAACCCTATCTACAAAGAATTTAGATCTACTTTGTTTAAAATCAGAGAAGACTACGCCTTTGCCGAAGGCAGTCAGTTTTTGTTGTTTGTGGCTTCCCATGGAGCAAAAGACGAAAACAATGAGGGTCAAATCATTTTTAAAGACAGTTATACAGACGATGGATTTCTTAAAAATGTATATGCCCTCAACAGTCTAAAAAAAGCCATCTCGCAATTTAACTGCATCAACACCCTCATGCTTATAGACATTTGCCACAGCGGCACCATGTTTGATGATGGCTCATGCAACAAACCTAACCCGATGGTTATTCCGCTTAATAGTCCGATTTTTGCTAGCAATTCACCCCAAAGTCCAGCTTTTAAAAACTTTTTAAATCAACGCACCAACATCTTTATGGGCTCATCGCTAGACCAAGAAGCATCTGACGGCACAACCAATCATTCCCCATTTGCACAAAGCGTCATAGATTTTCTATCAGAAAACAAGCTTCCCGTAATCGACAGTTATTATCTCGAACAAAAAATCACCCATAAATCACTAGAATATGGGGCCATATCACTCCCGATGTTTTGTAGTTTTAATGGTGCCTCAGATGGGAGATTTTTGTTCATAAAAAAATAGTAAACCAGTCATAAACTTGATACGCTATCATTAATTCTTTATCTTTGCGGCTTACCCAACTCAAATGAAATTTAAAGTAGTTTCTGATTTTAACCCCACTGGTGATCAACCACAAGCCATAGATGAGCTCTCAAAAAACCTCAGAAAAGGCGAAAAATATCAAACCTTGTTGGGTGTTACGGGTTCAGGCAAAACCTTCACCATGGCTCATGTGGTGCAAGAAGTGCAAAAGCCTACCTTGGTATTGGCACATAATAAAACCTTGGCAGCCCAGTTATATGCTGAATTTAAACAATTTTTTCCTGAAAATGCGGTTGAATATTTTGTGTCTTATTATGATTATTACCAACCTGAGGCATACATTCCGGTAACAGGCACTTACATAGAAAAAGATTTGTCTATAAACGAAGAATTGGAACGCATGCGATTAAGCACCACTTCTTCATTATTGTCTGGCAGGAGAGATGTTTTGGTGGTAGCCTCTGTATCTTGTTTATATGGTATTGGAAATCCTGCGGAATTTCAAAAAAATATTGTGCCTGTAAGTACCAATCAGGTAATTTCTAGAACCAAATTATTGCAAAACTTGGTACAAGCCTTGTATGCCAGAACAGAAGCTGATTTTGTACAAGGCAATTTTAGGGTTAAAGGAGACACCATCGATGTGTTTCCGGGTTATTCAAATTTACCTTTTCGCATTTCGTTTTTTGGCGATGAGATAGAAGAAATTGCCTCGTTTGATGCAGTAACGGGGCAAAAAATTGATTATTTTGAGTCATTAAATATATACCCTGCCAATTTATTTGTAACCTCTCAAGATGTGTTGCAACAAGCCATTTGGGAAATTCAACAAGACTTGGTGAAACAAGTAGATTATTTTAATAGCATCGGCAAACCCTTGGAGGCTAAACGACTAGAAGAACGTACGTTGTTTGATTTAGAAATGATTAAAGAACTTGGTTATTGCTCTGGTATTGAAAACTACTCAAGATACTTAGATGGCAGAGCCCCCGGCACCAGACCATTCTGTTTGATAGATTATTTTCCGGATGATTATTTGATGATAATTGATGAAAGTCACGTTACCATTTCACAAGTGCATGCCATGTATGGGGGAGACCGCAGCCGCAAAGAAAATTTGGTAGAATATGGTTTCAGATTGCCCGCAGCCATGGATAACAGACCTTTAAAATTTGATGAATTTGAACAACTACAAAATCAGGTGGTTTATGTGTCTGCCACCCCTGCAGATTATGAACTCAACAAATGTGGAGGAGTTTATGTAGAACAAATCATTAGACCAACCGGGTTATTAGATCCTGTGATTGAGGTTCGTCCGAGTGAAAATCAGATAGACGATTTAATTAATGAGATTCAAGAAAGGGTAGAGGTTGACGAACGCATATTGGTAACCACCCTCACCAAACGCATGGCAGAAGAACTCACCAAGTATCTAACAAAAGTTGGCATCAGATGCCGTTATGTGCATAGTGATGTAGACACCCTCGAAAGGGTAGAAATCATGCAAGACCTCCGTAAGGGCTTGTTTGACGTACTCATAGGCGTTAATTTATTGAGAGAAGGTTTAGATTTGCCAGAAGTGTCTTTGGTGGTGATTTTAGATGCCGACAAAGAAGGTTTTTTAAGAAGTCATCGATCATTGACACAAACAGTGGGGAGAGCAGCCAGAAATTTGAACGGAAAAGCCATACTCTATGCAGATAAAGTGACCAACAGCATGCAAAAAACAATAGATGAAACCTTGTATAGAAGAGAAAAGCAAGTGGCTTACAATACAAAACATCAATTAGTACCAACAGCTTTAAACAAAAAAATTGACAATCCGTTGGCTAAAAACGTGATTTCAAGTTTTCATTATGACAATAAATTAGACCAAGTAGCAGAGAATCAAGAAGACAAATACTTGAGTAAAGATGATATTAAAAAGCAAATTAAAACCTTAAAAAAACAAATGGAAACAGCAGCCAAAGAACTCAATTTTATGGAAGCTGCAAAGTTTAGAGACTTGATTAAAGAACTTGAAACAAAACTGTGATAAGCAAAAAAAAACATAAGATTTAGATAAATTTTTATCTTTATGTTCTCAAAAGTGTTAGTTTTGCACCTCATTAAAATTATCAAATAAAATGAAAAAATTAAATTTTTTATTGATTGTAACTTTTCTCATTATTTCATGCAATCAATTACCCAAAGATGAATTTGAAATTTCAGGAACCATTACAGGTGTTGAAGAAGCCCACATGATTGTGTTAGAAAGAGTAAACATGGAAGGGGATAAGTTAGAAGCTTTTGATTCTGTTACAGTAAAAAGCGGGAAATTTACCTTTAAAGGTAAACTGATAGATGATATCACCATCGGTTACATTACCCCAAAAGATATGATGGAAAGAACCATATTTTTTCTTGAAAACGGAAAAATCACCTTAAGTATCGAAAAAGATAGCATGATAAACAATAAATCAGGGGGCACATTTAATAATAATAAATTGCAAGAATATAATGATTTAACAAAGGAGTCTTACCGTGAAATGATTAAATATCAAGAGAAATATCAGCAAGAATACTATGCAGCCATGCAAAATGGCGACCAAGGGCGAATGACAGAAATCATGCAGGGCTCTCAAAATATTGGTAAAAAAATTGAAGATATCAACATCAAATTTATCGGTGACAATCCTAATGCATTTTTAAGTTTGTTGATGATTGATAACTTGACCAATCAGCCAGAGTATGATTTGGATAAATTCAAAAATCTTTTTTCAAAAATTGATGCCAAATTAAAAGAAACCAAACTAGGTAAACTTATTCAAGAAAAATTTGAATCTGCTGGTAAAATTGAAGTAGGAATGGCAGTGCCAGATTTTAGTGGCCCTACACCAGAAGGTAATGAAATTAGGTTGAGTGAGCAGTTAGGCAAAGTAACCATCATCGATTTTTGGGCATCATGGTGTGGTCCGTGCAGAAAAGAAAATCCTGAAGTGGTAAAACTTTACAATGAATTTAAATCAAAAGGTTTACAAATAATAGGGGTATCTTTAGACAGACCTGGCACTGATGACAAATGGAAAGATGCTATAAAAGCTGATAACTTAACGTGGCCACAAATTTCTCACCTTAAAGGTGGTGATGAACCAATTGCCAAAAAGTATAATGTGAATGCTATTCCTGCAACTTTTATTATTGATGAACAAGGAATTTTATTGGCACAAAACTTAAGAGGCGAAGAACTAAGACAAAAAATTGCGGAATTATTAAACTAATTTTTGCATAGGGGGAGATACTCAAGCGGCCAACGAGGGCAGACTGTAAATCTGTTGTGAAAACTTCGCAGGTTCGAATCCTGCTCTCCCCACAACCAAAAAAACACCCAAAATTTCTGAAAGCTTGCTTTCAAAGAAATTTT
>DAIRDG010000046.1:0-9439 GCA_036796275.1 Flavobacterium sp.
ATCAAAGCTTCTTCTGGTTTGTTAAATGAAACAACTATACAATAATCAACTTTTCCATCTTTAATTGATTTCATACCAGATATATAACAATATTCTCCATGCATTATCAGAATTCTTTTATAGTGTTTCAATTCTCCATTTGCTAAGTTGTTAAACAAATGCCATGCTGTTATTTCTTTTTGCCTTTTGGGACAATAAATTTTAAAATTATTCCTAATTCTAATGTGGTATGTAATGCCATTATCATTCAAAAACTTTAGCCATTGATTACCTACAAATTCCCTATCAGCTAATAAGCAATCAATACAATCTTTCCCAAACCAATCAATAAAGTCATTTAGCAAGTCTATTCTTTCTTGTGTACTAGAGTTACCTCTTTTATTTAACATCTTAAACATCAGAGGAAAAACTACATTCTTATAACTAACGCCAAGCATTAAAATATTAATATCTGTTTGCCCTAGTTTCCAGTTTGTTCTATCGAGTACCAATATTAATGAATCATTATTTGGCAATAATCCAAATATAAGCTTTGACACAAGTTTCATAGGTATTTCAACTTCTGCAAAAAACCTTTGGATGCGTCTATAATTGCTTGAAATATCAATTTGATTGTCAAATCCTGAAGAAAGTTTGGAAAAATTGACACTCCTAACCTTGCACAGAGAGTTGATAATCAAGCAAATGACCCGCACCCTATGAAGTTGCAAAAAACCGCTAAAATGGGCTTTAAATACTGTTAATAATTGTGTATCTTTGTGGTCTAAGCTGGTATTCTTTGTTGAAGGCATATCGTTGAAAATTAACCCTTAATATACTAAATATCAGCTTTATATCAAAAATTTTAAGAACTTATTTTTGTTAAATTTTTAAAATTGTCGTGTACTAAACAAAGGATGATAAAATCACAATGATATTTATCAAAAGTATAGACAGTTTAGATTTTACTCTTTTTTTCAATTCTCTTATCGCCATTAAGTTAATTGATGCATTTATTATTTGCATTTGTACTGGGCTGAAAATAAGTTAATTAAATTTGCCTACTTCGCCATTTGTCAAAACGCTTTACCAAAATTTACGTAAATTTTCTAAATTTACCAACCATCTAATTTCTGCTTATTTTGTGCGTTATTCTTGCTTTGTGTTTAAAGCTAATAATTTTGCTTTGGCAAATGATTTCTTTTTATGCTTTCTTAAATTTACTGTTTAATAATATTCATTTAACACTCACTTAACCCTATAAAATTATTTTTGAACTAAAACTTAACTTAATGTATTTTAAAAATATTTTTTATCTAATTGCTTCTCTTTTTTTATTTTCATGTACCGAAGATAGAACTTTTCAAGAAGAAACGGCAGATCCAAATCTGCAAATTATTCATTATTGGGACTTTAACGATGAGCAAGATATTTTAAGCCCTAAAGTTTCAATTGGTAACGCTTTAATCAGTTATACTGGTGCTGGATTTGATAGCACTACAGAAGCTACAACTTTAAATGCTAGACAAAATAGCGATGCTGGCAATGCCTTGCGCTTGAGAAATCCTTCAAGTGAAGTAGTTTTTTCCATGCCCACCCTTGGTTTTAAAGACGTGGTGTTAACTTATGCCACCATGCGTACTGGAAGCGGTGCGCAAATTCAAAAAATTTCTTATAGTGTTGATGGCACAAATTATATAACTAATGGTTTAACTGAAACGGAATTTGCAGTAACTGAAACCTTTGTTTTAAGAAAAATTGATTTTAAGGGCATAAATACCATTACAAACAATGCAAATTTTAAATTTAAAATTGTTTTTGAAAATGGTAATAACAACCCAACAGGTAACAACCGATTTGATAATTTTGTATTGGAAGGTTTACCATCTGGCGATCCAATACCAAGTATTTTAATCCATTATTGGCATTTTAATAGTTTACCAGTTGGTAATTTAAATGAGCCTGTTGTAGCTGATTTTAGTATGTTATCTAATGAAAATCCTAACATAACTTACCTTGGAACTGGGGCTGGTTATGCAGATTTATTTAACCCAGGGTCAGATTTAAATGCAAGAATGGGTCAATTGGCTGGCAATGGTATTCGTTTTAGAAATCCAAGTAATACCAGAGAGGTAATTATAAGCATCCCCTCAACAAACTATAAAGATTTGATTATCAAATTTGCTACTACTAGAACTGGTTCAGGTGCGCAAACACAAAATTACAGTTACACTTTAGATGGCACAAACTTTACAACGGCTGATTTAACTGTTAATACTTTTAATGCACCACAAGATCCAAATTATGAAATTGTAACTTTAGATTTAACGAATATTTCAGCTGCTAATAATAATGCAAACTTAAAATTACGTATTCAATTTGCAGGTAGCAACGCATCGGCAACATCTGGTAACAATAGATTTGACAATTTAACTGTTGAAGCTAAATCTTTTTAATCTCAATCTAATGAAATATTTTTTAAACATAATCACTTGTTTGATAAGCGTTTTTGCTTTTTCACAAACAATTAAAATAAAGCCAATAGAAAAATTTAGCACCAATGTTGAAGAACCCTCAGATATAACCATAGCACCTTGGGATGAAAAGGTTTTTTATATGGTGAGTGATAATGGTTATTTACACCAAACGGATAGTAAAGGTCAAATTCAAAAAACAGCTACTTACAGAGGTTTAGATTTTGAAGCCGTTTATGCTTTTGGAGATAAAATTTATGCCGTTGAAGAGTTTTCTCGGAGAATTAATATTTTTGATAAAGATTTAAATTTAATCCGCTCAAAAACTATTCCTTATGGTGGTGGCAGAAACAAAGGCTATGAAGCTTTTACTTTTAATCAAGCTAAAAAATGTTTTGTTATGCTAACTGAAAAAGATCCTTTGCTTTTCTTTGAATTAAACGAAAGTCTTGAAGTGATTAATGAAATTCGTCATGAAAAATTAGCCCGTGATATTAGTTCGGCTACTTTTTACAACAATCATTTATATCTATTAAGTGATGATGACAGAGAAGTTATAAAACTTAATCCAAGTAATTATGAGGTCATTCAAAGATGGCAAATACCGATTATCAATCCTGAAGGTTTTGTTTTTTTAAAAGACGGCAAACTGATGGTTGTATCAGACGATAGAGCAATGATTTACATTTTTGACAAACTATAATTCAAATGAAGAAAATATTTTTATATATCCTACTTTTTTGTGCTTTTATAGCTCGAACACAAGTAACACTTTCAAATGGTAACCACGTTTTAGAAATAACAGGCGCGCTTTCCACTTACTATAATTATAGAGATTATAAACCTACATCTTCTAATTTTAGAAAAAATAGATTCAAACTTCGAGATGCACAAATACAGCTAGAGGGGAGGATTGGTCACGATTGGGAATATGAACTACAAGTCGATTTCGCAGATTTTGCTAATTCAGAGGAAGCGGTTGATCCAGAAAATCCTGGCATAATGGATGCTAACATTACTTATAAGGGTATTGATTTTGTTGATGTACAAGTCGGTTATGGTAAATTGTATTACTCTAGAAATTCATTAACGCCCTTTATTTATAGTGCTTATTGGCAGCGTGCACAAATTAACAGAGATTTGTGGGCCAGACGCGATGTTGGGGTAACGCTTAAAAAAGACTTTCTCAATCAACGCATGAATGTTTATGCAGGCGTTTATACTGGTTTAGGTGAATTAAGTTTAAATGGCGATAACGATGACAGTGGTAAATTGATATATGCTGGCCGTGTTGATTTTGCTTATCCATCACGTTACAGATATAGAGAAATTGACGACAAAATCTCGCCAGTGCCAATGTTTGCAGTCGGCTTAAATGGTCGATATGCTAATAAAATTTTGCCAACAGGCAGAGTTTTTCCAGAATTTTCTCAAGGCGAGTATGGTATGCGTGTGGTAAATGGCGAACAGTACATTTATGGTTTTGATGTAGCCGCACAATACATGGGTTTTTCAGCCATGTTAGAAATGCATCAAACCAGAGCAACTCCAGTTTTACCAACAGATCCCTTATTACAGGGTTTGCCGATTAGTCAAACGGAAGGTTTTATGAAAGCAGGTGGTATGGTTGCACAATTGAATTATTTTTCAAAAAGTTGGAAAACTATTTTCTCTTGTAGATATGAAGAAATGAATATTTCAGATTTAATTGCAGGGAAATCAAAACGATTTTCACCAGCTATAGCTTATCAAATCAATGGGTTTAATGCCATGATTAAGGCACAATATTTTGGTGTAATTAATGAAGATCCGCTGGACTCTCTCAATTGGAATGAACAATTTAGAATTGGTTTGCAGTTCGTTTTTAAATAATTTAATAATTTTACGCAACAATATTTATTAATTTTTAAATTTTTTAAACATGAAAAATCTTTACATTTTTATTTTACTGGTAACATTTTCAATGCAAGCGCAAATATCAACTTTGCCCGCAACCGAAAGTTTTAGCGCAGCATTTACTGAAGGAACAGACGTTCAATTTATTCCCAACTGGACCGCCAACACTGTACAAGCGACTGCTCGAGTTTTTAGAGATGAAGTTGTTTTTGCTTCTGCACCTGCTGCTATGGGTGTTATTCCTACTGGTAGCTTTAATGCAGATATACGTGCAAGTTTGAATCTATCTGCTTACTCAGGAGTGGCTGTAACTTTTTTAGCTAAGTCTATGTCAACTGGTGGAAGTCGTCCATCTAGATTAAGTATGGATATTTCTATTGATGGAGGTACTTCTTGGGTTGGTAATCAAAATATCAACGAATTTCCTAATGAGGATCAAGTTGATTTTCAAACATTTTCTTACAATTTACCAATTGAAGCTAATAATCAAGCGAGTGTATTGGTTAGATTTAGAGTTGAAACTGGAACAGGTGGTTCTGGTACACGTGCCAAAGTTGTAATAGACGATGTCAATTTTGCAGTAAGTTCAACACCAACAGTGGCTTCTTCATCAAATGCTTTAACTTTTACTCAGGTTTTAGGCTTTCCGACTAATTCACAAGTTATAAATGTTAGTGGATTAAATTTAACAGCCAATGTTACCTTATCAACAACTTCTCCTTTTGAAATTTCTACGATTGAAAATGGGCCATTTTCTACAAGTTTGAATCTAACACAATCAGGAGGTAATTTGGCTTCAACACCAGTTTACGTTAGATTAAATAATGCTTCTGCTGGTAGTTCTTCAGAATCCTTAACGATATCATCTACTGGTGCAACTTCTGTTCAAGTTACTTTGAATGGAACAACAACTGCACCTAATGTAACAACGCCTTCCGCTTTTTCATTAAGTGGTGGGAATTATAGCTTTAATGAATGGTCTGCAGATTCAGTTAATGGTACTTATCCAGCAAACATGGTTTTTTGGACGCATGCAACAACTGACCCAGATTTGAATACACTATTCATAGCTGATTATACTTGTTTATATAATTTAACAAGCCGTTCGAGAGTTCAAGGACAAGATGAAAACGGATTTTCATTTGTAAATACTGGAAATAGTCAGTTTATTGGGGTTTGTGACGGGTCTGTTCCTACGCAAACTTCTGGAGACGTTCAAGCCTTTGGTCGATTAGGCGCAGCTGTTTTAGCTTTAAATACAACTGGTGTTGATAATGTTGTAGTTAACTGGACTGGTAGAACTATCGTTCAAAACACACGTGTTTATGGGCTTAGATTACAATATAAAATAGGTGGTGGGGATGCCAATGCAGGTTGGATGGATTTTGAAACGCCCATAGAATATGTTTCAGGTGAAACCGATTCAAACCAACCATTTATTACTAATTTACCATCAAGCTGTAACAATCAAGCCTTAGTTCAATTAAGATGGGTGTATTACTTTAAGGGTGAAGGAACAGGTGCAAGAGCTCAAATAGGCTTGGATGATATAGTTGTTTCGTCAACTTTAGGAACAAATAATTTTGAAAATTCTTTGTTTGTTATCTATCCAAACCCTGCTAATTCTTTTGTAAATTTCAATAAAGCGATTACTGGACAGCTATTAAATATCAATGGACAAGTATTGATGAAATTTGAAAATGTCAATCAAATTAATATTGAAAATCTTCAACCTGGTATTTACTTTGTAAAAAACAACGAAGGAGCAACACAAAAACTAATGGTAAAATAATCATTTTGCTTTTTTAAAACAGGTTTAATATTCAAAAATAGTTGGTAAAACGCCTGTTAGGCATTATAAAATATGATGTTTCCAAAAGTTTATTGAAATTCGTTTCAATAAACTTTTTTTATTTATGAAAAACTCAAAAAAAAGCGATGTCCAACCTGCAAAAGTCTTCAAACAATGAGGAGGTGCCAATGGTGCAAGAATTGCTTTAGAGCCTCAAAGAAGCTGGGAAGTTAACAATCCAACCCAGCTTAATAAAGTATTGGGCGTTTACGAAAAAATTCAAAAGAATTTTAACGCTAAAAACAAAGACAAAAAAGTTTCTTTGGCAGACCTCATAGTGTTGGCAGGTAATTATGCAGTTGAGCAAGCAGCCAAAAATGCAGGGCATAACATCACCGTGCCATTTACCCCTGGCAGAATGGACGCTTTACAATCTCAAACAGATATTGAATCTATCAATTTGTTGGAGCCTGAAGCAGATGGTTTTAGAAACTATCTTAAAACCAAATACACAGTGTCTACTGAGCAAATGTTGGTAAACAAAGCCCAATTGCTCACACTTTCAGCCCCAGAAATGACGGTTTTGTTGGGGGGCCTCAGAGCTTTGGGAGCTAATTTTAACAACACCAAACATGGTTTATTTTCAGACAAAAAAGACCAGCTTAATAACGACTTTTTTGTTAACTTAATGGCCATGACCACCGAATGGAAACCAAAAGATGACACCAACGAAACCTTTATTGGTTATAACAGAGCCGATAAAAAAGAAAAATGGACCGCCACAAGAGCCGATTTAATCTTTGGTTCAAACTCAGAGCTTAGAGCCCTAGCAGAAGTGTATGCTCAAGAAGACAGCAAACAAAAATTTGTGAAAGACTTTGTAGCAGCTTGGAGCAAAGTGATGGAACTAGACAGATTTGATTTAAAAAAATAAGTTGTTTTAAATAAAGTGTTTTTAAAAAATCCCAGAGAGCAATCTTTGGGATTTTTGTTTTACAACCCCATCTTCTGAGCCTTGTTTTTTACAAATTCCAAAGCTTGTTGGTAATTGTTTTCTATTTGCCCCTCTAAGATGGCCTCTTTAACAGCTTCCTTGAGCACCCCAATTTCTCGACCTGGCTTTAGGTTAAACAACTGCATAATTTCTTCGCCTGTTACCGGCGGTTGAAAATTCCTGATGCGGTCTTTTTCTTCAACTTCTTTTATTTTTTGTCTTACAATCAAAAAGTTGTTTTTGTATTTCTTAAACTTTTTAGGGTTTTTGGTGGTAATGTCTGCTTCGCAAAGCAACATCAAACTTTCAATGTCGTCACCCGCATCAAACACCAAACGCCTCACGGCCGAGTCGGTTACCACGTCTTCTGCAATCACAATGGGTCTGGAGCTCATCATCACCATTTTTTGTACAAATTTCAGTTTGTGATTCAGGGGCATGTGCAGTCGCATAAATATTTTTTTCACCATTTTGCTGCCAAGCATTTCATGGCCATAAAACGTCCAGCCAATTCTTGGTACATACTTTTTGGTAGGAGCCTTGCCAATATCATGAAACAAAGCAGCCCATCTTAACCACACATCTTCGGTGGTTTTAGACAGGTTGTCTACCACCTCAAGGGTATGATAAAAATTATTTTTATGGGTTTGCCCCTCAATTTCTTCCACCATATTAAGTTGTGTTAACTCAGGCAAAATCAAATCGAGCAAACCAGTTTCATACAACAACAAAAAACCCTTGGAGGGTTGGGCAGTGGCTAAAATTTTATGCAATTCATCTACAATGCGTTCGCCCGAAATAATTTTGATTCTCTCGCTTTGCAAGGCAATGGCTTCCAAAGATTGGACTTCTATCTCAAAGCCTAGTTGCGAAGCAAATCTGATGGCTCTCAGCATCCTCAATGGGTCATCACTGTAGGTGATACTCGGTTCAAGGGGCGTTTTAATGAGTTGGTTTTTTAAATCGTCTATGCCGCCAAAAGGGTCTAGCAATTCGCCAAAATTCACCTCATTTAAAGCAATAGCCATGGCATTCATGGTAAAATCACGTCTGTTTTGATCGTCTTCTAAGGTGCCATCTTCCACCAGGGGTTTTCGGCTATCACGCTGATAACTTTCTTTGCGGGCTCCCACAAACTCAATGTCGGTGTCTTCAAAACGCAACATGGCAGTGCCAAAATTCTTAAACACTTGCACTGCTGGCTTACCGGGTAAGAGCTCAGCTACCTTTTGGGCCAAAGCTATGCCACTGCCAATGGCCACCACATCTATGTCTTTTTTTTGTGGTTTGCCAAGCAAATAATCACGCACAAAGCCACCAATCACATAACTGTTGATGCCCAAGGCATCACTGGCAGTGGTAATAGTTTTAAAAACAGGGTGTTTTAAGGCAACCGACAAATTCATTCTAAGGTCTTATAATTTTTACTTGCATGTCTAGCCCCAACTTAATAATGGTGGAAGTTTTGGTATTTTTTTCATCTAATCTAAGTGGCACCACATAATCTACCCCTTGCTTTATTTCCTCCGAAATATCAGCAAAACAAGTAGGCGAGGGGTCGCCCGAAATATTTGCAGAAGTAGACACCAAAGGTTTTTTTAAGCGTTCTATCAACTTAAAACAAAAGGGCTCATTAACCAAACGCACCCCCAAACTATCATCTTCGGCTACCAAGTTTTTGGCCACATTTTTGGGTTTATCTAAAATCAAAGTCGTTGGTTTTTCGGCATAATCCCAAATTTGAAAAGCCGTTTCGGGCAGGTCTTTAAAAATATAATACAATAATTTTTCGCCATTCACCATCACAATCATGCTTTTAGATTCTGCCCTTTTTTTTAATTCAAAAATCTTTTGCACCGCTTGCTCATTGGTAGCATCACAACCAAGCCCCCAAATAGTATCTGTAGGATACAAAATAATGCCTCCAGAAGCAACCACCTCAAAAGCTTGGTGAACAATTGCATTGATGTCAGTATTCATGTCTTTTTTTTGGCAAAGATAATATTTTTAGTAGCTATTTCCAGCCTTCCGTTTTAGTTGTTTTAGCAAAAAAAAGTTTTGTAAAGCCTGCAAGGAGCTCCCGCTGGTTGCTCTTGCAGCCCATCAAAACTAATTTTTTGCTCGCAACAAGCTATCACTGCAGTCTGGGCTAGGTAGTTGAGGGGAAGATAAGTGTGGTGAAATGATAATTTATTGGTTGAATAAATTTGAACAATAAAGTATCAAAAATTCATTTATGTATTTTAATCTAAATTTCATACGCCTCAAATTTTTATAAAAACTATTAGCTTCCCCACAAAGATT
>DAIRDG010000046.1:9539-16561 GCA_036796275.1 Flavobacterium sp.
CACCTTACCCAGTAATGTTGAGCATCAAGTGCCCACCATTGGGTTTATTTCGCATTATGACACCACCCCAGATTTTACGGGCACCAACGTGAATCCGCAAATCATCAGAAATTATGATGGTCAAGACATCATACTCAACGAAGCCGAAAACATGGTGTTGTCTCCTGATTATTTTTCAGATTTATTGCAATACAAAGGGCAAACCCTGATTACCACAGACGGCACTACACTGTTGGGAGCCGATGACAAAGCCGGCATTACCGAAATCATTTGTGCCATGGAATACCTCATTCAAAACCCCAACCTCAAACACGGCACCATCAAAGTAGGCTTTACTCCCGATGAAGAAATTGGCAGAGGAGCCCACAAGTTCGACGTACAAAAATTTGGAGCCGATTTTGCCTATACCATGGATGGCAGCCAAATTGGCGAGCTAGAGTACGAGAACTTTAACGCTGCGGGAGTTGTCTTAAACTTTTTTGGCAAAAGCGTTCATCCGGGTTATGCCAAAAACAAAATGATAAATGCCATGCTAGTCGCTCAAAAATTCTTGAGCAAACTCCCCAAAAAAGAAGTGCCCGAAAAAACACGAGATTACCAAGGTTTTTTTCATGTTACCAACCTGCAAGGCAGCATAGAAAACACCCAAGTACAACTCATCATCAGAGACCACAGCACCAAAAAGTTTAACAAAAGAAAAGCATTAATCGAAAAATTAGTAAAAAAAATAAACAAAAAATACCATAAAAAGTTTCAAGGCCCTATTGTGACATGTCATATTACAGATCAGTACTATAACATGAAAGAAAAAGTGGAGCCTGTTTTTCATATTGTTAAAATGGCCAAAAAGGCCATGGAGTCTCTCAACATCAAACCTATTATCAAACCCATCAGAGGTGGCACCGATGGCAGTCAGCTTTCCTACATGGGCTTGCCTTGCCCCAATATTTTTGCGGGAGGGCATAACTTTCATGGCAAATATGAGTATGTGCCACTCGAAAGTATGGAAAAAGCCGTGCAAGTGATTGTGAAAATTTGCGAATTGAATGCCAAGACAAATTAAACTATTTAAAAATTTAACGGTCTAATACAAGTAATCTTAAACATACAAACATGAAAACAAAATTTGTAATACTCACCGCATTTGTGTTGTTGTTGTCTTGCGAAAACCAAGAAAACGATATTACAACAGACACCCAACTTGTTGCAAGACAAGCATTTATTGATTTTTCTACAGAGTTTGACACTAATCTAGGCTTTGATTTATCTAGCGAAAACAACATTTCTGGCAAAAATGTAGATTCTAACACGTTTGCATTACCTGCCTGCGTAGACGTAACGTTTGATAACAACAACGGGCAATTTCCTAAAACTTTTACCATCAATTTTGGTGAGGGTTGCACCTTTAGCAGTGGCATCACCCGAAAAGGCATCCTTACCATTGTGTTTTCAGGTCCTATTTATGAATTTGGCAGCACCATGACCATCAGTAGAAATAACTATTTTGTAAACAACATCAGCGTTATGGGGACTGTTGTTTTACAAAACACCACCGTTTCTGCCGGTTTACCGCAATGGACTCGCTCCATCAACAATGGGCAATTAGTTTTTCCGGGTAATTTTACCATCAATTTCACAGACAACAGAACCATCCAAATGACAGAAGGTGCCTCAACGGTTACTAGACTCGACAATGTATTTCAAATAGTTTCTGGGGTTAGAACGGTGGCACGTTCTAATGGCACTAACTTAACCCTCACGGTTTTGGAACCCCTAATCAAGAAGTTTGTATGCCCGCACCTTTCACAAGGAAAAATTCAGTTTGTGGGCACCAACCTCAATGGCGTTTTAGATTATGGAGACAACACTTGTAATAACCAAGCCACCTTTACAACCACCGATGGCACGGTGTTTAACATCAATCTGTAAAGATTTTTTTAAAATAAAAGAACCTCAAAGTTTAAAATTGCTTTGAGGTTTTTTGTGGTTATTTTAGTCTGATTTCAAACATTTTTTCCCAATGTTTGCCCGTTACAAACAAAGTTTTATTGATTGGATGATAGGCGATACCATTTAGCACATCGTTGTTTAAATCGAGGGCAGCGGTGTTTATTTTGGTTTTTAAATCGCTTAAATTCAAAATAGATTGCACTTCTCCGTTGGTTGGGTTGATGGCAATAATGTTGTCAGATTGGTAAACGTTGGCATAAATTAAGCCGTCTATCCACTCTAGTTCATTCAAATAAATTATTTTTTGCCCTCTGCTATACACATTCACATAGTCTACAACTTCAAAATTTGTGGGGTTAATTTTCCAGATTTTTTCGGTGCCATCGGTCATATACAGATGGGTACCATCATTGGTGATGCCCCAACCTTCAATGTCTTTAGGATATGTTAACCTTTTGATTTCTGCAAGGGTTTTGGCATCATATAAAATGGCAGTTTTGTTTTGCCAAGTTATTTGATATATGGTGTCACGAAGCACAGTGAGACCCTCGCCAAAAAAGTTGTCATCTAGTTTTTTGTTCATCAGCACTTCACCTGTTTTGGGATTCAATTTTCGGAGGGTAGAGGCTTTAAACTGTCCGGTGCTTTCTAGTAAAAAACTATTATAAAACTCAAAACCTTGTGTGTAGGCCGTGTTGTCATGATAAAATTCATTCAATAAATCATATGCTAAAAGTTGAGGAATATGGTTGGTAACCAATTCAATACGGTAATTAATAGATTGCAAATTATCTTGAAAATGAATTTTAAAATCAAAATTTTGATAGCCAAATTTATCGTTTTCAAACACATAGCTAAAGTTGTCTTGGGTAATGGCTTTTATTTTTTGTTGATTTAAAAACACTTCGATGCTATCAAATGCAGTTTTGGGTTCGGAATGAATAAAAAAAGTGATATCTTCCCCTAGCTCATACGTAGATTTTAGATTTTTGGAAGTGAGTTCAAAAGGCGATTTTGATTTTTTATTCTGATCATCACAACTCAGTAAGACCACTAATAAACTCAAAAATAACCATTTATTGATTAATTGCATAGCTAAAAAATTAGTTGCAAACATATAAAAAATAATTGTATCTTTGCAAAGGCAAGTCCTACACGACCAGCTCCCTTAGAATCCTCCAGGGTGGGAACACAGCAAAGGTATAAGGTTGTAGCGGTGCGATGTAGTAAGCTTGCCATTTTTTGTTTATTTTCTCCACATTTTTTCGTACTTTTACAACATATAAATAATCTCTAGATGCGTTTGCTGATAATTATTTTTGGGTTGGTATTTTGGGTTGCTTGCAAAGAAAAAGAGTATACCCCGAGGGTCATCTATGAAACTCCCAAACGCGTTACCAAGCAAGCCGATCAAGACAAAGATTTGCTCATAGCCGATTTGCCCATCAACTTTCCGGAGCTCAATTATTTGTTTCATCCCATAGGCAAGTTAAGAGACTTTGGTGGCAGAAGCAAAGATTACCAAAGTGGGTCTTACAGTTATAATATTTCAAATTATGGCGAAAGTGAAATTACCGGAGAGTTTTATAATATTTTAATACAAACCATTGGTCAAGACACCCTCATTCCGCTTTTGCAAACCAACAAACTCATCACGCAGGTAGGCTTTTTGAAGGCTCATTACCTCAAAACCCAAGAGGCTATTTTGCTCTGTGGGATACATGACAATGACAGCAATCAAAACGGTATTTTAGACAACAAAGACCTTAAAGCCTTATATTTAAAAAAAATTGGCGACAGCATCCAAAAATTATCTCCAGATTTTATGGAATGGATAGACCATACCTATCTTCCTTCGCTCAGGCGATTGTATTTTAGGTGTGTGGTAGATACCAACAAAAATGGGATCATTGAAAAATCTGATCAGGTGCATTATTTTTATTTAAATATCTCCGAGAAACCATGGCGGGTGGTTGAGTATTTTCCTTAAGCCCTTTTAAAATAATTTAACAACAGTAAAACCATGTCGAAAAATGTGTTTGGTGAACCCCTCATAACTTGCAGCACCCAGCCGCTCACGGGCTTCTACAGAGATGGTTGTTGCGAAACCGGACCCGATGATTTGGGAACTCATACCGTCTGTGCCGTCATGACCCAAGAATTTTTATCGTTTAGTTACCTCAAAGGCAACGATTTAATGACACCCAGACCAGAATATCGGTTTCCCGGCCTCATAGCAGGCGACCGTTGGTGCTTGTGTGCCAGCAGGTGGCTAGAAGCCTATCAAGCAGGGGTGGCTCCTAAATTAATCTTAGAAGCCACCCACGAAAAAACTTTAGACTATATTAGTTTACAAGAGTTGGTGAAATTTACTGTATGAAAAAATTTAAATACCAATTGACTATATTCAATTTGTTTGGCAAATAATACTGATTTTATTTGTTATTTGGCTTGGCCAAAATTCAGGTTTTCAATTATTTAATTAATGTAACAAAGCGTCAATTTGTTCAAACTTTTCAAAGTCTCTCAATCTCACGCTTTAGTCAGTTGTTTTAATCGGCCCTGAAACATTTGCAAATAATTTCTTTTAGTGGGTTCATTTAGAAAAGAAGCCTTGACCATTTTCTCAACCAAATCAGATTTTGAAATCATCAAGGTCATTATTTCCTGAAAAGTTTTTTTACTAATGTCAGATTTTTCAGCGAGTATGGCAAATTGCAAACCGATTTTGCCTTGGGCTAAATTTTTAGGTAACAGACCATCTTCTAAAGCAAAGTCTTTATCATTTATATGCATACGACTATTAAGCAAGTCATAAGCAGGGCTTAGCCGATAATCTCCAAGAGGTGTTTCTATGATAGAGAAATTTTTTAAGTGTGCATCTCCATTCGAAAAGAGGTAATTAAAAATAAGTAATCTTAAAAGTTTTGGTGCTTCAATTTTATAAGTGGTTAAATAATATCTCATCAATTCAAATACCTCTAAATAATTCCCGAGATACTTGTAATGTTCTCCATGCGTTTGAGGAGTTCTGTTGGCTAATGAGGCAAAGTCATCTTGAGCTAATTTTGAGCCATCTGTATTTACATCAAATCTTTTTGTAATATAGGCAGGTGTGCCATCTTTAAAAAATATCAAAGCATTTTCGGCTGTTTCAATGCCATAAATCTGACGGGCAATTTGCATGGTTAAATGCTCATTAGCTGGCATTTGGTCGCACATTTTGCCATAACTCGGAATAGGTTTTAGAATATAAGTACCTTGTTCGTTTTCATTAATGAGCCTTAACTTGTTTTTATCTAGCAGAACAGAAAATTTTTCTTGTACACCAGATATCGACATGCGGTTTTGATTTTCTATAAATAACTCATCAGTTTCTGAGTTAGAAGCCGGAGAATCGTAAGACAAAATATGATGCACTTTCCTGCCCTGAAAAACTCTATTTAAAGCCGTTTTGCTATAGGTTGTAAAACCTTCAGCTAATGTACCGGGACAATATTTAACATCTGGGAAACTCATTAATTTGATTGTTTTATAATCCTAACAGCTCCTATGCTATCATTTTTGGCAGTAATCATCAGCAACCCGAAATAATCGTCATTATCTATTCTATTTATCCTGCAAACCACTTGCTTGTTTGACCCTTCGGGTAGCATGTTGAAAAAAAATGGAAACAAGTACTTAGAATGAAATTCTTTTTTGGCCTTGGGTAACGTTAAACTAATACTTTGTTTTTGGTTATTGACTACCCAGTCATCATGGTAACAAAATGTAAACGAACCGTCATCGTGTTGGGTTAAGATACCAGCTTCTTCATTCTTGAATAATACCTTGGCTTTTCTCATTTAGTATGGGGCAATGGTTTAATTTTTAGGCAAATTTCTAAGCCTAAGACACCAGATATCTTTTCCAATGTTGATAAAGTAGGATTTCCTTTTCCGCTTTCAAACTGTTTTAAAGTTCTTAATCCAACACCTGAGAGTTCTGCCAACGTCTCTTGCGTTACACGAAGCGATTCCCTACGTTCTTTGATGGTTCTTATTAATTCAGATAAGTGCATTATAAAGCATTATTTTGTGTAAAAATAGAATTATTTTTCAAAAATACAACAAAAAGAGCTATAAAATGCACTAATTATTGAAATATATGTTTCTTTGTCAATAAAAACATTCAAAAGTGCCTTATATAGCACTATTGATTAAAGTCTATTTAGAGCTATTGTCTTGTTTTTATTTGTTGCTAGGTTGAGGTAAAAATATAAATTAGAATTGTATAATAATTAGTGATAAGAGAAATCTATAATCTATAAATCTCAACTTCTTTAATTTCATTGGTTTCAACATCTCTTAATTTTAAATGTCTTTTATTTTGTTAACATTTTTGGTAGTTAAATTTAAATTTATATTTTTGTAACCATTGTATAAGGTTAAATAACTTGGTTATGAAAGAATATTTGTCGCTGTCCGAAGCATCTAAACTTATTGGTAAAAGTAAAGAAACGCTTAGACGATGGGATAGGGAAGGTAAATTGTCCGCTGTCCGTGAGCCTATGAGTAATTACCGTGTTTATAAGCGAGAACAAGTCGAAACGCTTTTTGCTGATTTTTTTAGCCACGATTTAGGAGATGCTGTTTTTAACTATATTGAACCGCATAATGAATATGCGGTGTTAGAATTGTTTGCCGGAGCCGGTGGCTTGGCAGTCGGTTTGGAAAAAGCAGGATTGAAATGTGTCGCATTGAATGAGATTGATAAATGGGCTTGTCAAACTTTGCGAAAAAATCGTCCAAACTGGAAAGTTTTAGAGGGCGATATAAAAGCTTTTGACTTTACAGAATATCATAATACAGTCGATGTTGTAACTGGTGGTTTCCCTTGTCAAGCGTTTAGCTATGCAGGTAAAAAACTTGGTCTTGCTGATGCAAGAGGCACTTTGTTTTATGAGTTTGTAAGAGTTGTAAAAGAAGTTAATCCACCGATTTGTATTGGAGAAAATGTCCGTGGTTTACTTAGTCATGAAAATGGAAAAACTTTGCAAGGAATGATTTCAATTTTAGATGAAATTGGCTACA
>DAIRDG010000047.1:0-7597 GCA_036796275.1 Flavobacterium sp.
TTTATTAAATAGAGCCTCAACAATATGAAATTGTGGATAAAAAAAAGACTAAAACCCAAGTATCTCTTAAAAGCATTAGGCTTTTTTTTGTTAATTTCAGTCTTGCTAATCGGGGTGGCTTCTGTTGTGGTTTATTACAAAAAAGATTTCATCATCAGCAAAGTAATAGAGCAAGCCAACACCAGTTATCAAGGTTTGGTGTTAATTGACCAAGCAGATATTTCACCCTTCAAAAATTTCCCATATGTTTCTGTTAAAATAGATAACTTTCAAATTTACGAAACCAAATCTATAGATACCCTGGCTGTTGTAGATGTGGAAGAATGTTATGTTGGATTTGATTTTTGGAAAATTATTAAAAATGATTTTCAAATCAAAAAAATAGTTTTAAATGATGGGTTTGTAAACATCATTCAATACCAAGACAACACCTATAATATCAGCAGAGCATTTGCTCCCCTTGAAGATGATGAAGAAGTCACAGACCCCTTTGCATTGGACCTCCAAAGCATTGAACTCAGTAAAATTGACATCAAAAAAAACAACTTAGAAACCCACATTATGGTTGAATCTGACGTGCAATTAGCCAAAGTTTCTTTTAAAACCAATGATGAAAAAATTAATTTTCATTTAGATGGCGAGTTTGTTTTAAATGTATTTAAAGACTTTAAACCCACCTATATTTATCATAAAAATTTAGAATTACATACCGATTTAGAATATGTTTTCTCTGAAAAGCTAGTGTATTTTAAAACATCTGAATTGGTGATAGAAGGGGCTCAATTTGATTTAACGGGCACTATAGATTTGGATGACGACATGAATCTTGACCTCAAATTTTCGGGCAATAAACCAAATTTCGACCTCTTAATTGCCTTTGCTCCTGAAGATTTAATTCCGGTGCTAAGAGGCTATGACAACAGAGGTCAGGTATACTTTGATGCCACCATCAAGGGCAAATCTATCAATAATCATAATCCTGAAATTAATGCAAATTTTGGTTGCCAAGACGGTTACATCAAAAATAGTGACGAAAACAAAGTGCTAGATTTATTGGGTTTTAATTGCTCTTTCACCAATGGTAAAGAACGCAATGCCAAAACCTCGGTTTTTGAACTCAAAGACTTTGGAGCCAGACCAGAAGCAGGCAAGTTTAAGGCCAAACTAAAGGTGATTAACTTTGAGTCTCCTGAAATTGATATGCAGCTTGATTCAAATTTCGATTTAGAATTTCTCACCAAGTTTTTTAAGTTAAAAGACCTCAAAAACTTAACGGGACAAGTATTGCTCTCTATGAATTTTCATGATATTATAGATTTGCAACAACCCGAAAAAGCCCTCGAAAAACTAAACCAAGCCTATTACTCTAAGTTGATTATAAATAACCTTAATTTTAAATCAGACAGTTACCATTTGCCCATCAAAAACATGAATGTGGAGGCAAGTATTACGGGAGAAGATTTAAGCCTCACCAATTGTTCTTTTAGCTTGGGAGAAAATGACATGGCCATTAGCGGAAAAATCGTCAACATTCCGGCTGTTTTGCACAAAAGTAGCGAAGTAATTTTAGCTGAGTTGCATCTAAAATCAAACAAATTAGATGTCAAAAACCTCATGCCTGACCCCAAAAATGTCACCTTTGATGAAGTTATCACCAACCTCAAATTCGACTTAAACTTTAAAGGCAAAGCCAACACTTTTATCACCTCCAATTCGTTACCCATTGGCAATTATTACCTTACGGATATTTCGGCCAATTTAAAAAACTATCAACACAAGTTAAATCATTTTAATGGGGTGTTTTACATAGATCAACAAGATGTTAAAATAAAACGCTTTGATGGTAAAATAGACACTTCAGATTTTCATTTTGAAGGCAAAATAGGACATTATGACTTATGGCTAAGTGATAACAAAGCAGGCGATACTGAAATTGATTTTGATTTGGTGAGCAATGAAATTCACTTTAAAGATATTTTTACTTACAAAGGCAATAATTTTATGCCAGAAGAATACCGCAATGAAGACATCAAAAAGCTTAAATTGCATGGGCATGTGAGTTTGCATTACATGCAAAACGAACTAAAATCTACCGATTTTTATCTCACCAACCTAGAAGCACAACTCAAAATGCATCCCCTAAATTTATATGGGTTTAATGGCAATGTGCATTTAGAAAATAACATTCTGAAAATTAAAGATTTTTCTGGAAATTTAGGTAACAACGATTTTAAGGTAAATGGCACCTATCATACCGCAAATCCAAAAGCCGTAAACACACTAAACGTGCAATCAAAACGGTTAAATTTTAATGAAATTATCACTTACAATCCCCCAGATGAACAAGCTTCAGTAGACCACGATGCCGTACCAAATATTTTTGAAAAGCCTTTTCCGAATATCAAAATAAATGCAAAAGTTAATGATTTGCAATATCAAAAATACCACCTCACCAACTTAACTGGTCAGCTTGAAATTAAAGAAAATCACTACGTGTTGCTTAACCAATTGCAATTTAACACGGCTGATGGTTTGGTGAATATTTCCGGTTATTTTGATGGTTCAAACCCCAATAAAATTTATTTAAACCCCGACATCAAAATGCAAGGCGTTGATTTGGATAAAATGTTGTTTAAATTTGATAATTTTGGTCAAGACATGATGGTGTCTGATAACCTTCATGGCAAATTAACCGGAAGAATAACCGGCAAAATATTATTGCACACCGACCTAACGCCCATGATCAATAAATCTGATTTGCAGATAGATGCCAGAGTAGAAAACGGCCGTTTAGATAACTTTGCCCCTATGCAAGCCATGGCCGATTTTTTTGGTGACAAAAACCTAAATCGGATTAAATTTGACGTGCTTGAAAACAGATTTAAACTCAGCAACGGAGCCTTGTCTTTTCCTAACATGAACATCAACTCATCATTGGGTTATATTGAATTGTCTGGCAGCCAAAGCATAGATTTAAACATGGATTATTACATCAGAGTTCCCTTAAAATTAGTAGGTAAAGCGGCTTTTAGTAAATTGTTTAATCGCAAACCTAAAGACATCAGTCCAGATCAAGAAGATGAATTAATCATTAGAGATACCGACAAAAAAACAAGATTTATTAACGTGAGAATGCAAGGCAAGCCGAATGACTATAAAATATCTTTACAAAAAAATAAAGACATCAAGGCAGGTAATTCATTTCAAAAAACAGACGACTTTTTGTTTGATAAATTAGAATCTGAATTTGAGGACGATGAGGATTGAAAATTTGTAAAAACAAACCTTAATTTTGAAATACCATGATGCAAAAACTATCCATAGACGCCATGATTAAAAACATTCAAAACGAAGTTTGTTTTCATGCCACGGCAGATGATTATGCCTTTACCCTAAAAATTGATGCTTATGTGCCCTATGTGTGCGGAGCAGTGCATGATGGCCATCAGTTTAGAACAGAATTGTGGGACAATTGCTTACACACAGCTTATGACAGGTGGTTTGAAGAAGACCCTTGCACCAAAGCCTTTGTGCAGTCACATCCTATTGTATTGGCTGGGTCTGACAGTCGTTTTGAGTATGATTTGAATCGTGAGCCAGCCCTAGCAATTTATGAAGATGCCTGGGGTAAAAAACTTTGGAAAAACCCTTTGCCGCAAGCCATGATTGATAAAAGCCTGCAAAAACATCATAACTTTTATAAAGTTGTGGAGGCATTAATTGGTAAATTAGAACAAAAATTTAAACATGTAGTGGTTTACGATATGCATTCGTATAACTGGAAACGCTGGGATAGGGAAGTGCCTGTGATAAATTTAGGGACCAAAAATATAGATGAGCAAAGATTTGCCAATGACATCGAGTCTTGGAGAGTATTTTTGGCAGGTTTAAAATTGCCACATGTACCAGAAACCACGGCCAAAATTAATGACACCTTTATGGGGAATGGTTATTTTCTAAAGTTTATCACCCAAAAATTCAGTAACACCCTGGTATTAGCCACCGAATTCAAAAAAATATATTGTGATGAATACCAACAAATTATTTTCCCAGAAGTAGTAGATGCCATCGAAGTTCAACTAAGAGACTTAATTAAAACCCATGCAAAACAATTTAGTAGCACCCATCATTAACAAGAACTTAAAAGATGCATTTTATGTAGATTTTCCGCATTTAATGATCATTGATACCCAATTAAACCAGTTGGTAAAGAAAATTGAGTTGTTAAATTACATCAACCCCATCAACATCGATCAGGAAAAGAAAAAGTTTTTTTTGTCTAAATATAACACCAATCCTGTGTTTAGATACAAAAAAATAGACTTTGATGCCCACAAATTGCAGCAATTATTGTTTTCTCAACCCCTAGATAAAATTGAAGACACCATCACTCAAAATTTTTATAGAGAAGTTATTTATGATTATTCTGGGCTTATTCAATGCATAGAAACCATTGGCAAACAACAGAGTTTTTATTTTAATTCGCTTAAATCATTTGGAACTCCAACCCAAAAAGACGTGAGCAATGCAGAGTTTATTTTGCATTTTGAAGATGATCATCAAACCGAAGAAATGCACCCAAAATTCAGTGTTGATGAAGCGGTTCATTATTTTAAACAATTCATGTCTAATTATAATTTTCCGATGCAAATCAGTATTTCAAAAAATTTATCGGCTGCTGCCATGGTGCAAAACAGCACCCAAACTTTGGTGCTCAAAAAAAATCATCAATACAGTGCCAATCAATTAAAAGTGTTGGCACACCACGAAATTGGCGTTCATTTGGTTACTACCTACAATGGCATGAATCAGCCTTTGAGCATTTTTCACAACGGTTTTCCTAAATATGTTGAAACCCAAGAAGGATTGGCTGTTTTTAGCGAATACATGAGTGGATGCCTCACCTTGCACCGGCTAAAAGAGTTGTCTTTTAGAGTCTTAGCAGCAGATTCGTTGCGAAAAGGATTTGAGTTTAGAGACACCTTTGATTTGTTGTACAATCAGCATAAACTCAACAGAGAGGAGGCCTTTAATGTTACGCTCAGAGCTCACAGAGGCGGTGGGTTTACCAAAGATTATCTGTATTTAACAGGTCTTAAAAAAGTATACGATTACCATCAAAAAGAGGGTAATTTAGATGTTTTGATGAGTGGTAAGGCCACCATAGAGCATCATCAAACGGTGGCTCATTGGAAACAAATTGGTTTTTGCCAAGACAATAAATTTAACAACATGGCTTTTGTTGAAAACCAAAACAAGTCTGCCAAAATTGATTTTATATTAGATAACCTCAAATAAATCTAAAATATTTTGTTCAATAACTGGGTATTATTTTTTTAAAAAGTATTACTCAGCTTGAATGGTATGCCTTTCGATGATTCTGAGAGCATCTTGTTTAACACTTTTGGTTTTGCGTAAATTCCAGAAAAATTCGGTAGATTTCTTTTGAGCTTCTTCCAAATTAACGATGGGTGGGTAATAATTTTTATCTAATTCAAAATCGTAGAAAGCACTTTCTAAGGCGGTCATTTTCCATGGTTCATGAACGTATTTTAAGGGTAGCGATGACAATTCTGGTACCCATTTTTTGATGAAATTGCCTTCAGGGTCATGCTCTAACGAATTTTTGATGGGGTTGTAAATTCGCAAAGTATTGATGCCCGTTACCCCAGCTTGCATTTGAATTTGTGGGTAATGTATGCCGGGTTCAAAATCTAAAAACTGCTGAGCCAAATGCGGACTCATATTTTGCCATGGTTGAAACAAATGGTGGGTATAAAAAGACACCACCATGGCCCTCATCCTAAAATTTAAATAGCCAGTTTCATTCAGGCAACGCATGCAAGCATCAATAATAGGAATGCCTGTTTTTCCGAATTGCCAAGCGTTGTGATAAGCTTCGTAAACGGGTTGATTTAAATTTCTACAACCTTTGTTAACCGCCTGAAATTCCATGCTGCATTCCATTTCAAATTTTTGAATAAAATGGGCTTGCCATCTGAGTCTTGAACCAAAATTGTTGAGGTTGCGTTTTTGAAAACTCGTAGTTTGAAGGTTACTCATGTAATCAAATACCTGCCGCATGCTGAGGTTTCCCCATGTGATATAAGGCGATAGTCTGCTACAACTCATTCTGCTGAGTTCTGGTTTTGAAATGTGTTTACTGTAATTCAGCACCCGCTGATGCATAAAACTTTTAAGATACTTCCACGCATAACTAGAGCCGCCGGGTTGCATTTGTGGGTTTGGTTGGGTTTCTAAGTCAACTGTTTGGTAATTGTTTTTAAGATATTCAACAACAGATACTGTTGGTTTTTGTAGCTGATTGAGGTTGTAATTTGGTATAGGGGTGTTGATGTGTTTTTCCCAAAGTTGAGGCCAGTTTTTTCTGTTTTTCAGTTTTCGATAAACCCCATTCTGTATATACTCTTGCCAAGAGATTTGATGCAAATCAAGAATGCTTTTCACAGCTAAATCTCTGTCATAGGTTACTTTAAGCCCATGCTCTTGGTATGAGAATACGGTATCAATTTTAAAACTTGTAGTTAAATCTTTAAAAAATGGTAGTGCATCTGCCTGTATAACCCAGATTTTAGTTTGATAGTCTTCTAAACGTTTGTTGAGTTCTTGCAGAGATTGTTTGATGAAGTTAAAGTGCCTCTGGCTATAGTGGTTGTCTTGTAATATAGTGGGCTCAAATAAATAGAGCAACAGAGTTGGTTTTTGAGCTTTGATGGCTTCAAAAATTGGTTCGTGATCTTCTAATCTCAGGTCTTTTTTTAACCAAACAATGTTGTGCATAACACAAATATAAAAACAAAAAGGATAAAACGGATGTTAATGTTTTACCCTTTATAAAATTTCAACCTGAGATTAATCTTCTTGCATGGTGTGGTATACGTTTTGCACATCGTCATCTTCTTCAATTTTTTCGAGAAGTTTTTCTACGTCTGCAATTTGATCTTCAGTAAGAGCTTTGGTAACCTGCGGAATTCTCTCAAAACCAGAAGACAAAATTTCGATACCTTTTTGCTCTAATTCTTTTTGAATGGCACCAAAACTTTCAAACGGGGCATACATTAAAATGCCATCTTCGTCTGCAAAAATTTCTTCAACCCCAAAATCAATCATTTCTAATTCTAATTCTTCTACATTTTGTCCTTCAGCCGGAATTCTAAAATTACAGATATGGTCAAACATAAATTCAACCGAACCTTGTGTGCCTAAAGCTCCGTTACATTTGTTAAAATAACTGCGGATATTGGCTACCGTTCGGTTGTTATTATCAGTGGCAGTTTCTATCAAAATAGCAATGCCGTGCGGAGCATAGCCCTCAAACAATACTTCTTTGTAGTTTGCGGTGTCTTTATCTGATGCCTTTTTGATGGCTCTTTCTACATTGTCTTTTGGCATGTTGGCAGCCTTGGCATTTTGGATAACCGCTCTAAGTCTAGAATTGGTTTCCGCATTTGGGCCACCTTCTTTTACGGCCATCACGATGTCTTTACCTATTCTGGTGAATGTTTTGGCCATGGCAGACCAACGCTTCATTTTTCTAGCTTTTCTAAATTCAAACGCTCTTCCCATTGAAAATAGT
>DAIRDG010000047.1:7697-16280 GCA_036796275.1 Flavobacterium sp.
ACGCTTCATTTTTCTAGCTTTTCTAAATTCAAACGCTCTTCCCATTGAAAATAGTTTTTAATGTTTTAATGTTTTGATGTTATTTTTTATAAAAGGGTAGTTTTACAACCACTGCCTTGAGGTCTTTGTTGCGGATTCTGATATAAATATCACTATCCGGATTACTGTATGGCATTTGCACATAGCCTAATCCGATGGCTTTGCCTACACTTGGGCCCATAGTACCTGAAGTTACTCTCCCAATGACTTCGCCTTGTTGGTTTACGATTTCATAATCGTGTCTCGGAATGCCTTTGTCTATCATCTCAAAGGCTACTAATTTTTTGCTTACGCCAGTTTCTTTTTGTTGTTTTAAAAAATCTGCATCTACAAAATCTTTGGTAAATTTGGTGATCCAGCCCAAACCAGCCTCTAGGGGTGAGGTGGTGTCATCAATATCATTGCCATACAAGCAAAAACCCATTTCTAATCTTAGGGTGTCTCTTGCAGCCAATCCGATGGGTTTGATGTGATGTGCTTCCCCAGCTTCAAATACTTTCTTCCAGAGTTCTTCTACTTGGTTGTTTTTACAATAAATCTCAAACCCACCAGAGCCAGTGTAGCCAGTTGCCGAAATGATAACATCATCTAGTCCAGCAAAAGCGCCAATTTCAAAATGATAGTATTTAATGCTTGATAAATCAATTGCTGTTAAGCTTTGCATGGCTTCTATGGCTTTGGGGCCTTGTATGGCCAATAGGGCATATTCGTCTGAGAGGTTGGTCATCTCTACATCAAAGGTGTTGTGAGAGGAAATCCAATCCCAATCTTTTTGAATATTTGAAGCGTTTACCACCAATAAATATTCATCTTCTTTGATTCTATAAATAATCAAATCGTCTATGATGCCTCTTTTGCCATTGGGCATACATGCATATTGAGCTTTACCATCATAGAGTACGGTGGCATCATTGCTGCTAATTTTTTGAATTAAGTTAAGGGCTTGGTTTCCTTTAAGTAAAAATTCACCCATGTGAGACACATCAAACACTCCTACGCCATTTCTCACGGTTTCGTGTTCTTTGTTTACTCCTTCATATTGCACGGGCATCATAAAGCCAGCAAACGGAACCATTTTGGCTCCTAAACTAATATGGGTGTGATTTAACGTTACTAATTTTTCCATTGATATTGATTAAAAAAACTCAATTTTTCAAAAGTATTTTGAGAAAATTGAGTTATGAGATTTGATTAAGTATTTAGTCGTTTAACATCACAGGCATCACAAGCATGGTAATTTTTTCGCCTTCAATGAGTCCGTCTAATGGCGTCAGAATGCCTGCTCTGTTGGGCAAAGACATTTCTATCATAATATCATCTGACGATAAATTAGATAACATCTCAATTAAAAACTTGGCATTATAACCAATTTGCATGTCGTCTCCGTGATATTCACAAGTAAGTCTTTCGCTTCCTTTGTTAGAAAAATCAACATCTTCAGCAGATATTTGCAACTCAGTACCGGCTAATTTGATTCTGATTTGATGTGTTGTTTTGTTGGCAAAAATTGAGACCCTACGCACAGAATTCAAAAACAACTCTCTGTTTATTTGAAGTTTGTTAGGGTTTTCTTTGGGGATAACCGCTTCATAGTTGGGGTATTTACCATCTATTAATCTGCAGGTTAATACATAAGATTCAAAACTAAACGTGGCATTAGAATCGTTGTATTCAATTTTGACTTCCGCATCTAAACTACTCAACACGTTTCTGAGCACATTGAGTGGTTTTTTGGGCATGATAAACTCTACCACTTCGTTTGAGGTAAAATCTTCTCTAGAGTATTTTACTAATTTATGAGCATCGGTAGCTACAAAAATCAATTTTTCTGAAGAAAACTGAAAAAACACCCCAGACATCACTGGTCTTAGGTCGTCATTGCCCGTGGCAAATATTGTTTTGTTGATGGCCGAAGACAACACTTCTGAAGTTACTTGGGTGGCATTTGGGTTTTCTAAGGCCATGGGTTTTGGAAACTCTTCGCCCGGGTAGTAAGGAATGCTATACTTCCCGTTATCAGTGCTCAAGTCTACCATGTTGTTATCGTCTAAAATAAACGTAACCGGTTGCTCAGGTAAACTCTTAAGAATGTCTAATAATTTTTTGGAGGGTATGGCCACATTGGCTTTGCCTTCAGACTCTACTTCTAACACCCCTGTAATGGAGGTTTCAAGATCTGAAGCCGTAACTTTTAGGGCATTGTCATTTAATTCGAATAAAAAGTTATCTAAAATTGGCATCATCGGGGTGCTGTTTATCACGCTTCCCAAAATTTGCAATTGTTTAGACAAATATGAACTAGAAACTATAAATTTGATCATTATATTTTTTTTAGTCAACAAAGATAACACTTGTGCAGTTATTCAGAAAATATTTTGTGATTAGTTATCAACCAAATTTTAGTTTGTCTTAATGTTTCTTTGGTATTGTCTTCTTTTCACAATAAAAAACAAGGCAACCAATAATACTAAAACAGTTGGTAATAACAAACTCAATACTTGATTTTGGGTGTAATTAATATAAATTTTGTCTTTATCTAGCAAGGCCAAATTCACCTCTTTATTTCGTACTTCAATTAACCCTTTATCATCTAATAGGTAGTTGACGCAATTAACAATAAACTCTTTGTTGCCAAACACATTTTTGGTCCATTTATCAAAGCCTAATTCTAAGGGTTGGTAATTTTGATCTAGTTGATTTTTTATCACATCACCATCAGAAACTACAATTAGTTGATTATTGAACCCCTGTTCTTGATAACTTTTTATGCCAAAGGGTAAAATTCTGTTTTTGTAAACCGAGGTAAAATTACCTTCAACCAAAACCGCAACCGGAAAATTGCCTTGTGTTTTAAATTCTTCTGGATTGGGCAAATTACTTACCTCACTAAGAGAAATTTCTCTAGGTACTCCTACGGTTCTAGAGTTTGTTGAAGAAATTAATAAAATGGTTTTTTTGTTTTGGTTTTTTAAGGTGTCAATGGGACTTGTAAATTCAAACTTAATGCCATCAACATTATGCGTGATGGGGTGTTTTAGTTCCGGATATATGTAAGGAGCATAAAGCCAAGGGTATTGATTATATTGTGTTTTTGACCCTTGCTCTCCGGTAGCCAATGTGATAGGGGTAGACAGCACATCCTGAATAATAACCGGATTTATTCGGATACCATATTTAAAGAAAAAATCGTTTAAATTTAAGTCTCGCACATAGGCAAACGCATTGGCATTTGGGTTATATAAGCTATCGGTATCGGCCGCAACGGCATCTATTAAAAATAGGCCTTTACCACCACTTAGCAAATACTGATCTAGTACCAATTTGGTTTCTTCGCTAAAAGTTTTGGTGGGTTTTGGCAATAAAACTAAATCAAATTTTTTGAGCTGGCTAAAAGTTTTTTCTGGGTTTATTTGCACAGAATCTAATGAAAACGGGGCTATAAAATATTGTTCTCTAAATGTTTTGAGGGCATCGGCAATGTAAACATCCTCTAGCGTGCCATGGCTTTTGATTACGGCAATCGACTTTTCTTTGGCAGAAGTAACCCTGTTGATGGCATTCACCAAGGCATATTCTAAATGTTGTACAGAGCTCATAACCTTATCTTCTGTAGAGGCTCCCAGCATGTTTTTTAATAAACCAATTTTAGCATCACTTTGTTCAGAATAGGCCATGGCCCATGGAAAAATGAGCGATTGGGTTTGTTTCCCTTTATCGTCTATAGTCACATTGATTGGTGTCATCCCCTGTTCAAAAAAAGCTTGAATGACCTGCTCTTCATTTGATACATCTTTCAAAGGGTTCACAAAACCAAATTGAATGTTGGGGTTATAAGCTCTAAATTCATCTAATAACTGTCTGGTTTCTGTTTGAAGTCTCTTGATTTCACCTGGCAAATTACCTTCTAAAAACACATCGATATAAATTTCTTCTTGCAAGTTGTTAATGATGTTGAGGGTATTTTTTGATAAGGTGTAACGTTTGTCTTGGGTTAAATCAAAACGTTTAAAAACATTAAACCCAATGAGGTTAACAACCAAAAGTAGTCCGAAAGCAATAACAAGTTTTTTGAGGCCTTTCATTTTGATTATTGATTTTTTAGTTTTGTTAATTTCCACTCAGTAAGTAGCCAAAATAAGATGGTTGCACTCATAAAATAAATTAAATCTCGGGTATCTATTACCCCTCTTCGGATGCTTTCGTAGTGAGATTCCATGCCTAAATAAGAAATCCAATAATTTTGATTGAGTTGATTGGCTAAACTTTCTATGCCATAAAACAATAAAAAGCACATTAAAACGGCATACACAAAAGACAATAATTGATTAGAGGAAAGCGAAGAAGCAAATATGCCTACCGCTGCATAGGCTGATCCAATAAAAAGTAGGCCAAAATAAGACCCCAAGGTACTGGCAAAATCAAATTGGCTGGCACTCATCGTGTGTTGATGCACTATCCAGAGGTAGACCAAAGTTGGGAGTAAGGCAAAGATAATTAAAACAACAGCAGCTAACCACTTGCCAACGATAATATCTAGGGCAGAGAGTGGTTTGGTAAATAAAATTTCTAAAGTGCCTAATTTGCGTTCCTCGCTAATCATTTTCATGGTGATGGCAGGAATTAAAAACAAAAATATCCAAGGGGCCAAGGTGAAAAAAGAGGAGAGATCAGCATAACTGCTTTTTTGAATATTAAACGGATTGTCTAGCACAAAAAGCATCAATCCGTTGATGGTTAAAAAGAAAATCACCACCAAATAACCCGCCAAGGAGCCAAAAAAACTTTTAATTTCTTTATAAAAAATTGCTTTCATTAAAATAGATTTGTAACGGTTATGGTGGTTTTAGGGTAATGAAACTATCTCGTTTAAACTCCAAGCCTCAGGTTTATCATCAAACATCACTTTGGTTTCGGCCCAAACTTTTTTAAATAAATCAGAATTCCGATACAAATTTAAAGCTTCATGGCTTTTCCAAAAAGAATATGTAAATAAAATATTATTATTTTGAGCGTCTTGGTATAAAACCAAATATTCATTGCCTTCAAAGTGTCTTATTTGCAATTTATGCACCTCAAAATGTGCCTTAAACGTATCTATACACTCTGGTTTAAATGTCATTTTTACAATTCTTGTGATCATCATATTATTCAAAAATTATTTTTAGCGTGTCAAAGTAATTTAAACCAGACAAAGAATGTGCACTCCCACTGCTGTTTGGATTACCCAAAAAAACACCGATTTCTAAGTGGTCAGCTTCATTAAAAATTGCAATTTGATTGCCTTCTAAAGCTTGTTTGTTATCTTTATGTTGAATTAGAGCATCACCGTAGCCACTGTAAATCTTAGTAATTGGCCTTGGTTTTGTCATGATTCTAAATTTTCGATTTTGAGCAATGCTCTCAAATTGTGATTTTTTGAGGTTAAAGATTAAATTTTCTAGTCCGTCGATATAAATAACGGATGTGATAATTTCGTTATTGTAATTACTTACAATAGGATTGATCGTGATAACTTGCTTAAGCTCTTTAATTGGCTTGCCCAAACTATCTGGTTTGATGCCCGACGCTATTTTTGAGGCAATTTCTACAAAAAAACTGAGTGACGGCATTGTATCATCATGGTTGTCTAGGCGGTATGCTAAAAAATCTGAATCATCAGCCATCACCATGCTCATGATACCATTGTTTACGGTGATGAAATACTGATTTTTATAATAAACGAGTAAATAGTGTTGCGATAAACTTACTTGGCTGTCTACCCCAATCAGATGAATGGTATTGTCCGGAAAATGATGTATGCTAGAGGCTAAAATATAACTGGCTTCTGTGTGATTGAATGGATCTATGTTGTGCGATAAATCTATAATAGTAGCCTCCGAAATTTTAGAAATAATTTGTGCTTTTAATACGCCAACAAAATAATCTTTAAGACCAAAATCTGTGGTAAGTGTAATTATTGACATGTAATTGTTTATAACTATTTTTTTGGGTAATCCAAAAATCATTAAATTTGAAGAACAAAGGTATTGTTTTTAATTTGAATATTAAATCTTAAAATTATTTCATTTGAACGAAAGAGTAATTGAATTATCAGACATCACTCCAAAAGATTTTTGGGGAGCTCAAGACACGCATTTAGAGCAAATTAAAAAGTTTTTCCCCAAAATAAAAATTGTTGCCCGGGGTAATTTATTAAAAATTTATGGCGAAACTGAGCAATTAGATGAATTTGAAACAAAGTTTAATCGGTTGCTTACCCATTTCACCAGATTTAATAGAATTGACAACAATGTAGTAGATCGTATTATCCTTGGTGACGATTCAGATTCGCATAAAGTTGATAATGACCAGGTTTTAGTGCATGGTGTTGGGGGTAAATTTATTAAACCCCTTACGCCCAATCAATCTAAATTGGTGGAATTAGTATACAAAAATGATATGGTTTTTGCAGTAGGTCCGGCAGGTACCGGCAAAACCTATACCGGCGTGGCATTGGCCATTAAGGCTCTTAAAGAAAAACAAGTAAAACGCATCATCCTCACGAGGCCAGCCGTAGAGGCAGGTGAAAATTTAGGTTTTTTGCCGGGGGACATGAAAGAAAAATTAGATCCCTACATGCAACCTTTATATGATGCATTAAGAGACATGATACCCGCTCAAACACTAGAAGACTACATTTTTAAGGGAATTATACAAATTGCACCTTTGGCCTTTATGCGAGGCAGAACTTTAGATAACGCCTTTGTAATCTTAGATGAAGCTCAAAACACCACGCATGCCCAAATGAAAATGTTTTTAACCAGAATGGGCAAAAGTGCAAAATTTATTATTACCGGAGATCCCGGTCAGGTAGATTTGCCAAGAAGAACCACTTCTGGTCTTAAAGAAGCACTTTTAGTCTTAAAAGATGTAGAAGGCATTGGGATGGTATATTTAGATGACAAAGATGTGGTTAGACACCGTTTGGTTAGAAAAATTATTGATGCCTATAAACGCATAGAAAATCAAGATTAAGCTGTTTGGTTATCTAACGTTTCATTTCAATAACTTCTAGGTTTTGAATTTTATCTTCATAGATATTAAATCTCAGCATGGTTCTTATTTTGTGAAAACCAGATATACCTGCTGCACCGGGGTTCATGTGCAACAAGTTATATGCCTGGTCATTCATAACCTTTAAGATATGTGAATGACCACAGATAAACAAATTTGGTTTTTCGGATAAAATGATGTTTTTAGCTTTTGGATGATATCGTTTTGGATATCCACCAATGTGGGTGATGTAAACTTTTACTTTTTCGCAAGTAAAGATTAAATTTTCCTCAAAGTTTTGCCTTATTTTATGATCATCAATATTGCCAAAAACAGCCCTCAGAGGTTTGTTTTTTTGAATTGTATCTGTAACAGATAAATGCCCAATATCCCCGGCATGCCAAATTTCATCAGCTTGGTTGATGTATTTTAGCATCACCTCATCTACATGACTATGGGTGTCTGACAATAAAAGAATTTTGGTCATAATGCCTACATGTAAAACCTGTCTAAAGTTTCTTTACGCATGATTTTGCTGGTGGCAGTTTCTACAAAATTTTTAACAAAATGAATGTCTTTTGGCTTTTCGTAGGGGTCTAGTTCATTAAAAATAGATTGATCAATGCTCATAGGTTCACCTTCAACAATCAATATTAACTTTTCACCCAACAAGCTATCATTTTGTCCGCATAAAAAATAACGTCTCGGAATTTTACCTGTTAGTTTACTTTCAATTAATTCTGGTATCAACTTTACACCTCCACTATTCACCACATTGTCTATTCTGCCCAACCAGCAAAATTGTTGTTCGTTAACTAATTTAATCAAGTCGTTAGTTTCTATAACTTCGTTAGATATGTGAGGTGCTTTAATAACCAAACATTCACTATTGTTTTGTGAAATCATGACATTCGGAAACACCGTAAAGTTTTCTTCGTTTAATTTTCTGGCAGCAATGTGGCTTACGGTCTCTGTCATGCCATAAGTTTCAAAAATATTGATGGGTATTTCTAATAGTTGCTTGCGTAAATGGTCAGTAATGTATGATCCGCCCACAATAAGTGTTTTTATTCTGTATAATGAATCTAAGGAATGCTGGGCTTGCAAAGGAACCATAGCACAAAAATCGTAGTGATTTTCTGAAAATTGCAAAGGTCTTGAGTTAGGTTCTACAAAGTCTAAATCTAAACCTAAAATAAATGACCTCACAAACATCATTTTGCCGGCTATGTATTTTACAGGCAAACATACCAAGGCTTTATCTCCGGGTTTTAAGTCAAAAAAATTACCTGTGGCTAAGGCAGAATTTACCATAGCTTGTTTTGACAGTTTGATGATTTTTGGCTCACCCGTTGTGCCAGAAGTTGGTATTTCAAGATAGTCTTTTGAGTCAAACCAATTGGTAAGGAATTCTCCAACTGGTTTTTCGTAATGTTCCCCTTCTTTTATGAAACTGTAGGCAACTCTGAGTAAATCTTCTCTGTTGAGATGAAATCCGTTGAGTTTAAATTT
>DAIRDG010000048.1:0-16266 GCA_036796275.1 Flavobacterium sp.
TATATGGGCATTGGACTAAAAGACAAAGACAATGGATTAACCCTTATTTTTAGCAAAAACCACAGAAAAATAAGAATTAACACAGGCAATAACACGTCAAAAATCTTAACCGATGATATTTGTGAAGAAATTTTAAACCAAATTATCCTGCCGGAGTTTAAACAAGAAAATTACTACATCGGTATCAAAAAAGGTTTAGAAGCACTCATCATGGCTTGGGAGTCATTAGATTAAATTTTTTAGCTTACAAACTATTCCTCCTCTTCAAACAAGCGTTTTCTGAAAACTTTCCCAATAGCTACTAAAAGATTTTTTTGGTAATCTTCTACCAACCATTCGCGGTAATTTTTAGTGGCATTGCCCAAGCAAATTGTAAATTTCTTGACTCTAAACTCGATATCGTCATACAACAAAAAACTGAGCATTTTGGCCTCTTTGAGGTCGGTGGCGTTGTCTACACACATATTGGCATGTTGGTTTATAGAGGCATCCACCACCACACGAGGTTTTTGGTTTTTGGCAATGGCTAACTTATATGCCTTGTCTACATCAAATGACAAATCGGCCGTGGCTTTAAATTTCTGCTTGATTTCATCTGGCATGGTATACTCAAAATTTTCTTCAATTTCTTGGTCTGTTCGTATGCTGTGAATATAATGCTCAGGATATTTAAAAATATAATGCCAATCTACAAATGAAGTCCAAGGGCCAAATCGCACCACATTGTTACCCAAATCAACGATGGTAAAATCGTCTTTATTGGGTAATTTTCTAGAGGCTCTGCCTATCATCTGAAAATATAAAGTGATAGATCGGGTGGCTCGGTTGAGCATCACACACTCTACGGTAGGCTCATCAAATCCGGTAGTTAAGATACTCACAGAGGTTAAAATAGCATTGGGTGTTTCTTTAAACCATGTTAAAATTTGTTTTCTGTCTTCGGCCGAAGTGGTGTTGTCTAAATGCTTGATGGGATATTTTTTTTCTTTAAACACCTCATAAACGTATAAGGACGTTTTAATACCATTATTAAAAATGAGTGTTTTTTTGTTCAAACAATTATTTTCATAAGCGGTAAGTAATCTGCTTTGCATGCCATCACTCATATACAAAGCATCGGATGATTTTACGGTATAATCGCCATTCATCCCAATTTTAAGCGACGATAAACCAACATCATAAATATAGGTTTCGGGTTTGGCTAAATACCCACGATCTATGAGGTCTTTTATTGATTTCCCCATGATCAAATCATTATAAATTTGATACATCGGTAGCTTTATGTTTGAGCTTAACGGAGTGGCGGTTACCCCCAAAAACATACAGTGTTTAAAATAACTAAATAATTTTCTGAACGAATTAAAATGAGCTTCATCAATGATGATAAGTCCTAAATTTTCTATTTCAAAAGTTTCGGTTTGCAAGCGGTTGTTTAGGGTTTCTATCATGGCCACAAAAGCCTGATAATCTGCTTGGTCTTCTAATTCTTTAATATCACTGTTAATGACTTTGTTTTTTACAGAAAAATCCATCAACATTTTTGAGGTTTGTCTGCTCAATTCGATGCGGTGCGTAAGCACCAACACTTTTTTGTTATATTTTTGAATGTATCGTTTGGTGATTTCAGAAAAAATAACAGTTTTACCTCCACCAGTTGGCAATTGATATAGTAAGCGGTAGTTGCCTTGATGCTCATCAAAGCGTTGTAAAATTTGGTCAACATCTTGTTGTTGATATTGATATAGACTTTTTTGATCTTGTTCTAGAATAAAATCAGAATCTTCCACTGTTTTCAGTTTTTGCAAAAATAGTGAATTTTAACCCTATTGTTTCTAAAAACCTTATTTATTTTTTGTTATTAAAAAGTTAGCCTACTTTTGCTTTGTGATTTTTTTTATCTTCACCCTTTCAAAATTTAAACAAACTTAAGATGATCATCAAAGCTCAAAATATTCACCGTTATTTTAATCAATTACACATTTTAAAAGGTGTAAACCTGAGCGTTGAATCAGGAGAAATTATCTCGATAGTTGGAGCTTCCGGTGCAGGAAAAACCACCTTACTTCAAATTTTAGGTAGCCTTGATCAACCTAGTTTTTTTGACCCTAACAAGCAACCCATCTCCTCAGAATTATTGATAGCAAGCACCAATCTCTTGAACCTAAAAGACAAAGAGCTAAGTTTGTTCAGAAACCAAAACATTGGTTTTATCTTTCAATTTCATCAGTTAATCCCCGAATTTTCGGTGATAGAGAATGTTACTTTGCCCGCTTTATTAACCTCAAAACCCAAAAAAGAAATTTTACAAGAAGCAGAAGACTTGTTAGTTTTTTTAGGCTTAAAAGACCGCTTGCACAGTGCCCCAAAAAATCTTTCGGGAGGCGAACAACAACGGGTGGCTGTGGCCAGAGCTTTAATAAACAAACCAAAACTGATTTTAGCCGATGAACCTTCTGGTAATTTAGACACCAACTCTGCCAATACGCTGCATGAATTATTCTTTGAATTGAGAGAAAAATTTGGGCAAACCTTTGTGATTGTTACCCACAACGAAACCTTTGCCAACATGGCAGACAGAAAAATTGTGATGAAAGATGGTGTCATAATTTCCTAACGATGCTTTTAATTGTCTTGCAATGGTGTTTATGCTTTCTGATTTTTTGGTCTTTTGGTCAATTAATTCAAGTCGCCTTTGGCTTTGCCTTTAATACCCTTGCCGAAAAACTTTTGGCAGGCATCATTTTAGTAACTTTAGATCAGGTTTTTTGGTCGTTTTTTTTGCCTACTGCGTCAGTTGGTTTTTTATTGATTTTTCTGATATCAATCATCTTATTAGTTGCTTTTTACAAATCGCTGTTTAACGATTTAAAAAAAATAAAACCCATCATCAAAAATCCGTTACTATACGTTACATTTTTTGTAGCTGCTTGGATTGCTGCCCAAAAACCAACCCTTTTTGACCACAACAGCTATTATGCTCCTACCCTACAGTGGTTTTCAGAATTTGGTGCCACCAAAGGCATCGCCAATCTGCATCCGTTTTTGGCTCAATCTTCGTTTTGGCATATTTTGCAAAGTACGTTTTCTGGCTATAATTCTTCACTATTTTTAGACGATCTCAATGGATTGATGTTGCTTATTGGCATCCTTTTTTTCCTAGAAAATAAAACAACTTCGTTTTTTAAATATTACTTCATCATGTTGCCCATTGGGTTGATGTTTCTAGACAGTGCTTCAACAGATTTGCCGATATATGTTTTAGTATCTGTTATTTTACATGCCAGTTTCGAAAAAACTTTTGGCCTCTTGCATGCCACCCTTATTGTTTTTTTGGTAGCAATCAAAGTTACCTTATTCCCCTTGTTGGCTATTATTTTTTTGCATCAAAAACAAATTAATTTTGCGAGATGGATGGTTATTTCGACTGCAATTTTTATCCTGTGGGGTATTAAAAACTATTTGGTCTCTGGATTCATGCTGTACCCACTACATTTCAAAATTTTCCCGCCAGAATGGCAAATGTCGCAAGAAGTGAGTCAGGTAATCATCAATGAATCTATTAGTGCAGGCTATGCAGAGCAACAAATCAATGTAATTGGCCTGTCGATTGTTGAAAAACTAACACTATGGTGGCAATTGGGAGGTGTTAATGGTATTTTTAACAAATCGATGGTTATGATGTTTTTCATCATGCCTTTCTCAAAATGTTTTAAAACCCTCTGGTACAAAAAAATATATGTTGTGTTTTTAAGTTTTTTTATGTTTTTACTGCTCACCTCCCCACAATACCGTTTCTTTTTGATGATTTGGATGTTTTTTGGGGTGATCATTGTTGATGAAATTATACAAGTTTTAAAGCTTAAAATACTTATCCCGATTGTTATTACGTTTTTCTTCGGGTTGTCTGTTTGTTTTGTAGACTATTATGCCTTAAGCATCAGACAGCCACTCAATTCAAAACAACTTTTTATCCCATTTTCCGAAACCCATCATCCACAACCCTTTGAAACCGTGGTAACCCCAAATTTATCCTATCAATCTCCTACCAATCAGGCTAATTTTTTTGTGGTGGGTTATTTGCCTTTGCCTTCGTCAAACAAAGAAATGCTTGATTATTTTGAAACTTATTATGGCATCAGGGTAAAACAAATAGATTCAACAGATTTTAAAAAAGGATTTAAACACCACAAACAAAAAGTAAATTATTGACAAATCCAATTGATGGGAGTTTTGCCGTTTTTTTCTAAAAACTCGTTGGTTAAAATAAAGTGCTTATTCCCAAACCACTTACCCTGATTGGCACTTAAGGGTGACGGATGTCCACAACTTAGCACCAAATGATTAGAATTATGTATTAACTTTTGTTTCTTTTGGGCAAAGGCACCCCACAACAAAAACACCACATTTTGTTTCTCTTTTGAAACTAGCTCAATAATGGCATCGGTGATTTTATGCCAACCAAAATGATAGTGGCTGTTGGCTTGATTTTTATAAACTGACAAGGTGGTATTAAGCAACAAAACCCCTTGCTTGGCCCAAAATGTCAAATCACCAGAAGTTGGCATGAATGGGTGATTATAATTGTTTAATAATTCTTTATAAATGTTGACCAACGAAGGGGGAATTTTTTTGTTGGTAGGCACCGAAAAACACAACCCATGGGCTTCTCCTTCCCCATGATACGGATCCTGACCAAGGATAACAACCTTTAACTCATCAAAAGGACAAAGATTAAACGCATTAAAAATTAAATCTTTAGGCGGATAGCAAATATCAGCTTTGTAGGCTGCCTCAACTTGTTGCCAGGTGTTTAAAAAATCATCAGATTGCCAAATGGATTGCAAGAGATCCCAATTTGGAGAAATGCTAGGTAATGCCACAAAATTCATTTTATTAAATTTTTAGTAAATTTATATCATTCAATAACTTTACATTTGCAATAAGAACAAAGATGAATGACTTCAAAAATACCACAAAAAACCTTAGAAGATTTAGAATTCTACAACATTTTAGAGCAAGTAGCCAAAGGATGTTTGTCTGACTTGTCTGCTGCACGGGTAAAAGAAATTTTGCCACTTGGCACTAAAGACCTCATGATGCAAGAACTCAAGAAAACCAACGAGTATCTTGCGTCTTACGACAACAATAATGCCCTGCCAAACCACGGATTCGACCCCTTAGATAAAGAATTTACTTTCCTCAACATCGAAAACAGCTACTTAGAAACCAGCAGTTTTACCAAAATTAAAAACTTAATAGAAACCACGGCCCAATTGGTTAAGTTTTTAGAGAAGTTTAATGAGTATTACCCTAGTTTGTGTGTAATGACCAAACCCATAGAATTGCACGAACACCTCGTTAAGTCTATCAACAACATCATCAATAATTTTTCGGAGGTTAAAAACGATGCTTCCCCAGATTTGGAACACATCCGGTATCAAATTGGTTTGGTCCGTGGCAAAATTAACCAAAGTTTTGGTCAGTCGCTCTCTCATTACAATCAATTGGGTTATTTAGACGAAATTAGAGAAAGTTTTATAGACAACAAGCGGGTTTTGGCCGTATTGGCCATGTATAAACGCAAAGTAAAAGGCAACGTTTTGGGCAGCAGCAAAACCGGGAGCATAGTGTTTATAGAGCCTGAAACTACTTATCAGTTTGCCAGAGAATTACAAAGTTTAACAGACCAAGAGCAAAAAGAAATCATCAGAATTTTAAAGCTGTTAACCAATCAAATAAGACCATTTTTAGAACCTTTAAAAATCTATCAAACGTTTTTAATCAACTTAGATGTAATTGCTGCCAAAGCCAAGTATGCCAGAAAAATTAAGGGTATTTTGCCTGAAATCAACCAAGAAAACCTTGTGTATTACAGAGAGGCTTATCATCCTATCTTATACTTAACCAACCTAGTAGAAAAAAAAATAACCCATCCGCAAACCATCGAATTAACTGAAAACAAACGCATCATCGTAATTTCGGGGCCTAATGCCGGAGGCAAAACCATTGCCCTAAAAACCATCGGATTACTGCAATTGATGTTGCAATCTGGCTTGCTTATTCCGGTGCACGAACGCAGCAGCACTTGTTTTTTTAATAACATCTTAACTGACATTGGTGACAACCAGTCTATAGAAAATCATTTGAGCACCTACAGTTACCGACTCAAAAACATGAACTATTTTCTAAAAAAATGTCAAAACAACACCCTGTTTCTCATTGATGAATTTGGCACGGGTTCCGATCCCGAATTAGGAGGTGCCTTGGCCGAAACTTTTTTAGAAGAATTTTATCATCGTGAAGCCTACGGCATCATTACCACCCATTATACCAACCTAAAACTATTGGCCAACGAACTGCCTAATGCCATCAATGCCAATATGTTGTTTGATCAAAAAACACTAGAACCGCTCTACAAACTGCAAATGGGTGAGCCCGGCAGTTCGTTTACATTTGAGGTTGCTCAAAAAAATGGCATCCCGTTTGGACTCATCAACCGGGCCAAGAAAAAAATAGAACGCACCAAAGTTCGGTTTGATAAAACCATTGCCACTCTTCAAAAAGAACGTGCCAAGGCTCAAAAAAACTCAGAAACCTTGTGGCAAGAAGAGCAAAAAGCCAAAGAAGAAAGCATCAAACTGCGAGAGGTGCAAGATAAAATTAAGACCAAGCTCATCAAATACCAAGAGTTGTATGATGCCAATCAGCGGTTGATTTTTATGGGTCAGAAATTAGAAGAAGCAGCCATTAATTATTTTGACTCCAAAAACAAAAAAACATTGGTCGCCGAGTTAATCAAGTTAGTTGAAATTGAAAATTCAAAACGCAAAAAACAAACCAAAGACAAACTTGCCCAAGAAACAAAAAACAATCAAAAAGTTTTAGAAGAAATAAAACCAGAGCTCAACAAAATAAGAGCTCAGAAGAAATCAGACAAACAAAAAGAAATTGAACAAAAACTAGCTGAGCCGAAGCATGTGTTTAAAATTGGCGACCCCGTAAGAATGTTTGATGGCAAAGCTGTTGGCACCATAGAAACCATTCAAAAAAATAAAGCCACGGTAAATTACGGTTTATTTATGTCGCAAGTATCTTTAGACTTGTTAGCATATGTGCCTCCTAAAGCTGCCAAAAAATAAGTAGCCTTGTGGCTTGGGCAAATCTTATACCCTGTTCCGGCTTTCGTTTCTACGCCTTGTTTTGAGGTAATATTTTTTAAGGCCATCTGAGGAGCTTCTTGGCAGTCGCTCTCAGCTTACCAAAAAAATAATTCACCTCAAAACTGCGGGGTATCCACTCTATCCGGGCTAAGACAAAACTTTTGACATGTTTTTAAACTTTTTTTTAAAAAAATCAAAATAATGACATTTGTCATATTATGAATTGTTTAATGTTTATACATTTGTCTTGTCAATATTAAACAACCTATCTGATGACAAAAATATTCACCCCACTTTTCGACTTCAACAATGGAGCTTTTATCATGATTGGCATTTTTGCTTTGGTTATTATAGGATTAATAGCCGGTGTGATGCTTCTGATGAATGGCGATAAGAAGAAAAGTTAACTTTTTAGAATAATATTTTTTTTAGTTTGTAAACTGCCGCTTGGGTGATGACTTGTGGCAGTTTATGTTTAAAAAAAATAGATTGTATTAAACAAATCACAACCTCGCCAAAATTTTTAGGTTAAACACTCTTGTGGTCATAAAGTTTGGCACAGCATATTGGGTTTTTGTAATCACATCTCGCACCCAAATGTTGGTAATGGCGTTTTGGTTGTTAAACATGTTAAAAATCTCGAACCCTACGCTTAACTCTTTCCATTTCTTGAGCCAATGCCCATCAGGTCTTTGGTCGTTATTTTCGGTTAATACATACAAAAAGCCTGCATCTGCTCTTCTGTAGTCTCGCAACCTCAGTTGATAATCATAGGCATCAGCATAGGCAGGTGACCCACCAGGCAAGCCTGTGTTGTAAACCAAATTTAAATAAATTTTTAGGTTTGGAAATTTTGGCATATAATCCTGAAACAAAATAGCAAACTTTAGTCGTTGGTCTGTTGGCCTGTCTATAAACCCTCTGTTATCTTGATTTTCTTGCGTTTTCATATATCCAAACGTAAACCAAGATTCTGTGCCGGGCACAAAATCGCCTTGTAGTCTAAAATCGGCTCCATAGGCATAGGCCTCTGCGTTGTTGTTGGCACGGTATCTTATTCTCACATTTTCTAAGTTATAAGTATTCACTTGGTCTAATGCCTTATAATAAACTTCAGACACCAATTTAAATGCCTTATTTTTCCAGAAAAAATTATAATCGTTGGTAAAAATATAATGCACCGATCTTTGTGCTTTCACTGCCGGGTTTACCACCCCGTCAAAATCTCTTAATTCTCTATACATGGGTGGTTGATGGTATATTCCTGTGGCAAATCTAAAAAGCATGTCTGTATTTTGCCAATTGGGTTTTAGGGCAATTTGCCCTCTCGGACTAAACACCGTTTGGGCATTGCTTGCCAAATTATCTCCACTTACTTGCCAATGATGAAATCTCATCCCAGCATTTAGGTATAATTCTGCTTCGCCTATTTTACTCCGTTGAGACCACTGCATAAAACCCGACAAACGGTTGGTTTGCACAAAATTAGTGGCTCTGATGTTCTGAAATGGCACCAAAGGCCCTTGGTAAGGATTGTAAGGTTGATCATTGGTTGGCAAGCCTGCAAAAGGCGGATTTAGCTGAAAACCAGCAGAATCTATTACTTCCCATTCCACCAAACGGTCTCTGATATCTTCGTGGGTGTATTTGATGCCCCACAAAAATTGTTGTTTGTTAACCGTATGATGTCCTCTTATTTCTGAATTAAAAATCAATCCATCCAAATCATTTCTGGCATGGTTTAACTGTGAGCCTGCCCCTCTTGAAAACGTAACATCTCCAAAGTTTTCTGAGCCAATACTGGTGTCCACTTCGCCTAAACGATACGTGGCCAATATATCAAAATACTCTTGTTCGGTGGTGTGATAAAGAGAGTTATTGAACGTAAAATAATGGTTTTTGTTGAGGGTCAGTTTGTGTTTTAAGGCTCCAAACTTGGTTGCAAAGGTATTGTTTTCCCTTCCTTGATAGTTGATAAGCAAGGCAATGGGTTGGTCTATGGTGCCAAAATTGGTTTGCCGGGTTAGGGGCTGAAAATCATAGCGGTTTTGCGATATATTACCCAAAAAACTGTGTTCCCATTTGGTATTTGGCGTAAAGGCAATGTAGGTTTGTACGTCTGTAAACCGCGGTCTGAAGTTAGTTTGAGTTTCTTGGCTATTCACAAACAATGAGTTATCTCGGTATCTGATGCCGGTTACGGCTGTCCATTTCTGATTGGGTGACACCAGATCAAAAGAGGCGTTTACCCCTAAAAAGCTTGCCTCGGCACTGGCTCCAAACTTCACGGGTTTTCTATAGGTAATATCGAGTACTGAAGACAACCGATCTCCAAATCTTGATTGAAATCCTCCGGCACTAAAGTTTACATTAGACACCATGTCGGCATTTATAAAACTTAAACCCTCTTGCTGACCAGAACGGATCAAAAATGGTCTGTATACTTCTATGTCATTCACATACACAAGGTTTTCATCAAAATTACCCCCTCTCACAGCATATTGTGAACTTAACTCATTGTTAGAATTTACACCCCCAAAGGTTTTCATGATGTTTTCTACCCCGGCATTGGCCCCTGGTATTTTCCTGATGGTGGCCACATCTATAGATTGCATCCCCTCTACAGATCTTCTTTGATTGGCACTAATCACCACTTCACCTACCAACTCAAATTGGGTTTGCATTACAAAATTATGCACAAACTCTTCATAGGGTTTTAAGTTGAGTTTGAGTTTTGCCGTTTTATGCGAAATATGACTAAACGTAATGATTTGATTGGTGTTTGCCAACATCTCTATTAAATAAAACCCAGATTCGTCAGTGATGGTGCCTGTTTTGTCATCAATGCTTACATTCACATTGGGTAATGGCTGGTTAAACTCATCTAATATAACCCCTTTTACCCTGACTTTTTGGCCAAAAAGCATGGCTGCAAACAGCGTAAAAAAAATAAATTTTAAAATTTGAATCGAACTCAAAATAAGGTATTAAAGTTTCATAAAAAAATGCGTTTCAAATATAGAAGAATTTCCCACATTATCGGTAACTTTTATTTTTAATTCGTTTCTGCCATCTTTTAATCGTTTGGGGTTAAAGGTATGCGTTATTGTTTGGTCTTTGTATTCGTAGTCAAACAAAATCCAGTTATCATTAATATAACCTTCAAAAGTTTTTATACCGGACCCCACATCCGAAATTTTAAACGCCATGGTTTTATTTTCAGACAACCAATGCTCCGGCTTAAAGTTGTGTGGTTTTATGGTAGGTAGTATGGTATCAACCTGTATGCTATAGGTATCAAAATTTCTTAAATAAGCCGTTATCATACCATTACGCTCATAGGTGTTTTGAAATCGCTTGCTGCTGTTTTGCAAATAAGATTGAGGTTGCCATTGATAGGCTTGCTTGTTAAAAGTTAACTTGATGTTTTTTTTGAGTGGTATGTTATTTTCGTGAATTTTAAACCAATTAGCCTCAGCACTAATCATCAAATTTGCATTCATAAACATGGCATCCGATGGAATATGCAATTCTGCTTGAGGCAATTCAAAAAGGTATTCTTTGTTTTTTAAAACTTCAAAGCCTACTGACTCCTTTTTTTCTTTTGGTTTAGGCAAATCATCAAAAATAATGGGTATGTGTAGTGTTTTTTCATTACCATAAAAGTCGGCGATGACCACTTTATATTGATAGGTTTTATTGGGTTGAATATTCAACAGACCCTTGTTTTTATGAAACTTTAAAACCGGAATATCAACCCCATCAAGGTTAAACAACTTTTGATATTTTTGTTTTGATTTAACAAAAATATCATAATCCATATAATAATTTACAACATTGGTTTGGTCAAATAAAAACTCATCAAAAGAAACGTGAAAAACTTGCACACCATTCATAAAAGCTTTAATGCTATATACTCCATTTTTGCCAAAACTCTGCAAAGATTGATCAAAGGTGTTTACAGAAAACCCAATACTGTCTCTTGCCTTAACTACATTTGCAAAGTAATCACCGTCTTTACTCATCGAAAAATTTATCAGTATTGGTTGATGCTTACCGTTTACTTGGGCTGCTTCAGACAGCGGATAAGCATAAATTCCGCTAATAACCGGTGGAGTATTGTCTGACACTAACTTGTTAAACCCCAATAAGAACGGATTAATAACTTTTTCAGAAATGGTCTCTCTAATTTCAAAATGTAAATGGGGCCCTCCGCTGCTTCCCGTATTTCCACTATACGCAATGATTTCACCTTTTTTTACTGCTAGCTCAAAAGGCTCAGTAAAGACCTCAATCTCAAAAGATTGTTTTTGGTATTGAAAATTTTCTACAAAGGCCTGAATGGTATCAGAAAAATGATTTAAATGGGCATAAACACTCGTGTAGCCATTCGGATGATCTACATAAATCACTTTGCCATACCCAAAGGCAGAAATTTTTATTCTAGATACAAAACCATCCTCAATAGCCATAACAGGTAAGCCATTCTTTTGTTGTGTCCTAAAGTCTAAACCAGAATGAAAATGATTGGTTCTTAATTCGCCAAAAGTACCCGAAAGTTGAAGTGGGATATTGAGAGGAGAAACAAAATTCAATTCATTTGGCATTTGAGCAAATAAGTAATTGAATAACAAAAAATAAAGTATAGACAGCTTAAAATACATACTATTTTTAGGCGTTTTAAAATTTAATTGTAAAAATATATTTGCATGTTAAAATAACTAATCATAAATTTGTAAAGGATTAACGTATTTGATAATCGTGAGTAAACTTAATGATTTTATTGAAAAACTAGAAGTCAACGTTCAAAAATTATTCCAAAAAATTGATGAACAAAAGGCTTTAAATAAAAGTTTAGAAGATCAAATTGTGAGTTTAAAACAACAAGTAGACGTTTTGACCAAAAACAATGAAAGTTTGAAGGTTCAAAACCATACGCTCAAATTAACACATACGTTGTCTGGTAGTGAAGATTATAAAAAAGAAACGAAACAAAAGATAAATTCATTGATAAAAGAGATTGATCATTGCATAAGTCAACTGTCATCCTAATTTGAATGGAAGAAAAACTAAAAATAAAAATTTCAATAGCCGATAGAGTTTATCCTCTTACTATAAACCCTCAACAAGAAGAAGGTTTAAGAAGTGCTTCCAGAAAAATTGATGCGATGATTACCCAGTTTGAACAAAACTATGCCGTGAGAGACAAACAAGATGTACTTGCCATGTGTGCTTTGCAGTTTGCAAGTCAGTCTTCTCAGTTGTCTCAAGCTCAAAACTCAACTGAATCTGATGAATTATCAAAAATAGTTTCACAATTAAATGATAAAATTGAAGATTATCTTCAATAAAGAACGTTCTTAGCTTTAAAAAAAAAAACATAACACTACCCACATTATTATCATATTTGATAAACTCAACACTATACAATTCAAATGAGTGAATCGTTGGTACTATAGCATGCTTAGCTTGCCTAAGAGTCTTGAACACCAAGTTAGCTCAAAACTTGTCTTATCGAGTTTATTCAATCTATAATGTGGGTTTATTATTTATACAAATTATGGGAATTATATTATACGTCGTAATCGGATTGGTAGGCTTAGCCTCCGGAATTGTTGTTTCTAAAATAAAAGAAAGAAACGCCAAATCAACTTTATTAAAAAATGCTAAAAAAGAAGCCACCAACATTTTGCGTGATGCAAAAGTTGAAGCTGAAAACATCAAAAAAGATAAACTTTTTCAGGCCAAAGAAAAGTTCCTCGAGCTCAAAACAGAGCATGAAAAAGAAATCTTAAACAGAGAAAAAAAGATAGTTGATGTAGAAAAGAGAGTCAGAGACAAAGAATCTCAAATTTCTAGCGAACTCTCAAAAGTTAAAAAAACCGAGCTAGAATACGAAGAAAAAATTAATGATTACAATGCCAAAATTGAATCAATTAACAGAAAAGAAAACGAACTCGAAAAACTGCACAAAACACAAGTAGAACAGTTAGAGCGAATTTCTGGCTTGTCTGTGCAAGAAGCTAAAGAGCAATTGATAGAAAACCTGAAAGCTGAAGCCAAAACCGATGCCATGGCTCTCATCCAAAACACCATCGAAGAGGCTCAACTAACAGCACAACAAGAGGCCAAAAAAGTTATCATCAGCACCATTCAACGCATTGGCACCGAAGAAGCCATCGAAAACTGCGTATCGGTTTTCAATATAGAGAGTGACGATGTGAAAGGAAGAATTATTGGTAGAGAAGGCCGTAACATCCGTGCCTTAGAAGCCGCTACTGGTGTAGAAATCATTGTAGATGACACCCCAGAAGCCATCATTTTATCTTGTTTTGACCCCGTGAGAAGGGAAATCGCCCGTTTGGCCCTGCACAAGTTGGTTACCGATGGCAGAATTCACCCAGCCAGAATTGAAGAAGTAGTAGAAAAAACAAAAAATCAAATAGATCAAGAAATAATCGAAGTAGGCAAACGTACCGTTATCGATCTTGGCATACACGGTCTGCATCCTGAACTCATCAAAGTGATTGGTCGTATGAAATACCGCTCGTCTTATGGTCAAAACCTCTTACAACACTCACGTGAAGTAGCCAAACTTTGCGGCTTAATGGCGGCAGAATTAGGATTAAACGTTAAACTAGCCAAACGAGCAGGCTTATTGCACGATATTGGTAAGGTGCCCGAAACTGAAAGCGAACTACCTCATGCCATTTTAGGGATGCAATGGGCCGAAAAATATGGTGAAAAACCAGAAGTTTGCAATGCCATTGGGGCTCACCATGACGAGGTGGAAATGAAATATCTTATCTCCCCCATCATTCAAGTGTGCGATGCCATATCAGGAGCCAGACCCGGAGCCAGAAGACAAGTCATGGATTCTTACATCCAAAGATTAAAAGACCTAGAATCTGTGGCCTTTGGCTTTAGAGGGGTTAAGAATGCTTACGCCATCCAAGCCGGTAGAGAACTGCGTGTAATTGTAGAAAGCGAAAAAGTAACCGACGACATGGCTGCTAAACTGTCGTTTGAAATCTCACACAAAATCCAAACAGAAATGACCTACCCTGGGCAGGTTAAGATTACGGTGATTAGAGAAACCAGGGCTGTTAATATCGCCAAATAGTTTATAAATTTTGGGGCGTTCTAGCGGGTTTTCCGTTATAGCTGTTTCATCAAAAGTATTTTTTGTTAGGTCGTGGCAAGAGCTTCCGCTGGTCGCTTTGCCACTCGCACAAAAAATTACTTTTTATTTCAACAGGCTGCCACTGCAACCCCTAACGCAAAATAAAACACCCAAAGACAAATCATAAAAAGTGCATAAAACAAAAAACCCTGCCTAAAGTAGACAGGGTTTTATTTTATAAGTAAGCCAATTAAGCAGCTTATTCCTCAGATTCTGCAGCTTTTTTAGCTCTTTTTTCTTTAATCATTTCCAAGATGGCTCCACCCACCCAATAGTGAACAAACCCAACTAAAAATATCATCAACCAAAAACCAATGGTTAAGATTACTAAAAACAGTAAAAATCCTAAATATTGCGGAAACTCAAACATAGTATAATATTTTTTACAAATATAGTTATAAAAATAAAAAACATACAAATTAGTAGCTCAAATTTTTCAAAAAAAGTTTGTGAATAACTAACTTTGTAAATCACAAAAATATTCAATTTATAAACACCATAAAATCAAAATCACATGACCTACAGAATAGAAAAAGACACCATGGGAGAAGTGAAAGTGCCATCAGATAAATACTGGGGTGCCCAAACCGAACGTTCTAGAAACAACTTTAAAATTGGCAACCCTGCCTCTATGCCCAAAGAAATTATTGAAGGTTTTGCTTACCTCAAAAAAGCGGCTGCCTATGCCAATTGCGATTTGGGTGTTCTAACTCCCCAAAAAAGAGATGCCATTGCACAAGTGTGCGAAGAAATTTTGGCAGGTAAACTCCAAGACGAATTTCCGTTGGTTATCTGGCAAACAGGCTCTGGCACCCAAAGCAACATGAATGTGAATGAAGTTATTGCCAACAGAGCACAAGTGTTGTCTGGAGCCAAAATTGGCGATGCCGATCCTATCCTCAAGGCAAACGACGACGTAAATAAATCACAATCCTCTAATGACACCTACCCCACCGGTATGCACATTGCCTGCTACAAAATGGTAGTAGAAACCACCCTGCCAGGGGTAAAGCAACTCAGAGATACTTTGAAAAAAAAATCTGAAGCCTTTATGCAAGTGGTCAAAATTGGTAGAACACACCTCATGGATGCCACCCCCATCACTTTGGGGCAAGAATTGTCTGGCTATGTGGCACAGCTTAATTATGGCATCAAATCTTTAGAGCGTTCGCTCGAACACTTATCAGAATTGGCCTTAGGTGGCACGGCAGTAGGCACAGGTCTTAATGCCCCCGAAGGTTATGATGTAAAAGTGGCTGCTTATATTGCTCAATTCACTGGTTTGCCCTTTGTAACCGCTCCTAACAAATTTGAGTCCTTGGCCTCGCATGATGCCTTGGTAGAAGCCCACGGTGCTCTCAAACAACTAGCAGTGTCTTTAAACAAAATTGCCAACGATATCAGATTACTAGCCTCTGGTCCTCGTTCAGGCATTGGTGAAATTTTAATCCCCGAAAACGAACCTGGCTCTTCTATCATGCCAGGAAAAGTGAACCCTACCCAATGCGAAGCCCTCACCATGGTGTGTGCCCAAGTAATGGGTAATGATGTGGCCATAACCATTGGTGGCACACAAGGGCATTATGAACTAAATGTGTTTAAACCACTCATGGCTGCCAATTTCTTGCAATCTGCCAGATTATTAGGAGATGCCTGCGTAAGTTTTGATGAGCATTGTGCCAGTGGTATAGAGCCAAATTACCAACGTATTGAGGAATTAGTAAACAACTCCCTGATGTTAGTAACAGCCCTCAACACCAAAATTGGCTATTACAAAGCTGCCGAAATTGCACAAACTGCACACAAAAACGGCACCACACTAAAGCAAGAGGCCGTGAGATTAGGTTATGTGTCGGAAACTGACTTTGACGCTTGGGTAAAACCAGAAGACATGGTGGGAAGTCTCAAATAAAACAATGATTA
>DAIRDG010000049.1:0-15778 GCA_036796275.1 Flavobacterium sp.
TAAACATTGGAATCAAATTAATGGTTTTGAGAGGTTTTTCCACTTCGTAAAAAGACAAATAGTATCGTTTGGAATTTATTTCAACCGGAACGTTGCTTTCTACCTCCTCATGATTTCTTTTGAATTTTAAGTTCATAAATTGATAAAAATCATCAGCTTCTTTGGAGTCTTCAAAAACAAATGAATGTTGGTTTGGAAGTTTTTTATGAAACTTTTTTGCAACCCTAATCTCAAAATCTACAATTTTGGGTGGTACTCTTGTTGGAATACAAGACATCAATAGAAAACAAAAAATAAGGGTTTTGAGTTTCATGAGTGCATTTTAGGTTAATCTTATTACAAGCCATTGTAAAATCACAAAAAGTATGCTGAAACTTAATAAATTTGATTTTTTAAGACAAAATAAAATCTGAAACATAAGCAAAGGTGATGTATCACAAAGCAAAAAAAACCTCAACCTTCAAAGAAAACAATTAAATCTTTTTCCGCATCCTGGCCACCGGAATATCTAATTGCTCTCGGTATTTGGCTATGGTTCTTCGGGCAATTGGGTAACCTTTTTCTTTTAAGATTTCAGCCAATCTGTCATCCGTTAAGGGTTTAGATTTTTCTTCTTCTGCAATTACTTTCTCCAAGATTTTCTTAATCTCAATGGTCGAGACGTCCTCGCCCTCTGAGTTTTTCATCGATTCTGAGAAAAAATCTTTAAGCAACTTTGTGCCATAAGGGGTGTCTACGTATTTGCTGTTGGCCACTCTGCTGATGGTAGAAATATCTAAGCCTACCAAGTCGGCAATATCTTTTAGAATCATGGGTCTCATTTTGGTTTCATCCCCATCCAAAAAATAAGCCTCCTGATAATGCATGATAGCATTCATGGTAACATATAAAGTTTCCTGACGTTGCTTTATGGCATCTATAAACCACTTGGCTGCATCGAGCTTTTGTTTGATAAACTGCACCGCATCTTTTTGACTGGCCGATTTTTGCTCAGAGCTCTTATAGGTTTGCAACATTTCTTGGTAATCTTTGCTCACAAACAACTCTGGTGTGTTTTTGGTGTTTAAGTCTAAATGCAACTGATCGTCTGTGATGGTAATCACAAAATCGGGAATGATGTTTTCGGTAATTTTTTGATTGCCCGTAAAAGCACCTCCCGGCTTGGGGTTTAGTTTTTCAATTTCATCTATAACTTTTCTGAGGGTATCTTGGCTAATGCTATATTTGGCCAATAATTTATCATAATGTTTTTTTGAAAAAGGCTCAAAATTATTTTTAATGATGGCTATGGCTATGGCATTAAACTCATTGGGAGTTTTATGTTGCAATTGCAAGAGCAAGCACTCTTGCAAATCTCTAGCTCCTACCCCAACGGGGTCTAATTGATGTACGATGTGCAAGACTTGCTCCACATGGGCTTCATCGGTGTAAATGCCTTGGGTAAAGGCCAAATCATCAACAATTTCTTGCAAGGTTCTTCTGATATATCCTGACTCATCTATGCTGCCAACCAAAAATTCTGCAATTTCACGGTCGTCTTCAGACATGATAATGGTATTGAGTTGTTGCAATAAATCTTGATGAAACGTCACTGGGGCAATGATGGGCATCGACCGGTCTTCATCATCGTCAGAATAGTTGGAGGTTTGTGTTTTATAATCCGGAACATCATCATCTGACAAATAATCGTCTACATTAATTTCATCATTTGCATAGTCTTCTTCTTGGTTGTAATCTTCATCCTCTTTTTCGGCTTGTTCGTTTTTATCATCCAAAGCAGGGTTTTCAATCATTTCATCTTTTATACGTTGCTCCAAAGACTGTATAGGCAACTGAATTAACTTCATCAACTGTATTTGTTGTGGAGATAATTTTTGAGATAATTTGAATTGTAAAAACTGTTTTAGCATTTTGTTGATTTTATTTTATTCTTGACATTGTGTTTAAAACTCTGCGTTTTGCGGTGTTCTTGGGTATGGTATCACATCTCTGATGTTGGTCATCCCGGTTACAAATAGCACTAGTCTTTCAAACCCTAATCCGAAACCTGAATGCACACAAGTGCCAAATTTTCTAGTGTCTAAATACCACCACAATTCTTTTTCATCTATGCCCAAGGCCTTCATTTTTTCAACCAAAACGTCGTACCTTTCTTCTCTTTGTGAGCCTCCTACAATTTCACCAATGCCCGGAAACAAGATATCCATGGCACGCACTGTTTTGCCATCTTCATTTAATCGCATATAAAACGCTTTGATGTTGGCCGGATAATCAAACAAAATAACAGGCGATTTAAAGTGTTTTTCTACCAAAAATCGCTCATGTTCACTTTGCAAATCGGCTCCCCAATTTTCTATAGGATATTGAAATTGCTTTTTCTTATTTGGCTTAGACTCTTTTAAAATATTAATAGCCTCTGTGTAACTCACTCGTTTAAAGTTGTTATTGATTACAAATTCTAACTTTTCTATTAACGAGAGTTCGCTGCGTTCGTTTTGTGGTTTTTGTTTTTCTTCGTCTAGCAATCGCTGTTGCAAAAATGCAATGTCTTCTTGGTGTTTCTCTAGGGTATACTTGATAACGTGCTTGATAAAGTCTTCGGCCAAATCCATGTTATCGGCCAAGTCGTTAAAGGCCACTTCGGGTTCTATCATCCAAAACTCAGCCAAATGCCTTGAGGTATTAGAGTTTTCTGCCCTAAACGTGGGTCCAAAGGTATAAACCTTGCCGAGTGCCAAGGCATAAGTTTCTGCTTCTAACTGACCAGATACGGTGAGATTGGTTTCTTTACCAAAAAAATCTTCTTTAAAGTTGATGTTTCCGTCTTCTGTTTTGGGGGTGTTTTCAAAAGGCAAAGTGCTTACCCGAAACATCTCTCCGGCTCCTTCGGCATCACTCCCTGTGATGATAGGGGTGTGCACATGATAGAACCCATTTTTTATAAAATAATCATGCACGGCATAAGCCAAAGTAGATCGCACCCGCATCACCGCACTAAAAGTGTTGGTGCGAACCCGCAAATGGGCTTGTTCTCTTAAAAACTCTAAGGAGTGCTTTTTGGGTTGTATAGGATATTTTTCGGGATCAGAATCACCGTGAATTTTAAAATCAGACACTTTTACCTCTACCAATTGTCCTTTGCCTTGGCTTTCTACTAAAACACCTTTTACTTCAATAGCGGCTCCTGTGGTAATGCGTTTTAACTGACTCTCTGGAGTATGTTCAAAATCAATCACACACTGAATATTGCTGAGGGTTGAGCCATCATTTAAGGCCAAAAATTGGTTGTTTCTAAAGGTCCTCACCCAGCCTTTTAAGGTAACTTCTGCCAAAAAGTTAGGCTTATGTAAAATTTCTTTGATGGTTATTTTAGTTGTCATACCTAATAAATATTAAACAAATATAAGACGATTAATCATTATTTTCAATTTTATCTTGCACCAAAATATCTATTTTGGGTTCTATAAACTCTTTTTCGTTGGCGATGGTTTTTTCTAAAGACAACAGCAAAATGGGCAATAAAATCAAATTGCTCAACATGGCAAATACTAATGTAAGCGACACCAAACCACCCAATGCCACGGTGCCTCCAAAGCTAGAAATCATAAACACCGAAAAACCAAAAAACAAAACAATAGACGTGTAAAACATGCTTACTGCAGTTTCTCTCAGAGCGTTAAACACAGATTTTCTGATTCGCCAATTGTTGGCTTTGAGCTCTTGCCGATATTTAGCCAAAAAATGTATGGTGTCATCTACCGATATGCCAAAGGCAATGCTAAAGACCAAAATTGTGGAGGGCTTTAAGGGTACCCCAAAATAGCCCATTAAGCCTGCGGTCATCAGTAAAGGTATAATATTTGGAATTAAGGAAATAATAATCATTTTAAACGACCTAAACATATAGGCCATGAATAACGAAATAAGTACTACAGCCAAAATAAGCGATAAAACCAAATTGTCTACCAAAAATTTAGTCCCTTTTTGAAACAAATAGGCTTTGCCGGTAAGGGTGACTTCAAAACGGTCTTCCGGGAAGTTTTTTTGAACATCTTGCAACAAATTTTCTTGAATTTTCTCCATTTTATCAGTGCCAATGTCTTTCATAAAAGTGGTAATTCTGGCGTACTGACCAGTAGAATCCACATAGGCCTTCATCAGGTTTTGATCTTGGTCTGAGGTGCTGTTTTTGATGTAGGGCATGATAAAACCCATTTCTTGTTTGGTAGGCAAATCATAATAATCGGGGTTGCCATTGTAAAAAACTTGCTTGCCATATTTCACCAAATTAACCACCGATATAGACTTAGACAACTCTGCATTGGCATCTATTTCTTCCTGAAGACTATTAATTTTATTAAACACCGGCAATTTATTGATGCCTTTGGGTTTTTTGGCATCTATTAAAATTTCAAGGGGCATGATGCCATCAAATTCTTTTTCAAAAAACTTAATGTCTTTATAAAACTCTGCTTTTCTAGGCATGTCTTCTATCAAACTACCCGAAATTTTAATTTGATAAATGCCAATAATGCTAAAAATCAACAGGCAAACAGCCGTCACATAAACGGTTACAGATTTATTTTTTACAACAAACTCAAACCAACGCACCAACTTGTTGATGTAATCTTTGCTCAGGTGCTCCAAATGTCTTTCTTTGGGCAAAGACATAAAACTATAAATGATAGGAATTACCGTAAGGCACAGCAAAAACAACAAAATAATGTTTATGGAAGCCACCAAACCAAATTCTTTGAGCAGCTGACTCTTAGTGAAAATAAACGTGGCAAAACCAGAGGCCGTGGTAAGGTTGGTCATCAAAGTGGCATTGCCAATTTTAGTAACCACCCGTTGCAAAGACTTGGCCTGATTGCCATGATTTTTTACTTCTTGTTGGTATTTATTAATCAAAAAAATGCAATTCGGAATGCCAATTACAATAATCAAAGGCGGAATAACCGCGGTGAGCACCGTGATTTCATATTGAAAAAAACCTAGTGTTCCAAAAGACCACATCACTCCCACTATTACTACACACATCGAAATAAAAGTGGCCCTAAAACTCCTAAAAAAGAAAAAGAAAATAATGGTGGTTACCAACAAAGCCGCCAACACAAACAGCCCAATTTCGTTTATGATGTTTTGCGAATTTAGCGTTCGCACATAGGGCATGCCCGAAATATGCAATTTTATTTGCGTGGTTTCTTCAAACAATTTGGCCTCGGGTATCAACACCGAATGTATAAAAACTTTTCTAGACTCTGTGTTCACAATGGCTTTATCTAAATAAACCGCAGAGCGAATTGTACCGTTTTGGTTATAAATAATCCCTTCATAAAACGGCAAACTGTCTAATAATTTTTGCTTGACTTGCTGCAAATAAGCGGCCTCATTCACCGCTGCTAAGTTGACCAATTTTTCTGGCTCAAAAGTTTGCTCCGCTTCATTTTTCACCAGTTTATACAAGGCATCAATAGATAGCACCGACTGCACCTCGGGGGCATTTTTTAGGGCATTGGTAAGCTGCATCCAAGCCTTAAAATTTTGGGGTTGCATCAGGCTAGAGTCCTGCGTACCAAGCACAATCAGATTACCCTCTTCTCCAAAAATCGATAAAAACTTCTCATAATCTGCATTCACCGGATGGTCTTCCGGCAACAGGTTGGCTTCGGTGTAAGAAAACCGCATATGCTTCCACTGACTTGCCATAAACAGGGTAAACAATAACAACAAAACCAAAATAACAATTCTGTTCCTTAAAATAATTCTGGCTATTGCCTCCCAAAAACCCACCGAAAAAAACCGATTCATGCTAAAAATTTGGGTGCAAAGGTACAAATTACTAAAGTATAATTTGCCTAAAATAAAGAATATTTACTCCTATCAGGTGGCTAGTTATTTGTTTTAGAAGCCATTCCTGCTGTTCACTATAGCTTGTTTGCCAAAAGCCATTTTTGTTAGGTTGTTGCAAGAGCTTCCGATGGTCGCTTTGCAACGCCCACAAAAATTGACTTTTGCCTGCACAAGGCTGCCGTTGCCATCAGGGCTAAAAAAAATTGTAAATTTTAAGACTATTGGGTCAAGGTCTTTATTTGTGTGGGGTTAAGGCCTTTCAACTTCAACAAAAAACGCTTAAATGCCTTCAAATAAAACAACTTTGCAAAAATGTGTTGAGCCAAAAAATAAGTCAATCGATTGGGTTTTAAGGGCGTTAAAAACTTATCACTCCTGTTGATTTTTGGGCTGACGTCCTCCAAATGATTAAAGGTTGTTGCCATCCAATCCTCCAACGTATTCCCCAAATGATAAGCATAATTATTTGTTGTTGACAAGCGGTAACCACCTGCTTTGATAACCGGTAAATCTAAATAGTCATGTTCACTATTGCCCCCCAACTGATAACGACTGTTTTGGAGAGGTAGCTGCTTAAAAACTTCACGCTTATAAGTCGCCACAAAGTGCGGGCAACCTACCACTGCTTCAAAATTGGCTGAAGTTTTTAGGGTTGCAATAACTGTTTTGTAGGTATCGTCAGGAAAGGTCCACCCTATGCTGTTTGCAAATTTTTGCAAGGCTGCCGGGTTTTTTACGGGTCTAAAATACAGTTTTTTTGATCGCCAAAAACGCAGCCAAATATTGGCCGTTAAATGAAAATGCTTATAAAAAATTGGTACCGGAGACACTGCTCCAGCCTTCGGAAAAGCCTCAAACACCTCAAAAACAGCAGTTTCCCATCCATTCAAAAACAACACATCGGCATCTACAACTGTTATCAGGGCTTCTTGGGCATGCCTTAACACCTTGAGCAAGCTGTTTATTTTACCAAGTGGCTCTGGTTCAATAATCAACTCATCAATAAACCCTTGTTGGTATAATTCAAACAACATAGCGTTCACCTCTTTGCATGAGGCATTGCTAACCACCGAAATTTTGAGGGCTGTTACACTTGTTTTTCTGGCCGAAAACAAAGCGTATTCAAAAATTTGATACGCCTCTTGATAATAATCATTTTGGTAAGGTATGTGCAACGGAAACACCAATCTGTGCAAAGCAACTTCGTAAGAAATTAGTTGGTCTTTAGCTATATTGTTGCCTACACGCATGCTGTTGATTGATTAAATTTCAAATTTTTTAAACCCAGTTTTTATCCTTAAAAAACAAATTCCCCAACGGATGATTGATCACCGATTTGCCAATTAATTCATAACCAACCGAGTCTAAAAATTGAGTGAGACTGCTCTGAGTTTCTTGCAGCAAACTAAGATTAGTTTCCACTAACACAATTTTTGGTCTATACAAATCCCAATCATTAGATTGCAAAACGGCTAAATCAAATCCTTCGGTATCTACATCAAAAAAATCGATGGTTTGATTTTTTTTAAGATGCAAATCTAGCACCGCTTTTAGGGTTTTAGTTTGGATGGTGTTTTTTTCAATCAATTTGTCTTGCAATTGATGTTCCTTTATAAAAGTTGCATCAAGGCTGTTCATCGAGTTATAGGCCGACTGCAATTGATAGTAATCTAATGATTGATTGTCTAAACCAATGGCAGCATGCACAAAAATATCATTTGGCCTCAGCTTTTTGTATGATTGTTGCAAATTGGGGTTGGGGTCTATACAAATGCCTTGCCACCCTCTTAGATAAAAGTAATAAGTATTTGAAGCCTTTATTGGATCCCAACAACCAATATCTACATAAAAACCCTGGTGATTGAGCTTTAGGAGTTGTTTTAATTGAATATCTTCGCCAGATTTGGCAAAACTGATGTTGAATTTTTTATAAATTAAATGTTTAAGATAGCTTTTTATCATGCTTTGGCCCTCCAAGATTGTTGAATTAAATAATGGCCGTGTTTTTTGGCCACCGGCAAATGACCCGTTTTATAAAAATCATTATACAACACTTGTAATTGAAATGCATCAATAATTTCGTCCATAAAAATTCCCTTATAATTTATCCAAATATTACACAAATAAAGTCCATGCGTTAGCGTTAAAGCGTCAATATTACAGGTAAGCATGTCGGTAGTGGTGCTCTGGCTTGCAAAATCATGATCATATTTATTCGAGATGGTTAGCACTGGCATGTCCAACTGATTTTTAATGACCACATAAAACCCTAAATGAGTCCATTCTGAGGGAGTTAATATTTTGTTTAGCTGAAAACTAATTTCAAAAGATTCTCCACAAAACACTTTTTTCACAGAATTATTATCAACATTTAATTGAATATTTTTGATAAAGTAATCTGATGATTTTATTCTATTGCTGATGATTTTGTGGTTATTAAACTGATTTAAATAATAATGTATTCCGACATTTACCGACATTTTTTCAGACACTTTTCCTTGATGCATCACCACTACATTTTGACAAATATTGGCAATGGCTGTCATGTCATGGCTCACAAAAAGCACTGTTCGGCCTTGGTTTTGAGACACCTCTTGCATTTTGCCTAAAGCCTTTTTTTGAAACTCTACATCTCCAACGGCCAACACTTCATCAACCACCAAAATTTCGGGTTCTAGAAAGGCTGCAATGGCAAATCCTAATCTTACATTCATGCCGCTGCTATAGCGTTTGGTGGGGGTGTCTATGTATTTTTCGCATCCGCTAAATGCAATGATATCGTTCAGTTTGCTTTTAATTTCTCTTTTGGTCATGCCAAGAATGGCTCCGTTTAAAAAAATATTTTCTCTGCCGGTTAATTCCGGATTAAACCCCGTGCCAACTTCTAACAAAGCCGCAATTCTTCCTCTAGATTTTATGGTGCCTTTGGTGGGTGTAGTTACTCTTGATAATATCTTAAGCAACGTAGATTTGCCAGCCCCATTCATGCCAATAATCCCTAGCACTTCTCCGGGTTGCACCTCAAAGCTAATATCTTTTAGTGCCCATACATGGGTGGGCTGTTTATTAAATTCATCTGGGTGACTGCCAATTTTTAAATACGGATTCGGCTTTCCTCTCAGGGTGTGCCACCAGCTGTTTAAATCCTGACTAAGCGTTCCTGTACCTATCTTACCCAAGCGGTATTGTTTGGCTATTTGCTCTAGTTTTAAAATAGGTAACATGCAGAAAATTAATATATTAATAGCTGTTTTTTTAAAAGAATACCCTTACAAAAGGCATCCAAGCTTCTGTGTATAATTGGTCGTCTTGCCTAAAAAGCACGTTATATCTGAACCCGAATATCACATTATTAGATTGATAGCCTGCTCCTAAGAAAAGAGCCATATTCCAAAAATTAAAGGCCTCTGAAGGATTTTCTAATTTTTGATTAACCCGCAACTGATCTAACTCAACAGACAATTGCAATTCTTTAATTGGGTTTATCAAGCCGACTATACCTGCTCCATACACGGTATTTTTAAACAAATTTCGTTGCTCCATGTAGTTAAACTGAGCACTAAGCCCCAAAGCAAAATAGTCATTTAACGGATAAATGGCCGTTGGGGATACACCTAAAACAGTGAAATTATTGCCAAAATTTGCCGCAAATCCTCCACCATATCTAACCTTTGACCAAAACCCGTCTTGATTTTGGGTTTGTTGAGCAAAATTTAACGCTGAAATATGTAAAATTACAAGGAGTAAATGAACTTTAAACTTTGTCATAACTATATGTTTTTTGCAAAATTAAACTTAAATAAATCCAAATCTACAAATTTATTTTCTTAAATATTGTACTTTTGCGGTACTTAACAAGATTTAATATTTTTTATGGATAGGTTTTCTTTTTTGAATGCTGCACACAGTCAGTTTTTTGCTGATTTATACGAACAATATACAACCAATCCCGATAGTGTAGAGCCCAGTTGGAGGGCTTTTTTTCAGGGTTTTGATTTTGCCAATGAGTTTCAAGATGCAGAGCAATTAGTGGGCTTTGCCCAAGACGAAGCCGCTTGTGACAACATTGTTGGCAAGGTTGAAAAAGAGTTCAAAGTTCTCAAATTAATTGAAGGTTACCGCGTTAGGGGGCATTTGTTTACCAAAACCAATCCGGTAAGAGACCGCAGAACCTATAACCCAAATTTAAATATTGAAAATTTTGGCTTGTCTTCCTCAGATTTAACCGAAACTTTTGACGCTGCCAAAACCGTAGGCTTTAATCAAGCCGCTTCATTACAAGATATCATCAAGCATTTAACCAATGTGTATTGCCAGTCTATTGGGGTAGAATACATGTATATTCGTAACCCTCAGGAAATAGATTGGATTCAGAAAAGAATCGGACAAAATGATAACCTGCCAAAGTTTGATGCCAATCAAAAAAAACATATCCTAAAAAAACTAAATGAAGCCGTGTCTTTTGAAAACTTTTTGCACACTAAATATGTGGGGCAAAAACGTTTTTCGTTAGAAGGTGGCGAAAGCATTATTCCTGCTTTAGATGCATTGATAGAAAAAGCAGCCGACATGGGAGTAGAGCAATTTGTAATGGGTATGGCCCACCGTGGCAGATTGAATGTGCTTGCTAACATTTTTGGCAAACCAACCAAAGATATTTTTTCTGAATTTGATGGCAAAGATTATGACAAAGAATATTTTGACGGCGACGTAAAATATCACTTGGGGGTTACCTCCTTAAGGCAAACAGACAGTGGTAAAAAAATCAACTTAAATTTAGCTCCAAATCCCTCACACCTAGAAACCGTTGGTGCAGTTATTGAAGGAATTAGCAGAGCAAAACAAGACAAATATTATCCGGATAATTTCTCCAAAGTATTACCCATTGCTGTGCATGGAGATGCAGCCATCGCCGGACAAGGCATCGTGTATGAAATTGTGCAAATGGCTCAACTTGATGGTTACAAAACCGGTGGCACCATCCATATTGTAATCAACAACCAAGTTGGGTTCACCACCAATTATCTAGATGCCAGATCATCTACTTACTGTACAGATGTGGCAAAAATCACCTTGTCGCCAGTGTTGCATGTAAATGCCGATGATGCAGAAGCCGTTGTGCATGCCATGCTCTTTGCACTAGACTTTAGAATGACTTTTGGCAGAGATGTTTTTATTGATTTATTAGGCTACAGGAAATATGGCCATAATGAAGGAGATGAACCTCGTTTTACGCAGCCAATTTTATATAAAATTATCTCAAAACACAAAAATCCAAGAGATATATATGCCGAAAAACTTATTATTGATGGCATCGTAAATCAAGATTACGTGAATAAACTTGAATCAGATTACAAATCACAATTAGAAGAAAACTTACAAGCGTCTAGAGAAAAAAAACTCACCATCATTACCCCTTTTATGCAAGACGAATGGAACGGTTTTGAGCAGGTGAGTGACGATGTGATGCTGCAAAAAGTAAATACCCAATTTGATCAAAAAGTTTTAGACGACATCATCAAAACGGTTTCCACGCTTCCCGTTGATAAAAAATTTATCAAGAAAATTGAAAAAATAGTCACCGACCGCAAACAAATGTACGACAACGATGTGATAGACTGGGGCACAGCAGAAACCCTTGCCTATGGGTCGCTTTTGCATGAAGGATATGATGTAAGAATATCTGGGCAAGATGTAGAAAGAGGAACATTTTCGCATCGTCATGCCGTGGTGAAAGTGGAAGACAGTGAAGAAGAAGTAGTTTTACTAAAAAACATCAAGAATGCTAAAGGAAAATTTAATGCCTACAACTCCTTCTTATCAGAATATGGCGTTTTAGGCTTTGATTATGGCTATGCCTTGGCCAATCCTAATACCCTAACCATTTGGGAAGCACAGTTTGGCGATTTTTCTAATGGTGCTCAAATCATGATTGACCAATACATTACCTCAGGTGAAGACAAATGGAACAACCAAAATGGCATTGTGATGTTATTACCCCACGGCTATGAAGGGCAAGGTGCCGAACACTCTTCTGCCAGGCTAGAGAGATTCTTGCAGTTGTGTGCCCGTCATAACATGTATGTGTGTAATGTAACTTCACCGGCCAACTTTTTCCATTTGCTCAGAAGACAAATGAAATCTAAGTTTAGAAAACCATTGGTAGTGATGTCTCCAAAAAGTTTATTAAGACACCCCCAAGTCATTTCGAGTAAACAAGATTTAGCCAATGGTCAGTTTCAAGAAGTTATAGATGACCTAAACATCAAAGACAAATCAAAAATAAAAACCTTGGTATTTACTTCTGGTAAATTTTATTTTAGCATCACCGACGAAAGAGCCAACAATGGCAGAGAAGATGTGGCAGTGGTAAGATTAGAACAATTGTTCCCTTTGCCCATTCAACAAATAAAAGATATCATTGCAAGTTACCCGCAAGTTGATGATTATGTGTGGGCCCAAGAAGAACCTAAAAACATGGGAGCCTATGCTTTTATGTTGATGAACTTTGATTTGGTGCCATGGCGTTTAGCTTCGCTAAAAGCTTATGCTGCACCAGCATCAGGTAGCCATACCAGAGACAGAAGACGCCATCATGATGCCGTTAGAATGGTGTTTGATAAAGATTTGTTCAGATAATTTGCTATTTTTGCCTATGCTAACCAAAGAACACATATTAAAAACACTTGAAAATAATAGAGAACAAATAAAAAAATTTGGAATCTCACAAGTTGGTTTATTTGGTTCATATGTTAGAGATGAGCAAACAGCTGAAAGTGACATTGATATTCTAATTGACTATCAAAAGGGGCAAATGGATTTTTTTAAACTCATTAAATTTGATAGTTATTTGCAACATATTTTTAAAAATAAAAAAATAGATGTGGTAACTAAAAACGGGTTATCAGAATTTATAGGTTCTTACATTTTAAATGAAGTAACCTATGCCAAAATCTGAAGTTGAATTTTTAAAACACATCCATAAAGAATGTCTTTTTATTGAAAAGGCTTTAAATGGTTATGACGAAGAAAAATTTTATGAAGATGAGATTCTAAAAAGAGCTATCACAAGATCATTAAAAATAATTGGTGAAGCAAGTAAGAGAGTTTCAGATGAGTTCAAACTAAAATATCATACAATACCATGGTCATATATGGCTAAAATGAGAGATAAAATTATTCATCACTACACGGGTATCGATTATGAAATAGTTTGGCAAACCATACAAAATCAAATCCCTGAATTAAAGTATAAAATTAAAGAAATAATAAATAACAATTCATAATTATCAATATTTAACTCATGATACTAGAAATGAAAGTCCCTTCACCAGGGGAATCTATTACCGAAGTAGAAATTGCCACTTGGTTAGTAAAAGATGGTGATTTTGTAGAAAAAGACCAAGCCATTGCAGAGGTAGATTCAGACAAAGCTACGCTTGAATTGCCTGCAGAAGCCAGTGGTGTAATCACCCTAAAAGCTGAAGAAGGCGATGCTGTTGCCGTTGGCCAAGTAGTGTGTTTAATAGATACCAGTGCCAGCAAACCAGCAGGCGAAAAAGCTGCTGAAGCTGCTCCAAAAGTGGAAGCTAAACCAGAAGCTCCAAAAGCTGAACCTGCCAAAGTGGAAGCAGCCAAACCAGCCCCTGAAACCCATGCAACTGGTCACGCCTCACCGGCTGCCAAAAAAATATTATCTGAAAAAAGCATCGAACCCTCTAGTTTAGTTGGCACCGGAAAAGGTGGCAGAATTACCAAAGAAGATGCTTTGAATGCAGTGCCAAGTATGGGCACCCCTACTGGCGGCAACCGCGGTTCTAGTTCACAAAAACTATCTATGCTCAGAAGAAAGGTGGCCGAACGTTTGGTAGCAGCCAAAAATGAAACCGCCATGCTCACCACCTTTAACGAAGTGGATATGAGTGCTATTTATGCCTTGAGAAACGAATACAAAGATGCCTTTAAAGACAAACATCAGGTAGGCTTAGGCTTTATGAGCTTCTTTACCAAAGCTGTAACCAGAGCCTTGCAATTATACCCAGATGTGAATTCGATGATCGATGGGCAACAAAAAATAACCTATGATTTTTGCGATATTTCAGTCGCTGTATCAGGCCCTAAAGGCTTGATGGTGCCTGTAATGCGAAATGCAGAAAACCTTAGCTTTAGAGGTGTAGAAGCAGAAATTAAAAGATTGGCCATCAGAGCCAGAGATGGTCAAATTACTGTTGATGAAATGACCGGGGGCACCTTTACCATTTCTAATGGTGGTGTGTTTGGCAGCATGCTAAGCACTCCCATCATCAACCCACCGCAATCGGGTATTTTAGGCATGCACAACATTGTAGACAGACCCATAGTGAAAAATGGCCAAATTGTAATTGCCCCGGTGATGTATGTAGCTTTATCTTATGACCACAGAATCATTGATGGCAGAGAATCTGTAGGATTTTTAGTTGCTGTGAAAGAGGCACTAGAAAATCCGACAGAAATTTTAATGGACAACAATCCTAAAAAAACCTTAGAGCTTTAACCAACAAATCCCTTGACAACCTCAAGGGATTTTTTGATTATATAAATAACTGCAATGCCCCGTTCATGCCCCTTTTAAACTACTCTTGTTTAAAATATGTGATTACGCATAAATTAATAAGTTCATAAACAAGTAGTTAAACATTTTTCATGCACAATTAAGTTTGTGTTTTGTGATTTAAGTTTTAAGTTTCTATTTTTACCGCCATTTCTGTTGAGGGTGATTGGTTTTATTATTTCATTATAATTTTTCATAAACTTCAACAGTCAAAAAAAAATGATCAACCATTTTTGATATGAACAAAAACCTTTTGTCAAAAATACCCTCTGATGGGCTACAAGGACTAAGAGACCACTTTAAGAGTGATGCTATTTCGGGTTTCATTGTTTTTTTGTTGGCATTACCCCTGAGTTTAGGCATTGCAAAAGCTTCCGATTTCCCACCTATCATGGGCTTAGTTACTGCTATTATTGGTGGGGTTGTGGTATCCTATTTTATGGGAGCCCGCCTTACTATTAAGAGGCCTGCCGCTGGGTTAATAGTGATAGTTGCCGGAGCAGTAGCCGAATTTGGTGGAGGTGACAGCAAACTCGGTTGGAAACTGACCTTAGGTGCTATTTTGGTGGCTAGTGTTTTCCAGATTTTTTTCGGCTTGATGAAATTTGGCAAGTTTGTAGATTTTTTTCCCATCTCAACTATCCATGGCATGTTATCTTCTATTGGCATTATCATCATTGCCAAACAAATCCCGTTGCTCTTAAACGACGACGAAGCCTTGGCAAAGGGCATGGGGCCTATGCAACTTATTGCCAACATCCCAAAATTTTTAATTAGTTTAGACCCCAAAGCCAGTTTTATCGGTTTGGTAAGTTTGGCTATCATGTTAGGGTAGCCCTACCTCAAGAATAAAAACTTGAAAATAATACCGTCTGCTTTGGTTGTTTTGATGTTTGCGATTCCGTGTCAATTACTATTTTATCATCAGCAAACCATGCCACCACATGCCTTGGTTAAAATTGGTAGTTTAGTAGACAATGTCAACATTTTTGTGAAATTTGATGGAGTTCATCAAACAAGTATTTTTATCAAATATGTCATCATGTTTGCATTGGTAGGCACTTTAGAGTCTTTACTGACCGTAAAAGCCATTGATTTGCTTGATCCGTTTAAAAGAAAATCAAATGTCAATAAAGACATCATAGCGGTGGGTATTGGCAATAGCTTGGCCGCTGTTTTGGGAGGTTTACCCATGATTTCTGAAGTAGCCAGAAGCTCCTCTAACGTGCATAACGGAGCCAAAACTCGTTGGGCTAATTTTTTTCACGGATTTTTTATTTTAATATTTGTATTGTTTGCCACTCCTTTTCTGGAAATGATCCCAAATGCAGCCTT
>DAIRDG010000050.1:0-1707 GCA_036796275.1 Flavobacterium sp.
TAAAAATAACCTCAAAAAGCAACTTCAAAATAGCAAAGCTTCAGTAGTTTCAAAGAATTTTCCCTTAAAATCAGAACAGCTCAGAAAAAATTTAAACCTATTGGAAGATGACCAAATATTTTATTTTTTTGTAACCGCTTTAAATCAGCAAAAAATTGTTGTTCTTTGCAAAAGATTAAAATAAAATTTGGCACAAAATATGGTATACAAACCGCATTAAAACTAATAAATTCATGAATAAACGCAATTTAATAATAGTAATTCTGTTCATCATCAATACCCTAAATGCTCAAAAACCCTGCGAGTTTTCTGATAATTTTACAGATAGCATTGGTTCTTACAAAAAAACTAAAGAAACTTTAGTGTATGAAAGAGTATTTGGCAATAATCATGAACAAATATTTTTTTCGTTGCTCAATGATCAAAACACCCTTCTACTCAACATCAACACCATCAAAAAAGACACCGAATTTCTAAAAGCCGAGTGTTATGATACCCGCTCAAAAGTTTTTATTCAACTTACCAACAAAAAAATAATACCCTTGTTTTATGCCAATGACGAGAGTTGTAGTAATTTACTAGATGTTGGCGACAACAAAGTATATCTCAGATTGCATGTGGGTTATTTTTTATTTCCAAAAGAAGTCTACAAAGAACTCAAAGACCACCCCATAGAGTTTATCAGGATTCGAAATTCGCAAGCCACAAAAGATTTTTACGTCAAAGACCTTTTAGTGTCAGAAATCAGTAAAAGTAGCTCAAGACCTACCAATTTTTTTACCGACTTTTTACACTGCATCGATAATTAATTTTTAGAAGCCAAACGCTTGGGCAGCTTAGTTGGCCATATTCCAGCTTTCCGTTTAAGTTGTTTTGTTCCAATAATGTTTTTGTAATACAGCCAAAGAGCTTCCGTTGGTCGCTTTTGCCTGCAACAAAAACTAGTTATTGGAACTGCAACAAGCTTTCACTTCAATCTGGGCTAAAGTTAAATCTTCCGCATTCTATTCACTTCCGATTTAAACCCCTAAAATACAAAAGTTTTGTTATTGTTATCATGATGATTATCATATAAAGTACAAATAAAACAACTGATATTTGTATCAATAAATCAAATTATCATGAAATCATTAGTCCCTGTATCAAACATCATGACCACTAACGTGGTAAAAATTAATTTAAGTGACAGCCTAACCAAAGCCGAAACATTATTTAAAAAACACCACATTCGTCACATTCCGGTGGTTTCGGGCAACAAAATCATAGGCATGCTCAGCTACACCGATTTGCTCAGAATATCTTTTGCCGATGCCATCGATGATAACGAAGAGCAAGTAGACGTAACGGTATATAATATGTTTGATGTAGAGCAAGTCATGACCAAAAAAATTGTGTCAATTTCTCCCGAAACAACCATCAAAGAAGCCACAGAAATATTGGCTTCTCACGAGTTTCATGCCTTGCCAGTAGTAGAAAATAATCTTTTGGTGGGTATACTAACCACTACAGATGTGTTGCGATATTTCTTGACTTTGTATTAAATTTATAAGTATTTTATGAGTAATCAACATTTTTTATATATTTGCGTTAAACTTTAAACAAATATATTATGAAAAAAATTACTTTTTTATGCTTAACATTAGGTCTGTATGCTGGCTTACAAGCACAATCATTTTCTAACGGACCGTTATCTACTGGGGCAACTGC
>DAIRDG010000050.1:1807-15768 GCA_036796275.1 Flavobacterium sp.
TCCACAAGCTGCTCCGTTTGAACTTAATTATACTGTTTTAAGCACAAGTTCAGAAAATTTAATTACTACCAAAATTTTTCCAAATCCTGCACAAAATTTCATTGAGTTAACTTCTTCCTCACCATTAACAAAAATTCAATTGTTAGATGTTAATGGCAGAGTAATAGAAAACATTACAGCTAATAGCCAAACAAACATGAATATTAATGTAGTTAATTTAAATTCAGGTGTTTATATCCTGAACATGGAAACTGAAGACGGCAAAACCTCAAAGAGATTTATCAAGAATTAAACTTAGGTATTATCTAATAAACTAAACTCCCTGCAAAGGGAGTTTTTTTTATGATAAATGCTTAAGGTTTTTGATAGTCTCCATTGGGTTTTGGGCACTAAACACAAAATTGCCAGCAACCAACACATCTGCCCCGGCCTCTAACAATTTTTTGGCATTCTTTTGGTTAACCCCCCCATCTATCTCTATCAAAGTATTGGCTTGTTTGCTCAATATAAGCTCTTTTAGTTCGGCTGTTTTTTGGTAAGTATTTTCTATAAATGATTGACCTCCAAATCCAGGATTCACGCTCATCAAACAAACCAAATCAATATCTTGTATCACATCTTTTAGCAATTGCAAATTGGTGTGCGGATTCAAGGCAACTCCTGCTTGCATGCCTGCAGCCTTAATGGCTTGCAAGGTTCGGTGCAAGTGTGTGCAGGCTTCATAATGCACCGTGAGTATATTTGCTCCAAGTTGCTTAAATGTAGCAATATACCTGTCTGGGTCAATAATCATCAAATGAACATCAATGGTTTTTTGAGCATGTTTACTGATGGCAGCCAAAACAGGCATGCCAAAAGAAATATTGGGTACAAAAACCCCATCCATGATGTCTATATGAAACCAATCGGCTTCACTGTTGTTAATCATTTCTATATCGCGTTGTAGGTTGGCAAAATCTGCCGCCAATACTGATGGTGCAATGAGGGGTGTTTTCATTTTTTGAGAATCATATTTTTGCAAAGGTATTAATTTATTGCTTATTTTGGCACAAAAATACCATGCTAACCAGCCCCATTATATCAATACAAATTCTGCTTGAAATTTTTCAAAAACCAGATGTTCTATTGTTTGAAGCATCAAACCTCCCACAAGCCAAAGAACTCTTTGAAAATGAACACCTTCAAAATTCATTTTTTATAGAGGTTAACACCCAATTAGCTAGCATTAAAAGCAATGTTGCTTTGGGTGGCAGTCATCCATTACCTTTGTTAAACGATTTTTTAAATACATTGCAAGATTTAGGCATAGATGACTCTAAGCAGGTTATTGTTTATGATCGTATGCAAGGCAGTAATGCAGCAGCCAGATTTTGGTGGATGATCAGAGCCGTTGGACATGAAAATGTACAAGTGCTTGATGGCGGTTTTCAACTAGCTAAAGCAAGTAATTTTCCGTTAGAAAAAGGGATTAATCAGCCTATAAAAACCAACCAATCTTATCAAACTACAGATTGGCTGTTACCGTTAATAACATTGGAAGATCTTAAAAAAGGTATTCAGTCAAATAGTTACCAACTTATAGATGTAAGAAGTGCCGAAAGATTCATGGGTATTTCAGAGCCTATAGATTTGGTAGCTGGGCATATACCTTCTGCTATCAATGTACCGTTTACAGAAAATTTAGCACCCGATGGCACCTTGCTTAGTTCTGAAGTCTTGGAAGAAAAATATAAAAATAATGAAAACACAGTTGTTTATTGTGGCTCTGGCATTACGGCATGTCATACTTTATTAGCTTTTGACCATGCTAAATTTCCCATGCCAACACTTTATGTAGGTTCGTGGAGTGAGTGGAGTAGGAGAGAGGTATAAAAAACTACTCAAAAGAACTACCAATAAAATTAGCAGTTTTTTTGAGTAGTAACAAAAAAATAATTTATCCTAAATATGTTTTTAGAATTTTACTTCTAGAAGTATGTTTTAATCTTCTGATGGCCTTTTCTTTAATCTGACGTACCCGCTCTCTGGTTAAGTCAAATGTTTCGCCAATTTCTTCTAAGGTCATAGGGTGCTGATTGCCCAAACCAAAATATAATCTTACCACATCTGCTTCACGAGGGGTAAGGGTTTCTAATGAACGTTCAATTTCGGTTCTTAAAGACTCCAGAATCAACTCTCTGTCTGGGTTTGGCGATTCTCCAGAACGCAACACATCATACAAATTAGATTCCTCACCTTCAACCAACGGAGCATCCATAGACAAGTGTCTGCCAGAATTTTTCATGCTTTCCTTAACATCATTTACCGTCATGTCGAGCTCTTTAGCGATTTCTTCGGCAGAAGGGGCTCTCTCATTAGATTGCTCCAACAAAGCGTACATTTTATTGATTTTGTTGATAGATCCAATTTTGTTTAAGGGTAATCTTACAATTCTAGATTGCTCTGCCAAGGCTTGCAAAATTGATTGTCGAATCCACCAAACAGCATAAGAAATAAACTTAAAACCTCTGGTTTCATCAAAACGTTGAGCCGCTTTGATGAGTCCTAAATTCCCTTCATTAATTAAATCAGGCAAAGTAAGCCCTTGGTTTTGGTATTGTTTTGCAACAGATACCACAAATCTTAGGTTGGCTTTGGTTAACTTTTCGAGGGCTCTCTGGTCACCAGCTTTAATTCTTTGGGCTAACTCTACTTCTTCGTCAGCAGTAATCAAGTCTACCTTCCCAATTTCTTGGAGATATTTGTCTAAAGAAGCGGTTTCGCGGTTGGTAACCTGTTTTGTGATTTTTAATTGTCTCATTTTAATAAACTTGTTTATTTTACTTATACGCACCATGTTACCATTAAGTTACAAAATATTTAAATTTTTATGAATTTGTTTTTATAACTTTGTTTTAAAATTTAATTTTATGGTTGCGTTTAGAAATTTTGTTTTAATTGTTTTATTATGCAGTTTCATTCAATGTTCTTCATCAGATGACGACCAGCTGTATTGCACCATGGAATTTAGGTCTGTATCAATCACGGTAAATGGTCCGGTTTTAGATCATTACCACACAGTTAGGGTGAGTAATGGAGATATCATAGCAATTAATGAAGACCCACTTTCTGATTTTAATAACACTTACACCGTCTTGAATGATAATTATTTGAATTTAATTATTAATTCAACCGAGGTTTTTGTTTTTAAAGGTTTTATAAACAACGAACTTGTGGTAAATGAGGCATTCACCATCAGTGGAGATCGTTGTCACATTAATTATGTGAGTGGTAATACGATTATCAATTTACAATAAATAATTTTAAAAAAACCTCCAGCATTTGCCAGAGGTTTTGGGTGTTTTTTATTGTTTTTCTTCTCTAGGAGGTCTTGGTAATAAGGCTTTTTTAGACACTTTTTCCTTTCTGGTTTTAGGGTCTACACCAAAATATTTCACCATAAACACATCGCCAAGGTTCACGACATCAGACACATTTTCTGTGCGTTCCCATGCCAATTCAGACACGTGTAATAACACTTCATTGCCTGGAGCTGCGGTATATTCTACAACTGCACCAAAGTCTAACATTTTAATGACTTTTACTTCATAGCTTTCACCCACTTGTGGTTTAAACAAAAGCGAATCTATTTTTGCCAATACTGCAGCTATTCCATCTGGACTAGTTCCTAAAATTTCAACCACACCTTGTTCATCTACTTCATTAATCACGATAGTCGTACCTGTGGCTTTTTGCAATTCTTGAATTACTTTTCCACCAGGGCCTATCAATGCACCAATAAACGAACCTGGAATTGTTCTGGTAATTATTTTTGGAGCATGTGCTTTAACGTCAGCTCTTGGTTTTGCAATGGTTTCGGTTAGTTTTTCTAAGATATGTAGTCTGCCTGCTTTGGCTTGTTCTAAGGCTTGCTCCATGATGTCATAACGCAAACCATCTATTTTAATATCCATCTGACAAGCGGTAATACCGTCTGCAGTACCAGTTACTTTAAAGTCCATATCACCTAAATGATCTTCATCGCCTAAGATGTCTGATAATACTGCAAAGTTTTGTCCATCTGTAATAAGCCCCATGGCAATGCCAGAAACGGGCTTTTTCATTTGCACTCCAGCATCCATCAAAGCCATGGTTCCTGCACATACAGTTGCCATAGACGAAGATCCATTAGATTCTAATACTTCAGAAACCACTCTTATGGTATATGGGCAATCTTCTGGTAACATTACTTTTAAGGCTCTTTGTGCCAAGTTTCCGTGACCAATTTCTCTTCTAGAAGTACCTCTTAAAGGCTTGGCTTCTCCGGTTGAAAACGGTGGAAAGTTGTAATGTAAGTAAAAGGTTTCTTCGCCTTGCTCGCTTGGAGAATCTATCATGTTAGCCTCTCTTGAAGTTCCTAGGGTTACTGTAGCCAAGGCTTGGGTTTCACCTCTGGTAAATAAGGCCGAACCGTGCACAGATGGCAAATAGTCAATCTCACACCAAATTGGTCTGATGTCAGTTGTTTTTCTACCGTCTAATCGGGTGCCTTTTTCTAAGATAACGTTTCTTACGGCTTCTTTTTGTGTCTTATAAATGTATTTACCAATTAACTCACCTAAATCTGGATTTGCTTCAAATTCTTCTTCGGCAAATAAGGCTTTAACTTCTTCTTTGATAAGTGAGAATTTTTCGCCTCTTTCGCTTTTGGCAGAAGCTTCTTGGGCTATGGCATAATACTTATCGTAAGCAAATGATTTTATTTTTTCATAAACGGCTTCGTCTTCTGGTTCTCCGTCATAGTTTCTATAGGCTGGTGAACCTACAGCAGCTCTTAGTTTTTCTTGGGCTTCAATTTGAACTTTGATGGCTTCGTGAGCAAATTTGATGGCTTCTACCATTTCTTTTTCAGAAATTTCTTTCATTTCACCCTCTACCATGGCCACAGAATCTTTAGAAGCACCAATCATCATGTCTAGATCTGATAATTCTAATTGAGACTTGCTGGGGTTGATGATAAATTTACCGTCAACTCTTGCAACCCTAACTTCTGAAATAAGGTTGTAAAAAGGAATGTCTGACACAGCCAAAGCAGCTGATGCGGCCAAACCGGCTAAAGCATCAGGCATTACTTCATTGTCATGACTCATTAATTGAATCATCACTTGGGTTTCTGCGTGATAATCATCTGGGAATAATGGTCTTAATACCCTGTCTACTAATCTCATGGTGAGAACTTCGCTGTCACTGGGTCTGGCTTCTCTTTTAAAAAATCCACCAGGAAAACGACCTGCTGCTGCAAATTTTTCGCGGTAATCTACAGTTAAAGGTAGAAAATCTACCCCTGCGTTTGCTGTTCTGGCTGAAACTGCTGTGGCAAGCAACATGCAATCTCCCATTTTAACAACTACAGAACCATCTGCTTGTTTGGCTAATTTGCCAGTTTCAATCTCAATACTTCTTCCATCACCTAAGTGAATGGTTTCTTTAAATACGTTTGGAATCATAAATTTTTATTAGGTTTTTAATTTAATTTTAGTTGTGTTGTTGTGGATTAAAAAGACCTAATGAAAAACCAAACTTTTTTTTGTAAATAAAAAATAAAAAGAGGCACAAGGCCTCTTTAAGTTATTTTCTGATACCTAATTCTTTGATGAGTTCACGATATTTTACAATATCTTTTTTCTTTAGATAATCTAAATGACTTCTTCTTTTACCTACTAATTTTACTAACGAACGCTCGGTATTAAAATCATGACGATTTTTTTTTAAGTGCTCTGTTAGGTGGTTGATTCTGAAAGTAAATAATGCAATTTGACCTTCGGTAGAACCAGTGTTTTTGGCATCTTTTCCAAATGCTTCAAAAATTTCTTGTTTTTTTTCTTTTGTTAAATACATGCTAATATTATTTAAATGATTATGATGTAATGATTTGGTTTATCCAAATTCTTGGCAAAAGTAGTTAATTAAAATCAATTTCCAAAACTTTATCTAAACTATCTAAAATTCTTTGATCAACTTCGGTTGCATATACCTTATATTTGGGTTTATTAGGTTCAAATTGGTCTTTCCACCTGAGGGTTTTGATGCCTACAATTTTTCCATCCTCATCAAAGGACACTCTAAATTCCTTCACAGAATATTTTTTTTCATAGATACATTTAAACCTGAGCATGTGAATATTCTTCTTGGGATTAAACACCACTTCTACAAAACGCATGTCTATAAATTCTCCAAATTCTCTTTTAACGTTGGTGCAGATGATGGATAAATAATCTAAGCTAATTTTACGATACAATGACGGAGCAAAATGGCTTTCAGTAAACGGACTAATGCGTGATGTATTGCAGGCGGTTAGCAGTCTTACACCATAAAAATATGATTTTTGGATGTATACTTTAGGTATATCAAACTTGGTAAGAAACTCAAAAATAATAGTGTCTTTTGGCTCCTCATATTCAATTTCGATAATTTTATCTGGTGTTTGTTCTTGATTTTTTTGGCTGTTTTTTTCAAAATTAAATTGAGCATAGCCCCAATTAGCCCAAAAGTGCAAACTAAGAATATAAGATGATATGATTATAATTTTCTTCAAAAGCTCTAGTTAATTAAACTCTTTGGCTACAATTTTTAAAACCTCTTCTAAAAATGCTTCATCATATTCATCAAAAGCTTTTAGGGTATTAGAATCTATGTCTATTTGTCCTATATTGTCTTGATTGATGATTAATGGCACTACAATTTCAGATTTCACATTGATGTTACAAGATATGTAATTATCTTCTAAACTAACATCATCAACCACCAAATTTTGATGACTAAGTGCTACTTGACCACATATGCCTTTGCCAAACGGAATAACCGTGTGGTCTGTTGCCAAACCGGCATAAGGGCCTAAAATTAATTCCTGTTTGTCACCATTTTTAAAGTAAAATCCCACCCAATCATAAGTAGATATTTCAGTTTGCAATAAATTGCATAAGGCTTGTAGTTTTTGGTTTCTTGGGGCATTACCATCAAAAATTGAGGTAATTTCTGGTATTAAATTTTTGTAGTTTTTGCTCATGATGTGTTAAAATTTTACTTTGCAAAAATAAAGGTTTTTTTTTGTTTGTATATTATATATTTTTGAACAAAAAAAATTGAAAAATATTATCCTCAATAATAAACCCTTTTTTAAGTTTCTGCTTGTTTTTTTTTCAGTTTACGGACTTTTGTTTTTGGGCTATCAAAAGTACTTGAAATCTTTTGATGCTTATGAAAATCAAACAGATAGTTTTACGCATTTAGTTGCCAAACAATCTTCCAAAACAATAAAATTAATGGGGTATACTTCCAAAATCTATGAAAATCCGAACGAACCCAGCTATTTTTTAAAAATCAATAATGCTTTTACCGTTCGGGTTGTTGAGGGTTGCAATGCCATGAGTCTCATGATTTTGTTTTTGGCTTTCATCATAGCTTTTAAAGGAAGTTGGCAAAAGGTTTTGTTTTTTGTTTTGTTCGGATTATTGATTATTCATGTGCTAAATATTATTAGAATTGCAGTAATTACCATTGCCTTGTATCATTATCCGCATCTTGAGCATTTATTGCATGGTATTATTTTTCCACTCATTATATATGGTGTCGTTTTTATGTTGTGGGTTGTTTGGGTTACTAAATTCTCTGTTTATGCCAAAAAGTAATGTAGTTAAATTTAGTTTCATTTTTTTATGTATCGTAGCCTTTACTTTAATTAGGGGATTTGAAACTAAACTGTTTTATGATCCTTTTCTTGATTATTTTAGAGGCAATTACCAAAACAATGTTTTGCCAACGGTTAATTTATTGTGGTTAAATATCAACTACTTATTAAGGTATGCTTTAAATAGTTTTATTTCGCTTTTAGTTTTGTTTTTACTATTTGGGAGCAAATCATTGGTAAAAGATTTTATGATGGTTTATGTAGTTGCTTTTATCATATTAATGATTGGCATCAATTTATTTTTATTTTACGGTGATAAAGATTTCTTGTCCATATTTTTTTATACCAGAAGGTTTCTAATTCATCCGTTGTTTTTAATTTTGTTTATACCTGCTATTTTATATCAAAAAAGTGTTAAACCAACTGATTCTCAATAAAATTTTGTAATTTAGCATCATGAAATTAAGAATTTTCAATAGTGTTTTTGCTTTATGGCTCCTTGTGTTACAAGTAGGCTTTTCGAGCAACATTCATTTTTGTGGAGGCGAAGCGGCATCTGTTGAATTAAAAATTATAACAGAATTCCAATCTCCTTGCGGCACATCTTGCTGTGGCAAAGAGGCTGAAAAATCTCCGTGTTGTGATGATAACACCTTAGATCTTCAGGTAGAAAAGTTTACAAAAGTTGATAACCTTGTTATTTCTTTTACTTTTTGTGAACTTTTAATTCGTCATAACTTTAATCTTGATGAAGTAATTTATTTATTTCACCCCTCAAAATTAACCCTTGATGTTGAGAACCCCAAAACATCAATTCCCCTTTATACGTTATATTCTCAAAGGGTTTATTATGCCTAATTGCTTTTAATTTAAAATCGACACTTTACGCATTTTAAAATTAAAAGTTATTAATCATGTATAAAAATTTATTGTATTTATGCTTTTGCATTCATTTTATGATGAATGCACAAGAAAATCTTACGGGTCAAGTATATTTTGACCAAAACAAACCCGTGATGCAAGCCTCTGTTTTTTGGGAAGGCACAACGCTTGGGACAGTAACAGACAATGATGGCAAGTTTTCTATCAAAAAAACTGTTTTAAGTCAAACTTTGGTTATTAGTTATGTAGGTTTTAAAACCCAAAAAATTGAGGTCACAAACCAAAATAATCTTAAGGTTGTTTTAGCTTGGGACACCTCGCTAGATGGTGTGGTGATAGAACAAGCCAGAAAAGCATTGCAAAAAAATAGGTTGTCGGTTACCAACCTTCATCAAATGAACAAAGCTGAGTTTACAAAAGCGGCTTGTTGTAATTTGTCTGAAAGTTTTGAAACCAATCCGAGCATTGATGTTAATTTTTCGGATGCCATCAGTGGCACCAGACAAATAAGAATGTTAGGCCTTACCAGCCCGTATATCGCCATGACCGAAGAGAACATTCTTACCATGCGTGGAGCCTCGCAGTTTGCAGGGCTTAGTTTTATTCCGGGTACTTGGGCTCATAGCATACAAATAACCAAAGGGGCGGGTAGTGTTATTAATGGGTTTGAGAGTATTTCTGGTCAAATTAATTATGAGTTTTTAAAACCGCATGAAGAGCCTGAACTATTCTTTAATGGATTTGCTGGCATGGGAGGTCGTTATGAATTAAACACCCATGTGAATCATGAATTTAATGAATCTTGGGCTACGGGTTTCTTTATACACGGGAGTACTAGAACAGAACGCTTTGATAATAATAACGACGGATTTTTAGATAATCCGTTGGGCAACCAAATAAATCTTTTAAACAAATGGCAATATGGTCATTGTGGCTCAAATGGTTTTACGGGCGAAATGAATTTGAGACTTTTTAGAGACAGCAAACAATCTGGTCAGCTAGACTTTAATCCGAATCTACATCGGTTTTCTACAGATTTTTTTGGGTCAGATATTAATTCAAACATGTTTAGTGCCAATTTAAAAGTTGGTTATGTGTTTCCGGAACAGTCTTATAAGAGTTTTGGTTTTCAGAATCAATATTCAGATTTTTCGCAAGACAGCTATTTTGGTCTCAGAACTTTTGAGGTGCGTCATCAAAGTTGGTATAGCAACTTGTTGTTTGCGTCTATTATTAACAATACCCTGCACAAATTTACTACTGGGGTGTCTTTTCAGTGGGATAGGTTTGAAGAATTTTATAACCAAGCAGATTTTTCTAGAACAGACCGTTCTGTAGGTACTTTTTTTGAATATTCTTACAACAATGATGAAGATATAAGCTATACGCTTGGCGGAAGAGCAGATTACCATAATAGATTAGGATTTTTTGTAACCCCACGAGCCCACTTTAGATATTTGCCTTTTGAAAACACCACCTTGAGGCTGAGTGCAGGGCAGGGCAGACGGGTTTCTAATGTATTCATGGAGCAACAGCAACTCTTTGCGTCTAACAGAGCTTTTGTATTGCCTAATCAATCTGATGCTAACAGAGGATTTTACGGATTAGATCCAGAAATTGCTTGGAATTACGGCTTAGGATTTATTCAAAAATTTACACTCTTTAATCGCAGTGCAGATTTTAGTGTAGATTTATACAAAACAGATTTTTTGAATCAGGTGGTGGTAGACTTAGATGCAAGCACCTCTCAAGTACAATTATATAATCTTAATGGAAAATCTTTTGCCAATAGCTTACAAGTAGATTTTAATATGGAGGTGATAGACAAATTAGATTTAAGAACATCATACAAATATTTTGACATCAAAGTAGACAATTCTATTGGTTTGCAGCAAAGAATTTTGCAACCAAATCACAGATTATTTGCCAATTTAGCCTACGAAACCTCTTTGAATAAAAAAGATCAAAAATGGAAGTTTGACACCACTTTTAATTGGCTAGGAAGTCAACGCTTGCCTAATTCGTCAGAAAATCCTTCAAATTTTCAGTGGGTAAACAGAGCTCCTGCATTTTATACTGTTAATGCTCAGATCACCAAAGTATTCAAAAATTTTGAGTTGTATGTAGGCGGAGAAAACCTCAATAATTACCAGCAGCCCAATGCCATTATTCAAGCTGAAAATCCCTTTGGTGCATTTTTTGATAGTAGTTTAGTGTATGGTCCTGTTTTTGGAGCTATGTATTATACTGGCTTTAGATGGACGATTAATTAAATCATTAGTAATATGATGATTAACCAATTAATGAAGAGCATTTTTAAAAATTAAATATTAACACAAATAAAAACAAAAACATGAAAAACATTTTATTAATCACGGTATTATTATTGTTTGTGTCCAATGTGTTTGGTCAGCAACAAAAAAACAAAAATGCCAAATACGAAATAGAAGTAAATGGCAATTGTGACATGTGCAAAAAACGTATTGAAAAAGCAGCCTTGGGAGTGCAAGGCGTAAAAGTAGCCCAATGGCATGATGGTCATCAGCATTTGCACGTTACCATCAATGAAAACAAATGCGATATAATGCAGGTGCATCAAGCCGTTGCTGCCTTTGGGCACGATACAGACCAAGTAAAAGCCAAAGATGAAGTTTATGAAAAACTACATCATTGTTGTTTGTATGAAAGGAAAAATTAAATAAGTTTATAAACAGAAATACCTGCCAAAATTTGGCAGGTACTTCAAACAAACTAAAAACAAGTAATTTTTATGGAGCTTGCACAATTGGTGCTCTAAGGGTTTCTAAAAATGCTACAACTTCATTAATAATAGCTGTATCGGTAACTCCGTTTTTTCCGGCAGCTGTACCCATATAGCCTATGAATTTTGTATAGTCAGCATCTGTAGATTTAACGCCCATTCTGGGGTTTATTTCCGGATCATGAGCAGCCCTCATGTTAAGGCCGTTGTAAGTATTGGTGGCTCCACCACATGATCTTACGCTAAAGAAATCTGTAAGATTTTTGCTCAAAACAGCTAGGTTGGTTGTGTTTCCTGCACCCACCTCTGCCAAAATTGGAGCAAAATGTGCTGCAAGATTCCCCTCATTTTCAGCAACAATGTCAGACACTATTTCTTGAATAGTGGTGTCAACTACGGATCTAAAACTCAATCGACCTTGCTCTATTAAGGCATCTGGATTGTTAGGGTCTGATACCTTCATAGTGCCACCAAGTTTTTCATACAAACTTAGTTCAGCCATTACTGTTGGTTGATCATCGTCGTTACATGCAACAACGAGTGCAATTGTGCTTAATAAGATTAAGCTTTTTAAGGAATTTGAAATTCTTTTCATGGTAAAAATATTTAGTTAGTTAAAAATTCTTTTGACTCCTTTAGTTAAATGATAACTAAAGCTCCCTTTTTCGATTACGGGACAAACTTGTTTTTTGGCAATTTCATCAGAAACCTCAAATACTCTTGCTTCATAATTGCCCTCTGCCACTAGGGTTTTGCATATTTGATTGGCATTAACTAAACGGTTATCATGAAATACCACCAACACATTATTGTTGAGGTTGTAGCTGTCGTTAATAACACCGTTTATATTTTTGAGTTTTCTGTGAATATCTTTAATTTTTATAGAATCTAAAGTCTCTTCAAAGTCTATTCTGCTAATTTGTATGGTAGCGTTATCATAAACTTTTTCTTTTGCAGTGGCAATCTGTATCACCAAGACTATAAATAACACCCCCACAATTGATGTTAGCACGATGAGCATAATTTTTAATTTTCGTATCATAACTTTTGGTTTATTACATATACGCACAAAAAAGAGACTTGGTTTTCTGATTATCTATATATTTTTTCTAGATTTGTTGAAACCGATTCAATTCAGGATACGTAAATAGATATAGATTCAGGATACGTAAATAGATATAGATGCAACAAGAAGAATTATTACCACTTTTATTAAGCCGAAATCAAAAAGGATTTAATTTGTTATATGATGCTTATTCAAAAAGTTTATATGCTGTAATTGCCAATTTAATAAAAAATCAAGAAGAAGCAGAGGAGGTCTTACAAGACGTGTTTGTGAAAATTTGGGATCATATTGAGGCTTATGATGAAAAAAAGGGCCGATTATATACTTGGATGTTGAACATAGCCAGAAGAACAGCCATAGATAAACTAAGGTCAAAAGGGTATAAAAATGCCCAATTGAACAGCAATGATGAAAGTTTTGTAAGTTTAATTGACGAAAACAGCAGTTTTATTAACAAAATAGACAGTATTGGAATAGCTGAGTTTGTAAAAAAACTAAAACCAAAATGCATCAAAATTATTGACTTATTGTTCTTTAGAGGTTATACCCAACAAGAATAATCTGAAGCATTAGACGTACCCTTGGGCACTATTAAGACTCAAAACAGAAATTGTATAAATGATTTAAAAACGTATTTACAAGTGTAATGGATAACAAAGATATAATATCAACAGGTGATCTCGAACTTTTTGTTTGTGGTGCCTTGAGTGAAGATGAGGCTAAAAAAGTGGCCCAATTGATTAACGAAAACAAAGAAGCCCTAGCCGAAGTTGAAAATATTGAGAAATCATTGTTGGCTTTGTCTAGTAGTTTTTCCCCCAAATTTATCGAGCAGTAATTTTGATGTCATTAAATCTCGTGTCAAATTTAAAGATCAAAAAGTGGTTAAACTTAATTCTTATAAATGGCAAAATTATCTTGGTTGGGCTGCTTCATTGCTTTTGTTTATCACATTTATTTATTTTAACAATCAACAAAATGCAAAACAAGTTGTACTTGAAAACAATTTGAAAGACCTACAGCATTCAGTTGATTTTTTTGAAGCTAAAATGCAATCTCAACAAGAAGTGATTGCCATCATCAGAGACCAAAATAACTTACTCATTAAACTAGATGGTCAACAGGCTTCACCAAACTCATTTTCAAAAATTTATTGGGATAAAGCCTCATCGGTAGTTTATGTGGATGCCTCTGGTTTGCCAGCACCGCCTGAGGTCATGGCTTACCAAATATGGTCTATTAAACTAGCTCCTGCTCTTACACCTACTAGTTTAGGGTTGTTGGATGATTTTATGGCAAATGAACAAAAATTCTTTAAGTTCAAAAACCAAGATGCGTCTGAAATGTTTGGCATAACTTTAGAACCTGCTGGAGGAAGTGAAACGCCTACCTTAGAGCAATTGTATGTGATTGGAAAGGTTTAAATTAAACATTGTTTAATCTGATATTTATAAAAAATCCACCAAATATTTATCTGGTGGATTTTTTTTTGGCCATAATTTATACAATTAATCTTGTATGTTTATATGAGTTTTAAGATTACATCATCCCTGGCATACCTCCACCCATTGGTGGCATAGCTGGGC
>DAIRDG010000051.1:0-1200 GCA_036796275.1 Flavobacterium sp.
GCCTGCTGCTCCAGTAGCTCCGGTTGCACCTGCAACGCCTGCTGCTCCGGTAGCACCAGTTGCTCCGGTAGCACCCGCTGGGCCTTGTGGTCCTTGTGGGCCAACTGCGGCTACCCAAGCAGCACCATTCCAGTACCAGAAACCAAGACTAGCTGCATTGGTACTGTAAACTAACTGTCCGTTTACTACACCTGCAACTGCGGTAGTAGTCATGTTGGTTGACACTCTAGGTACGGCAACCCCATCTGATGCGGCTAAAGCACCACCAGAAGTAGCATTGGCTCCAACTACATCTAAAGTAGTTACGGGAGTTTCTGTACCTACCCCTACCTGTGCATTTGCTAAATAGCCTAAAGCTAAAAATGATAAAGCATAAATAATTTTTTTCATTGTTTTGTTTTTTAAAATTTGAACCCTTGTTTGGGTTGTTTGATTAAGGTTGAATATAGTTTGTTTTGTATTTTAATTTTTTAATATTTTAGAAGTCTAAAATTTAACTCCATTGTGGTGGTGGTTTGATGGGTTGTTGGGCAATGCTTTGCCATAACCCTATAGCAAAAATATTACATGATTGTTGCTTGTTTGTTACCAAACAGTCATTCTGAAGGAATTGAGATACTAATAGCAACACATTTTGCTGTATTAATTGTGTATGATTGCTGTTGATGGCAATTGGTTTGTAATCTGCAACGTTATTTTCTGAATAGAGATGCTTAACTGCTGCTTTATTTTGTAAAATGATAATTCCCTTGATGTTAACATGGTGATTCAATTGGAGAGTCTCTTGTTCTACAACCAAATCACCGTTTAAATTCAGGGTAGAGTTTACGGTAAGTTTATCAGCATTTTGTATTCTGAGGGTGTTCAAATAGATTTCAGGAGCCGTTGTAAGGGTTTGTTGTTCACCAGCTAAGTAAATTTCGCCTTCTCCGAGCACATCAGAATCAAAGGCATTAACAGCTTCTTTGGAGGTCAGCAAATGCTTTACGGTGAAGGTGGTATTTTCGGATACTTTTAGCTGAGCAACCGTGTTTGTGGGCATCAACAAAGCAAAAAGCAGAAACAACATCAAAGATGCTAGTGGTTGCTTAAGGCGTAAAGTATTGATTACAAACATATTTTTTCGATTTGTATGAGCACAAATCATAGGCAAATATAGGCATTAGATTTTAATTAACAAATTTTTTTTGAAAATAATTT
>DAIRDG010000051.1:1300-15498 GCA_036796275.1 Flavobacterium sp.
CTTCGGGACAGGTTCCCGATTCCTTGTAGTCATCGGGACTACTCCAAATGAGGGGAATACCACCACCCCCCGCTTTAGCGGGGACCCCTCCAGAGGAGGGAGATAACACCCCTCCCGATTCCTTTTAGTCTTCGGGAACCCCTCCAGAGGAGGGGAATACCACCCCCCCCGCTTTAGCGGGTACCCCTCCAGAGGAGGGGAATACCACCCCCCCCGCTTTAGCGGGTACCCCTCCAGAGGAGGGGAATAAAAAAACCGTTCCGATGGGTCGGAACGGCTATGGGTATGACACAAGTGATTGATCACACTTTAATTTCTACTTCTACACCACTTGGCAACTCAAGTTTCATGAGGGCATCAATGGTTTTTGAAGAAGACGAATAGATGTCTAACAATCTTTTGTATGAGCTAAGCTCAAATTGTTCTCTCGATTTTTTGTTAACGTGCGGAGAACGCAAAACGGTAAAAATCTTTTTGTTGGTAGGTAACGGAATAGGACCTGTTACGATAGCACCAGTTGTTTTTACGGTTTTTACGATTTTTTCTGCTGATTTATCAACCAACATGTGATCGTATGATTTTAGTTTTATTCTGATTTTTTGACTCATTTTTATAAGTATTAGGCGTTACCTTTTGCTTTTTTGATTACCGCTTCTGAAATGTTAGAAGGGGTTTGTTCGTAATGTGAAAACTCCATGGTTGACGTTGCTCTACCAGAAGATAAAGTTCTGAGGGTGGTTACATAACCAAACATTTCAGATAATGGCACGTTGGCTTTAATTACTTTAGAGCCTGCTCTGTCTCCCATATCATTTACCTGACCTCTACGTCTGTTAAGGTCACCCACGATATCACCCATGTTTTCTTCTGGGGTAATCACTTCAATTTTCATGATCGGCTCTAAGATCACTGCACCAGCTGCTTTGGCTACTTCTTTGTAACCTAACTTGGCTGCTAATTCAAATGATAAGGCATCTGAATCTACGGGGTGAAAAGAACCATCTAATAGCGTTACTTTTAAACTATCTACGGTATAACCCGCTAAAGGTCCTTGTTTCATGGCTTCTTTAAAACCTTTTTCAACCGCAGGGATGTATTCTTTTGGCACGTTTCCACCTTTCACAGCGTTCACAAACTGCAAGCCTACAACTGGTTTACCTTCCACTTCTTCGGCAGGTTCTAATTTGAAGACAATATCGCCAAATTTACCTCTACCACCAGATTGTTTTTTGTATACCTCGCGGTGTTCTGCAGATTTGGTGAAGGCTTCTTTGTACTCTACCTGAGGTTCACCTTGGTTTACTTCTACTTTAAATTCTCTTTTCATTCTATCTACTAAGATATCCAAGTGTAATTCACCCATCCCTGAGATGATAGTTTGACCAGAGGCTTCGTCTGTACGCACGGTAAACGTTGGGTCTTCTTCGGCTAATTTAGCCAAAGCCATCCCCATTTTATCTACGTCGGCCTTTGTTTTAGGCTCAATAGCAATACCAATTACCGGATCGGGGAACTTCATTGATTCTAGAATAATAGGATGTTTTTCATCACACATGGTATCCCCAGTTTTGATGTCTTTAAACCCTACTGCTGCTCCAATATCGCCTGCTTCAATAAAATCAATCGCATTTTGCTTGTTGGCGTGCATTTGATAAATTCTAGAAATTCTCTCTTTATTACCAGATCTTGTGTTTAAGATATAAGAACCTGCATCTAATCTGCCTGAATAAGCTCTAAAGAAAGCCAAACGACCAACATAAGGATCGGTTGCAATCTTAAAGGCTAAAGCTGCAAAAGGCTCTTTGGCATCTGGCTTACGCAATATTTTTTTCTGATCTTCTACTAATAAATCTGCATCATCTGGGTGAATGCCTTCAATACCTTCTTTATCCATTGGTGAGGGTAAGAATTCGCAAACGGCATCTAGCATAAACTGAACGCCTTTGTTTTTGAAAGAAGACCCACACAACATTGGGATGATGGCCATATCTATGGTAGCTGCTCTTAAGGCTTTGTTGATTTCTTCAACCGTGATTGAGTCTTCATCTTCCATATACTTTTCTAGCAATGACTCGTCATAGGTAGCAATTTCTTCAATTAGCTGACCGCGGTATTGTTTTACTTCGGCCAACATATCTTGTGGAATGTCTACAATATCAAAGGTTGCCCCTTGGGTTTCATCATGCCATACGATGGCTCTGTTTCTGATTAAATCTACCACTCCTTTAAAGTCTACTTCATCACCAATTGGTAATACAATAGGCACAGCGTTAGACTTTAGCATGTCTTTTACTTGCTGACAAACCGCCAAAAAGTTAGACCCCTGACGGTCCATTTTGTTCACAAATCCCATACGGGGAACACGGTATTGGTCTGCCAAACGCCAGTTAGTTTCAGATTGAGGCTCTACGCCATCAACTGCACTAAACAAAAACACCAAACCATCTAAAACTCTCAACGAACGGTTTACCTCAACGGTAAAGTCAACGTGCCCTGGGGTGTCTATGATGTTAAAGTGATATTCTTTGGTGCCCTCAACGCTGCTTCCCTGATTTGTAGGATAATTCCAGTTACAGGTGGTAGCTGCAGAAGTAATTGTGATACCTCTTTCTTGTTCTTGAGCCATCCAGTCCATGGTAGCAGCACCATCATGCACCTCACCAATTTTGTGAGATTTTCCGGTGTAGAACAAGATACGCTCTGTAGTGGTGGTTTTCCCTGCATCAATGTGAGCAGCAATCCCGATATTTCTTGTATATTTTAAATCTCTTGCCATGTTTGTTATTGATAATGATTAGAATCTAAAATGTGAGAATGCCTTGTTGGCTTCTGCCATTTTGTGTGTATCCATTCTTTTCTTCACTGCAGCACCTTCTTCTTTGGCTGCAGCCAAAATTTCTGACGCTAGTTTAGCAGCCATCGATTTTTCGTTTCTTTTTCTGGCATACAAAATTAACCATTTCATGGCCATAGAAATTTTTCTATCTGGTCTTATTTGCATTGGAATCTGAAAGGTAGCCCCTCCTACTCGTCTGCTTCTTACCTCTACGTGAGGCATCACATTGGTTAATGCATCTTTCCATAGTTCGATGGCCACTTTTTCAGTGTTTTGGTTTTTAGCCTCTACAATATCCATAGCATCATAAAATACTTTGAATGCTACTGATTTTTTGCCATCCCACATTAAATTGTTTACAAATCTTGTTACCAACTGATCATTAAATCTTGGATCTGGTAACAACGGACGTTTTTTTGCCTGTCTTTTTCTCATGTCTTTACTTTAAAAGTGTTAATTACTTTTTCTTTTTTGCGGGTGCTGCTGCAGGTTGGCCTGGTTTCGGACGTTTGGCACCATATTTAGAACGTCTTTGCGTTCTTCCGGCTACACCGGCTGTGTCTAACGCACCACGAACAATGTGGTATCTTACTCCTGGCAAATCTTTTACCCTTCCACCTCTAACTAATACTATCGAGTGCTCTTGTAGGTTGTGTCCTTCACCTGGTATGTAGGCATTCACCTCATTACCATTGGTTAAACGTACCCTGGCCACTTTTCTCATGGCAGAGTTTGGTTTTTTAGGCGTGGTAGTGTACACACGTGTGCAAACACCTCTCCTTTGTGGACAAGAATCTAAAGCAGCCGATTTACTCTTCTTAGTTGTTTTGGTTCTACCGGTTCTTACTAATTGTTGAATTGTTGGCATAATTGTTTAATAGATTTTTTTATTAAATATTAAATTCCCCTATTTTAAGGGGTTGCAAAAATATGAATATTTTTTGTTATTACAAATCTTAACTTATTTATTTTCAATATTTTTTTGTAAAGTGTGAGAAGGCTGTGTGAGAAGTGAAGTATTTTTCTTTGCTTTAAAAATTTGATAACCCTTTAAGCTATTAATCAATTAACAAAAACCAGTCGCGTTTTTATGGATACAACATTGAACAAACCTTAATAATTGTCTCTAAAATATAAATGTTTTTATTAAAAAATGAATTTTTTTAAACCTCATTGCAAATTTGATAATTCATTACGAATGGTATTTGATGTTTGTTAAAAATCCTATTCCATTTATTACATTTGGTAAAAATATCTGTAAGTTATGGACAAGGGTTTTTTGTTGTCATCTTATGACGAGCTTCCTAACACTTGGGACGAAATGGTAAATGATCAAACTAAAATTAGACCTCAATACGAGGCAATCTTAGATAGTTTGAATAAGATTTCGAAAGAAGAGTTGATTAAAAAAGAAGAACTTTCTAAACAACTTTTTATGAGTCAGGGGGTTACTTTTACGGTATATAATGACAACGAGGGCATAGAAAAGATATTTCCGTTTGATATTATCCCCAGAATTATCACGGGTGCTGAGTGGGAATTTATAGAAAAAGGCATCAAACAACGCATTAAAGCTCTCAATTTGTTTGTGAAAGACATCTATAACGAACAATTTATTGTAAAAGACGGCATTGTGCCTGCCAATCTTATTTATAATTGTCCTAATTATTTGCGAGGAATGAAAGGGGTAAAAGTGCCTTATGATGTTTATGTGCACATTGCCGGGGTAGATTTAATCAGAAACAACGATGGTCAGTTTTACGTATTAGAAGACAACTTACGAACCCCCTCTGGCGTAAGCTATATGTTAGAAAACAGAGAAATTTCTAAGCGGTTATACCCGGGTATTTTACCTAAAAACAATGTGCGATCGGTGTCTAACTATCCTAATTTATTATACAAAAAACTTCAAGATTTGTCATATAAAAACAATCCTAACATTGTCTTATTAACCCCTGGCATCTATAATTCTGCTTATTACGAACACAGTACTTTGGCCCGCTTGATGGGCATAGAACTGGTTGAAGGCAGTGATTTGGTGGTTAAAAATCACTTTGTTTACATGAAAACCACCAATGGTTTAAAGCAAGTAGATGTGATATACAGGCGTGTTGACGATGATTTTTTAGACCCTTTAGAATTTAATGCCCACAGTGTGCTTGGCGTTGCAGGAATTTTTTCTGCTTACAGAAAAGGAAACGTAAACATCATCAATGCTCCTGGCACCGGGGTAGCAGACGATAAGGCTATTTATGTGTATGTGCCCGAAATGATTAGATACTATTTAAACGAAGAACCTCTATTAAAAAACATTGAAACCTATCAGTTAGGCAAACCAGAGGAATTAAAGCACGTGATTAACAACATTAAAACCATGGTGATAAAAAAAACAGATGGCAGTGGAGGGTATGGCATGTTGATGGGTCATGAGGCCACAGATGCAGAAATAAAAGACTATCTTGAAACCGTAGAAAAAAACCCAAGTACGTTTATTGCTCAACCTGTTATAAAGCTCTCCACAGCACCATGTTATATTGATGGTAAATTATCACCGCGTTGCATAGACCTGAGGCCATTTGCCTTATCTGGCAAAGATGGTATAGAAATTTGTCCGGGAGGATTAACCAGAGTGGCCCTTAAAAAAGGATCGTTGGTGGTGAATAGCTCACAAGGCGGAGGCAGTAAAGACACATGGGTTATTCAAGAATAAATATAAACGTATGTTAAGTAGAGCAGCAAACAACCTGATTTGGATAGAACGTTACATGGAACGTGGCAATGGCATGTTGAGTTTATTAAAAGTAAACTATTCTGCCAATCAAGATTCTCCAGAATTATTTTCGTGGACACCTATCATAAAAAATTATAATGCAACAGCAACAGAATTTCATACAGAAGATGCCATAGAGTGCATCGAATATTTAGTTTTTGATTTAGAAAATCCGAATTCTATATTAAACCTTTTAACCAGAGCCAGAGAAAATGCCAGAAGTGTTCAGGAACATTTGTCGCGTGAGTTGTGGTTGTCTATTAATAACTATTACTTATACCTTACCCAAAAAAACTTGATTAAGAAACTAAGAACCGAAGATCCGGTGGTTTTTTTAGACGAGTTAAAAAAGTTTCATTTAATTTACATTGGCACCATGGATACCACGCAAGAGCGAGGGGCTTCATATTATTTCTTGAGTGTGGGCAGATTCTTAGAACGATTAACCCAAATTTCGGAATTCACTGCCATGAAGTTGATAGAAGTTTCTAAAACCTCTGATAGCCTAGAGCAAATTTTTTATTGGAAAAACTTATTGCTATCGGTGGGTGGCTATCAATTATACTTAAAAACCTACAAATCTTCTTTTCAGGAAGATCATGTCATAAAACTTTTGTTTCAAGATCAATTGTTTCCCCGCTCTATGTATTATTGCGTAAACAAACTAAACCACAACGTAAAGCAATTAATCAACATTCAGGAATTAGAAAAAAATAATACCGAATTTTTATTAGGAAAATTAGAAAGCACCATCAAATACGCCACCATTGAAAGCATTAATCAGCAAGGATTAAATCAGTTTATTCTTGGCATCAAACAAGACATCAAAAACATTTCTTTTAGCATCAACACCGTTTATTTTTCACAATCTATTTAAACCATCACAATGCCAACATTTTACATCAATCACATCACAAAATACACCTACAGCAACAGCGTTATTGATGCTGCAAATAGAATTTTACTGTACCCAATTAATGATGCTTTTCAAAAAGTAACCAATCAAAAAATCACCATCAATACAAATCCGATCATTGAAACTTACACCGATTATTTTGGTAATCAAGTGGGCACCTTTATGGTTGTTGAACCACATGACTCATTGGTTATTGAATCGGATATTCAAGTTGATATTTACCCAAAAAATTTACCCGACAGTGGCATTGAAGCAAAATTACAATGGCAAGCTTTAACCTTATTAGCAGAAGATACCGATTTTATTGACTTTTTAAAAGTGCAACCATTTTCCGGAGCCAAAGCAATTACACAATACTTGCAATCATTTAACAAAGAAACCGTAACCCCTTATGAATTTTTAATAGAACTAAGTGCTTTTATCTTTAAAGAATTTAAATATGAAAAAGGGATTACTACCGTAAACACCACTTTAGACGAAGTTTGGACAATTAAATCGGGGGTTTGTCAAGATTTTACAAATTTTATGTTGCAGGTGAGCAAAATGATGGGGATTCCTGCCCGATATGTAAGTGGTTATTTGTGTCCGTATGATGGTTTTTCGAGGGGTGAAGGAGCTACACATGCTTGGATAGAGGCATACATTCCCAATTACGGATGGTTGGGATTTGACCCTACAAATAACATCATTGTTACAGAACATCATGTTCGCTTGGCTATAGGCAGAGATTACAATGATTGCTCGCCTGTAAAAGGCGTATTTAGAGGCAAGGTTGAAGACAAACTCGAAGTTTCTGTAACCGTTGAAACTACCAAAAAATTTAAAGAAAAACAGCCCCTATACGAACTCACGGCCAATTTTAAGGAAGCCAACAGATATCAAAAAAATGTAGAAATTCTGCAACAACATCAGCAACAGCAATAATAAACCATTGTTGTATTTTAGAGACCATTTCAAAATCAAGTTTTTAAAAATTATACCACCAATATTTGACTTGCGGCATAAAGCATTTCACAATATTTTATCATTTTTTTCATTATATCTTTGTTTTTGTCTTATGTTTGGCTGAATGAAGTTTTTGCAATTTTTTATTGGTTACTATTTTTTCTCAATGCTTGGCATTCAGTTTGGGAAAGCCCAAACCATGATAGACACGATAAAAATTTTAGACCAAAAAAAATTAACTCAACACAAAGACTCTTTGCTGCTTAGCTACCAAAAAAATGGATATTTGGATGTTCATATTGAGGAAGATTCATTACAAAAAAACTTATACGTTTATAAAAACAACAAACTAAACGTAATTGCCTTAAATTACAATAACACCCAAAAAATCATCAAGTTCGAAAACATCGAAGATTATATAAATCAACAAAAACAAGCCTTAAAAGACCAAGGCATTTTGTTTGGAGACATTCAAACAACACACCTGAACACCTCAAACGATACTTTGTTTTTGACCTTGCAAATCAAAAATCAAAAAAAACGTTTAATCACCGGCTTAGTGATTGCAGATGATCCTTCGTTTCCGAACAATTTTTACAAACGCTTGCAAAAAGATTTTATCAAATTACCCGTAACCGAACAAACCCTCAAACGCCTCAACAACTTTACGCAAAGCATGGGGTTTGTGAGCCCAACCAAGTTTCCGGAAGTGCTGTTTACTACAGACAGCACCAAAGTATATGTGTATACCATCAAAAACAAACAAAATCAGGCCGAAGGGTTGGTGGGTTTTACCAATGATGACAACAACAACCTCAAATGGAACGGATTTTTAGATATTTCACTCATCAACACCCTCAAGCAAGGCGAAACCATCCATTTAGATTGGAACAACAACGGCTTTGATCAATCTAACCTCAACCTACATTTTGAGTTGCCTTATCTGGGTGGGTCTAAATTTGGTCTAGACACCCAGTTAGCAATTTTCAGGCAAGACACCACCTTTCAAACCACCAACTTATCCTTTAAGGTAAACTACTTTTTATCTTACGAAAGCAGAATTAACTTGGGCATTCAATCCTTAGAATCAAGCAATATTCAAAACCTGCCAACCCAAAACCTAGACGATTTTGAAGCCACTTTTTACACCCTCTCCTATTTATATGATTACCGCAGAGAGCCCGTGCCACGCTTGTTACCCAAAAAGTTTGAACTGATGCTCACCTATGGGTTTGGCAACAGAACCAGCAACACAGAAAGCCTCAGCCAACAAAAAATTGAATTTTCGGGAGCCTACCGTTACGAGATTGATAGGCGAAACAGCTTTTATGTAAGAAACCACACCCGATTTTTACGCAGTGATGGCTTTTTGGTGAACGAACTCTACCGCTTTGGCGGGGTTAACAACATCCGTGGATTTGTAGACAACATCTTACAGGCCAATTTTTACAGCACCCTCAACACCGAATACCAGTTTAAATTAGGGTCCAATTTTTATGTGCATTCTGTGATAGATTACGGCTATTTTGAAGATGCCACCACCAACCTCAAAGGCAATTTAAGAAGCTTTGGCTTTGGCTTTGGGCTCATCAACAACAGCAATTTGTTTCGGTTTATGGTAGCCAATGGCCTGCGAAATCAAGAAAGCTTTAGTTTACAAAACTCTGTGGTACATCTTAGTTTGCGGAGTTTTTTCTAAATAATTTAGCCTCTTTGGGGCGTTCGGGCGGGTTTTCCGTTATAGCTGCTTTGCCAAAGGCTTTTTTTGTAAGGTTGTTTCAAGAGCTTCCGTTGGTCGCTTTGCCCCAACCACAAAAATAGCCTTTGGCTGCAGCAGGCTGCCACTGCAACCCCTAACGCAACACAAAAAACAAACACACAAACCCAAAATTAATAATCTTTGCTTTATCTTTGCCCCATGGAAAACAACATCGTTTTTGGTCTTAGAGCCATCATAGAAGCCGTAGAAGCAGGCGTTTCTGTAGACAAGGTGTTTTTGCAAAAAGACATCCAAAACCCCCTCATGAAAACCTTGATGGGCACCCTCAAGCATCATCAGATAAACTTTCAGTTGGTGCCCCCAGAAAAATTCTATAAATACAAAGACAAAAACCACCAAGGAGCCTTAGCACAAATAGCCCCCATCAGCTTTTGGTCTTTAGAAAACCTCATAGAAAAAGTAATGGCCGAACAAAGCAATCCCTTATTTTTGTTGCTAGACCAAGTATCCGATGCCCGAAATTTTGGGGCTATCCTCAGAACTGCGGCTTGTTGCGGCGTGCATGGGGTCATAGTGCCCAAAAATGGCAGTGCCTCGGTGAATTCAGATACTATCAAAACCAGTGCAGGTGGGGTATTTCAGGTGCCCATTTGCAAAGTAGACCACCTCAAAGATGCCGTATTCTATTTGCAATCCTCAAATATCGAGCTATTTGCAGCCACCGAAAAAGCCCCCAAAACAATCTATGAAGCTACCATGAGTGGACCAGCTGCCCTCATCATGGGAAGCGAAGACCGCGGCATCAACCCAACGATTTTAAAATTAATCAAAGAACAAGTAAAACTGCCCATCACAGGCAACATCGGGTCGCTCAACGTGTCTGTGGCCTGCGGAGCCATTTTGTTTGAAATCATCAGACAACGCTTGGCTGTATAAAAAATATAAGAACATGAGAATACACTTTATTGCCATAGGAGGAGCTGCCATGCATAATTTGGCCTTGGCCTTGCACCAAAAAGGATATCAAATATCTGGTAGTGATGATGTTATTTTTGAACCCTCCAAATCAAGGTTAGCAGCCAAAGGCTTGTTGCCCGATAACTTTGGTTGGTTTGCAGACAACATCCACTCAAATTTAGATGCCGTGATTTTAGGCATGCATGCCAAAGCCGACAATCCGGAACTGTTGGCTGCCAAAGCCTTAGGCATAAAAATATACTCTTATCCAGAATTTTTATACCAACAATCGGAGTTTAAAACCCGCGTGGTAATTGGAGGCTCACATGGCAAAACCACCATCACCGCCATGATTTTGCATGTATTGCATTACCACCAAAAAGAAGTAGACTATATGGTGGGGGCTCAGCTTGAGGGGTTTGACACCATGGTAAACCTCACAGACCATAACGATTTTATTGTTTTAGAAGGCGATGAGTATCTCACCTCTCCCATAGATTTGAGACCAAAATTTCATTTATACAAGCCTAATATAGCCCTAATTTCCGGCATTGCTTGGGATCACATCAATGTGTTTCCTACCCTTGAAAATTATGTTGAGCAGTTTGATCTATTTTGCAAACAAATTACCAACGGTGGCATTTTAATTTACAACGAAGAAGACCCCTTGGTAAAACAAGTGGTTGAAAACTGTGAGCATACCATCAGAAAAATACCATACAAAACCCCCAATTACAGCATCAATAATGGCATTACTCACCTAGAAACCTCAGAGGGCATGATGCCCATACTAGTGTTTGGAGCCCACAACATGAGTAATTTGGCCGGAGCCAAATGGGTTTGCCAATGCATGGGGATAGACGAAGACGATTTTTATGAAGCCATTGCCAGTTTTAAGGGAGCCAGCAAACGCTTAGAAAAAATATTTGAAACCCCCAACACGGTAGTTTTTAAAGACTTTGCCCATGCTCCAAGCAAAGTGAAAGCCACCACACAAGCCGTAAAATCGCAATACCCAAACAGACGCCTTTTGGCCTGTTTAGAATTGCACACCTATAGCAGCCTGAATGACAATTTTATTTCAGAATACCACAACGCCTTAGCAGAAGCCGATGAAGCTGTGGTGTATTACAGCCCCGAGGCACTTCAAATAAAACAAATGAAAGCTATAGAACCCCAAGATATCTTAAAAGCTTTTGGCAGAAACGACCTAAAAGTGTTTACCGATGCCACCTCGTTTGAAGGGTTTTTGAAAGCACAAAACTTAGACCATACAGCATTGCTTCTGATGAGTTCAGGCAATTATGGTGGAGTAACGTTTGTGTTTTAATTAGAGGATGTTTTGTGAGATGGGTCAATGATCAATTAGCCAATTAGCGGATCAGCTGATTAGTCAATTATCAATTAATACTTTCAATTTTTATAACTTTCAAACTTGATAACTTGATAACTTGACAAACCTTAACCCTAAAAATACCTAAAATTAATCATGTTTTGCACCATTTTATAGAGTGCAGGAAATTCATTTTTTAGTTGTTGTGGGGTTTCAAAGAAATGTTCGAGCAGCACAGCTATAAATTCAAAAGAATCGGTGTAGGCATAGTCTCTAAAGTAATTGGAATTTTTGAGGTTTCTCATCACCCGAGGTTGAAGCACGTGGGCTTTGATTTTTTGGTAGCCGTCCATAAAAATGAGGGCACTATCGTCTTTGCTTTTTAGGCCATGAAAATGCAAGGCATGGGCAAATTCGTGGTAGCCCAAATGCAAATTGTCGTTCTCATATTGAAAGCCTTTGTAAAAATCTTCCCAAGAAAACACAATGGCTTTCATGCGGGGGTTAAATTCGCCTTTGTGCCAAGCATTATTGGTGTTTGAGTAATAAGCAACTGGATATAAAATAATTTTATCAAAAACTTTAATCAGGTAATGCTTGATGCCAAAAGTAAGTTTAACGTGTGTGCCGGCTATCATCAGTTTCATGTGGTCTGTAATTTGCAGGTTGTCTTTGGCAATAAATGAGTAAGTTTCAAGAAACCTTGCCACCCGATGCATAAAATAAGCTTGTTGTTTGGGGGTTAGTTTTTGTATGAGGTGAAAATATTTATATAAAATGGCTGTTTGCTGCGAATTTAGTTTTTTGGGGAATAGATAAAAATGTACTATCATGGGCCTTTTAAAGCTCATAAAATAGAGCATATCTACAAACATAAAAAGCACCATTAAAGCAATAGGCACCACAAGGATTAAAATAAAAAAATAGCTGGTCATGCGTTAATTTTTAAAGTAACAAAGCAAGCATATTTTTTTTAAATAGGTGATAAAATTTTATTTAAATTGAAGTTTTTAGCCCCTGCGAAAACGGTTACCCCGCAGGGTTGGTGGGGTTATTTTTTGGCTTAAATTTAACCCTAATGATGCATTATAAAATCTATTACGTGCTAAAATTGCTTCAAAATAAGACGTTTTACTCTGTTTTACTCCTTCACCATAGCGGTGCTATGCATCAGTCATGAAAACAGCTTATTTTATTGCAATTTTAACTCTCATAACGAAGTTTTAATACATCATTCGGGTTTAAGCGACCAGCGGAAGCTACTCAGATAAGCCTAAAAAATACCTCAACAAACCGAGGCGTAATAGTGGGAGCAGGCAAGGCTCACAAAATAAAAAAAAAACACTAAATTTGTTTAAAATTATTTTTATGAGCATATCACATATTGAGCATATTGGCATAGCAGTAAAAAACTTAGCCCAAGCCATAGAACTTTGGGAAAATTTATTGGGTATTCCGTGCTATAATATAGAGGAAGTGGCAGAGCAAAAGGTGAAAACGGCTTTTTTTAGGGTGGGAGATACCAAGATTGAGTTATTAGAATCTACCGATGCTGAGGGGCCAATTGGCAAATTTATAGACAAGCGTGGCGAGGGGGTACATCATTTGGCTTTTGCCGTAAAGGGCTTAGAAAATGAGCTAATTAGAGTCAATAATGAAGGTCTTCAACTCATAGACCACAAGCCACGTCAAGGTGCTGAGGGGCTTAGCATTGCTTTTTTGCACCCCAAGTCAACCAACGGGGTTTTGGTAGAACTATGCGAAAATAAAGGCTTATGATTTTTCCGATAGGCGATGACCAAGTAAAAGGAGGGCCCTACCCAATTTTTAGTTATGGGTTTATTTTGATCAACATTTTTGTTTACTTTTTTTGGCAAGTGCCCGATGTTGATTTTACGATGGCCTATGCCATGGTGCCTTATGAAATTATGAATGGGGTAGATTTGGAGGGTTTTAACAACGGCATGATGCACCAAAAAGGTCCCGAACCAATTTTTTTAACATTGTTAACCTCAGTTTTTATGCACGGGTCGTTGATGCATTTGTTGGGCAACATGGTGTTTTTATGGGTTTTTGCTGACAACATAGAATCTACAATTGGCAACTTTACTTTTTTATTGTTTTATGTATTAGGGGGTATTGCAGCAAGTTTTGGGCATATTTTTTTTGATGTAAATTCGATGGTACCCACGCTGGGGGCTAGTGGAGCTATAGCGGCATGTTTGGGAGCTTATTTGATGATGTTTCCGAAATCTGGCATCAAAATGTTGGTGTTTATTAAGATTTTTAAAATCCCTGCCTATGTGTTTTTATTGTTTTGGATCATACAACAATTGGTAAGTGGTTATGGGGCTTTGCTTGATAATGATGGCGGTGGTGTGGCTTGGTTTGCTCACATTGGGGGGTTTGGGTTTGGGTTGTTGGCTGGGCTTTATTTTAGATTTGTGAACCCCAAAATGTTACATATTAATGCCGAATATTTGCCATGCAAAGGCAAGGTTTATCGCTATAACAACACTTACATTACCAAAAGGCTCAAGCCGTGGTAAAAGTTTTTATGATTTTTGAATATTTTGATATTAAATATTTTGATATTAAAAAAAGCATAGTATATTTGCACTCGCAAAAGCTATAGTGCTTTTTGTTAACTGGAGAAATGGCAGAGCGGTCGAATGCGGCAGTCTTGAAAACTGTTGACTGTAACAGGTCCGGGGGTTCGAA
>DAIRDG010000052.1:0-15176 GCA_036796275.1 Flavobacterium sp.
TAAAATTATGATAAATAAAGGGCTACTTTTTGGATGATTGTAGCCCTTTATTTAATTTTACATCATGATAACTATTCAAAACATATTAGCGTTTTCACTCCTTTTTGTTGCCATTGGCTATTTGCTGAAAAAATATATTTTTAAGCCCAAAAAAGCCTGTGATAAAGATTGTGGCTGTCATTAATTACTTAATGGTTGTAGCATTTTTATTGATAAATTCCTGCTATTATCAATAAATTCCCAAAGGTCTGTCTATTTGTTGTTCTAATGATATAAAAGTTTCTGTGCGAGAAACGCCTTTAATGGGTTGAATTTGTTTGGCTAAAATTTGCATTAAATGTTCGTTGTCATAACACAAAATTTTTATCAAAATAGACCAATGTCCAGTGGTGTAATGACACTCTAATATTTCGGGTATTTTTTTTAGTTCCTGCACCGTGGCTCTGTTATCCGCAGCTTTGTCTAGAAAAATCCCTACAAACGACATGGTTTTGTAGCCTAGTATTTTATGGTTTATCAAGCATCTAGACCCACTGATGATGCCAGACTCTTCAAGTTTTTTTATTCTTTGATGTATAGCAGCTCCAGAGATGCCAATTTGTTTGGCCATCTTCAACAAAGGTGTTTTGGCATCTAAGGTTAGTTGTTTTAAGATTAGCTTATCAATTCCGTCTATTTTAGGCTCTACTATCATGTTTTTAATTTAATGTAAAACTCAAAATAAGTTAAAATAATTTATAATTTCATGAATAACTAAAATTATTTTTAGCCGAATCAGTTTTTTTCACTTCTTTTTCTTTAAAAACAATACCCCAAGATTCAAGTTCTTTTAAAACAGGTAGATATATTTTTGGTAAAATGGGCAGTACTACACCCGGTTCATGTAAATTTTCAAACAAAATTTTAATGGCAGCTATGGCAATGGGTAGGCCAACTGTTTTGGCCATGGCCGTGTAATGTTGGTTTTCTCCCAAGCATATCATGGTAGCATCTATTTGATAATTTTGATTGTTTTTTTCAAATCCAAATTTATGATACATCACTATCATGTCTTTGTCTTCGGGTCTTAATTGCCATTTTTCGAGTAAAATTTTTTCGAGGGCTTGGGCTGGGCTAGCATTTTTTAAACCAATTTTTTTATCGGGGTTAAAGAGGTCTAATTCTAAGAGTTTAAACCATAAAATATCATCTTGATCTATTTTTAGGTAATGTCTCAGTTTTAATTCAACAGAATCTGTGGGGTGGTATGCCAAGAAGGAGTTGGTAAACTCGCGATAACTCATGTGCTTAGAATTTTCAATTTTGTAAGTATCGTCTGTCATCCCAAGTTGCACAAGTAAATCCCAAGCTTTAGAAAAGCCCACGCGTCTCAAGGTGCCTCTATACATAGTTTTAATATCATTTAGCCCATATATACTGCGGTATTTTAAGGAGTCTCTGTTGGCATAGCCTTCAAAAGTACCAAAACCTTCTAGGTCTATAAATTCTGTTCTTCTAAAAAGCTTTTGATAGGGAATATATTTATATTTTCCTTCCTCAATAAATTTTGATGCACCTCCTTGTCCGGCTAACACCACGTTTCTCGGATTCCACGTAAACTTATAATGCCATAAATTGTCATCACTTTCTGGGGCTACTAAGCCACCGGTAAAGGATTCAAAAGAGGTCATTTTGCCCTGATTATTTTTGATGTCATTAATAAGTTTCATGGCACTCATGTGATCTATACCTGGGTCTACTCCCATTTCGTTTAGCAACATTACGTTATTTTCTAGGGCTTTTTGGTGGAGGTTTTTCATGTCATCACTCACGTATGATGCGGTGATAAGTGTTTTTTTGTAATGAATACAATCTTCAGCTATAGCGATATGCATATGGGCAGGCAACATCGAAATAATTAAATCATGAGATTGTATGAGTTGATGTCTCATTGGTTTATCCTGAATGTTGTTTGAGTTCAAATAGATTCTCGGATGATTGTTAGCTAAGATTTTTGCAGTTTCTAACTTAATATCGTTTACGGTCAATTCAAAGTCAAGACTTTCCATTTTTTTGATAAAATATTTAAAAATGTAAGCTGTAGACCTGCCTGCTCCTATGAGAAGAATTTTTTTCATTGAACGATGATTTAATTTTGAAAAAATATAACACAAATATAAGTTTTTGCATATAAATATAACAATCTATAGTGTTAAACCTTTAGCTGTATTTTTTAAAATGATGGTGTTTTGTTGAGTCAATTTTAAAATTATTATCAATTGTTTTTGTTACAATCAATATCTTTACATAAAAATTAAAATGACTAAGCAAATTATCATCATGGGTCTCATTTTCGGATTGTTATCAATTGTTTTAGGAGCCTTTGGAGCCCATGGACTCAAAAAGTTTTTAGATACCGATCAGTTAACCTCTTTTGAAACTGGTGTAAAATACATGATGTATCACGCTTTGTTTTTATTGTTTTTGAGTCAGTGTAAAATTTTTAGCGTTCAAGACTTAAAGCTAATTTTCTGGCTCGTATTTTTTGGAATTATTTTTTTTAGCGGATCTATCTTTTTATTAACCACCGAAGTAATAACTGGTTTTTCTATCAAAAAGTTTGCATGGATTACTCCCATAGGTGGTTTTTTATTGATTTTAGCGTGGCTAATTTCCCTCATTAAAGTTATAAAATTTGATAGTTAAAAACTTTTCCTAAAACTGGCGTAATATTTTTTTTGTTTTTATTTAATCCTTTAATTTTGCATTCAAATTATAAAACAGAAAAATATGGTTTTACACACCCCGCTTTCGAAAACGATTTCGTTAAAAAAGTATGGCATTACCGAAGTAAAAAAAATTTGGTATAATCTGAGTTATGATCAACTTTTTGAACACGAATTAAATCCGTCATTGGTCGGATTTGAAAAAGGCCAGTTTAGTGAACTTGGAGCGGTAAACGTGATGACCGGAGAATTTACCGGGAGGTCACCCAAAGACAAGTATATTGTAAAAGATCAGTTGACAAAGGACACTATTTGGTGGGACAGCCATGGTGCACCAAATGATAACAAGCCAATAACTGAAGAAACTTGGCAAGCCCTAAAAGAAAACACACTCAATCAATTAACCGGAAAGGCTTTGTATGTAGTAGATACTTTTTGTGGAGCCAACCAAAATACCCGACTAAAAGTTCGTTTTATTACCGAAGTGGCTTGGCAAGCTCATTTTGTTATCAATATGTTTATCAGACCTACCGAGGCAGAACTTGAAGTTTATGGCGAACCAGATTTTGTTGTTTTTAATGCCTCAAAAGCAACCTTTAAAAGTTTTAAAGAACATCAGTTAAATTCTGAAGTTTATATAGCGTTTAATTTAACCGAAAAAATTCAAATTATAGGAGGCACTTGGTATGGTGGTGAAATGAAAAAAGGCATGTTTGCCATGATGAACTATTATTTGCCCTTGCAAGGCATCGCCTCTATGCATTGTTCGGCAAATCAAGACAAAAATGGAGATGTGGCCATCTTTTTTGGCTTATCCGGAACCGGCAAAACTACCTTGTCTACAGACCCTAACAGAGCACTTATTGGTGACGATGAACACGGTTGGGATAACGAAGGGGTTTTTAATTTTGAAGGTGGTTGTTATGCCAAAACCATTAATTTATCTCAAGAAAATGAACCAGATATTTATGCCGCCATCAAAAAAAATGCATTGTTAGAAAATGTTGCCCTTGATCTAGATGGAAAAATTGACTTCACAAATAGTAAATTAACACAAAACACCAGGGTATCCTATCCAATTCATCACATCAAAAACATTGTTTCTCCAATTTCAAAAGGAGGTCATGCAACTAAAGTGATTTTCCTAACGGCAGATGCCTTTGGAGTATTGCCGCCGGTATCTATTTTGACTCCAGAACAAACCCAATATTATTTCTTGAGTGGCTTTACGGCCAAGCTAGCAGGCACCGAAAGAGGTGTAAATGAACCAATACCTACTTTTTCTGCATGTTTTGGCAAAGCTTTTTTAACACTACATCCAACAGTATACGGGGAACAATTGGTTAAAAAGATGACAGAACATCATGCCAAAGCCTATATGGTTAATACTGGTTGGAATGGCACAGGTAATAGAATTTCTTTAAAAGATACTAGAGCCATCATCAATGCTATTCTGAATGACACTATAAACGAGGTTGAAACGCAAAATATTCCGTTATTTAACCTAAGTGTTCCTCTTAGTTTGCCTCAAGTAGATTCTTTAATATTAGATCCGAGAAGCACTTATAACAACCGCAAAAATTGGACAGATAAAGCACACAATTTAGCTCAACTGTTTATTAATAATTTTGAACAATACACCACTAATGAATTAGGATTAGCTTTAAAAATGGCAGGTCCAAAAATTGACTAATCACATCTGGATTAAATTACTTTTTAAAACATAAAAAAAGGCAGGTTTCTTAAACCTGCCTTTTTTTGTTATCGTTATATAAACCTATTTTGATTTAGGGTTGCCTCTTGGGGTCTTTTTATTAGATTTTGGTCCAACTTTAGACATCGCACATCTAAAGCCCAAATCGTCTTTTGCCATGTCTTGTGGCAAATATCGTCTCTGTGCAGGGTCTAGCCAATAAGCTCTATCTCTCCAAGATCCACCTTTGTAAACTCTTACATAATCGTCTATAAGAGAGGTTCTCTTGGCAGAACGATCATATTTTCTTACCATATTGCCCTCTTCATCCACAGATACATTATGTACAGGAGAGTTATACATCCTCTTATTGTCAGCGAGTTTTTCCTCGCTAGGTTCTGCATTATTTGAATCTTCATCTGACCCGCTTTTAGCTCCAAACTTATAATATTTAGAAGACTGTACATCTCCATCTCTATAGTTTCGGTTATCACTAGTGCTAAAATTTTGTCTCAAATAAGTTTCATTTTCATCAACTGGCACTCTAGCTATTTGGCCAGGTAAGTTTCTGGCTATAATTTTTCCGTTTGCCAAAGTATCATAAGCAATATTTTCAGAAGTTACTAACTCAACAATACCATCAGGACCAATTTTATTTTTATAATAAACGTTACCTCTAAAGTAGTTAAAATCATTAGATTCGTCATCTACAATAGGTCTGTAAACATCTAAAACCCATTCGCTTACATTACCAGCCATGTCATACAATCCAAAATCATTGGGAGGATAAGCTTTTACGTATTGGGTGATGTCAGCACCATCATCAGGCCAGCCTGCAATACCGCCATAATCTCCTTTGCCTTGTTGAAAGTTTGCCAATTGGTCGCCTCTCATTCTTCTTTGTCCGCTTCTGGTATACATGCCAGACCAAGGATATTTCTTTTGACCTTTATAGATATTATATTCTCTTTTGCCTACATTGACAACAGCCGCATATTCCCATTCTGCTTCGGTGGGTAGTCTGTATTCAGGCTCCATCAAACCAGATGATCTGGTAGCAAAAGAATTTAAAGGATCGCCATTAGCTTTGGTTTGAACTTTACCGTTTTTACCTCTAAGCATGATAGATTCATCACCACCAAAAGACTGTGAGGGTGCATTGATGTATGATTCAGTACTGAATGTTTTATCTGCTGCTACATCTAAAATTTTGGCATCTTTTTTCATATAACCTTCTCTTTCAAGAATGTCTTCATTTACTCTGTCAGTTCTCCATACACAAAATTCTGAGGCTTGAATCCAGTTAACACCAACAACAGGATAATCTGCATAAGCAGGGTGTCTTAGGTAATAATTTGTCATGGTTTCGTTATAACCCAAACGATCTCTCCAAACTAAGGTGTCTGGCAAAGCACCAAGATAAATATTTCTGTAATTCTCTTCGCTTGGGTTAAAAATTGTTTTTAACCATTCTAAATATTCAGTATACATTTTGTTGGTAACCTCATGTTCATCAATATAAAATGACTGAACGTGTTGTTGGGTTGGGTTGTTGTTCCAATCATGCATTACATCATCTTGAACTTTACCCATAGTAAATGTACCACCCTCTATGGAAACTAATCCAGGCGGCGTTTGTTGTTTTTGGTATTTGTCAGCAAACTGAAAACCACCTTTTTTGTCGTTAATCTTCCAACCAGTTGCTTGAGAATTACCTTTTGAACTGCCATTTTTACTGCAACTTACAACACTTACTGCAGCTAGCAAAACTAATAATGTTCTGAAAATCATTTGTTTACAAAATTTTAATTAAAAATTTTATCATTTTTTTAAGACTCGCAATATACTAAATAGTCAATACAATGCAAGTTTTTTTTGTAAAAACGTTAGCTTTTTTAAAATATTGCTCAAAATATTCGTTTATCAAATTATACAATATATATTTGTAATATTCGTTTGCTTTGTTATGAAAATAAAATTGTTTTTTTTATCGTTTATTTTTTGTGGTTACTTGAGTGCCCAAGACAACACATTTAGTGTTGATATAGATTGGAAATACGGACCTTATCAATTATTTGAACAAGCGGTTAGCATCCCTTATTTTGATTCTAAAGAATTTGTGTGGGATGAGGCTCAACAGCAACTTTTTTTTCAATCATCAAACCCTATTAATTCTTTTGTTGATGAAAATTCAATCAGAATCATCAGTCATAACTACCAACCCATAGATGCAGCTCAATTAGCAAACATCAACAAATCATTAATCCCTCAAGAGTTTAAAGTAGCCGTTCATAACGCTTTGGCCAGAGAACAAAATTACAGATTTATTCAGTTCAATTTATTGTTTCAACAAAATGGGCAAGTATATCAAACCACTAATCTGCAGTTGCAGTTTGAAACCCTGAGTCAAAAACCTATCGAAACCCTATCTAATTATAATAGTATTTCAAATTCTGTTTTAACTTCAGGGCAATGGTTTCGCTTTTTTGTAACCAACTCTGGTGTGCACAGAATTTCTAGAAGTTTTTTAAATAGTTTAGGGTTCAACACCAATGTAGACCCAAGGGGGATTAAAATTTTTGGTCATGGTGGTAAAATTTTACCGTTGTCTAACAATGATGATTTTCCTACAGACCCTCAAGAAATGGCTTTGCAATTTGTTGGAGAAGCCGATGGGGTTTTTAATGATGATGATTTTATTTTAGTCTACCTGGAAGGCCCTGACCAATGGTCACAAGAAAACTTATCTCACCTTAATTTGTATTCTGATAGAATCTATTATTATATCACACACAATGCTAACCCAGCAAAAAGAATTACAAATTATAACGAACCCACTGCCCCAACCACAGATGTTACCAACACTTTTGAAGGGTATCATTTTTATGAACGCGATCTCACCAACATCGGACGAATTGGACGAAGATGGTTTGGAGAACAATTTGGTATTCAAAACACCCACAGTTTTAGTTTCAACATTCCTAATATAGATACGTCGCAGCCTATAGAAGCTACCGCAGTATTTGCTTCTGCAGCCCCAAATGTTACGAGCATGAGTTTTGTGAGCAATGGTCAAAATATTTCAAACGCTACGCTCATTGGCAAGGGCAGTGGGTTAACACCTTATTATACCTTAAACACCCATAATTTTACCATCAACGCTCAAAGTGATATAAATTTATCTTTAAATTTCTCTAATGCTGGGGTGCCAAATGCAAGGGTATTTTTAGACTATATCATCCTAAAGTCCAGACGATTTTTAACTGGCAGTGATACCCAGTACCGCCTCAGATCACCTTTTTTAGAGACTGGCAATGGCATTGTAGAATTTCAGTTCAGCAATGCCCAAAGCATCAGAGCAGTTTGGGATATTTCAGACATTTATAACGTAACCACCAAAAACAATACTGCTAGTGCCTCTTCTTTTAGTTTAAAATCTGTGAGAGGACAAAATAAATCATTCTTAGCCCTACACCAATCAAATTTTTTAGAACCACAAAGGGAAGACAATGCCCGCGTGAACAACCAAAATCTTAAAGGAACCATTTTTAACAATGCTCAAAACACGTTTCAGGACATTGATTATCTTATTATTACTCCTTCTTTTTTGAGTTCAGAAGCACAACGATTGGCAAATTTTCACAGAACCACCAACCAGCTTAATGTAAAAGTAGTTGATTTAGACCAAATTTACAGAGAGTTTTCTACGGGCAGACAAGATATTTCAGCCATCAGAAATTTTATCAGGTATGTTTACTTTAATGCATCAGCCCCTCAAAACAGGCTAAAATACGTTAACTTATTTGGTGATGCATCATTTGATTTTAAAAACAGAATACCGGCCAACATCAATACTAATGTAGTGCCTGTATACCATGCCTTAGTAGGGAGCACCACTGGCATTTCGTCTTTTATGTCGGATGATTTTTTTGGTTATATGGATAGCAATGAAGGCAATCTAGATGCTATTTTTCCTAATAATCTGGATATTGCCATAGGCAGAATGGTGGTTTCAAACTCTTTGCAAGCCAGAGAAATGGTAACCAAAGTTATTGATTATCATAATGAAGCCTCTTATGGCAGATGGAGAAATAACCTCACCATGATTGCCGATGATGCAGACAGACCTTCTGATGCCTCTATGCAATTAAGGCTAAATCAGGTATCAGACATTATCAACGTTGAAAAACCTTTTTATAATATCAACAAAATATATTTAGATGCCTACCAACAGCAATCAACTGCAGGCGGACAAAGGTATCCTGAAGTAAAAGTAGACATAAGAAATTCTTTTGAATCAGGATCTTTGGTCATCAATTATATTGGCCATGGTAATGAAGATGTATTATCTGCCGAAAGGGTGTTTGATAGAACAGATGCTCAAGGCTTAAATAACCGTTTTAGGTATCCTTTATTTATAACCTTAACCTGCGAATTTTCAAGATTTGATAATCCCTTTAGGCCAACCTCTGGAGAGTTTACGTATTGGAATCCGAGAGGTGGAGCCATCTCTATGATCACGACCACCAGAGAAATTGGTCAGTTTACAGCCGAACAAGCCAATTTTGTACTAAACGAGTGGTTGTTTGAATATGGCCAATCAACAAGGCAAGTTTCTATGGCAGATGCCCTGAGACTTACTAAAAACGCTTTTGGAAATTCTTCGCTCAGAGTCATCTCTTTTATTGGTTGTCCAGCAACAAAATTGGCCATCCCAAAACCTGAAATAGTTTTAACAAAAATAAACAACGAGCCCATAGCCACTACTACAACAGCCCTTCAGGCGCTTTCAGCCATCACCATGTCTGGCGAGGTAAGAAACGAACAAGGCAATCAGTTGTTACAAAACTACAATGGTAGTTTGGCCATACAAGTGTTTGATAAAATGCAAACCACCCAAACACTAAACAATGATGGTAATGCACCAACATTCAGTTTTCAAGAGTTAGGTGAAACTATTTTTAGAGGCAATGCATCAGTTAACAATGGTTTGTTTGAATTTTCTTTTGTAGTACCCAAAGATATCCGTGTAAATTTAGGCACCGGTAAAGTAAGCTTTTATGCCAAAAGCAACACGCCAATATTACAAAATCAAACGGGCTTTAATCAGGATGTTGTTATAGGCGGAGTAAATCAAAATGCACCTGTAGACAATACCCCACCAACTGCCTTATTGTACATGAACGACCAAACCTTTGTGAATGGGGGCATCACAGACGAAAATCCAATTTTTTTAGCCTACCTAGCAGATGAAAATGGCATCAATACCGCAGGCGGAATAGGGCATGATATTGTTGGTATTTTAGATGGTGACGAAAGCCGTCCTTTTGTGATGAATGATTTTTATGAAACCGAAGAAGACGATTTTACCAAAGGGATTGTGAGATTTCCTTTTAGAAATTTAGCCGAAGGACCTCACCACGTAAAGTTTAGAGCTTGGGATGTTTATAACAATCCGGTGACTGCAGAAATAGATTTTGTGGTGAGCAAAGGAGACAACATCAGTTTGTCTAATGTGCTAAACTACCCTAATCCGTTTGTGAGTTACACCCAATTTTGGTTCAATCATAACAGACCTTTTGAGCCCCTAGATGTGCAGGTTCAAATTTTTACCATCACGGGCAAGGTGGTTAAAACCATCAATCAAACGGTGGTGACCGACGGTTTTTTGTCTAGAGAAATTTCATGGGACGGTCGAGATGATTTTGGAGATCGAATAGGGAAAGGCGTTTATATTTATAGACTCAAAGTGAAATCTACCTTAACGAATCAAATAACAGAAAAAGTTGAAAAATTAGTCATCCTATAACCAAAGTTTTTATATTTGTAGACTATACTTTTTAAAAAAGAAATCAATTAATCGAAATAATAAATCAATGACAAGAATATTTTTAATTTTAATGGGGGGCATCATGTTTATGCAATACTCGCATGCACAAGCCAACCTAAACAACCGCGTAATTACTACTGGGGTTCCTTTTTTATTAATTCCTGCAGATGCTAGAGGTGCAGGTATGGGAGACCAAGGTGTTGCCACCTCACCAGACGCCTTTTCGCAACAGTACAATCCGGCAAAGTTTGCCTTCATCAACGAAGAACAAGGATTTTCTGCCAGTTATACCCCGTATTTGCAAGAGCTAGCCAACGATATTTCTTTGGCACAAGTTACTTATTTTAATCGCTTTAACGAAAGAAGTGCCTTTGCGGCTAGCATGCGTTATTTTTCATTAGGTTTAATAGAATTGCGTCAGAATTTTGACGATTTAGGCGTGCCAGTAAAACCCAACGAATTAGCTATAGATGGGTCTTATGCCCTGAGGTTAAATGATAAATTTTCGATGGCAGTAGCTGGTAGATACATTCGATCGCAACTCAGAGTGCAAGACGTAAACAACGATGCCTCTGCAGCCAATTCGTTTGCAGTAGATATAGCGGGTTATTATCAGTCTGATGAAGTGGCATATAACGATTTTAACGGCCGTTGGAGAGCAGGGTTTAATGTGCAAAACATTGGGCCAAAAATTAGTTACGATTTTGATTTAAATGATCTTAATGCCAACTTTTTGCCTACAAACCTTAAATTAGGAGCTGGTTTTGATTTTATTTTTGATGATTTTAATAAATTGTCTATAAATTCAGAAATCAATAAACTTTTGGTGCCAACCCCACCAGACTTGGAAGGTTTAGACGCTACCGAAAGAGCCGAAAGACTCAACGATTACCGCAGAACCACTTGGGCTTCGGGTATTTTTAGATCTTTTGGAGATGCACCAGGCGGTTTTGGAGAAGAATTGCAAGAAGTTAACTGGGCTTTAGGGGCAGAATATCTTTACCAAGATTCATTTGCCTTGAGGGTAGGTTATTTTAACGAAAGTGAAGCCAAAGGGTTTAGAAAGTTTTTTACCCTTGGGGCAGGGTTTAAATACAACGCCATCAAAGTAGACGTGTCTTATTTGTTTTCTGCCACCAACATCGTTAATCCGCTAGAAAATACCCTGAGATTCTCTCTTACCTTTAATTTTGGAGGCAATTACGGAGAATATTAATATAAATTTTGATAATCAACATGTAAAAGAGGCCTTTGTAGCCTCTTTTTTGTCCTAAGTAATTACTATGAAAACCATTAAAATAGAAGCAAGTTTTGAAGTATTATACGGCATTGATGAATTGCCAAATGCTGCAAAATCGTTGATGCTTCAAGCCATAGATGCCAGAAAAAAAGCCTATGCTCCCTATTCAAAATTTAGTGTAGGAGCCGCCATTTTGTTAAACAATAACGCAGTAGTGGTAGGATCAAATCAAGAAAATGCAGCCTATCCGTCTGGCTTATGTGCCGAGCGGGTGGCTATTTTTGCAGCGGGAGCTCAGTATCCTGAGGCCTCAGTGCAAATTATTTGTATTTCTGCCACCTCTCAATTGCAACTCAACAAACAACCCATTCCACCATGTGGAGCCTGCAGGCAAAGTATTGCAGAATATGAACACAAACAAAACCAACCCATTCAAATTTATTTTATGGGAGCCGAAGGACAAGTTTATAAGGCTGATGCAATAAAAGATTTGTTGCCCCTCAGTTTTGATAAAACATTTCTTTAACAAATTATAAACTCGGCCTTGTTCTTTAAAGTTTTTAAATTTAGTGGGTAATAAATTTTTACTTCTAAGCAAGATATTATAATTTTGCAAGGTTTATAAAAAAACTGAAAAAACATGCCCTGAATAAATTATCTACAGATTAGATAAATAAGAGGTGGGGTATTTGTAAAATTAAAACTTAACATTTAAAAAAATCATAGATGAAACCAGTTACCAAAGAAGTTTATTTGAAGTGGTATGAAGACATGCTCTTTTGGAGAAAATTTGAAGACAAACTAGCGGCTCTTTATATTCAACAAAAAGTTCGTGGATTTTTGCATTTGTATAACGGTCAAGAAGCTGTTTTGGCTGGGGCATTGCATGTAATGGATTTGTCTAAAGACAAAATGATTACGGCCTACAGAAACCACGTGCAGCCTATTGGCATGGGGGTAGACCCCCGCAGAGTGATGGCAGAATTATTGGGCAAGGCCACCGGAACTTCTAAAGGATTGGGCGGATCGATGCATATTTTTAGTAAAAAACATGGGTTTTATGGCGGCCACGGTATTGTTGGAGCACAAATACCGGTAGGTGCAGGCATGGCCTTTGCCGATAAATATTTAAACACGGGTGGTGTTTCGCTTACCTATTTTGGAGATGGAGCTGCCAGACAAGGTTCTTTGCATGAAGCCTTTAACATGGCTATGTTATGGAAACTCCCTGTAGTGTTTATTTGCGAAAACAACGGTTATGCCATGGGAACTTCGGTAGAAAGAACTGCCAACCACACCGATATTTGGAAGTTAGGTCTTGGATACGAAATGCCTTGTGGCCCCGTAGACGGGATGAACCCCGTGAAGGTGGCCGAGGCCATGGAAGAAGCCATAGACAGAGCCAGAAGAGGAGATGGCCCAACATTCTTAGAAATGAAAACTTACCGCTACAGAGGACACTCTATGAGTGATGCTCAGCATTACCGAACCAAAGATGAAGTAGAAGAATACAAAAAAATTGACCCCATTACCCAAGTTTTAGATATTATTTACGAAAAAAACTATGCCACCGAAGCAGAGATTGAAGTAATAGACAATCGCGTAAAAGACTTGGTAGAGGAATGCGAAAAATTTGCAGAAGAATCTCCCTATCCAGATACTTCTGTGATGTATGATGTAGTATACGCACAAGAAAATTATCCATTTATTCCACACAAATTATAAGCATTATGGCACAAGTAATCAACATGCCGCGTTTAAGCGACACCATGACAGAAGGTGTAGTGGCAACATGGCTTAAAAAAGTAGGTGATAAAATTTCACAAGGTGATATGTTGGCCGAAATTGAAACCGACAAAGCCACCATGGAGTTTGAAAGTTTTTATGATGGGGTGTTATTGCACATTGGTGTTCAGGAAGGTGAAACGGCTCCGGTAGATCAGCTATTGGCCATTATTGGTGCCGAAGGAGAAGATATTTCTGGCTTGCTAAACGGCTCTTCTGAAGCAAACAGCACACCAAGCAAAGAAGAAAGTTCAAATGCTGCAGAAAGCAAAAATACTGATGCCAAATTTGAAATACCCAAAGGTGTAGTGGTGGTAACCATGCCACTGTTAAGCGATACCATGACCGATGGCACCGTGGCCACTTGGCTCAAAAAAATAGGCGATAAGGTTTCGCAAGGCGATATATTGGCCGAGATAGAAACCGACAAAGCTACCATGGAATTTGAAAGTTTTAATGATGGCACCTTGCTTTATGTTGGTGTTCAGGAAGGCGAAACAGCCCCTGTAGATAGCATCTTGGCTGTGTTGGGGCCAGAAGGCACAAACGTGGATGCTGTAGTGGCTAATTTTGGGAAAACCCCAGCGGCAGCTCCTTCAAAAGAAGCGTCTTCAAAAGAAGTTTCTGCAGCAGAAGTTAAACACGAAGCACAACCACAAACAGATGCTTCTGCAACACAAACTGACAATGGGAGAGTATTTGCCTCGCCCTTAGCTAAAAAAATTGCCAAAGAGAAAGGCCTTAATCTTGCAGAGATAAAAGGCACTGGTGAAAACGGCAGAATTACCAAAAAAGATGTAGAAACCCATCAGCCCAAAGCAGCCACTGCACCTGTTGCAGCCACCCCTGCGGAGGCTAAACCCGCTGAACCAGCACCACAAAAAGTATTGCCTTTTGTGCCAGCTGGCGAAGAGCTCAAAGACGATATTAAACATTCGCAAATGCGTAAAACCATTGCCAAGCGTTTAAGCGAATCTAAGTTTACCGCTCCGCATTATTACCTCACCATCGAAGTCTCTATGGACGAAGCCATGGCTTCTAGAAACGTGATCAATCAGTTGCCAGACACCAAAGTGTCTTTTAACGATATGGTGGTGAAAGCTTGTGCCATGGCACTCAAAAAGCACCCACAAGTTAATTCGCAGTGGAAAGATGAGATGATGACACTCAATCATCATGTGCATGTAGGCGTAGCCGTAGCCGTAGAAGATGGTTTGGTGGTGCCAGTGCTAAAGTTTACCGACCAAATGAGTTTAACCCAAATAGGCGTTGCCGTAAAAGACATGGCGGTGAGAGCCAAAGGCAAAAAATTGCAACCCCAAGAAATGGATGGCAGCACCTTTACGGTGTCTAACCTTGGGATGTTTGGCATACAGTCGTTTACATCGATCATCAACCAGCCTAACTCAGCCATCTTGTCGGTAGGAGCCATTGAAGAAAAACCAGTGGTTAAAAACGGACAAATTGTAGTTGGCAACACCATGACACTCACTTTGGCCTGCGATCACCGTACGGTAGACGGAGCCACCGGAGCTCAATTTTTGCAAACACTCAGACATTTTATAGAAAATCCTGTAACGATGTTGGCTTAAATAATCATCATAAATGATACTTGAACCCTCAGTTGTGATTAACAATTGAGGGTTTTTTGATGAAATTTCACAGGAAAATCATTACACCCCTACCACAAGATTGGAAGTTAGACTGTAAACAAAGCAATTTTTGAATAGCATAAACTAAAATTTTTTTCTATTTTTGAAATAAAGTAATTTTATGAGTAGGAACTATAAATTTACTTTGTTTTTTCGACTGTCGTCTTGGGTCTTGCGGTAGATCGGTTAATAGGGTTTGCTAGATGGTGTTTGTGTATTTCAGTATTTTAAGCTGTAAAGCCACACGAAAGGATTCGTGCGGCAGCGGGGG
>DAIRDG010000053.1:0-4333 GCA_036796275.1 Flavobacterium sp.
GCAATGCCCCCAAAGCTTCTCCCTGACAAATAGCAGGAATGGCGTTGAAGGTGGGTTCAATGTCAGCGGGTAATATTTCGATGGTCAAGGTGGTTGTGGTGGCACAAAAACCTTCATCTGGGGTAAACGTATAAGTGGTGGTTTGCTGATTATTGATGGCTGGTGACCATACACCTGAAATCTGATTGATAGAGGTGGTTGGCAAAGCAGGAATAGTCGCTCCAGGACATGCCGGTGACACACCATTAAAGCTAGGCTCTACTGGAGTTTGCACAGTTACTATAGTGCTTGCAATGGCAATACAACCAGAGTTATTTACAGTGACTTCATACACACCCGCTTCATCAATAGTTATAGAAGCTCCAGTTGGCTCAATGGGGTTGCCATTTAGCGTCCAAGAGATTTGCAAATCCTCAACTGGATAGTTTAAGTTTTCAAGGGTTAAAACACCAGTTGAACCTTCACAAATATCTAGGTTTTCTACTAAGTTAAAAGTTGGGGTTAGGTCAGTTACTTCAATATCAAAAGAAACTACCACAAAACATGGGTTGTTTGCGGAGACTACTCTCACCCAAATGGTTTGCGTTTGGCTGATGTTTTGATATTCTGAAGGATTAGCAATCGCATTAACGTTTAAGTTGGCATCATTTTCAGAGGTGAAATAAGTAAGGGTAAATTGATTACCATTTTGGATTAATCCGCTGTTTTCTGTTAAATCAAAAGTAGCTACTCCAGACCCGTCACAAATGGTTAAGGTGTTAGGTTCACCAGTCGTGATAAAATCATAATATTCTATGGTAATGGAGGCTTCATTGGTACAATCAGTATTAATGTATTGTGCTTCAACGGTATATAAGCCAGGTTCTGTAACCGTAAGGGTAGCTCCGGTTTGAGGTGGATCAAAGCTAACGCCATTTTTCTTCCAGTTTAGTTGAAATTGGTTTAGGTTTAATTCAGAATCTAATACAAAAGTATCCCCTGGGCACAAAGCTGTGCCATCTGCAATCAGTAAATCATTTGGAAACTCAATATTGCCCACGTTAAAACTATTGGCTTTTAAAAACACAGCAGAGTCAAAGGCAGTATCTTGTCTGTCTTGAATAACTAGTTTGATACGATAATCTTGCTGAGGAATCACATTGGCTTGTATTTGTAATGGCACCGTAACCCCGTTAAAGTTGATTGGGGCTGCCAAAGGATTAATACCATTGACTCCATAAAAAGTGCCAAAAAATTGAGGATTCACAGAGGCACAACTTGCGTTATGCAAATTATTTCTTATGGTTACTACAGAAATGGGTGATGTAGTGCCTGGCACCAGGGCTAAGTTTTGCCAAGTGGTAGGATTCCCATTAGCGTCTAGTTGGGTTACAAAAAATGCAAATGAATCAGAGAAATCACACTGAAAAGTTCCATATTCTTCTGAAGCAAATAAAAATTCAAAGGTAAACTGATCTGCCAAGGGCACAAAGTCAAATTGCACCCAAGTGGCATTTTGGTAAGTTGAGTTTGGTAATATAGAGTTTAAATAGGTTGTTAATTGTGGATCATCTCCCCAGCCAGTTACGGTATTACTTAATGTTGAATTATTAGGTCCTTGAACGTTTGCTGCAAAACCGGTACTCAATATAATCCCTTCATCAAAAGAAAAAGAAACACCCGGGGTGTTAAAGTAACCAATACCACTTTGTGCAGTTAAGGGCGTATTAAGCCCGGTACCTGTTCTCCATTGAATGTTTGAGATAGTCGCACAATTTGAGTTTAAAAAGATGTCTTCCATAAGTTCTGGTACCGTATAAGTTGTAACGTCACCCACTAAAACTGGTCCTGGTGTTCCTACACACACATTAAAGGTGGTAGTTTCTGCAGCATTTGAAGCTGAATAAACTCTGATATAATAAGTGGTACCTGGCACAAAATTTTGAAAGAATGAGTCGTTGGGGTCTGAGCAATACACATTAACTAAGCTTCCACAATTTCCACTATACACCGCATGATTGAGGTTGTTAGTAGAGCCTTGCACATTGGTTAAGGAAATTGTATGTCTGTCAGAGGTGGCCACAAAACTGAACCACACATCGTTATTGGCAACGCCGGTACATGGTGCTAAAGGCACCGCAGAAGGTGTAGCCCCTATAACCGTTCCAGCAACCACGTTGGTACAAAATAAATTTTGGTTTACAGGAACTTGGATAGCCGTTGCACACTCGTCATTAGAGATGAGAGTAATAAATTGAAACGGACCTTTCCATAAACTACGGTCGTTAGAAGATAAATTACAAACTGCTCTTACCCAATAGTTATAGATGGCTCCAGAATTTAAGCCTTGAGCTAAATAAGGGTTGTCTGATGTAATGATGCCTGAAGTTACTGTTACACTTTGGTTTGGAGCCGGGCTGGCAACAGGTACTACGTATACTTCCCATTGGGTAGCCGCATCTCCTTGAGTCCAGCTTAACAATGCACTTGTAGTTGTTATATTAGCAACACTTAGGTTTTGAGGTTGTAAACAAGTTGGGGGTGTACAATTGCCTACACCTGTATAGATTTGACTATTCTGAAATCCTACACCTGGGGCTTTAATAAAAATATCTTCGTTAAAGGGGTTCACAATGGTTAAGCCAACTTCACCTGGTTGTGTTCCTCCTGCATTCCAGAATACTTCAAAGGGTACACCGGGGCATAAGTTAATTGGAATAGGAACTGGGCCACCACCTGTGGTAAAGGTACTACCAATGGTGGCAATTGTGATGCCGTTTTGTGTAATGGTCATGGTGTTACCTTGCCAACCATTGTTGCCAGTATCTCTCATCACAAACTGATAAGTACATAGATCTTCGACTTCGCACACCAAGGTATTAAACTGATGTACCTGACTCCAATCACTTTGGTCTTGAGGACCACACACAGCTCTCACATAAATTCTATAAATGGTTGCTGGATTTAGGCCTGTAAGCAACAAAGGATTACTATTGGTTAAGGTACCTTGCACACCAGGACCAGGAGCAGGAGCATTTGCAGGGAGTAATATGTATTGCCATTGAGTTTCGAAACCGGCAGACGTCCAGCTAATGGTGGCAGAGGTGGTTGTAATATTTGAAGATAGTACATTTAACGGTGGTAAACACAAAGGATTATCACAATCTACTTCGCCCGTATATATGGTTGAATTAGGGAAACCAACTCCTGGGTTTTTAGTGAATATGGTTTGGTTAAACGCAGGCTGATTAATGATGCTTAATCCCACATTATTTGGGGTAGTTCCAGCAACATTCCAAAACACTTGGAATGGCAAGTTATTACAAAGCGGAACAATTACATCAACAGGACCTGTGCCACCCTGAAAAGTGCTACCAATTTCCTGCACAACCAATCCTTCTTGTATAATTTGCATTCTTGCTCCATTCCATCCTCCAGAACCACCATTAGTAGACATTCTAAAAGTGTAGTTACACTGGTCTGTATCATTACATATTTTAGTATTAAATAAAAAAGGTCCAGACCAAAGTGTGAATGTAGTTTCAGTACATTTTCCTCTAACCCAATATTGATAGGCAGTGGCAGCTGTTAAAGGGGTGCCGTCTAAAAGTGTAGTGGCATTAAAGGTTGTAGTTGCAGAAACCACACCATTGCCTTGAGGGATAGCAGCACCGGCTAGTTGCACGGCTACTTCCCAATCAATAACCGTTGTCCCTCCTTGAGTCCAACCTAAAGTTGCACTGTTCTGAGTAATGTTTGTAGCCGATAAATTTGCTTGCGGTGGGTTACAACCTGGTTGTTGAATAACCAAATTGAAATCTACATTGGGAGCACTTGCAGAAGTGGAAATCACCACAATGTAAGTTTGGCCTGCAATGGCATTAAAGTTTAGGTTTCTAACAGCTGATCCGGTATTTGCCTGACCTGTTACGCAACTTACTCCCACGTTGGCACAGCTGGTATAAACAAAAATACCAGAATGAGGCCCACTAGGGGTTAATCTGATATTAGTGAAACCGGCTTGTGGAGCGGTGAAAGTATAAAATATATCTGGACCATTTAAATAAGCAGCAGTGGTACCACAAGATGCTCCGGGAGCACCACTGACGGTACTTGATAAACCTGAAGTTGTGCCATTTGTTGAATAGGGCAATGACGGCACTTGAATGGCTGAAGCACAATTATTACCTGGAGTTTCTGTTTGAAACGTAAAAGGACCTACCCAGGCACTGGTATTGTTAGCACTACATAATGCCTTTACATAATATTGGTATTGTGTAGCAGGTAGTAAACCTGTAGCAATAAACGGATTGGTGTTTATAATAATTCCATTGCCTGTTGGGGTGCCAGGTTG
>DAIRDG010000053.1:4433-7205 GCA_036796275.1 Flavobacterium sp.
GTTAAATTTAAAATAGTTTCGTTAAACTCGGTGTAGGGATTAGACAACTGATTTTCGTCATAAGTTGCTACAGTGGTATAAGCTGCTAAATCATTTTGATCGGCAGAGGTGGACACCCTAATTTGATATAGCGTATTTTGATTACCAGCAATAGTAGACCTTGACCAAAATTTTAATTGGCCGTTTACAGGTACTGTAACTTGCGGTGTCATCAACCAACGTTCGGTTAATTGGTTTACTTGTGCCGCTGCTACGGGTACACGATTCATATAAGCAGAAAAAACGCCATCATAAACTTCGTCAGGAGGGGTGTTTACACGAGTCCAGTTAATGGCGGTTCCAATATTGTTGCTTGCAGTTGTCCAACCTGTTGGCGGGAAGGCTGCTCCTTCAAAATCTTCAAAAAGTTGAGCTTGTAGATTAAAGACAGAACAAAAGGATAGGATTAAAAAAATAATTTTTTTCATAACTACATAAGTAAAAGTTAAGGTAATTTTTTTTGAATCATCAAATTTAAAAAATAAATTTATAGTATTAACATTTTATTAGTAAATTCTAAGTGTTTTTTTAAAATTTAAAAAATTTTACTAAGTTTGTTACATTTAAAACTAATAAACACTATAAATATTTGTAAATAATGAATTTTGAATTAACCATTTAATTATTTCAAATGAAAAATTGCTTAGAATGTGGTGAAAAAATTATAGGGAGAGAAGACAAAAAGTTTTGTTCAGATGGCTGCAGAAATCAATATAACAATAAACTTAACAAAGACACTTCAAATTTGATGCGAAATGTGCATAATAAACTCAGAAAAAATTACCGCATCTTATCTGAAAATAACCCTGACGGCAAATCAAAGATGAGTAAATCTAAATTATTGTCTCAAGGGTTTGACTTTACTTTAATAACCTCTATCTATAAAACCCAAAGCAATAAAATATATTATTTTGTTTATGATCAGGGCTATCTACCGCTAGAAAATGACTGGTATATGCTAGTAAAAAAAGAATATTAACCTCAACAGTTTGTTATGAAAATTAAATCATCGTTCTTAATATTTATTTTAATTTTTGTTATTGTAGGCGTATCAAATTATCTTAAAATGCCCCAAAGGGTGAAAATAGAAGACCGCTTGATGGATAATTTTGCTGTTGAAAACGCTTACCAACATATTGAAAAAATAGGTAGTAAACCGCATTATATTGGCACTGAACACCATAAGATTGTGAGAGATTATTTGGTAGCAGAACTTCAAAAATTAAACTTAGAAGTTCAAGTGCAAGACACCATGACCTTGAGTAAATGGAACACCTTAAGCAAAGTTCACAATGTGATAGCTAGAAAAAAGGGGACTCAACCCTCAAAAGCTTTATTGTTATTAACGCATTATGACAGTGCACCCCATAGCAATTCTTATGGTGCGAGTGATGATGCCAATGGCCTAGCGGTTATTTTAGAAAGTTTGCGGGTGTTTTTAGCAGAGGCTTCACCAAAAAATGATCTCATTGTTTTGTTTTCGGATGCGGAAGAATTAGGACTTAATGGAGCTTGGGGCTTTGTAGAACACCATCCGTTGGCAAAAGATGTTGGAGTAGTGATTAATCTTGAAGCAAGAGGCACTTTTGGACCTTCGATGATGTTGGCAGAAACCAATCATGGCAATAACAAATTGATTAAACACATCAAAGATGCCAAAACAACCCATCCGGTAAGTAATTCTATCTTATATAGCATTTACAAGCTTTTGCCAAACGATACCGACATGACTGCCTTTAGAGAAGGAGCAAATATCCCCGGTTATACGTTTGCCTACATTGATGGGCATTATCATTATCATACCGAGCAAGACAATATTCAAAATTTTGATCTCAATAGCATGGCTCATCAGGTGAGTTATGTGCTGCCCATTATAAAATACTATTCAGATATAAATTTATCTAGACTTAATGGCACCTATGATGTGGTGTTTTTTGATGCCTTCAATAAATTGTGGAGCTATCCGTTTAGCTACAATCATTGGTTTTGGGGAGTTTGCTTGTTTGTGTTTTTATTGCACATTGCCTTGGGATTTAAAATTAGAACCTTGCAGTTAAAGCCAATCTTGATGGGTTTTGTGCCAGTTTTAATTTTATTGATAGCTGGTTCGGCCTTGTTTTATTTTGCCTGGCAATTGGTCTTAATGGCCTATCCGGATTATAGTGATATGTTGCATGGTTTCACCTATAATGGTCATGATTATATGCTGATGTTTTACTTTTTGGGCTGTTCGTTGTGTTTTTTGGTGTATAAAAAATACACTAACCCCAAATTATTAGCCAGTTATATGGTAGCTCCTTTAACAATTTGGTATGTAATTCAATTAGCTTTTAATTTGTATTTACCCGGGGCAGGTTTTTTGATTATACCCATTTTGTGTGGCTTATTTTCGTTTATTTTACTGATTTTTGATATAAGAAAATGGGGTATTCACTTATTATTTCTTACCCCAGCTCTCATGATCATGTATCCCCTGATGAATTCTTTCCCGATTGGGTTGGGTTTAAAAATGCTTTGCTTGGCCAACTTGATGTTGTTTTTAACCTTTTTGTTAATGTATGGCATTTTTGGTCAACTAAAACAAAAAGGCACCTTAGCTTTTATCTTCTTAGGTTTAGGATTGTTTTTTATGTTTAAAGCCCATTCAAATGCCGATTTTATTGAAAATAAAGCCAAACCTAATAGTTTAATTTATTTGGTAGATGGTAATGAAAATAAAGCCTATTGGGCAAC
>DAIRDG010000053.1:7305-14598 GCA_036796275.1 Flavobacterium sp.
CCAAATGAATTAGCCGTTTATGATTTGTTGGCCAACGGTTGCAAAACAGCCAATAGCCAAGAATCGCTGGTTAAAAAACGTGGCAATACTTTGGTGAGTTACTACCTAACAGACAGCACTCATTTGCATTTAAACTTTAAAATAAATAAAGCCCAAGCCCTAGAATTTGAAGTACAAAGCAGTTCTTTTGACTTGTTAGAGAACCCAAATTTTAGCCTGCCAAAAAGGCCAAGCAATATGATGCCTATGCCGTTTGTTCTTACAGATGCTATTGTAACCAAAAAAAGATTTAAGTTTTGAAATCTATTGGCATTTTAGGTGCAGGTTGGCTCGGAAAACCTTTGGCTTTTTATCTTCAAAATCAAGGCTATCAAATAAAAACTTCAGTTACTTCAACAGATAAAATGAAGCAACTTAAAACGGAGTTACAAGATGTTTTTTGTATTGCAATAAGTGAGGAGGCATTGGTTGGAAATGTAGAAGACTTTTTAAAAGACTTAGAAGTGCTCATTTTGGCGATTCCACCAAAGTCTCAAGAAAGTTTGATGCAAAAAAAAATCAAAACTCTGTATACCCATCTTAAAAATCACCCTCATCTCAAAATAATTTTTATCAGTTCAACTTCAGTATTTTTAGATCAGCATCCGTTTGCCACCTATGATGAAGAGAGTTTGCCCAACGCAGAGACAATTAACGGATTAGATTTAATAGCCACTGAAAATTTTATCAAGACCCAACAAAATCCTTGGGTAATTTTGCGTTTTGGCGGCTTGATAGGAGCCGATCGTCATCCGGTGAAGTATTTAAGTGCCAAAACTAACAACCAAAACCCAGCGGCTCCTGTAAATTTAATTCAACAAACAGATTGCATTTTATTGATTGAAGAAATCATCAAACAAGAGGAATTTAATCAGGTTTTTCATGGGGTTAATCCTCATCATGTTTCAAGAAAAGAATATTATACCCAAAAAGCTATTGAATTAGGGTTAAGCATTCCTTTGTTTTTGGAAGAAACTCAACAAACAGGCAAAATCATCAGAACTGATATAACCGTCAAAAGACTAAATTTTCAGTATCAATCAGAAATCTGATGGGTCAAAAATAAGGTCTAATAATTCTTGCTCAGAAATTGGAATAGCCAATTCAATTTTTACGCTCATAACGCCTTGTTTGGTAGACTTGGCTAAGGCCACAAAAGCCGCTTGAGACAAGTCTAGCTCTCTGCCTTTCACAAAGGGGCCTCTGTCATTGACTCTTACCAAAACCGATTGCTGATTATCTTTTGAATGCACCCGCAATAAAGTGCCAAAAGGCAATGTTTTGTGAGCGGCTGTTAATTGTTTGTTTCTAAAAATTTCGCCACTTGCCGTTTTTCTGCCTTCAAATTTTTTGGCGTAATAAGAGGTTATTGCCTTCGGATGAATTTCTTGGTATTTATAGAACGCATCAAAATCTGTTATTGAATCTTGTTGTGCTTGCAGTGTAAAAGTTAAAAAAAAACATTTTAACAAGACAAAGGATCTTATTAAAATGTTTTGAGGATTCATATCGCTTAAAATGATAACGCTATGATGTTATGAAAACCAAAGTTTCCAAGGAATTCTTAATAATATTAAAAACAAGCCTAAACCATAAAAAATAAAAATGGTTTTAAACTTTCCACTTGGTTTTGCTTTTTTGTGTCTAGACCAACCGATGGTAATCAGGGCAATGGCAATCAAATTGGTTAATGGATGTTCTAAAGACAACAATCGAATGGTTTTGTCTTTCATTTCACCCAATTGTCCAAACCCCAAGGGCGACACAAAATAAACCACCAAGCCAATCAACAATTGAAGGTGGGTAAAAATGAGAGCAAACAAAGAAATTCTAAAATCTTTGCTGTTAAAACTCTTTTTGGAAACAAAGCCCAGAAAGCTGTTGGCAACGGCTAAAAACAAAACAATTAAGGCCAAATAAGCCCACCAAGAATGCAAATTTTTTATGATACTATACATGAGAGTTTAAATTTTTGTAAATGTACAAAAATAAAGCAATAAAAAAAGGCAACCAATATTTGATTGCCTTTTAGGAAATTTATAACTAACTCAATTTAATTAAAAAGATATCTCACCCCTAATTGCATTCTCCAAGCATCGCTAATAAAGTTTGAATCTCTAAAAGTTTCAGTAGGGAATTCTGTAGTTTGCGAAATGGTATTAAATCTATAAAGAGGCTGCGTTTGACCATTTACAACAGTGGTGCCCCTGTAGTTTAATAAGTTGGTTTGGTTAGGCACTCTTGCCACACCCCAATCTGTATTAAGCATGTTTCCAAAGTTGAAGATATCCATAGACAACTGCAATTTGTGGTTGTTCTTTTTGTCAACTATAATATCTTGCGTCAACCTCAAATCAACTTGATTTAACCATGGTAACAAAGCACCATTTCTTTCGGCTATTCTCCCTCTGTTTTTGCTTAAATATTTATCTTGATTAATGTAATCATCAAGCATTTGTCTTTGCATATCTTGGGTAATCGTTTGACCATTTAATGTAAATGGCTGAAAGTTTAATTCATCTGCAGTGTTAGGAATATAAATCAACCTGTTAGAGCTATCTCCAAAACCTGAAATACCTCCAAGGGTTGAAACAGAATAGGTATAGCTAAATCTACCGGTGTTACTTCCTTGATAAAATAAGGCTAAAGAAGTGTTTTTGGTTCTGTAGGCTAAACTAGCAATCACTCTGTTTGGGATATCATGACGGGCAAAACTAAGCTCGGGGTTGTTTCTGTCAAATTGCACAGTGTTTGTCCATAAAGACACTGCTTGAGATCCGCCAGACGAGTCTAAATCTCTAGCTCTAGATCTGGTGTAGGCCGCAAAAGTTGAAAATCCTGATTCAAAATCTTTAGACAACTGAAAGGTAGCTGCATAATAGTCAGCTTTTTGCTCTGCATTGGTTAACAAAAAGATGTTTCTAAAGTTAGGGTCGTTAGAATAGTTATTGGTTGTCCAATACCCTCTGGTGTCCGGCCCTTCAAAAAAGGCATCAGGGTTTCTTAGCACAGGGTTATAGGCAATGGGTGTAGAGATGTCTTGAGAGTAAATACCATCTAACGTTGCATAAACACCACCAGGTAATTTTTGATCAACCGCAAAGTTAGATCTCCATACTTGTGGTAATTTAAAATTTCTATCAGTAAGGTTTAGTTCTTGAGACAATTGCTGGTTAGGATTTGCAGGATTTCCGAAAGAGTTTGAAGGATCAAAGGTCCAGTTTTGGAATAAAGGATCGTCTGCCAAAGTAGTTCCTTCTAAACCAAGACCACCTCTCACAACACCTGAGCCATTCACTTGGTTAGACAACCATACAAATGGGATACGTCCTGTAAAAACACCAGTACCTCCTCTTACAACGGTAGATCCATTTTCAAACACATCCCAATTTAAACCAAATCTTGGCGAAAATAAAGGGGTTGCTTTCGGGAATAAGGTGACATCTGGGATAAAAAATCCGCCTCTGCCATCAGAAAAGCCTTGCCAATTGTCTGTATTAATTCTATTTGTAACCAAATCATCTAACAAAGTATTTCTAGGGATGGGTGAGTTATAAAATGGGAAATCAACTCTTAAACCAAAGGTCAGTTTCAAATTATCTTTCACAGACCATTGGTCTTGTGCATAAATGCCTAATTGGCTAAAGGATACCTGGTCGGTTGGAGGGGTTAAAGACCCGTCTAAAGCAAATCCTTTGGCAAATGCAGTTGGCAAAACCCCTGGCGTTTGGTTGATGATGGCATCTTCAAATTGTTGGTAAGACGTAAATCTGTAAAAACCATTAAAGGTAGGGTTAAAGGCATTATCAAAGGTAAATCGTTCAAAATTTGCCCCAAAGGTTAGTTTGTGTTTATCCAAATAAACATTGGTGTTGTTGGTAACATTAAACACGCTGTTTTCTAATAAATTACCCACACTAAAAAGTTCGTTACCCATGGTCATATAATACAATAAGTTTCCGGAGCTATCGGGTTCTAGCACTTCTATAAACGGGAATATTTGACCCCCTGGGATGCCTCTTTTAGGGTCTACAATATTGGTGAAACCAATGTTTAACTGATTAGATATGTTGGTTGAAATAAGTGAGTTTAACTCACCAACGATAGACGATACTTTTCTGTCATTAGTATAGTTAGAGTTTCTAAAATTCATGGCTTCAATTCCATCTCGGTTAGTGTTTCTAAACCTTGTTTGAATATACCTGATTGAATTAGAATTCAAAGGAATATCATTACTAGAAGTATAATAATTATGCCTGATCATAAATTTGTGATTCTTATTGATGTTCCAATCTAAGCGGGTATTAAATCTTTGTTGAGAGGATTGAAAGAAATAATTTTCATAATCTCCAGTTTCATAGCCATACAATTCAAGCATTTTGGCTCTTACAAACTCAAGCCTTTCTGCAGGTACTCTCGAAATCTCGGTTTGGTTAGGCGTTTCACCGGGTCTTAAAGCTCTTTTTTGAAAACTTGGTACAAAATCTTCTTCGTTTTCGTAGTTGATAAAGAAAAACAATTTATCTTTGATCATCGGGCCACCCAACGCTAAACCTTTAATTTCTGTTTTTGATTTGTTTACGTTTAAAGAATTTTCTCCTAAACGGTCACCTATCATTTGGTCTGTTCTCACCAAATAATAAGATGTTCCGGTAAAAGTATTGGTACCAGATTTGGTAACGGCATTCACAGAAGCACCTGAAAAACCAGAAAGCGTAACATCATAAGGTGCTAAATTTACCTGAACTTGTTCAATAGCATCAAGCGAAATGGGATTAGAACCAGCAAATTGACCACTCCCCAAACCAAAGTTATTGTTATAGATGTTACCATCTATGGTGTAGTTATTAAATTTATTGTTAGTTCCAGCAAAAGCGGTACCGTTAGATTGTGGTGTAAGCCTTGTAAAATCATTGATACTTCTTGAAATGGTTGGTAAAGCATCAATTTTGTCTCTGTCGATGTTTAACGATGCACCAGTTTTATTAGAGTTGCTACCTGTGTTATTTCCAATAACAACAACTTCGTCTAAGTTTAGGCTATCTTCGTTGAGGGTTATTTTAAATGTAGCTACTTTACCTAACGATAAATTTACCCCATCTAATACTTCATCTTTAAAACCTAGGTAAGTAAAAACAATTTTGTAAGGGCCACCTACTCTCATGTTTGAAATGATAAATTTTCCACTAGCACTAGTAGATCCTCCATAGTTGGTGCCCGAGGGGGTGTGTACAGCATACACATTAACGTCTGGCAACGGTTTACCACTATTGTCTAACACAGTTCCGTCAATTCCTGAGGTTGTAACCCCTTGCGAAAAAGCAAAAAATGATAAAATAAAGACGGTAAATCTAAAAATTTTTTTCATGGTTGGTTATATTTGATTTTGATGCAAATTTGCATGAAATCAAAAAACCAAAACTTTTGTTAAGGTTAAATTTAAAGAAAATTCCTTAACGATTTTTTAATTTAAAAAAATGCTTTATTTCTCAAACTTTTTTGATACAAGTCCCATAAATCTGGCAACATAATCGTCTTTGTCTTGCCAGTTGTTGTATTCTGGTTTTACTAAATTGTTAACAAAATCTTCGGCTTCTGCGTAAGTTGCAAAAGTGTTAATTTGAGATACCACCCGATTAAAGTCTTCGTTGCTGCCATCAAATAAATATTTCACAAAAGCAATGCGGTCATTAAGACCAAAAGTTAAACTTTTATTGTATAAATCATTTACAGAGGCTTTTTTGTTTTCTGAAATTTCTATGGTCTTTGAGGCAGAAATTGCAGTTTCAATGGTTTCTGTGATGGTGATTTTAGTCTCTTCTTTTAAAATTTCTGTTTTTGTTTCGTACGCTGTTTTGTTTTCATTTGTGGGTTCTTCAACCTTTACAAATTCTAAGGCTTTAAAATCATCATTAATGATGCTGTCAAAATCTAAGGTTTTAACAGAGTTATCCTCACTTATATTTTCGGGTGTTTCAATAATTTCTGAGATATCTTCGGCCTCCACTTGCATTTCCTTCACGTTATCTGGGGTATAAATTTCTTCAAGTTGGTTGTCTAATATTTCTTCTGGTTCTTCTTCGCTTAAGGTCGTAAACGTTGCTTCCAGATCATTAACCGAACTGGTTTTTTTGGTCTCGGTTGCTTCATGGCTTTTGGCTGTAAAACTATCTTCCTCTTCAATCTTGAGTTCAGGTTCCTCAGCAAGCAGTTCTTGGGGTAAAACGGAGTTTATGTTATCAAATTTAATTTCTGAGATTTTAATGATGTCTGCCGATGTTTCTGCTGGACTGATTTTTTCTAAAGCAGTTTCAAATTTTTCTTGGTTGAGGGGTTCGTTTATTAAGGAATAATTATTTTCATAAAAATTTAGCACTGCCAAGGTTTCATATAATGCTTTGGCTTGTTGGTACATGAGTTTGATGTCTTCTTTGCCAGATAATTTTAGGGTTTTATGGGCCAAACTGATGAGGTCTTGTTCTAACTTTTTCTTCATTTTATCGTTTTTGGTTTATAGGTTAATAAGGGTATTTATAGCAATTGAATTTTTAAATAAACAATTATTTTCACGCATCCAAATCATAATCTTACATTAATTATTTGTTTTGAAATAACACTTAACAAAGATAATTTATTACATTTGTTTTGCCACAAAAAAATCAAAAATTCAGAAAAATAAGCTATGTTTTTAGAAAACCCCGTAAATCATAAAGAGCATTTTGGTTGGATAGAAGTGATTTGTGGTTCAATGTTTTCGGGCAAAACCGAAGAACTCATCCGAAGGCTCAAGCGGGCACAATTTGCCAAACAAAAAGTAGAAATTTTTAAGCCAGCCATAGATACCCGCTACCATCAAGACATGGTGGTGTCTCATGACGAAAACCAAATCAGGTCTACTCCCGTGCCTGCAGCCGAAAATATCAGGTTATTGGCTCAGGGTTGCGAAGTGGTTGGCATAGACGAGGCCCAGTTTTTTGATGACGAAATTGTGAATGTTTGCAATGAGTTGGCCAACAATGGCATAAGGGTAATTGTGGCTGGTCTAGACATGGACTTTAAAGGCAACCCCTTTGGCCCCATGCCAAACCTGATGGCTACCGCCGAGTATGTAACCAAAGTGCATGCAGTATGCACCCGAACAGGCAATTTGGCCAATTATAGCTACCGAAAAGCCAAAACCGATAAATTGGTGTTTTTAGGCGAAGTTGAAGAATATGAACCCTTGAGCCGAGCTGCTTTTTTTAAGGCCATGCA
>DAIRDG010000054.1:0-14272 GCA_036796275.1 Flavobacterium sp.
TTATCTTTGATAGACCAATAAATAATATTAAAAATCAATTAATTTAATTTCACCCTACGGGTTTTTCTTTAGTAGTCATCTGAAGTAAATTGTCACGTTATTTTTTCAAAAATGTACGAATGGCTTTTGAATTCCCAAAATTTTTCTGACTTTTGCAATAAAATATACATGCACAAAGTTTTGGCCTACCCTTTCACGGTTTTTTTTTATTTGATGTTTGGTTTTTGGCTGTGCCTGTTTCATCCTATCCAGTGGGTATGTCTAAAAATTGGCTACCAAGCCCACAAAAAAAGTGTAGATTATCTCAATTGGTTTATTATCAGAACTTTGCATGTTTTAGGAACCTCCTACATAGTAAAAGGTTTAAAAAACATCCCAACCAACGTCCCGGTTATTTTTGTAGCCAATCATCAAAGCATGTATGACATCCCTCCGATGATTTGGTTTTTTAGAAAAGCCCATGCCAAATTTATAAGCAAAAAAGAATTAGGCCAAGGCATACCCAGTGTTTCATTTAACCTCAGACACGGCGGTTCGGTGCTCATCGATCGGAAAGATGCCAAGCAATCTATAGATGCCATCAAACAAATGGCTATGTATATCGAAACCCATTGCAGAAGCGTGGTGATATTTCCGGAAGGCACCCGCAGTCGTGATGGTAGCACCAAACCTTTTAAGACTAGTGGTCTAAAAACCCTTTTTAAACATGCCCCCAATGCACACATTGTACCGGTGAGCATACAAAACTCTTGGAAATTAATCCGGTTTGGAAGCTTCCCGATGGGCTTGGGCATTCGCGTTAAGTTTTATTTGCATCCTTCATTTCCGGTTGCCTCTGCTGATGCAGACAGCCTCATCGAAAAAACGGAGGCCTTGGTGAATAGTCAATTGTAACCATTTATGAGTTTAATCATCAATCATACAATCCTATATGTAAAAGACACTTTGCAAGCTGCCGAAGCTGGCCATGATTGGTTTCACATTCAACAGGTCTATAAAAATGCTATGAGCATTGCCTCCACCGAAAACTGCAACTTGTTGGTGGTGCAATTGGCTAGTTTATTGCATGACATAGCCGATCATAAGTTTCACAACGGAGACGAAACCATCGGCCCAGCCAAAGCCAAAGCATTTTTGACGGCTGAAAATGTAGACCAAACCACCATTGATCAGGTGGTACAAATCATCCAAAACTTATCGTTTAAAGGTGGATTACAGCCCCCTAAAATAAACAGTATTGAGTTTCAAATTGTGCAAGATGCCGACCGTTTAGATGCCATTGGGGCCATTGGCATTGCCCGCACGTTTCATTATGGAGGCTATAAAAACCGCCCCCTTTATGACCCTAACATCAAACCGGTAACTCATACTTCATCAGAAAGTTACAAGCAATCAACGGCACCCACCATCAATCATTTTTACGAAAAATTACTGTTGTTAAAGTCCCAAATGCACACCCAAAAAGCCAAACAAATGGCAGAAAAAAGACATGCTTTTATGGAGCAATTTCTGAGTCAGTTTTATGACGAGTGGGAAACCAATAATTAATTTTGAGGAGCTAAACTTTTGGCATTTTAATGAGTCTTTTTCCCGCTTTTCGTTTTAGTTTGCGTCACAACCCCAAGTTTTATTTCAATTTTTAAAAAGGTGATATATTAAACCACAAATAGCTTTATCTTTATTTTAAAAAATTACCAAAATGGTATTTTTAAAAAATAAATCATTAACTTTGTAAAAAAATTATCCCATTGAGAATTATTGCTAAACGGACGTTACGCGAATTTTGGGAAACACACAATGATTGTGAAAGTCAATTAAAATCTTGGTTTAGTGAAATTGAAAAATCAAATTATACAAATTTTAATGAACTGAAAGAAGACTATCCGAATGTAAGCTTACTAAAAGATAACAGAGCTGTCTTCAACATCAAGGGTAAAAACTACAGGCTTATTGTTAAATTTAACTTTGAGTTTAAATTATGTTGGATAAGATTTGTGGGGACTAACCAAGCATATGATAAAATTAATGCCAATACCATTTAAAAATGAATATAAAACCTATTAAAACAGAAATAGATTATCAAAATGGACTCAAAAGACTTGAGCAAATTTTTGATGCAAAAAAAGGGTCTAAAGAAGGTGACGAACTTGAAATTTTAGCAATTTTGATTGATACATTTGAAAAGGAAAATTACCCGATTGAAATGCCAGACCCAATTGATGCCATCAAATTTAGAATGGAACAGATGGGTATGAAACAAAAAGATTTAGCTGAAATGTTTGGCTTTAGCAGTAGAGTTAGCGAAGTCTTGAATAGAAAAAGAAAACTGACTTTAGACATGATAAGAAAATTGAGCTCAGAATTACAAATACCAACAGAGGTTCTTGTTCAAGATTATCAATAATATCTGCCTGAATTGTTAAAATTCTTTACATACAAAATTGTCATTACACTAAAGCCAAGTAAACAAACTAATTGAGCCTAAAATATATTCTTTAGGCACTTCTCAAAACAATAATAAAGCACTATTCTTTTTTTGGCAGGTCTTCTTTTTTGTGCTGAATGTAGTCATAAACCACCTTGATAGACGTTTCAAAATAAGCTTTTATTTCCTCTTCGGGTTTGGGTTTTGGCACAAAATTTCCCGCTTCATCAAAGTGTTGCATAAACGGGTCTAAATCTGGATTATAGTTGGGTTGCTCCCAATCGAATTTGGGTTGCGGTTTGTATTCTTGCAACGGAAACAAAAAATTCACCACCACCCCACTCACAAAGCCTGCCAAGTGTCCTTCCCACGAAATACCTTCTTTAACATCCGGAAAAATGTACCACACCAAGCCTCCATACACCATCACGATGGTAAGCGACAAGGCAATAAGTTGATAATGTTTGGTTTGTATGCCTTTAAAAAACAAAAAAACAACCAAAAAGTAAATGATGCCACTAGCCCCAATGTGAAAATTGTCTTGGGCTATGAGCCATGTTAAGACCCCAGTCATCACATAACCAATGCCCAAAACTTTTACGCTCACTTTGTTATAAAAATAAAACAAAGCCATGAGTAACAAAAACAACGGGATGGTGTTGTTCCACAAATGCTGCATAGACCCATGAATAAAAGGACTAAACAACACCCCGCGTAAGCCCCAAACCGTTCTGGGATAAACCCCCCACTCATAAAAATCTGTGTAAAACTTAATTTGAAACCAATAGCCAAGCCAAATGGCTAAGACCGCAAAGAGCGGCACTAAAACTACCTGAGGTGTAAACTTAAAATCATGGACTTTCATTAACAACTAATATCAAAAATAAAACCACACAAAAAAAATGGTAATTTTGTCATATTATCATACTTTTATGCCATGCATTACAAACCATTAGCCGAACGACTCAGACCCCAAAATCTAGATGATTATGTGGGTCAATCGCACTTGGTGGGTGCAGAGGGTACACTCACCAAAAGCTTGGCTCATGGCACCATTCCTAGCATGATTTTGTGGGGGCCACCTGGCACCGGCAAAACTACCTTGGCACAAATGCTCTCCGAATTGCTCAACCGACCATTTTTTGCCCTGAGTGCCATTAATAGTGGTGTAGCCGAAGTGCGAGAGGTGCTAAATAAAGCCAAACAATCACAGGGAATTTTTACTGCTAAAAATCCTATTTTATTTATTGATGAAATTCATCGGTTTAGCAAATCACAACAAGATTCGTTGCTTAACGCTGTAGAAAAAGGACACATTACTTTGGTGGGAGCCACCACCGAAAACCCAAGTTTTGAAGTGATTCCGGCTTTGTTGTCAAGATGTCAGGTGTATGTGTTAAATGCCCTGAGTTCAGAAGTTTTAGAAAGCTTGCTGCATCGTGCTGTGAACAAAGACACCTTTTTGCAATCTAAACAACTGCAACTGCAAGACACCGAGGCCCTCATCAAACTATCTGGAGGTGATGCCCGAAAATTGCTGAATGCCTTAGAATTAGTTGCCCAATCTATAGACAACAACACGAAGATTACCAATGCTTTGGTGATGAGCATTGTGCCCGAAAAACTTGCCCATTTTGATAAAAATGGCGAACAACATTACGACATCATTTCGGCATTTATCAAATCTATCCGAGGCAGCGACCCCAACGCTGCGGTGTATTGGCTGGCCCGAATGATTGCAGGAGGTGAAGACCTCAAATTCATTGCCCGACGTTTGCTTATTTTGGCTTCTGAAGACATTGGCTTGGCCAACCCCACCGCCCTGATCATGGCTAACAATACCTTTCAGGCAGTGCAAGCTGTTGGCTACCCAGAAAGTCGGATCATCTTGAGTCAGTGTGTGATATACTTGGCTACTTCAGACAAAAGCAACAGTGCCTACCAAGCCATTAATGAGGCTCAAGCTTTGGTGAAATCAACCGGCGATTTGCCAGTGCCTTTGCACCTCAGAAACGCCCCAACCAAACTCATGAAAGACTTGGGCTATGGCCAAGACTACCAATATGCTCATAACTTTGAGGGTAATTTTGTAAATCAAGAATTTTTTCCAGACACCTTAGCCGGCAACAAACTGTATGAACCAGGCAACAACCCCAGAGAACAAGCCGTTAGTCAGTTTATTAAAAACAAGTGGAAGGGGAAGTATTAAGACGAGGGTATTAAGATGGGGGTATTAAGTATTAAGACATTTTTACTGTATGTTGTATGTCGTATATTGTAAATTTGAAAAATATATTTTTGTAATGAGAATAATACTCATTTGCTCACTTGTCTCAAAGGAATCTGAAACCAATTATTAGCTCACTTGTCCCGATGTAGTTGGGATTGACTCATTGATAATTAGCTCACGTGTCCCGATGTAGTTGGGATTGACTCATTGATAATTGGCTCATTGATAATTGACTAACTAGCTCATTAATAAATAGCCCCGATTGAAGTGGCAGCCTTGTGTAGTCAACAGCTTGTATTTGCTGCTGTGCCAAAGCGACCAGCGGAAGCTCTTGGCAGAGTTTTGCAAATACCAATGTTGGCAAACAAGCTAAAACGAAAAGCGGGAATCAGGCTGAGTTGATGCCCAAAAGTATCTGCTCCTCATTAATAATTTATGTATCTTTACAACCATTATCAAACTTAAATCGAAAGCATGAAAAAGGCTCTTATTATTAGCACCTCAACGCTTTATGGAGGAGATTATATGGCCTATATGGCTCCAACTTTAGTTAAATTTTTAGGCCAAATTAAACAGTTGTTGTTTGTGCCCTATGCCCGTCCGGGTGGGCTTTCGCATGAGGCCTATACGCAAAAAGTGGCTACTTTTTTTAGTACCTTAAACGTATCTGTGAAAGGACTTGATGAATTTGAAAATCCGATCACCGCTGTGCAACAAGCACAGGCTATCTTTGTGGGTGGTGGCAACACCTTTATGTTGGTGAATCAGTTGCATAAATTAGGATTGATGTCGGAAATTAAACAGGCAGTTAACAACGGGTGTTTGTATATTGGCTCTAGTGCAGGTAGCAACATTTGCGGCCTCACCATGCAAACCACCAACGACATGCCCATTGTTTATCCGCCAAGTTTTTTAACTTTGGGGTTGGTGCCCTTTAACCTCAATCCGCATTATTTGGACCCCGACCCTCACTCTAAGCACATGGGAGAAACCCGCGAAACCAGAATTTTGGAGTTTCATAGTATCAACAATCAGCCAGTGGTGGGTTTGCGAGAAGGCAGCTGGCTAGAAGTGCAGGGTGAAGAGGTGTATTTGCGAGGCGACCTCACGGCTCGTATTTTCTTAAAAGACCAATCACCTTTTGAATTGAACCCGCACCAAAAGTTAGAATTTTAGGCTATGATTTCAAGAAATACCATAGATCAAGTTTTTGAAACGGCACGTGTTGAGGAAGTGATAGGCGATTTTGTGCAACTAAAACGAGCGGGCAGTAACCTGAAAGGCTTGAGTCCGTTTGTAAACGAAAAATCTCCGTCTTTTATGGTGAGCCCCGTGAAGCAAATCTGGAAAGATTTTAGCTCGGGCAAAGGAGGTAATGCCGTAACATTTATCATGGAGCATGAGCATTTTAGTTTTCCGGAAGCCATCAGATATTTGGCCAAAAAATATGGTATCCCTATTGAAGAAACCGAAGAATCTGATGCAGAGAAACAACAAGCACTGGCTAAAGAAAGTTTGTATTTGGTGTCAGAATTTGCTGCCAAGTATTTTACAGAGCAACTCACCCAAAGCCAAGAGGGCAAAGCCATAGGGCTAAGTTATTTTATTGAAAGAGGGTTTACGCAACACACCATCCAAAAGTTTAATTTGGGGTATTCTCCCAATCAGTGGGATGCTTTTAGTGAGCAGGCTATTAAGAAAGGTTATCAAAAAGATTTTTTAGTTAAAACTGGCCTAAGCATAGAGGGCGACAAAGGCTTATTTGATCGTTTTAAAAGCCGGGTGATGTTTCCTATCCACAGCATGAGCGGCCGGGTGTTGGGGTTTGGTGGCAGAATTTTGGGGAATGATAAAAAACAAGCCAAATACCTTAACTCACCCGAGAGCGAGATTTACCAAAAGAGTAAAGTTTTGTACGGCATTTTTCATGCCAAGCAAGCCATCGCCAAAGAAGACAAATGTTATTTGGTAGAAGGCTACACCGATGTGATACAAATGCATCAGGCGGGTATAGAAAATGTGGTGTCATCATCGGGTACGGCCCTTACTACCGAGCAAATCAGACTCATTAGCCGATTAACCAAAAACATTACTGTGCTGTTTGATGGCGATGCAGCTGGTCTGAGGGCTTCTATTAGAGGCATCGACATGATCTTAGAAGCCGATATGAATGTGCGGGTGTGTGGTTTCCCTGAGGGGGATGACCCTGATAGTTTTGCCAAAAAAACACCTCAAAACGAACTCATCCGGTATTTAGAAGACAATGCCCAAGATTTTATTCAGTTTAAGGCTTCTTTATTGCTAAAAGACTCTGCAAACGACCCCATTAAAAAAGCCGAAGTGATCAGAGACATGGTGTTGAGTATTGCTAAAATTCCGAACCGAATAAAGAAAGAAATTTATGTGCAAGCCACTGCCAAATTGATGGAGATTTCGGAAGAGGTGCTGTTTAATGCCTTGGCTCAACAAGAACGAAAACAACAAAACGAGCAAAGCAAGCAATCCACCGAAGTAGCCACCACTAAGCCTTTAGAAATTGTAAAAGACAACACTAGTGTATTGCTAGACACAGAGGAGTTGTTGCATCAAGTTGAGCAAAAAATATTGGGTTTGCTGATGCTTTATGGCAATGAAACCATAGACTATGCGGAAGACTACGTTGAGATTAACGAATTTGGCAAAGAAATAGACAAACAAGTGGTGCAAAGCATTAAAGTTTACGAAAAAATTTACACCAATTTGCAAGAAGACGAAATTGCTTTTTCGCATCCCGTGTTTAAGGGGCTATTTGATGAATGTATGAAACAATATCAACAAGGTAGTTTTAATTTGCAGCAATTTTTGAACGATGAAGACATAGAAAAAGTGGCATTGGTATCACAAATTTTGGCCCAAGAAGATAAGTACGAATTGCACGACTGGCTAGAGAAGAAAAATATTTTTGTGAAAGACAAAAAATCGCCAGAAATACTCGCTAAGGTTACCAAAGACTACATCATTTCATATAGAGAAATTTTGATTAAAAAAATGGTAGAGCACTGGCAAAAACAACTCCCCGAGATGAATGAAAGTGAAATTTATGACGTCATGGTTCAAATAAACGACTACAACAAACTGATGGCTTATATTTCGCATAAAACGGGCAGGATGCGGTAGGGTAATGTGCTAATTGGGTAATGTGCCAATTAGTCAATTATCAATTAGTTAATGAGACAATCCCAACTACATCGGGACATATTTGAAAATTAGCGAATGTATAAATGAGTTGATTAAGCTTGTTTGAAAGATTAAAATCTGTGATTTGACTTTCAAATTCAAAATCTACGTTTTACAATATACAACATACAATTTACAGAAATAACAAAATCTTAATACTTAATACTCCAATCTTAATACTTCATAACTAGCAACTCCCTAAAAATCTGCTTTTACGCCTAGCAATACGCCAAAGCGTGGGGTGTTATTGTGAGGGTTTTGAAACTGAAAATTGTTTCGCCAGGTGAAGTCAACCCGCAAGGGTCTGAAGTTGCCATAACCAATGTTTTCTATGCCAAAACCGTATTCTTGATAGGGTTGATTGTCTGGGTCAATGTAGGGTATGTTAGACAAGCTGATGGCTTGGTTGGTTGGCCTGAATGAGCCGTAAACTGTTCTGTAAAAAAGAACTTCGCGGAGTTTGAGTTTTTTGAGTAATGGTATTCTGTTGAAAATCAAACCATTGAGGTGGTAATCAAACTGACCGGTGAGGTATTCATCGGTAATGAGATCATAATAACTGAGTAACGAAAAGGTAGAGTTTACCACACTGTAGGTTTGATTGGCATGAATAGGTGTCATTAGGGCTAAAGGCACTTGACCAAATATTTTGCTGCCTTCAAAATAGGCATTCAAATAGCCCAACATACCCAATTGATATGTTTTTGTGATGCTGCCTCTAAAATGATGATGGTTAAAATCTTTTTGGGTAATGCCTCCAAAACCTTTGGTATACCTAAGCATATAAGTGGCAAAGTTTTTTTTGCTAAATTTTCTCTCCACACCAAAACCATAAATTAATCTGCCAGGGGTATAGGTTACGGTGATGCTAGAGGTGTATTGCTGAACACTGTTTTGCACATGCCCATTGGCATCTAAATAATCTAAAGAAAAAGCCTCTGGTGCGGCCGATTTCATGTCTTGATAAATACCCGCTATGGTTACTTGAAGGTTTTGGTTAAACTCATATTTAACTTCCGATGAAAATCGTCGGTTGTGGGTGAGCGTGATGTTAGTGCCTCGCACAAACAAAGCCCCTACCCCAAAATTCCTTACTAAGAGTTCGGTTTCGTCAAATACTTTTGCAGATACTTGTTCAAAATCATCCATATAAGACGCACCTATGGTAATTCTGGGGTCTTGTTCTAAGAGGTATTTTACTTCTGCCCCATACTTTAGTTGGGTGTCTTGTAAACCATAAGCCAAATAAGAATTGAGTCTGAACCTGTCGTCTTTAGATTTGTAGTTTCTTAAGCCTAGGCGAAGCCTGGTGCCTTCCACATCGTTGCGGTTTATGGCTAGCCACAGTGACCCTAGTTCAAACCCAGGAAAAATGGGGATATTGCCGGTGGATACCAAGCTGATTATTTTGTTAACAGACTTTATTTTTTTATTGTTGCTGAGTTCTAAAATTATTTGGTGATTTTTCTTTACATAATCAGACAACACTGCATTTTCATCCCAAAAAGCATCGTCTTTTTCGTATTGATTGGCTGTTTTTTGCAAAGCTACTTTATCAAAAAAAGCGGGGTCTTTGGGCTCGTTGAACACATAATCTAGATAGGCTATTCTTTTGGTGATGGTAGCCCCTTTTTCTTTTACATCATTACTGAAGAGCGTAAAATCGCCTAAAAAATCAGTTTGCGTTATCACATAATGCTCGCCTTTTAATTGATAGTCTTTTTTGATGTTGATTTCCCTCACCATGTTCAAGTTGGTATCGCCCCCAATTTGCATTTCAATCGATTTTACACCAGACAAGGTGGCATCTACCTCAAAACTGCCTTTAAAAGCCAAATCGCCTGCTTGCCTCGGGAAAAAGAAAATTTTGTAGAATTTTCGGTTATCTATGGTTAACGAGTCATGCAACAAATATTCATAGATGTTGTAGCCTTCTTTAGACAAAGGGCTCACAAAATGTTTTTCTAAAATTTTAAGGTTGTTGTCAAATAAATCGAATTCCTGAAAAGCTACTGTGAGCTTGTCAAAGACCAGGCCTTCTGGAGATATACCTGTGATTCTTTCGGCAAATTTTTCTTTTTTTGTTTTGTTTAATTGGTTGTTTACATACCACATCTTAAAGTTTTCTCGCATGTAGATGGGGACTTCAAACCATTCGTTTTGGTAGCGTTTGCTAAGGGTGCTTACCAAAGAATCATAATCATCACCAGCTAGTTTTTTGAGAAAAGTGCTGTCGAGATGATTTAAATCAATTTCGAGCATTTCATAAACTTTGGCTTGATAGCTGTCGATATTCTTGAGTTGATTGGCTGGTTTTGCCTCCCATATTTTTTGCAGTATTTTGTAGGCGGGGTTTTCTTTTTTCTTGAGGTGCTTTTTGGGTTTTGAGATGATGGTAACTTCTTCTAATTCTTCGCCTTCAGATAAGGTGATTACAATGTTTTTGTTGATGTTTTTGTTGATGAGGTAAGTGACTGATTTGTAACCAATAAGAGAGATTTCTAATTTTTGGTGGTTGTTTTTGGAGTAAATTTTAAATTTTCCGTTGGTGTCGGTTAGGGTCCCTTCTGAAGAATTGGGAAAAATGAGGTTAGCAAATGGCACCGGGTTGTTTTTTTCGTCAACTACCACACCCTCTAAAGTAGTTTGTGCCCAACTAAACAAGTTGAGCATAAAATATAACAAGAGAGTATTTTTAATCATGAAGCATCAGCTTATGATAGTGGGACTATCTGTACAATACTTTTTTTACAGCTTTGATAACATCTTGGGCATTGGGCAACCATTCTTTGAGCAGGGCTGGAGAATACGGAGCAGGGGTATCGGCTGTGGTTATTCTTTGCACAGGAGCATCTAGGTAGTCAAAGGCTTTTTCTTGTATCATGTAAGTAATTTCGGAAGCTACGCTGGCAAATGGCCAAGCTTCTTCTAATACCACTAATCTGTTGGTTTTTTTAACAGAAGTGATGATGGCCTCATAATCCATAGGTCTTACGGTGCGGAGGTCTATGATTTCTACAGAGATATTTTCTTTGGCAAGTTCGTCGGCAGCGGCATAGGCTTCTTTGATGATTTTACCAAAAGACACGATGGTAACATCTTTGCCTTCTCTTTTGATGTCGGCCACCCCAATCGGAATGGTGTATTCGCCATCTGGCACTTCGCCTTTATCGCCATACATTTGTTCGGACTCCATAAAAATAACAGGATCGTTGTCTCTGATAGCAGATTTTAGCAAGCCTTTGGCATCATAAGGGTTTGAAGGTACAATAACCTTGAGCCCAGGTGTATTGGCAAACCAATTTTCGAAGGCTTGAGAGTGGGTAGCGGCTAACTGACCGGCAGAAGCTGTAGGACCTCTAAACACCATAGGCATGGTGAATTGTCCGGCACTCATTTGTCGCATTTTGGCTGCGTTGTTGATGATTTGATCTATCCCAACTAATGAGAAGTTAAAGGTCATGTATTCTACAATTGGTCTGAGCCCAACCATGGCAGAGCCCACTGCTATACCTGCAAAACCTAATTCGGCTATGGGGGTGTCAATAACTCTATCTGGGCCAAACTCGTCTAGCATGCCTTTGGAAGCTTTGTAGGCTCCGTTATATTCTGCCACTTCTTCTCCCATGAGGTAGATTTTGTCGTCTCTTCTCATTTCTTCGCTCATGGCTTCGCAGATGGCTTCTCTAAATTGGATGGTTCTCATGTGATTCGTTTTTAATTTCGATTGGCAAAAATATAAATTTTATGTTTAATTTTTGGTAAAAATAAGTGAATTTTTATTTGATGTGAGATAAACGCTTAGCCCTGATTGAAGCGATAGCTTGTTGCAGGCCAATGATTAGTTTTTGTTGACAGGCAAAAGCGACCAACGGAAGCTCTTTGGCTGTTTACAAAAACTTGATTGGCCAAAACAACTAAAGCGGAAAGCAGGTTTAAGCTTCTAAAACAAACCATTGATTTCGGCGTTGATGCGGTTGATGATTTGCCCCAGGTCTTCGGGATTGTCTTTAAAGTCGATGTTGTCTGCATCTATAACCAGCAATTGCCCTTTGTTGTAGGTTGATATCCAGGCTTCGTAGCGTTCGTTGAGACGGCTGAGGTAATCTATTGAAATGGAGTTTTCGTATTCTCTGCCTCGGGCATGGATGTTTTTGACCAAATTGGGGATGCTGCTGCGAAGATAGATGAGCAAATCTGGTGGATTTACGAGGTTTTCCATGAGTTCGAACAACGATTTATAGTTTTCGAAATCGCGGTTGCTCATGAGTCCCATGGCATGCAAATTGGGGGCAAAAATATGTGAATCTTCGTAGATGGTGCGGTCTTGGATGATGTTTTTACCAGAAGTTCTGATGTCGAGCACCTGACGGAAACGGCTGTTGAGAAAATAGATTTGCAGATTGAAACTCCAACGTTCCATTTGGTGATAAAAATCGTCTAGGTAGGGGTTTTCTAGCACTTCTTCAAAATGAGGTTCCCATTTGTAGTGCTTGGCTAACAGGGTGGTGAGGGTGGTTTTGCCAGCACCAATGTTTCCGGCTATTGCAATGTGCATTTAATTAATTTTTAATTGATATTTGATGATTTTTTGATGGGTAAATATAGTTAAAATTTGATTGTTGTATTGCAAGTGAGTAATATTTTTATCAAGAGTCAATGGAAGGATGGTTTGGTTTTGGGGGCTCAGGAGCAGGTATTGATTTTGGTGTTTTGCCAGTAAGAAATTATGGTTTAAAAAGAATACTTCATCAGCTTGGATGTTGGATTGCAACTTGGTAAACCTGCCAAAAATATCAGATTGCCACCATTCGTTGTCTTCATTAATCCATGAGAAATGGTTAAAATTGCTTTGATATTTTTTTATAGGACTGCTGATGTAGTTAGGAAATACACGGTATTGCCCATTGAAGTAATTAAACATGCCCAGTTGCTGATTTTTTGTATTAAACACCCAATAACGGTCGCCATTGGCTAAACCTATGGCAAAGGCCACAATGTTGTCTTGAAAATTGAAATTGGTGGTGAGAATTTCATTCAATTGGTTATCAAGAGTTACCACAGTGTTAAAAGGCTCATAGAACAATAAAATTCTGAGGGGGTTTTGCAAATCTACTCGGCAAATTTTGCCCATGCCTATTTGTTTAAACACCCATTGTTGGTTGTCTTTTTGTTTATAAAACTCGTTGTTAATGGCAAAATACTCAAAGCCAAACTTGTCTTGACCAAACCATTGGTCGGCAAGGAGTTCCTTTTCAGAGATTTTCTGGAAGGTAACCGTTGGGTTTTGAGCTTGCAAAAGGCATAGGCTCAAGCAAAAAAACAGTGTTTTCATGTTAAAATAACACCACATAGTGTACCATTTTTAAAGGACTGGTAAATATAATAACTTATGAAAACTAATAAAATTTATTTTTAACATATTTTTGGTAACGTTTTTGTAGTAATAACAACAAATTTGTAAACACAAAATACTCATAATCATGACAAAACTAATTACCGCAATTTTATTTTTCGTAATGTCGATGTTGTTTGGGCAGCAAAGCTTTCAGGGCTACGCTGTGTATGAAAGCAAGACAAGCACCAAGCAAATGATGCAAAACATGGGCAGCAATAACCGCCAATTTACGCCTGAGCAAAGAGCCAATTGGGAGGAACGCATGAAAAAAGCTTTTGAAAAAACTTTTATTTTAACGTTTGACAGAACAGCTTCATTTTATAGTGAAGAAGAAAAACTAGATGCCGTAGAACAAAACCAAGGTTTTGGCAGAATGATGAGTTCTATGGCTGGTGGCCCAGTGTATAAGAATGTGAAAGATAAAGTACTTTTGAGCGAGCGAGAGTTTTTTGGAAAAGAGTTCTTAATCAAAGATTCTTTACCTAAGTACGAATGGCAAATGAGTGGTGAAACCAAACAAATTGGCAATTATACTTGCTACAAAGCCACGGCCAAAAGACCAACCAATGCCACAGATTTTAGGTCTTTGAGAACCCGAGCCAATGATGAAGAAAAGAAAAAAGAAGAAAAAGCTGCCGACAAAGCAGCTAAACCAGAGGTAGCCTCGGCTGAGAAAAAAGAAACCAAAACCAACACCACCAACTTTATGGATGGTTGGGAAATGCCCGAAGAAATTGAAATTACGGCTTGGTATACCATGGATATCCCGATTAATCAGGGACCAGACAAATATTGGGGATTGCCGGGCTTGATTCTTGAAATTAATGAAGGCAACACTACCATCTTATGCTCTAAAATTGTGCTAAATTCTAAAGATAAAAAAGAAATTAAAATCCCCAGAAAAGGAAAAGAGGTTACACAATCAGAATTTGATAAAATATCTACCGAAAAAATGAATGAAATGAGAGAGCAATGGAGAGGACGCTCTAGAGGGTAGTTTTTT
>DAIRDG010000055.1:0-12938 GCA_036796275.1 Flavobacterium sp.
AAGAAATTTATCTCTAACATCAACTTCAACATTTCAAAGAGCCGATGGAGGGACTCGAACCCACGACCTGCTGATTACAAATCAGCTGCTCTAGCCAGCTGAGCTACACCGGCAATATAAAAAAAGTCCGCTATTTCTAACGGACTGCAAATGTAACACTTATTTTGGTGTTTCAAAATAAATTTTTAAGTTTTTTTAAAAATTTAATTCGCACTAATCTTTTCTTTTCTTTTCAATAGGATTCTTTCGAAAGACTCTTTGGCTTGATCGATGGCTTCTTCAAATGTTTTACATTGTTTTTTTACAATAAAACTATCTCCTGGTACATATATTTTAACCTCTGCAATTTTATTTTCTTTTTCGCTAGTAGATTCTACTTTCAAAAAAACTTCAGCAGAAACTACTCTATCATAGTATTTCTCTAATCTTTCCATCCGGTTATTGATGAAATCAACTAATTTTTGGTCAACTGTAAAGTTAACTGCTTGCACATCTACTTTCATAGGTATAAAATTTATAATTAAACATTTATTTTAGGTTTCTAGGATGAGCTTTTTGATAAACACTCAAAAGTTCTTTCAAACTACTATGAGTATAAACCTGAGTTGAAGCTAAACTAGAATGCCCTAATAATTCTTTTACTGCGTTTATATCTGCTCCATTGTTTAGTAAATGTGTCGCAAAGGTGTGCCTAAGCACATGCGGACTTTTCTTTACTTTCTCAGAAACTATACTAAAGTAGGAATTTATTAAACGATAGACAAATGATTGGCTAACTTTAACACCGAATTTTGTTAAAAAAAAATAATCAGCGTCTATTATTGATGCTAGTGATTCCCTTAAATCAAGGTAAACTTTTATTTTACCTTCTAAGTAAGGTAACATTGGCACATAACGCTCTTTTTGTCTTTTGCCTAAAATTTTTATTAACTTCTGACTAAAATCAATATCCTTGAATTTTAAATTGATTAATTCTGATTTTCTAACGCCCGTTAAATAAAAAAATTCTATGATTAAAATATCCCTAGTCTCTTCAAAGTTTTTAAGAGAGTCGTCATCAGACAATATTTTTGTCATTTCTATTTCTGAAAATGGAATTTGAACTTTCTTGGCTACCTTAAGGGGTTTATGCTTGCTTAATGGATTAGACGCTATTGATTTTGTTTTGAGCAAGAATTTAAAAAAGGAGTTGAGGCATGATATTTTTCTGTTTACAGAACGGTTTTCTATGCCCGTATCTATTAAATAAACAATAAAAGACCGGATAATAGGATAATGAATGCTATTAATTTGCGTATCTGGATAATTTTCTTCAACAAATAAATTAAATTGTGTGAGATCATCGTGATAAGACTTGAGCGTGTTTGCAGCATACTTTTTTTCGTATTGCAAATAAGCCAAAAAAGAATTTACTGATGATATCATAAAAAAAAGTTCAAACAAATATAATCATTTGTTTGAACTTTTATGGCATTTTAAAGCAACTATCCTTCTTGATTATCTCTTAATCTTTGGATGTATTGTGCTTTTTGGATCTCCGCTCTTCTTGCAACAGAAGGTTTGGTGAACGCTTGTCTAGCTCTGAGATTTTTAACAACACGAGTCTTGTCAAATTTTCTTTTGTAACGCTTTAAAGCTCTGTCGATATTTTCTCCTTCCTTTACTGGAATAATTAACATAGTTTTACACCTCCTTTCAGTTAAATGGCTGCAAATGTAATGATAAATTTTTATTAAACATTACATTTTTAAAAAAATAAAACTTTAGGTGGTTACTTTTTGATTGGTGTCGACTGCTGGCTTGTAAGCTACGTTGTCTATGATCATTTTTGACAAAATTTCTTTCAGTATTTCTGAAGTACCCCCACCTATAGGCCCTAGCCTGCTGTCTCTAAACAATCTGGCTAATGGATATTCTTCCATATAACCGTATCCTCCTAGCATTTGCAAACAGGTATAAATTGTTTCGTCGGCTATTTTGGTAGATTTCAATTTGGCCATGGTGGCTTCTTTTACCACATATTCCCCTTTTTCTAGTCTAGAAATTGTAACATAATTAAACGTTTTGCAATGCTCAACGTCTGAGGCGTGTTCTACTAATTGATGTCTTAGCGCTTGAAATTGATTTATTTTTTTGCCAAAGGCTTCTCTTTCAGACATGTATTTTAAGGTATAATCTAAGGCATATTCTGCTCTTGCATGGGCATTGATGGCCATCAGTAATCTTTCTAAGGCAAAATGTTGCATGATATACGGAAAGCCTTTGTTTTCTTCTCCCATAAGGTTATCTAAAGGAACTTCTACATTATCAAAGGCAATTTCGGCAGTATCGGAAGCTCTCCAGCCCAATTTATCTAATTTGGTAGCCGAAATACCCTGGGTGTTTTTATCGACCAAAAAAATACTGATGCCTTGGTGTGCTTTCTCCGGATTGGTTTTGGCTGCTACCACATAATAATCAGCATATATCCCATTGGTAATAAAGGTTTTAGAACCATTAAGCACATATTTATCATGATGTTTTACAGCTACTGTTCTCATTCCAGCTACATCACTCCCGCCAAAAGGTTCAGAAATACACAGGGCTCCAATTTTTTCGCCTTTAATACTTGCGGTAAGGTATTCGCTTTTAATTCTTTCATCACCTTCTGCATTTAAGTGAGTCATGGCCAAATAGGCATGGGCCCACATGGCTGCTGCAAAGCCAGAGGAATTAATTTTTTGTAGTTCTTCTAAAAATATAACTGTGTAAAACAAATCTAGATTTAACCCCCCGCAAGCCTCTGGATAGTTAAGCCCAAAAAAGCCCATATCGCCAAATTTTTTCCAGATAAATCTTTCAATCGTGCCCTCTTTTTCCCATTTGTTGATATGTGGTACCACCTCTTTTTGTAAGAAATCGCGAAAGCTTTCTCTGAACATTTGGTGATCTTCGGTGTAAAACATGTTAATCATAACTGATTTTATTAATTCCATTAAAAATCCAAATATAGCTTAATAAATTCTAACTTTTCTTTTGATATATCGTTAATTTTTGTTAAATCTTCAATTTGTATTGTTTTGTGATGACTTCTAAAAACCACAATTTGCTTTGCAATTTTATAATCAAAGTAATGAAACTTGCTAAGTTCATTCATTGAAAGTTGGTTGAGATGATATTTTTTGAGTTGTGAATCTTCAAATTCTACTTTAAAATTCTGATTAAGCAGCAAAAAAACTTCCTCGTTGATGCCATACAATTCCTTGAGTTGATCTAAGGATACAAAGGCTCCTAATTTTTGTTTTAATTGTAAAATATTATCAGAAATTTTATCACCTATACCTCTAATTTTCATTAATTCTTCTTTTGACGCCTCATTGATGTTAATAAGACTTTTAGAAACAGATGTAAAGTTTTTGTAGGCGTATTTTTGGGTATTGCTTTTTGCTTTTTGTGTCCATTCCGGAAATTTGATATAAGGTTTTAACACCAACAATAAGCTGTCTGATATTTGGGTTACTTTTTGAAAATCAGCTACTGAATTAACGTACTGATTATTGTCTCTAAATTTTTTTAACCGTTGATATTCTTCTAAACTTAGCCCTAAGTTGTAGGCCCTGTAATCTGACAAAAAATTTGGATTAAACGGATATATTTTTGGTGTTTTAGACAAGTAGGCCGTTTGCACAGAATCCCATTCAGACTGCAAAGCTTCCCATGCTGTTTCTGGAACATGAGTGGTGTTTACATTAGTTTTATGTGAGTTAACAATCCAAATTACAACCACTGAAATAACAAAAAAAATAGCTGACCCAATCCAATGTTTTTTGAGTAATCTAAACTTATATGGATAAAGTCTTTTGGCCAAACAAAATGATTATTTATATTTTTTTATTTCTCCTGATTTTAGTCTTTTAAAATAATCTTGCAATTCGTTTTTAACATCACCTGACAAAAAATAGAGCCCTAAAATATTAGGAAAAGCCATGCCTAAAATCATCATATCCGAAAAATCTATCACAGCACCCAAACTAGAGGATGACCCTACCCACACAAAAAACAAGAAGACTATTTTATAGATTGTTTCCATGCGTTTATTATTACCAAACAAATACGTCCAGGCTTTCATGCCATAATACGACCACGAAATCATGGTAGAAAAAGCAAACAACACTATGGCAAACAACAAAATATACCTAAACCACGGAAACATTTTGCTAAAGGCCTCCGAAGTAAGCTTGGCTCCTTCTAGTTTATCACCCAAAACAAATTTATTTAGCTTTTGGTTGTAGTTGTAAATCTCTACACCTTTATTGGCATTTAATAACACTACTTTATCAGTATTAACAGGAACTTCAACTTGACTAGAAAAACTTTCAAAATCAGCATGAACCTTATCTACATAGGCATTAGAGATGTTGTATTTAGCACTGATATTTTCTAAATAATCATCGCTCTTGGGGTCTGCAAAACCTGTAAAAATAAGCACCAAAGCTGTCATGGTGCACACAACCACAGTGTCTATCAGGGGTTCTAAGATAGATACGATGCCTTCGCTAATTGGCTCATCTGTTTTGGCCGCAGAGTGTGCTATGGCTGCAGAACCAACGCCTGCTTCGTTTGAAAAAGCAGCCCTTTGAAACCCTACAATCAATACCCCAACGATGCCGCCTTTGATGCTATCTGGACTAAAAGCACCATCAAAAATTTGATAAAAGGCATCACCTATTTCTGAAATATTCATCAAGATGATGAATATAGAGGTAGCAACATAAACCACGACCATAAAGGGTACAATTTTGTCTGTAATGGTGGCAATTTTTTTTATCCCTCCAATGATTACAATGGCAACAAAAAACGCTAATACAATGCCATATATGTAGCCGTATCCTTTAAAAACCGGAAAAACATCGGCCAATTGAGCAAAACTTTGGTTCGCCTGAAACATGTTTCCTCCCCCAAAAGAGCCCCCTACGCAAAGAATAGCAAAAATTACGGCCAAAACTTTACCTAATTTACCATATCCCTTTTGTTTGAGTCCGTCTGACAAATAATACATCGGCCCCCCGGACACTTCTCCAAGCTTATTTACCCTTCTAAACTTTAGTCCGAGTGTGCACTCCACAAATTTAGATGACATTCCTAAAAACCCAGCAAAAATCATCCAAAAGGTTGCTCCTGCACCACCAATGGTAATAGCAACAGCCACACCTGCAATGTTGCCTAAGCCAACGGTGCCTGATAGTGCTGTAACCAAGGCCTGAAAATGTGACACTTCACCTTCGTCTTCTGGTTTATCATAATCGCCCCTGATGAGCATGATGGCATGCTTAAAGCCTCTCAAGTTCACAAAATTCATACTAAACGTAAAAAATACAGCACCTAAAACTAACCAAATAACCACCAAAGGCATATTAAAGCCATAAGCAGCAAAGGGCTGAAAAAAAATAATGTTATCTAAAAAGGCGACTATAGGTTCAAAAACCGAATTGATTTTGTCGTCTATGGAGTTACTTGCGAAAAAAAATTGTGGCAAAATGAGGGTAAAAATGAGGGTAATCTGTTTAAAGAAATTCATCATCATAGGGGGTTGAATATTAAAACATAATTTGTTAATGTAAATAAAATATTTTTTTTAGACATATAAAATAAAATGTCGGATTATTTGGTCTAAAAAATTTTAAAAATCTCTTTTATAAATCATAAATCAAAAACAGAAGACCTTTTGGTGAATATGATGTCTTTTATTTTTAGCCAAAAAGCAATGATTAAATATAAAACAAAACCAGCTCCTATGGTAAAAAAAGACACATATATAAAAGACAACCTCACGTTTGTTGTTTTGATGCCAAACCTATCGGCTATTCTGTTGCAAACTTGGAAACCGTATTTTTCGAAAAAAAACCTGAGTGCTCTAATCATAAAATTATTTGTGATTCAAAGATATTAATTTTTTACTTCCTTTAATAAATTCTGCCCAATTGCACACTTCATACACTTTTTGTGATCACAATATTGTTTTTTTAATGCTATTAATGCTTGAGATTCTAGGGCGTTTTTGGCCTGTATCCCCAATGCATTAAATTTTTGAACTATGGTATTGTTTTCGGCCGGTATATTGTAAATATATTCTAACCAATCATCATTTGTAATTTGATTATGCGTTTGATATAGATGATATAATGGAAAAATTGTGTTGATTGTGATAAGATGGATGATGTCTTGCGAAACAAGTTTATTTTTCTTGGCAGAAGGTTTGTCAAAATTATAGTGCGTTGCCCAATAGTCGCTTGTTTTAACTTTTAAAAAACTGAAGGCAGTCTTATTTTTAATGGCTTCTAATAGCTTTTGAAATAAATTTTTGTGTAAATGATAAACCATGGCTAGTTGAGCCAATCTGATGGTCGGAAAATTATCTGGTCTTAACTTAAAAAATTCTGGCTGATGGTTGGTTTGCGAAAGTTTCGGATATTTTTTGGTTAAGTAGTTATAATTTGTTTGCAGTAATTTGGGGTAGGTGTCTTCAAAATCTCGGTTAAGCAAACCGCAAACACCAAAAAACAGTGCTTCAAGATTTCGAAGATCATGCGATTCTTTGTTTACAATTTCGAAGGTGATTATTTTAGCCATTTCTTCAAACACTAAACCATTGGTGTTGAGTCCAAAATTTTTGGCCAAAGCCACAAACATGCAATACTCCCAATGGTTTTTTGACTCTGCTAAATTTGTGGCCATGTGAATACTCTTTTGCTGCAATCTTTCAAAAAAAAGAGTTTCTAACCACTTGTCTACATAAATTTTAGGCACATTTGGCAGACTGTTTTCGCACAAAATCCATTGTTTTTGTTGCATCAAATTTTGGTAGCGTTCTAACACATTTGGCAGTACAAAATTTTTAATTTCTAAAGTTGAAATGGCTTGGTTGTTTTGGTCATAAACTTCTACATCATGCTGCCAAACCACATGTAAAATAACGTTGTGATAGTTTTTATCTTGTTGATGTTGATGCACATACCAATCTGAGGAATTAACGTGCATTTCGATGTTGCCTGCCCATGTTTGATTATCTATGGAAATAATTGCATTAAAAAAATCTGGCCCTGCTGTTTGAAGGTATTGCCCAAAATGATTAATCATAAGATTTTTACCCGCTGTTGTTTTAAGATTGCTTAAGTTAATGAGTTTATTAAGCCACAGAAAGTGAATAAAATCTTCTTTCAAAATTATTTAATTTTTGGTTTCCATAAAACCTTTTTCAATCATCCACTGATCATTAAAAATCTTGCCAACATACCGTGTGCCCGAATCGTGAAACAATACCACCACCACGTCGTCTGGTGTAAAGTGCTCTTGAAGTTGCAACACCCCTTTGATGGCCGAGCCTGCAGAATTGCCCACAAACAAGCCTTCTTCTAGGGCAAGTTTTCTGGTATATACGGCGGCATCTTTGTCTGTTACTTTTGTAAAACCATCTATTAAAGAAAAATCTACGTTTTCTGGCAATATGTCTTCTCCGATGCCTTCGGTGACATAGGGGTATATTTCATTGGGGTCAAAAATACCTGTTTCGTGGTATTTTTTAAAAACCGATCCATAAGTGTCTACACCCCAAATTTTAATATTTGGATTTTTTTCTTTAAGGTATTTGGCCACTCCCGAAATGGTGCCCCCTGTGCCTACACCAACAATAAAGTGAGTGACTTTGCCATCTGTTTGTTGCCAAATTTCTGGACCCGTTTGCTCATAATGAGCTACTGCATTGCTAGGGTTGTCATACTGATTTACATACCAACCGTTCGGAATCTCGTCGCCTAAGCGTTTAGACACCGAATAATAAGACAATGGGTCTGTGGGCTCAACGTTGGTAGGGCAGACTATCACTTCGGCTCCTACGGCACGCAAAATATTTATCTTTTCTTGAGATTGTTTATCTGTGATCACACAAATTAGCTTATACCCTTTTACGATGGCAGCCAAAGCCAAACCCATGCCGGTATTGCCAGAAGTGCCCTCTATAATAGTACCACCGGGTTTTAAACGGCCATCTGCCTCAGCATCTTCAACCATTTTGAGTGCCATTCGGTCTTTAACAGAATTGCCGGGGTTAAAGGTTTCAACCTTTGCCAAAACTAAAGCCGGTATGTCTTTGGTTATTTTATTTAACTTTACCAAAGGTGTGTTGCCGATGGTTTCTAAAATATTGTTTTTGTAATTCATTGATTGATGTTTTTGCTCAAAATTTAATTAAAGCTCAGCTATGTTTGTTTACCTCTTGTAAAAAAAACCATTAAAATACAAAAATAAGTATTGTTATTGAAAGAAATTCCAAACGATTCCAAATCTTATCAAAAAATCTCTATAGGGTTGGGTGGGTGTTACCAGATAATTCGGGTTGTTATTCCAGAGGGCATTCAGGTGTTCTAATTTAAAGAATATTCTGGTTTGAAGCACCCTGGCATTAAAAAATAAATCTATCATAGGGTAATTTCCTACGCGGGTTTGATCTTGCACAAAAAACTGCCCAATTACCGGATTGTATTCGTTGGCAAAATAATCAGAAAAATAATTTACCCCCACCCCAGCTTGAAAATACATGGCTTTTTTGAACAAAAAATCGCTGTAATACATCTTAGACCTGATCACTAAATCTGGCACGTTGAGGATGTTTTGTTGCTGAGCCACTTGCTGAAATAATGCCGTATTATCCCAAGCCCATTTTTTATACCTAAATTCTTTTTGGGCTTTTACAGAAATCCACTGAATAGATTCATTGGCTTGAGTTGGTTTTATGAGCTGAATTAAATTATCGGTTGAGGCATTTTCAAAATACAAATGATTATTCAATAACTTAACTTGTGCCTCCAAATTTAGCCAAGGGTTAATGAATTTAAACATCCCATGGGTGATGTTTGGCAATGAAAACTCATTAAGCCAATTGTATTCCACAAAATTACTTTGAAACAAGCGGTATTGCATGTCTGGCAGGGTTCTTTGAAACATCCCATCAAAAATAATGGCATATTTATCGTTGGGTTGATAGGCAATTTTGGCTTTAATTTGATTGATTTCAGGCAAATTTACACCGTTTTGCAAACTTAAATCAAAATTAAACTGCTTACGCTCAAACACATAGCTTGCCCCAATGGTTTGTATGTTGTCTTGAAGTCTGTTCGGAATGATTTGACCGCCTACTGAAAGCACTCGGTTATAAAAATAATTGTTTTGCGAAAAGTCTGTGTTGATAGTTAGGGTACCAAAAGTTTCGTTGGTAAGCTTTACACTGGCTTTGTTATAGGTTTGGTTAAAGTTTGTTCTGTCTTTTAACTCACTTTGAACAGGGGTATTGCCAAATCTGAATACATTATTATTTTCTATAGTGGTTCCTAAAGAAATTTGGCTGTATTCGTAAAATTTGTTTTCATGAAAAAACTCATGATGAATTTCGATATTAGTTTCTTTTTTATTAGGCCTTAATTTGTAATAATGCGACAGGTAATACCGATTGGTTTGCAACAAAGATTCGGCATTAATAAGCCACACCGGTATTCTAAACCTTTCGGTAAAATCCGGATTATTGCTGGTGAAATCTTCTAAATTGATTAATCCCCCATTTTCACCATTCAAAAAATCCTGATTGGCCATGTGTACCTTTAAAAAATACGTTTGTTTTTTGTTGCTGTAATTTGATGAAAACCTAAAATTGCCATGACTCGTGAGGTTATTGGCAAAACTCCCCAAAGACCTGATGGCCTTGTAGCCTAAATAAAAATTGGTTCTTTTATTCACGTTTAACGCCAACCAAGAATCTAGGCTCTGCCCCTGCTCTTGCACCGTTTTAAAATATAATTCGGTGAGTGGGGTGGCTACTTCAAAATACGGAATGTCTTCTATACCCATAAAGTTATGGTGTTTGGCCTCAAAACCCATGTTGGGAATTAAGCTGTTTTGCACCAAGCCAAAGTCTAAAATGTTTTGCATCTGACCAATATTGGCAAAAGATTGATAGCCAAAACGGTCGTTTCTGTAAAGGTTATATTTGTAATCTTTTTGAATGGTGAGGCTTGTATCTTGGATGATGGTGTCTCGTTGGGTATCAAAAATTTTATATTGCGAGATCAGGGCTTTTGGCGTGTTGTCTTTGGTAGACCGTTCGGACCGTGGCCTGTTTTGTTGATTTTGTAAATTTGGGTCTGTGCCACCACCAGAAACTTTTGAAGGCCCAATGAGATCTTGCCCAAAGAGACTGGAGATTAACAAACAGAAAAAAACAATTTTTTTCATACAAAAATAAAAGTGCAAATTAAACAAAAAAAGACTGCCTAAGACAGTCTTTTTCTAGATAAATTATAAAATTATTACAGGGTTTCTAACAAGCCTAATAAAACTTTTAGGTCTTCTTCTTTAGAAAAATTAATTTTGTTAGATTTTAAAAAGGCATTTATTTCATTTTTCTTGTTAGGAAACGCCGCCAACAATTCCTTTTTGCTGGTTGGCATTGTTAAAACTTTATTGTTGTTGAAATAATAGTAAACCTCTTTTTGTTTTTGAAATGAGGGTGGTCTTTCCACATCATAACTGCCTATGGCATCTTTACCTTCTTTATATTTTATGTGTTCTCTTAACAATAATACATATTTATTTCTGTGTTTTTCAACTAAATAACCATTAATTTTTTCGTTGGCATTGTCAACATAATCATATAACAAATATGTTTTATCTTGGATAGATATTGGAGACATATCCTCTTTTTTTGGCAATACATACTCAGTTTCTGTGTCATGCTTGTATTCAATTTCATCAGTGTAGGCATTGTATCTTAAGGGCACGGTTTGTTTAAATCCGTTTACCTTTCCGGGGAGATAAGCAGGAATCACATAAGGCGAACCTACTACATTTTTTTCTAAAGTATTTCCACCTCTAAAGAACGCACCTGTTCTTGAAGGATCTATTTGATCGATTAAGAAAAATTGTGCATTAACTTGAAATGCTAAAAAGATAAAAAAAAGAGATTTTGATAATAGTTTCATTTTGCTTTTTATTTTTTAATGAATTTAATGGTTTGTGAATTGTTTTTACTATCAATTAATCTAACAAAAAATATGCCACTTTGTAAATAAGATACATCAATGGTGTTTTGAGATGATCTTAATGTGCTTTTATGCACTATTCTACCCAAACTATCTACAATCTCTAAATTAGTAGATTCTGTTTGGTTGTTAAGGTTAATATTCAACAAACCATTGGTTGGGTTTGGAAATAATGAAAACTGCTCTAATTGATTATCATTTGTACTAAGTGTTACGTTATCAGCTGTAACAATTAAAGAAAAATTTTGAAGATTGTCTCTTAGTGTCCCTTTGTGGGTTACTTGAATTGTGTAGGTACCAGAAGGATTAAGAATTTCAATTTTTTCAAAATTATCTCTAAAATTATCCGCATTTTTCTCTGCTGGTAAAAACGGATCAGAAGGGTTTAAAGTCCAAGGGAAATAAGTTACCCCGTCTTTGATAATTCTTATGTCTAAATCATTTACCAAATACAATACGTTAGGATCAATGGTATTAGTGTTGTTATGATTTAAGGCATGAGGATCTGTCCAAGAAATTGAGGCCATCAATGGAGTAGACCCAGAGGCATTTATCTGTAAAGTATACGTTTGATTGTTATTTAAGACTAATTCATTTACTATAGCTTGGTTTTGAGTTGCTTTGGTGATGGTTTGTGCTGCCGCAGCCGTATCCATTAAGCCCCAGCCAAAACGATAATCTGGTCCATCAAAAAAACCAGCTTCTTTGGCTGTATGGCAAATTAAACCTTTTAAGGTAGCCGATCTCATGTAAGCATTATTTGTATTAAAGTAATGCTGTTGAAGCAACAAAGCAGCACCTGCAGCAGAAGGTGAAGACATCGAAGTGCCTGATGAGAAACCATAAGAAGTATTTGAAGCAGACGTGCTAGAAAACAAATTAACCCCCATGGCTACAATGTCTGGCTTTATTCTGCCATCATCAGTAGGGCCCCATGAACTAAAGGCCGACATGGTTACAGAAAATGGACCTTGATAATCTGTAACAGCATTTACTGCACCCACTGTAACAATGTTTTTGGCATTGCCCCAAGTTTTAATTAAATCATAACCGTTCTTTTGCCCTAAATGGGAAATGATATTACTACTATCAGTGTTGTTCCGGTCATTCCCTGCCGATTTAAAAATAGTATAAAAAGGGGCATTATAGACCAGCTGATCTGTTTGTCTGGCTGTTATATCATAGGCTCCAAGAGTCCAAATATTTGTGGATGAGGGCCCGTAAGAGTGATTAGACACCAACATACCCGAAAAAGCTTCTGAAGTCATCTCAGCGAGGTCGTTGTCCCAATAATAAGATTTGGCAGACGCATTAAAGGCCAAACCTCTCGCTGCACTGTTTACACCAGATGCCATTGCAGTACCACCTACATGAGTACCATGGCTATTAACTGCTGCTCCATCAGGATTTACAACTTTACCCACATATTCTTGGTGAGTTAAACGCATAGCACCTCCATCCCAAATACCAATCATCATGTCTTGTCCTTGCACATTGAGAGATAAATTGCCATTGTTATACAAACGATTTGCTGTAATAGAAATTGCAGAATTCACATTATCAGTTTGGTTGTAAACAGGTTCGTTATTTATAACGTCTACCATGCTTTTAAAAATTAGGCCTTCGTAATAACTTTTTGGCACATCTGGATTGCTTTTGAGGAATTCGGCTATGCGAGCCTCCTTAATTAAAAAATCAGCATTAAATTCTTCTTTCAGGTTATTTAAAACATCCATATTGTAATGCCTTAAATAAGCTTTATCTGTTTGTGCAACAGAAAATGTAATAATTGTTAAAAAACAAAAGGAAAATATCTTTTTCATAGTAAATAATTTAAAAAGCCTTGCGTTAACAAGGCTAATTTAATGAATT
>DAIRDG010000055.1:13038-14193 GCA_036796275.1 Flavobacterium sp.
AAATGACAGGGCTAGTAATTTTAAATTTTTTATTTTCATAAGGCTAATTTTTTAATAATTTGGATTTTGGGTGATTACCGTATTAGCATTCAATTCTGATGCAGGTATTGGCATGGTGAATCTATGATCTCCAACCTGAATAATACTATTACAAGAATTGTTAATATCACAATCTCTAGAAAATCTAGTAAATGTAACATTTGCTAAGGCACCTAAACGTTTTACATCAATGTATCTAAACCCTTCAAAGCACAATTCCTTTCTACGCTCAAGCAATACATCTGCATAAGCTTGCTGGTCATTAGCGTAAGCTGGTAAAGGTTGTGTAGTAGAATGTCTGGCATCTCTCAATTGCTTAATGGTTTGAGCCGCTAAGGCTCTGTTTCCTAAGCCAATTTGTGCTTCAGCTTTGATAAAATAAAATTCAGAAACTCTTAAAATTTTATAATCATTCAAATAAGGAGTAGCAGTTTCTTTTCCAGGATATTTATTGATACAAATTTGGTCATTTAATCTGTAATCTGGGTCATTTTCAGGATCTGGTGATACCGTAGAAATAACTGGAGGACCTGATACGTTCGAATTAAAATTTAATCCAGTAAAAGCAGATCTTCTCACATCATTTTGTGCATACAAACCAAACAAACCTCTGCCCATTTCGTACCAGTTATTATTATTAACACCTGGTCTTACATTAGAAAATAAGCCGGAAAAAGTTGCATCACCTACTTGTCTGAAAATATGAAAGATTCTTTCGTTCAACACTTGATCATTCCACATGAATGGATATAAGTTTAAAGGACATAGAGGGTAGCTTGCAATCAACTCATCAGATAGAGTTAAAGCTAATGGGTATTGTTTACGATAAATAGCCACTCTAGCTCTAATGGCTTTACAAGCATCTAAATTGGCACGTCTTACTCTTTCTACATTGGTAGTTAATACAATAAGATTATTTTCAGCAAAGTCTAAATCTTGAGCAATCAAATCGTAAATAACACCATTGGTTGATCTTTGTCTTTGGTCAAACGGATTTGGAATGTCTTCAAAAGCAATAATCCCTAAGGCATTTACATCCGCTAAATCAGTAGTAAAATAGGGTAAAGCTTGAATCAAAGCCAAAGCTCTCAAAAATCTAGCTTGTGCAACAATGTG
>DAIRDG010000056.1:0-14045 GCA_036796275.1 Flavobacterium sp.
TTAATGACGCATTTGGCTTAAAAATTTGCTGATAAATAAAAGATTTCGAAAAATTAAAAATTAACTTCATCAAATGATTTAGTTGGGTTTGCTTCAGAAAATCATAATAGCTGAGCAAGTTATTCACATTTTTGATATCAGGATTTTGTTCATAAAATAGTTTTAAACTTTGCACACTGTTTAATATTTTCTGCCAAAAAATATCATCATTTTCAATGCCCAAGTGCAAAATTGGATTGTTGAGGTGTTTAATTTTGGCATTTAACTTCTTTAGTTGATAAGCCAGCATAACATCGGTGCCATAGATGTTTTGTTGTGGTAATTTTAAGCTTAAAAACAAGGATTTTGCAAGCCAAAGATTACCCGAAAAAATTGACTGATAGGGCTTTTTTTGTCGTACTATGGCTAGTTTTGATTCTCTTTGCAACCCATAGCGATAACGCAATAAATATTTTTTGTTGCTATCTTTAAGATATTTATAGCCCCCAAACATCACTAAGCCAGGGTCAAATTCATTTAAATATTGTTTGATAAAATCATCACATAAATCAATGTCTGCATCTAAAAATAATAATTGTGGGTGTTTGGCTTTTTGGGCTAAAGAAATTCTGGTGGCAATTCTTCCATTATTTTTATTTTTAATTACATGCAAATAGTGATTTAATTTCACGTTATTAGTTTCTACAAAAAGAGTGCTTCCATCTTCTTGAGCTATGATTTCAAAATCTATGTTTTCTGCCGATAGTTGATGGTGCAATTTGATTATTAAATCAACTACAGAGCAATTGTAAACCGGAATGAGCACAGATAGCATTAATGAGAATTTTAGTTTTTGTAGGTTTTAATGCATAACAAAACAACCTTTCGTCAAACAGTTTTTTGAACTACTTCAAAAATTTTACTGTTGTCTATTTTGAGAGTTTTGTAGGGATATTTTAAAATAATGGCATAATCATGGGTGGCCATCAAAATAGCCTTTCCGGTTTGGTTGATGTTTTTTAACACTTCCATCACCTCCACACTTGTTTGAGGGTCAAGGTTGCCAGTTGGCTCATCGGCTAAAATTAAATCAGGGTCGTTTAGTAAGGCTCTTGCAATGGCTACTCGTTGTTGTTCGCCACCGGAGAGTTGGTGGGGCATCTTAAAAGACTGTTCTTTCATGCCTACTTTATCTAACACCTCTTCAATTTTTTGATTAATAGACACCTTGTCTTTCCAGCCAGTGGCTTTAAGCACAAACATCAAATTATTATAAATATCGCGATCGGGGAGTAGTTTAAAATCTTGAAAAACAATTCCTAGCCTTCTTCTCAAATAAGGAATTTCTTTAGATTTGAGCTCCTTTAGGTTATATCCAACAATATTGCCTTCGCCAGTTTTTAATGGTAAATCGGCATACAAGGTTTTGAGTAAACTGCTTTTGCCAGCACCAGTTTTACCAATTAAGTAAACAAAATCATGTTTTTTTAACGATAAATTGACATCTTGAAGCACCAAACTTTTTTCTTGATAAATGGCAACATCTATAAGTTCTAAAAGTGTGTCGTTCATAATTTTTGTTTAGTTTAAGTTACCAACCTAGAGTTTTCTCAACAAAAATAATGAATTTATCTAACTTAAGTCGGGTCAACATCTTTTTTTCAAAATTCCAAAAAAACGTTCTTTGGCCAAATAAGATGCCTACAAAAATTAACAAGACCTGATAAACTGGGAATATAAGAATTATTTTTAAAAAATAATAAACAATAATAGGGAGAGTTTCTTTACTAATGCCAACAATTCCTAGTAATGGTTTTGTTATAAAAACAGATAAAGATCCCGTGATTGAGAAAACAACAAAAATAATTAACAGTTGAAAATTTGATGTAACCCCCCATCGTTCTTTGAGTTTATTCATTGAATGGCTTAAATTTTTTGGCAAATATAAAAGAATATCGCAAACATGGCTTACTCAAATGATTTAAATGTTTTTAAAATAATACTAATACAATCTTCTAGTTGTGCTTCCGTCATCACCAATGGGGGTGCAAATCTGATGATGTTGCCATGCGTGGGTTTGGCTAAAAGTCCGTTCTCGGCCAAAGCCAAACAAATATTCCATGCCATCATACCATCCTCGGTGTCATTTATCACCACCGCATTCAACAACCCTTTGCCTCTTACCAATTTCACCAAACGACTTGTTTGAATGTATTCATTTAATCGTTGTCTAAAAATTTCACCTAATCTTCTGGCATTAAAAATAAGGTTTTCATCACACACCACTTTTAGGGCTTCTATGGCAACTGCACATGCAAGCGGATTGCCACCAAAAGTAGATCCATGCATGCCGGGCTTTATCACCTGCATAATAGGGTTGTCTGCCAAAACTGCCGACACTGGGTATACCCCACCAGATAGGGCCTTACCCAAAATTAAGATATCAGGTCTTTGGTAAGTTGCTTGTTGTTCGCAACTTTTTTCGCAACTACAATTGCCACACACAGCCAATAAAGAGCCTGTTCGGGCAATACCTGTTTGAATTTCATCAGCTATAAATAACACATCATGTTCTTCACACAGCCTTTTTACTTGTGCCATATAATCATCTTTGGGGGTATACACTCCGGCTTCGCCTTGAATGGGCTCTACTAAGAAACCTGCTATATTGGGGTGAGTTTCCAAAACAGTTTGCAAGGCCAAAACGTCATCATACGGAACTTTTATAAACCCAGGGGTAAATGGTCCAAAATTATCTTTAGCATTAGCATCGTTTGAGAACGAAATAATTGTTGATGTTCTGCCATGAAAATTATTTTCAGCCACCACAATCACCGCTTGATTTTCGGCAATGCCTTTAACTTCATAAGCCCATTTTCTGCAAATTTTTAGTGCAGTTTCTACGGCCTCAGCCCCTGTATTCATTGGCAAAACTTTGTCAAAGCCAAAAAAATCGGTTAAGAATTTTTCATAAACACCCAATTGGTCGTTATAAAAAGCTCTCGAAGTCAAGGTGAGCTCTTGTGCTTGTTGCACCAATGCATTAATGATTTTTGGGTGACAATGCCCTTGGTTTACCGCACTGTAGGCCGATAAAAAATCATAGTATTGCTTGTTGTCGGTATCCCATAAATGCACCCCCAAACCTCTGCTTAGCACCACTGGTAGCGGATGGTAATTATGTGCTCCGTATTGATTTTCTAAGGCAATAAACTGTTCAGATTTTGTAGTAACCATGTCTAATAATTATGAAATTAAAGGTGTGCAAAGATACCATAAATATTCGAAATCGTTATAGTAGTTTTTAGGATTTAGTGATATTTATCATGATTTTAACCTTTATTTTTTTTGTAATTTTGAAACAAATATCACCTCATGTCAGACTCTAGAAATTATTCGCAAAAATACCTCAATAAAATTGAAACCAAAGTTGCCAGGCAAGGCAGATTAATCGGATTTTTACTCATTCTCATCATTGCCTATGCCTTAATGTTTTATCTCAGCGGCCCCGATTTTTCGCCAGCACAGCAATCTGTGATGTTTATATTATTTTTTGCCATCGGGCTTTGGATAACAGAGGCAGTGCCTCCGTTTGCGGTTGGGATTTTAATTGTAGGTTTTTTAGTTTTTATGATGGGCAAAGACCCCAATGTAGATGCTTATAAGTATGCACAAGTATGGTCAGATGGGGTTATTTGGCTTTTTCTGGGGGGGTTCTTTTTGGCAGAAGGCATGAAAAAAACCAATTTAGACGAAGATTTATTGCGTTTAGCTGCACCAAAATTTGGCAACAAACAAAAAAACATCCTCTTGGGCATGATGCTCATCACGGCATTGTTGTCTATGCTCATGAGCAACACGGCTACTACGGCCATGATGTTAGCCACCTTGAGTCCATTATATCTAAACAACGGTGAAAAAACACCCTTTGGGAAAGCCTTGTTATTAGGTATACCTACAGCAGCTTCGGTAGGAGGTATGGGCACCATCATTGGGTCTGCACCAAATGCCATTGCAGTTGGAGCCATGGAAAGTATAGGGATTAAAATTTCATTTATGCAATGGATGATTATAGGGGTGCCTTTGGCCATACTGTTAGTTTTGTTGTTTTGGAAAATCTTGTTGTCAAAATTCAAATTAAACGAACAAACACTCAACCTCAGCTTTCTTGAATCTAAACAAACCTCTCAACCCAAAGTTTCATTTAGAGATGCCCTCAAAATAGATTTATCAAACGAAGTAAAAATCAAAAAAGATATCATGCTAATTATTTTGGCAACCACTTTGTTTTTCTGGATGACTTCTCAATTTTTTGGTATCCCAGTTGCTGCAGTTTCTGGCATCCCAATTGTGGGACTTACCATGCTCGGAATCATAGATGCCGATGATGTAAGAAAACTCCCTTGGGATACCCTCATGCTCGTGGCAGGTGGTTTGGCCCTGGGTATGGCTGTGCAAGAGCAAGGTTTGGCTCAATATTTTGTGCTAAAAATTAGCCACTTCAACATCAATTTATATGTCATGGTGTTTTTATTTGCTTACATCACCGTAATTTTTTCAAATTTCATGAGCAACACTGCTGCCACCACTATTTTTATTCCCATAGCCATTTCATTGGCAGGTATAAATCCCACTTTCAACCCCATAATTTTTCCGCTTGTTATTGGGCTTAGTGCTTCATGTGCACTGCTTTTACCCGTGTCAACCCCACCCAATGCCATAGCGTACAGTACAGGTTATATTGATCAACAAGACTTTAAACTTGGGGGTATCAACATAGGGTTAATTGGCCCATTACTTATTATTCTACTTGTATTTCTCTTTAGTTTAATCGCTTAAATCTGTTTTATTAAATAAAACCACAGCAAAAATATTTTTTTAATTTATTAAACTTCTATTAACCTAGCATATCAAAAAAATAAACTACTTTTGCACGCTGATTGAAGTTTAGCCATTTAGCAGCAATTTCCTGCTTTTCGCTCATACGCTTCGTGCTGTTTTGTGATTTTTTAAGGCCATCTGAGGAGCTTCTTGGCAGTCGCTCTCATCTTGCAAAAAAAATCAACAAACCAACACTGCAGGGTATCCGCTACAATCAGGGCTATAATTAATCAGAATTAAGAAAATATTTTACAAAACATTCAAATGGAAGCTATTAGAAACATTGCCATTATTGCACACGTTGACCACGGAAAAACAACCTTAGTTGACAAAATCATGTACCATTGTCAACTTTTTAGAGATAATGAATCAAAAGGAGACTTAATTTTAGACAACAACGACCTCGAAAGAGAACGTGGTATCACCATTGTGTCTAAAAACGTTTCGGTGATATACAAAGGCACCAAAATTAACATCATAGACACCCCTGGTCACGCTGACTTTGGTGGCGAGGTAGAAAGGGTACTCAACATGGCAGATGGTGTATTATTACTTGTAGATGCCTTTGAAGGCCCCATGCCACAAACCCGTTTTGTATTACAAAAAGCCATCGATTTAGGTCTTAAACCTTGTGTGGTTATCAACAAAGTAGATAAAGAAAATTGCACCCCCGAAGAGGTACACGAAAAAGTCTTCGACCTCATGTTCGAACTAGGTGCCGAAGAATGGCAGTTAGATTTTCCAACCGTTTATGGCTCTGCCAAAAACAATTGGATGTCTGAAGATTTTAGAAACCAAACCGAAAACATAGAACCATTGCTTGATATGGTTATTGCCCATGTTCCTGTGCCAAAAGCTTCACAAGGTACTCCGCAAATGCTGATTACTTCATTAGACTTTTCAAGCTTTACGGGTCGTATTGCCATTGGAAGAGTGCAAAGAGGTGAAATTAAAGAAAACATGCAAGTAACCCTCGTAAAACGCGATGGCAAGCAAATAAAGTCACGCATCAAAGAATTACACACCTTTGATGGTCTTGGCAGAAAAAAAGTTGCCTCTGTAATAGCTGGTGATATTTGTGCCATTGTTGGTTTAGAAGGCTTTGAAATTGGCGATACCGTTGCAGATTTTGAAACACCTGAAGCCCTCCCAACCATTGCCATCGATGAGCCTACCATGAGCATGTTGTTTACCATAAACGACTCTCCGTTTTTTGGTAAAGAAGGCAAGTTTGTAACGTCCAGACACATCAAAGATCGTTTAGAAAAAGAACTCGAAAAAAACTTGGCCCTAAGAGTAAACGCCACCGATAGTGCAGATAAATTCATGGTGTTTGGCCGTGGTGTATTGCACTTATCAGTACTTATAGAAACCATGCGTCGTGAAGGTTATGAAATGCAAATTGGTCAACCACAAGTAATCATCAGAGAAATTGATGGTAAAAAATGCGAACCCATAGAAGAATTAACCATCGATTTACCAGAAAATGTATCAGGTAAAGCCGTTGAATTTGTGAGTTTAAGAAAAGGAGAAATGCTTAGCATGGAACCCAAAGGAGAACGCATGATCATTAAGTTTTTAATCCCCTCTAGAGGAATTATCGGCCTAAGAAATCAATTACTCACCGCCACTGCCGGGGAAGCCATCATGACTCACAGATTCTTAGAATACCAACCCATGAAAGGTGAAATTCCTGGCAGAATAAATGGCTCATTAATTTCTATGGAAAACGGCAAGGCTATTCCATACTCTATCAACAAGTTGCAAGAAAGAGGTAAATTTTTTGTAGATCCTAATGAGGATATCTATGAAGGCCAGGTGGTAGGTGAAAACTCAAGAGGAGACGACATGACTGTGAACATCACCAAAACCAAACAGCTTACCAACTTTAGAAGTTCTGGTGCAGATGATAAAACCAGAATTATTCCTGCCATTAAGTTTTCATTAGAAGAAGCCTTAGAATACATACAAAAAGATGAATTGGTGGAAGTAACCCCCAAAAGTATCAGATTGAGAAAAGTTTACTTAAATGAAAACGACAGAAAACGTTACAAAATTGAGTAGATAAATCTGTTTTTTGTAATACCCCAAAGAAAGTGTCCCGAGTATTTTATATTTAGGGACACTTTTTTTTTGCTAATTTTTACAGGTATGATAAACCGCGATTAGATGAGTATATTAATTGTTGAGGTTATGAAACTTTAAACATAAAAAATCTAAATTCATAATTTTTGGACTTTAGTCTTCAGCTACCAAGTCTATCCAAGCTTGTGAGTCAAACAACTTTTTATTTGCATCAAACTCAAATCCCTGTGGTAGTTGGCAAACCTTTACTAAATATTCAGCAAACAACTTCGGGTCTCGTTTGTTTACTAAATAGCCATTTTTTGTGTGATTGATAATCTCAGCCGGTCCGTGATTAAAATTAAGTGCCACCACAGGCTTTTTAAGCTTGATAGCTTCCATCAAAGTCATCGGAAAACCTTCGTACCGACTGGTCATTAACACAGCCAAAGCATTAAGAATATAAGGTTCGATAGTTTTGGTGAAGGGTAAAATCAAAATATGCTGTTGGCAAGCTAGAGTTTTGGCATAGTCTTGTAGCATCTTTTTATCAGGGCCATCACCTAGCAAAACTAAATAAATGTTTTTTTCATGCAATTGACTGGTATCAAAAGCAGTCATTAAAAATTTTAAATCTTTTTGCTCGTTTAAGAGTCTGCCATAATACAAAAAATATGTTTTTGTTTGCAGTAGAGGGTCTTGCTTTTTTGTGGCATGCTCATTCACTACAATTGGGTTGTAAATTAACTGGGTGTTTCTGATTTTATAAATCAACTTTAAGTCTTCAACCAATTGTTTAGAAACCCCTATTGTAAGGTAATTTCTGTTATAAATTTTTGTCATCAAAAATGGGAAAGCGGTAAAATATTGTTTGAGGTCAGAATTATGAACCACATAAATAATTTTGGCTTTTGTAAGCTTATAGACTAAAGCATACAACAATTCAACCAAACTATTTTGTTTGGTTCTGTGATCAATAATAACATCGAATTGAGCACTTTTCAGCTGTTTATAAAAAGCATAAAAGCGTTTTATTCTTTGCCAAAAGTTATCTTTTCCAATTTTATTTTCTCCCAAATTAAATATAGATCCCGCATACGGATAGTCAATTTGACTGTTTAGTATAATATGATCAACCAAAAATCCTTTTTCAGCATAAAGTAAAGACAAATTGGCTGCCGATTTTTCGGCTCCACCTTTGCCTAATGAGATGCTCACTAAGCCAATATGCTTTTTTTTCATGGCAATCATTTATATTTGCTAAAATATTACTTTTTATGAGAATATTGTTGGTAGGGGAGTATAGTAATTTGCACAATTCTTTAAAAACCGGATTAAAATCACTTGGGCACGAGGTATTACTGGTGTCATCTGGCGATTACTTTAAAAATTTTGATTCGGATTTTAAGATTATTTCACCTTTTAAAAATGGAATTTTAAAGAAATTAAACAGCCTCTTGTTCAGGATTTTTAAAATAGATTTAAATGGATTTTATGTTTATTATCAAATAAGACGCTTAAAATCTAATTTTATCAATTATGACGTAGTGCAATTAATCAATCAAACGCCATTTGATTTATTGCCAAATACCGAAAGAAAAATCTTTGATTTACTGCATCAAAACAACCAAAGAGTATTTGTACTTTGTTGTGGTGTAGATTCAAATTATTTAAACTTTGCTCAAAAAAACAAAGACTTTCCAAGTGTATTAACACCTTATGTTCAAAACAAACTCAACCCTAAAACCCATCAAGCCGTATTTAAATATCTGCAAACAGATTATCAGACTTATTTTGATTACATCACCAAATACATCAATGGCCACATAGCCACAGACTTTGATTATTTAATCCCTTTAAAAAATCATCCGAAATTAATAGCGTTTATTCCTTATCCTATAGCACAACAATCACAAATGTTTGAAGAAAACCGTACTTTGGTTATTTTGCATGGCATCAATTCTAGAAATTATTACAAAAAAGGGAATGATGTTTTTGAAGCTGTTCTAAAAAAAATTGCCACAAACTATCCTGATATCATCATCAAAACAACTTATGATTTACCATACTCTGCGTATCTACCCACTTTAAAATCTTGCGATATTTTGCTAGACCAACTATATGCCAATGATCAAGGTTATAATGCTTTATTGGGAATGAGCTTTGGCAAGGTTGTTTTTACCGGAAGCTGCCCAGATTTTTTAGATCATTATGAACTCAACAACAATCAGGTTTGTGTGCATGCCCTTCATGATGATGTGCAATTATACCAAATGCTTTCAGAAATTATAAACAATCAAGCGTTAAGACAATCTATCAGGCAAAATGCAGTTGAGTTTGTAAAAAAACACCATGATTTACAAGAGGTTTCAAACCACTATCTCAACGTTTGGCATTCACATTAACCATAAAATCTTTGGTACAAAGCCTTACTGTTTTTGAGGGTAATGAACAAAAACAAAATCAACAAAACCCAAAAATTATAAGACCAGAAACTTATAAAAGAGGCTAATAAACATATACCACCATTAATTAAAATGAGTTGAATTGTTTTTTGATCTAGCCAAACACCATAGGTTTTTTGAAGTTGGTATGTTACAAAAACGCCATAAACAAAATACATCAGGGCTATGCCCATGCCTAAACCTGCTAAGCCAAACCAATAAAACCCAAGCACAGAAAAGAATAAGTTGAGCAAATCGCCCAATAATTCTTGCTTGAAAAATAATTTTTTGTTCCCTTTTGCCAAAGCAAAAAAGCCTAAAGCGTTAGTAATACCTCTCAAAAATAACCCCAATAACGAAAATTGTAAAATCCTGAAAGCAAACACAAATTTTTCGGTATATAATAGTTTGATGAACCATTCATCTAACACAAAAAGCAAAACAATGGCAGGGGTAATTAGCAACACACTACTTTGTATTTGGTTCATTAAAAGTTGGGTACTTTGTTTAAGATCATCAATTAAAGCAGTGAGTTTAGGATAAAAATAATAATTCATAGCCACAAATATCAACCCTAAATATTTTAGCATCACCGTTTGGTTTACTTCATAAAAGCCAACCAAACTAAAAGCATCAGGTTGTTGTTTTAAGAAATACCTGACCCCCAAAAAACACAATTGACCAATCACCGCATTGATGCTTAATACTAACCCCAATTGATAGATAGGTAAAGCCTCGCTAAATTTTACAGACCAATTTTTAGCTAAGTTTTTAAAATTTAATTGATGGGTTTTGGTTATCCATGTTAAAAAAATTAGCTGCACAAAAACCCCTATTATAGTGACCAAAATAATTGCTTCAATGCCATATAAATAATAAAATAACACACTGATGCTTCCGAGGCTAACAGCACTAAATACCTGAAAAAAAGCAAATGTTTTGAGTTGTTGTGTCCCTTGTAAAATACCCATACGCGTTTGCACAAAAGCCCAGAAGAAAAAGTAAACGCCTAAAAAATAAAACCAATGTTTATAACTAGTATCAGAAAATGCTAAACGACTCCAAAAACCAGCAAAACTTATAGAAACTAATGCCCCTATGACCCCAATAAAAATTGCCATAAAGTTTAGTAAACCTAAGGTTTTTGATAAATTGTAGTTTTTATTTTCATGAACCAAAGCAATGCTTCGGGTGCTTACTTTTTGCAAATCAAAGCCCACTAGAGAGGTAATGAGTTGCAAAACGTTGTTAAACATCCCAACCATCCCCACACCACTTACCCCCAAAAGCACAGCTATAAACTTGTTGGCAACCACCTGAAAAAATATTTGCAACAGTTGAGAGGTGCCAAACAGCCCAGTAGATTTGATGATGGTTTTATAAAAATTTTCCTCTTTCATTTATATATCACAACCAATATTTTGGTAATAAGATTTAAATTGTTGATGCCAGTTATGCCAATTTTTAGAATCAAAACTGCTTTTTTTTAGTAAATCTAAAACATAATTTTCTGAAAAATCTTTTGGAAAATTTTCCATCACATCATAAGCATTGTTGAGCCAACAGTCATTCAAAAATTTATTCCAAGCAAACTGATCAAAAGTATTTTTCTTGATGCTATTATCATTAGTGGATGATGAAATAAAACCCGTTTTAATGAATTCTTGTTTGGTTTTGGCAAATTGAAAGTTGTTCTTTTTTATTGCTTTTAGGCCATTCAAAATTTGTTGATTTTCGTATACACTTGTTTGATTGTTTTGCCAAACCGATAAAAAATACGATTGTTTAAAAATCATACCTGCAACAGCATAAACGCTGTAATAAGAGAGTTTATCTTGATGATTATATAACCCTAACAGTTTTTTTAACCACTTTACTCTGTGAAATCGGTAGTATTTGAAGTAATACAACAACCAGTTTTTTTGTGAAGGTTGAAGTTTGAAAATTTCAAAATATTCTTTTGTATCATATCCTTTGGCTTGAACTAAATTAGGATTGCCTAACCAAAATAATTTTAGCATGGCAATGTTGTTATCAGCTAATGGAGTTTTTAAGACATTTAAATTAACAGGAGCTGTAAACCACATATCTTCTTCTAATAAAACAAAATAATCAGAGGCATTTTTGGCAGTTGAGGTCCATAATTTTGTTGGGATTTCTTTTAGTTGAGATGCTTTGCCATGAGCACAAGCTTCAGATTTTTGGTAGTAATAATCAGAGTATACAATTTTTACAAACGGGTATTTTTTTGTGATCAATTCAAGGTAATTATGCGGAGTGCCATCATCCATAATAATAATCTGATCATATCCAGAAACAAATTGTTTGATAGTACACAAGCATCTATCTAAATAATAAGCACGGTTAAAGGATTTAATCAAAATATCCATGATAATCTTAAAGTATAACGCATAAAACAAATGTAAGTTTTATTTTGAATTTTAAAGCCATGTTTTATTTAAAGTCGAGTTTGAGGGGTTGTTTAATAGAATAAAGTACGATGTATTTGAAATAAAAAAAGAGGTAAAATAAGTGACAAAAGCCTTATTTTACCTCTACAATATCATAAATTATAAGCCCAACTGCCGATAGCGTTGGTTTATTAGCATATAGTATTTTTCCTTAAACTCTTCATTTACAAAGCTTTTGTCTAATACTTCAAACAATTCAGGTTTGCAATAGGTAAACAACTCTAAGGTATTGTCTAATACTTTTTTGCTCAAGCCACAGCGTTCATAAGCAGCCAAAAAATCAAGGTATTTTAGTTTTCGTTTTTTGGCATTCAGCGTAAGTGCTAATTCTTCATCATCTGCTGGGTTCACCAAGGCAGTTGGCACTAAATCATATGCCGGACTAAGTTGATAAACGTCTTGTTCATTTTTCAAAAGCGAAAAGTTTTTTAGGTGCATATCAGCATTGCCAGTAAAAAAACTAAATAAAACCAATTCATAAAAATTTGAAACATCCAACAAAGGATTTGACGAGTATTTTAATATGAGTTTTGCCACTTGTTCATGACTACCCTTATATTTATCTTCAGTTAATCGCTCACTCAATTGGCACATGTCTTCTAGGTGAAGCTTTGTTTTTCTGGTTCTGTCTATGCGTTTAGTGATGTAGCAAAGCGTATTATCTTGTAAATAGATGAGGCTATGCGGCACCACTTGCAAGCCACAAACCCTTGCCATATGCATGGTTACACTTTCTAATTCTGGTAATTGTTGATAATATTTAGAGGGTGGCTTAAGGATGTAATCACCATACAACCCTACAATAGTAAGTTTTTTGGTAAGATTTTTATCTTCTTTCCGATATAAACTCAAAGAAATTTTTGCTTGTACTCCTGTAACAGCCATTTGACTTTGGATAACTTTGGCAGCCAAGGCTTCAAGGTTATCAAAGTTGTATTGTAAGACTGGCGTATTAAGTTGCCCATAAAAACGTTTGTTGCAAGCCTGATGAACATCCATCAAAGGGTCATTTAATGGTTCATAGCAATGCAAACAACGTTTTCCATAAAAAGCTATTTTTTCATTAACTTCTTGTGAAAATGATTGTTGACGTTCTAAATATTTTTTCTTATAATTCTTCATTATTTTTGATACTAACAGCTCCTATGCAATCTTTACAGCAACTAAGCAGTAAACCCATCCGATCACGATAATTTATTTTCCAATTTTGCTCAGCAATGTCAAGCAACCAACCCTCAGGAATTAATCCATCAAAGAAAGGAAACAAGACCTTACTTTCATAAATTTGGGTGCTTAACGGCAAACTTAAACTAATTGCTTGAGCATTTTTTTGATTAAGATAGTCTTTGTCATATTCAAAAAAATAGCCTTGCTCATTTTCATAAACTACCCCACAATAGTGATTTTTATAATATACGCTTCCACTTCTTTTCATTAAATTTCATTAAAAATTTTAGATTGCTTTACATGCTAGTTTATATATTTTGCATTGGCATTAGCCAATCTGATAATTCTTCAAAATGGCAAGCTTTACCTGATTTTGTTTAACTAATCCTACAAGGTTATAAATTTGTAAATTCATCTCTATTCATAGCAACTGGACCTAGTGTTTCTCCAAACAATCTTAAAACATCATTAACTTTATCCATTCTCAAGGTTGTCTTGCCTTGTTCTAAATCTCTGACAAATCTTAGGCCTACGCCAGCTTTTAAGGCTAGTTCTGGTTGAGTTAGCTTTGTTTCTTTTCTTTTTTGTTTTATGTGAGTACTCAAATAAGTTTTAATTTTCTTCATATTTTATACCTTTTAAAATACAAAAATAATATTTTATTGTTAATTTATACCTTTAAAGATACATTTTAACACATTTTGATATGTTTTATACCTTTTATAGTATAAAAATAAATATTTACTGACTTTTCAATGACTCCATTTTATTAAAAGTAATCTTTTAAACTATCAATTAAGTTTTCCTTTTTAATTCTAAAGATTTAATAATATGAAGTAAATGGGATTAAAGTTCCCAACAGAGCTAAGCTCTGAAAGAACAATCCCCAAAACAAAATAATCAATAAAAATAAGATGTGATGGGATTAAAGTTCCCAACAGAGCTCCGCTCTGAAAGAACAATCCCCAAAACAAAATAATCAACAAAATAAGATGTGATGGGATTAAAGTTCCCAACAGAGCTCCGCTCTGAAAGAACA
>DAIRDG010000057.1:0-13805 GCA_036796275.1 Flavobacterium sp.
TCTTCTATCCACGTTACTTTATGTTTTGTATTATAATCTCTAATGGCTTGGTTTTTTTGCCAAGTTTCCGGATTGTCCCAACTCCTTTCGTGGTATAAATGTAGGCAAATAGCAAAATATCTAATTTGCTTAGATACCAAACCATGATTAAAAAGTCGTTCGCCCAACTCTCGGTCTTCTCCGCCATATTGCATGGTATTATTAAAACCATTTATTGCTATTATATCGGCCTTGTAGCCAGAGCTATTGTGCCCATTCCATGTGCGTTTGGTGGGGGTTACCCAGTTCATAAAATGAGCAAACCATAAATTATTGGTAAGTTTTGAGCACTTAAAGTTTAGTTTTAATCCTCTTTTGGTAAGCCAACCTATGCTGAAGCATTGATTTGATAAAATAGATTCACGGTCAATTTTATTTGAAGTTTCTTCGGATAATTTAAAATAGCCTCCTGATAAAAAAAATCCTTTTTGTTGGTGTTTGATATGAGCTGCAATAAAATCTTTTCTTGGGATGCAATCACCATCTGTAAACAACAAATAATCTGAAGACGAAGCCAAAATAGCTTTGTTGAGAATTTTGGTTTTCTGAAAACCCTCATCCTTATGCCACACGTGAATAATTGGTCGACTAAAAAGGGTTTCACTTAAGGCAATCACTTCTTTGGTTTTATCATCAGAGCCATCATCTGCAATGATGATTTCAAAATCTGTAAAAGTCTGAATACTATACCCTAACAAAACCTTGCTAAGCCACTCTTCAGCATTATAGGTACTTATGATTACTGATATCTTGGGTTTCAATAAAAACAAATTAAAATGAACTGCGAAAAATACAATATTTTTTCAAAATACAGAATCAGATAAAACTTAATAAAACACCAAATCTAATATTTTATAAAGGTGTAAAGCTCTTTTTTTTGACATTACTCAAATCTTTTTTTAATGAAATTAAAGCCTGATTGTATTAATTTTTCAAAAATTTAATGGTCATGACAATTATCATATTTTCAAAAAACCTCTTATGATATCTTTGTTAACGAATTCTTAATGGCATGAGCGTTATATACATTTTAATTTCGGTAAGTATTTTTGTAGCATTACTTTTTTTGTTTGCTTTTATAAAAGCTATCAAATCTGGTCAGTATGACGATGATTATACCCCTTCGGTTAGAATGTTATTTGACAACGAACTCATTAAAGATTCAAAAGAAAAAAATCAAAAAACAGACAAAAAATAGTTATTATTATGGAGAATCAGCAATTTTATTATGACAACAAAATTGTAAGAAACTTTCTTTATGCTTCAATATTATTTGGAGTTGTAGGAATGCTAGTAGGGCTTATTGTTGCCTTCTTATATTTGTTTCCTAACCTCACAGATGGTATCCCATGGTTAAGTTACGGAAGATTGAGACCCTTACACACCAATGCAGTAATTTTTGCTTTTGTGGGTAATGCCATTTTTGCAGGGGTTTATTATTCTATGCAAAGACTGCTCAAAACAAGAATGTATAGCGATTTTTTAAGTAAACTAAACTTTTGGGGCTGGCAGTTAATCATTGTAGGTGCGGCCATTACATTGCCTTTAGGTTTTACAACTTCCAAAGAATATGCCGAGCTAGAATGGCCTTTTGACATTGCCATAGCATTAATTTGGGTAGCCTTCGGTATCAACATGATTGGCACCATCATTAAGCGAAGAGAGCGTCACATTTATGTTGCCATCTGGTTTTATATCGCCACTTTTGTAGCGGTTGCTTTGCTACATATTTTTAATAGTTTAGAAATTCCGGTTTCTTTATTCAAAAGTTATTCTGTGTATGCCGGGGTGCAAGATGCCTTGGTGCAATGGTGGTATGGCCACAACGCAGTGGCGTTTTTCTTAACAACACCATTTTTAGGTTTAATGTATTATTTTGTGCCCAAGGTAGCCAATAGACCCGTGTATTCTTACCGTTTGTCGATTATTCACTTTTGGTCTTTAATTTTTATTTACATCTGGGCAGGTCCGCACCATTTACTCTATTCTACTTTGCCAGATTGGGCTCAAAACTTAGGCGTTGTGTTTTCTGTGATGCTCATTGCTCCGTCTTGGGGAGGTATGATTAACGGATTACTCACCCTTAGAGGTGCTTGGGACAAAGTGAGAACAAGCCCTGTACTCAAATTCTTTGTAGTTGGGATTACCGGATATGGGATGTCTACTTTCGAAGGACCAATGTTGTCTTTAAAAAATGTGAATGCTATAGCACACTTCACAGATTGGATTGTAGCTCACGTGCACGTGGGTGCTTTAGCATGGAATGGTTTTATGACCTTTGGTATTGTGTATTGGCTGATTCCAAGACTTACCAAAACCAGTTTGTTTTCAGATAAACTAGCCAACTTTCATTTTTGGATAGGTACTTTAGGGATAATTCTTTATACACTCCCCATGTATGTAGCGGGGTTTTTACAAGCCTCAATGTGGAAACAATTTAACCCAGATGGCACTTTGGTTTATGGCAACTTTTTAGAAACTGTAACCAACATCATGCCGATGTATTGGATGCGAGCCATCGGTGGATTACTCTATTTTACTGGTCTATTAGTTCTAGTTTATAACATCATCAGAACGGTATCTGCAGGGAGCTCCGTAGAAAACGAATTAGCTGAAGCACCAGCTTTAGCCAAAATAAGCCCTAACAGATTAAGAAAAGAAGCTTGGCACAGTTGGCTAGAAAGAAAACCAGTACAGTTTACGTTGTTAACAACTTTGGCAGTAGCCATTGGAGGTATCATTCAAATAGTACCCATGATCGTAGTAGACTCCAACGTTGAAACCATAGCCTCTATCAAACCTTATTCACCACTCGAGTTACAAGGCAGAGATTTGTATATCAGAGAAGGTTGTAACAACTGTCACTCGCAAATGATCAGACCTTTTAGAAGCGAAGTAGAACGTTATGACCCTATCAATAAAAACTACTCAAGATCTGGCGAGTATGTTTATGAACACCCATTTTTATGGGGCTCAAAACGAACCGGACCAGATTTGTGGAGACTTGGAGGCAAGTATAATGACAATTGGCACTTTAATCACATGTGGGATCCACAGTCAACTTCACCCGGCTCTATTATGCCAGGTTATAAATGGATGTTTGCCAACAAAGCCATGGATCATAGCCTCATAGAAAAGAAAATGCAAGTAATGCAAACCTTAGGGGTGCCCTACACTAACGAAGAAGTAAACAACGCCAGAAAAAGCATCGAAGAACAATCTGCACAAATTGAAGAAAATCTTCATACTGACCCAGACTTTGTGAAATCTTATGAAGCGAGTAAAGTAAAATATGGTGCCGATTTTGTTCCCATGAAAGACCGAGAAATTACTGCACTCATTGCCTACTTGCAACGATTAGGTACCGATATGAAAGTGAAAACAGAACAAATGGCTAAAAATTGATGATATGTTAAAGTTCGTAAAACACAACTTAGAAACCATTGTTGGGGTTGAAATATACCCAATGATTTCGCTAGTTATTTTTTTTAGTGTATTTATGGGTTACACCATATATGCTTTCACATACAAAAAAGAAAAAGCTGATAAAATGAGTCAATTACCCTTTCAAGATTAAGTTTAAAATTTAAAAGATATACCCATGAAAAAATTAATTCCAGCATATATAAGAATCCCGGCCATCTTTGCTTTAGTGTTTTTGGCAGTGGAGTTTGTAATGGATTCGGGCGAAGAGTGGGCCGTTGTAAAATACCCACTAATCACCGTATTTTTAATCTTGTTTTTGTTTCTGCTCATAGCCATTGAGGTAATTGTAGCAGCCATTGATAGGTTAATTTATAACATGCTTACCGACGAACAAAAACAAAAGTTGCAAGCCAAAGAAACTGTGCCATTAGCCCAATCAATCATGCAAAGCAGTTGGCTAAGTAAACTTACCAAATCTAAAGAAATTGAAAATGAAGATGAGGTAATGCTTGAGCACGATTATGATGGCATCAAAGAGCTAGACAACGTGTTGCCACCTTGGTGGGTAGGGTTGTTTTATGTAACTATTGTTTTCGGATTGATTTATATTGTAAGATTTCACATTATTAATGAATATGATCAGGCCTCTGAGTTTGAAACCGAAATGGCAGTGGCCCAAGCCGAAGTTGAAAAATACAAAAGGGCATCTCCCGAAGTTTTTAATTTTGATGCCGTTGAAATGCTAACCGATGCAGCAGATTTGGAACATGGCAGAAAAATTTATGAATCTTCATGTGCGGCTTGTCACAAGTCTGATGGGGGAGGAGCTATAGGCCCAAATCTTACCGATGAATATTGGATTTTGGGAGGTGGCATTAAAAATGTGTTTAATACCATCATGGATGGTGGCAGAGAAGGCAAAGGCATGGTGCCTTGGAAAAATATGATTAAACCGGCCGACATACAAAAAATAGCCAGCTATGTAATGACTTTGCAAGGCACAAACCCAGCAGAGGCCAAAGCACCCGAAGGCGATAAATATGTTGCTGAAAATATCAATGTGCCAAATGAAGAAAAACAAGACATAAAAGATGATACTTCGGAAAATAAATAGTTTTTAGGGTATTACATCAAATAGAATATCTATATCAAACCTCATGCAAGACAATAACAACGAATCTTTTAGAGACAGCATCAGCACTATCACAGAGGAGGGCAAACGCTCTTGGGTATTCCCCAAAAAGCCAAGTGGCCCCCTATACAACAAAAGAAAATGGGTTAGCTATGGCTTGTTATTATTCTTGTTTGCAGCCCCATTCATAAAAATTAATGGCAACCAATTTTTGTTATTCAATGTATTAGAAAGAAGATTTAATATTTTCGGATTTCCCTTTTGGCCTCAAGACTTTTATTTGTTTGTGATTTCTATGATAGTAGGCGTAGTGGGCTTAACGCTTTTTACGGTTGCCTTTGGAAGAATATTTTGCGGATGGATTTGTCCGCAAACCATTTTTATGGAAATGGTTTTTAGAAGAATAGAGTATTGGATAGACGGCGATAGAGGAGCCCAAATACGTTTAGACAAACAAGCTTGGGATGCCGAAAAAATTAGAAAAAGACTCACCAAATGGGGTGTTTTCTTCGTTGTTTCGTTTATCATTGCCAATGTGTTTACGGCTTATTTGGTGGGCAGCGACAAATTGTTTGCCATGGTAAAAGACGGCCCAATGGCTCATATACAAAACTTCTCGGCTATTTTGATTTTTACCGCTGTTTTCTATTTTATTTTTGCATGGTTTAGAGAACAAGTTTGCATCATTGCCTGTCCTTATGGCAGATTACAAGGCGTTTTATTAGATAATCAGTCTGTAGTGGTAGCCTATGATTACGTGCGAGGTGAAAAAGAATTGGGCAGAGCTAAATTTGATAAACGAGAAGATAGAACCCAATCTGGCAAAGGAGATTGCATAGATTGTAACCAATGCGTAGTAGTGTGCCCAACCGGCATTGACATCAGAAATGGTACGCAGTTAGAATGCGTAAATTGCACTGCTTGCATAGATGAATGTGATACTATCATGGATAAAGTGGGTTTGCCCAAAGGACTTATCAGATATGCCAGTGAGTCTGAAATTTCTGAAAAGAAACCCTTTAAACTCACCATCAGGATGAAAGGCTATGCTGCTGTGCTCACTATTTTGACAGGTGTTTTAATTGGGATGTTGTTCTTAAGATCAGATTTGCAAACAACCATCTTAAGATTACCCGGCAATTTGTATCAAAATTATGAAGATAAAGTTAGAAACGTATTCACCTACAAAATCGTGAATAAAACCAATAACGAATACGAGGAAGTTTACTTTAAGTTGGTTGACCCCATCAACGGTCAAATCAATTTGGTAGGTAATGATAGAATTCAGGTGCCTAAAAATGAATTAGCTAAAGGAACGCTCTTTATCGATATTCATCCGAAAGAGCTAACTGACGATAAAACCAAAATACAAATTGAGATATACAACGGTGAAATTAAAATTCAAACCATTAGCACCAATTTCATGTCTCCGAGAGAATTTTAAAAACAAAAAGAAATGAAGATTAGTTGGGGAACAGGTATCGTGATTGCCATCGTATTGTTTATGTCGTTTATCCTTTATTTTGTGATAAAGGTGCAAACCAATAGTTTTTATGACAGCGAATTGGTAGAAGACGATTATTATAAGCAAGAGCAATTTATAGATGCCAACATGCAAAAAGCAAAAAATCTCAATCAACTCAAAAATCAGGTTGTGATAAAACGCGTTGAAGAAGGATTTTTAATTGAGTTTCCTGCAGAATTAAACCCTAATAAAATAACCGGAAAAGTGTCTCTATACAGACCATCTAATCAAAAACTAGATTCTGAAATTCCAATTTCTTTATCTAACGATTCACATTTGCTCATACCTAATCGGCTTTTGGTAGATGGTCTTTGGGACATTATTCTTGATTTTGAATGTGAAGGCATAGCCTACCTCAAAAAAGAAACAGTTTATTTTTAACCTCCATTACATCCATGAAGAGATTATAATCTTCAAAACTTAAATTAATGATTTTCACCGCTCTTATATTCGGATTACTTAGCAGTTTGCATTGCATTGGCATGTGTGGGCCTATTGCTTTGATGCTCCCGGTGGATAGACAAAATCCCTCAAAAAGAATTTTTCAAATTTTGTTGTATCACTTGGGTAGAATATTGAGCTATGCATCTTTAGGACTGATCTTCGGAATTTTAGGCAAAGGCCTTGTTATAGCCGGATTACAACAAAAAATATCGTTGTTTGCAGGCTTGTTGATGTTGATTTTTGTGCTTGTGCCAGAACAAAAAATCTTGTCTATTAAAATTCTTAAACCATTTGGCTTACAGTTTCAAAAGGTTAAAAATAATTTAGGTACGCAATTTAAACGCAAAACCAATGATGCATTTTTTAATATCGGCATTTTTAACGGATTTTTGCCTTGCGGATTGGTCTACATAGCCTTGTTTGGTGCCCTCACCATGCCCACTTGGTACCAAAGTGTTTTTTATATGATGTTGTTTGGCTTAGGTACCATCCCCGTAATGAGTTTAGTGACCATGTCTTCTCATTTTATTACCCAAAATATCAGACTAAAAATTCAAAAACTACTCCCCGTATTCTTGTTCATCATGGCCAGTCTGTTCATCATCAGAGGGTTAGATTTAGATATTCCATACCTTTCTCCAAATTCTATCAATTTGGCCGTGAAACCTGATGCCAATTGTCATTAACTAATAAACATCCATACAACCAAAATAAACAACAAGATTGCAATACCCAAGGCGAATAGTGTTTGTAATTGGTCTTGCCTTTTTTGATTGTTTATCAGCTGTAAAACTTTCTTTTTGGCTTCTGTATCGTATGCTTTCTCATAAACTAGGGTGTTTTTTTTTGGTGTCGAAAACCGATACATAGATTTTTGCATTGCTCTATTGATAGCCCGTTTGTTGAGCATGTCTCGGTTGTATTTTAATGTTACATTAGCTGCGGCTGTGCTTCCTCCAAAACCCATGATAGTTTTTTAGTTTATACTTACTTCAATATTAATAAGTTACAGGCTTTGTTAAATTTAGCATAAATACTTTTAATAACGATAGTATTACTATTAATTTTGTTTTGATAATTTTTAGATAAAATGTATTTAGAATTTTCTAACATCAGCTTTCAAATAAACGAGAATTTCTACCTCAAAGATCCGTTAAGCTCTGATCTTGGGAAAAAAATTATTCAAAAAAGTATAGAGTTAATTCATGAACTGGGTTATGATAAATTTAACTTCAAACTGTTGAGTTCAAAATTAGATACCAGCGAAAGTTCTATTTATAGATATTTCAAAAACAAACAAATGATTTTGTTGTATCTTAGCGATTGGTTTTGGAGTTGGAAAGAATACCAATTGTTAATGCATACAAACAACATAGATAATCATCATGACAGGCTGCTAAGAGCCGTAAAAATAATTACCGCTGAGGTAAAGGATGATCACGCCTTTGAATTTGTTAACGAAGAGTTATTGTTTCAAATCATGGCATCCGATTTTTTTAAGGTATTTTTAACCAGCAACATTGATGAACACAATCACAAAGGCTATTTTAATGTTTACAAAAGATTACACAAAAGACTCTCAGAACTCATCATTTTGTGCAACAACGATTATAAATTCCCCAAAAATTTGGCTTCAACCATCATAGAAGGCAGTTTGCAAGGTCATTTTTTTAGTTATCATCTCAAATCAATCATTGATATTCCTAAAACTAATTTGTTTGAAGAATATTACCAAGAATTAGTAATCAAAACACTCAAATCATCTTAAGCATGAACAACGGAGCACCCGCACTCAATAGATTAATTAAACTTTTAAAATTAGAAAAAAAGGATCTCTATCAGGTTGTTTATTATTCAATATTTGCTGGTTTTGTGAGTTTATCTTTACCATTAGGCATACAAGCTATCATCAACTTGATACAAGGGGGTGTGGTGAGTACCTCGTGGATAGTTTTGGTTGTAATTGTTATATCAGGAGTAATTATTTTAGGTTATTTTCAAATTTTACAACTAAGAATTACAGAAAACATCCAGCAAAAATTATTTGTTCGGGCCTCTTTTGATTTTGCGTACAGGTTTCCAAAATTCAAATACAGTTCATATTACAAAGACCATTTGCCAGAATTGTCAAACCGATTTTTTGACATCTTAACCATACAAAAAGGTCTCACCAAACTTATTTTAGACTATTCGGCTGCTGTATTGCAAATATTTTTCGGGTTAATTTTATTATCGCTATACCATCCTTTCTTCATAGCCTTTAGTGTGTTATTGTTTTTCTTACTTTATTTCATCATTATTTTTTCTTTTTCCGAAGGTTTATCAACCAGTATGAAAGAGTCTTCATACAAATATAAAGTAGCAGGTTGGTTGCAACAAATTGCACAAAATTACATCACCTTTAAAAATGATAGTTCATTGGCTTATGCCATCAACATTAATGATAAATATTCAGATAAGTATCTTCACTTTAGAGAAAAGCACTTTAAGGTAATCTTGAGACAATACAAACAAATGGTAGCCTTTAAGGTGCTTATTACTGCAAGTTTATTGTTGATAGGAGGATTTTTAGTGTTAAACCAGCAAATGAACATAGGCCAATTTGTGGCAGCAGAAATTATCATCATCTTAATTATCAGTTCTGTTGAAAAACTAATTGTTGGTTTAGAAGTGATGTATGATGTGCTCACCTCTTTTGAAAAAATTGGCTTAGTAACAGATTTAGAACTCGATATAGACGATACAGATAATTTATTTGAACCCGAGGATGGCACCTTAAAAATTAATTTACAAAAAATTAATTACCGCTATCCCGATGCCACAAATTTTGTGTTAAGTGATATTAATTTAACCATCAACAAAAAAGACACCATCTATATTGAAGGAATTAATGGGTCCGGAAAATCAACTTTGATGAGAATCATTGCAGGACTCCTAGAGCCTACTAGAGGTTTGTTTTATGTGAATGAAGATAACATCAGAAAAATTAACTTAGAAAGTTACAGATCTATGGTTGGGGCAGTTATTCCTGGGCAGTCATTATTTGAAGGCACAATTTATGAAAACATGACCCTCAATGATCCTAATATTTCAAAAGAGCTTCTCAACCAAGTTTCAGAAGCTTTGTTTATAAGAGATTTTGTAAAAAAACACCCCGAAGGCTATTATGCCCCTGTTTATCCGGATGGGAAATATATTTCGAGTTCTTTGGCTCAAAAAATTATTTTAGCCAGGGTAATTCTTAAAAAACCAAAAATTTTGATTTTAGAAGAACCACTAGATTATTTAGATTTTGAACAAGAAAATAGTGTTATAGACTATTTAACAGACCCAAAACATGATTGGATTTTATTGGTAACCTCCAGAAATAATTATTGGAAAACCAAAACCAACAGAGTTATTACACTAGATAAAGGCGTTTTAATTTAAATACTGCATTATGTTAGGAATTTCACCACAAGATATCTCTCAAAAATTTAAATCAGAAAAATACAAATCATTTTATCTGATTGTAAATGAAGGAAACTATACAAAAATTAGAACAACACTTACCATTGTTGTAATAACGGCACTTTTATTTTTGTTTTTGCCTTGGACCCAAAACGTGAGGGGCAAAGGCAACGTAACCACCCTTACTCCAGACCAAAGACCACAAACTATTCATACCATTATTTCGGGTAGAATCGAAAAATGGTATGTAAACGAAGGCGATTTTGTGAATGAAGGCGATACTATCTTGTTTATTTCAGAAATCAAAGATGATTATCTAGACCCTATGTTGGTTGAAAACACATTTAATCAAATGCAAGCTAAAAAACTGTCTGCGGAATCTTACTCACAAAAAAGTAATAGTTTGCAAGGACAAATGAATGCCTTAAGGGTTGAGCAAGGGCTTAAGCTTGAACAAGCCCAAAATAAAATTTTGCAAGCAATACTCAAAGTGAAATCTGACAGTATGGATTTGGCTGCCGTAAAAACCCAACTCAACATTGCTCAAACGCAATATGAGCGATCATTGCAGTTAAACAAAGAAGGGCTAAAACCGGTTACAGACTTAGAAGACAAAAGATTAAAATTGCAAGATGCCGAAGCCAAAATTATCACCCAAGAAAATAAATATTTGGCCGCTAAAAATGAGTTAATCAATGCCAAAGTTGAAATAAATAGACTCACAGCAGAGTTTAACGAAAAGTTTTCTAAAGCAGACAGTGATAGGCTAGGAGCCTTGAGCATGCAATTTGATTCTGAGGCTCAAGCGAGTAAATTAGAAAACAGTTTTAATAATTATAAAATTAGAAATAGTTTATATTATATCACCGCCCCACAAAGTGGCATTGTAAACCGTGCCTTGCAGTCTGGTTTGGGTGAAACCATCAAAGAAGGAACACCCATCGTGAGTATCATGCCCTCAAAATATAACATAGCCGTAGAAACTTTTGTAGATCCTATAGATTTACCCCTGATGTATAAAGGTGAGAAAATTAGAATTTGGTTTGACGGCTGGCCTGCCATTGTTTTTAGCGGCTGGCCAAACATGAGTTATGGTACTTATGGAGGTAAAATTTTTGCCATTGAAAACTTTATGAGTACCAACGGAAAATATAGAATCTTGATAGAACCTGACCCTGATGATCATCCATGGCCCAAAGAACTTGGGATAGGGGCCGGAGCCAATACCTTTGCCCTACTAACAGACGTGCCCATTTGGTTTGAAATTTGGCGACATCTCAATGGTTTCCCTCCAGATTTTTATCAGCCAGAAACACAAGACAAAAATTCGAAATCAAAGTAATACGACTATTATGCGTATAAACATTTTACAAGTTTTCTTTATTTGGGTTTGTTTTTTTATTTCAAAAGCACAAAATGAATCAGCGTCTGATGTGTTGTCATTAGAAGCGTATTTGGCTTTTGTTAAACAATATCATCCACTGGTAAAACAAGCCGATTTGCAACTTACGGCCGCACAAGCCGAAATTTTGCAAGCCAGAGGTGGTTTTGATCCAAAAATTGAAGTTGATTACGAAAAAAAACAATTTATTGGTACCGAATATTTTGATATTCTAAATTCTACTTTCAAAATACCAACTTGGTATGGCATAGAAATTAAAGCAGCCTTTGATCAAATGGAAGGTTCTTTTCTAAATCCACAAAACAAATTGCCTGATGCTGGCTTGGCAACGCTTGGCATAAAGGTGCCTTTGGGTCAGGGCTTGTTTATAGACCAACGCATGGCAGACCTCAGAAAAGCCAAACTATTTAATCAGCAAACACAAGCCGAAAGACAATTGGTGCTAGCCGATGTGTTTTATGAAGCCATTGTAACCTATTTAAACTGGAAAAGATCTTATGAAGAACAAGAGTTGTTCAACTTTTTTTTAAGCAACGTTCAGGTAAGATTTGATGGGGTAAAATCGTTAATTTCTGCCGGAGACAGACCCGCTATTGATAGTGTAGAAACCAAGATAATTTTAAAAAGCCGCAAATTATCTTTAGAACAGTCGCAGTTAAAGTTTTTGAAAGCTACTTTAGAGTTGTCAAATTTTTTGTGGTTAGATAATAATATTCCCGTTGAATTAAATCTTAACATGAAACCTGCCGAAGCCACCGAAGAAGAGCTGGCCAAGGTAATTATAGACGAAGAGTCTATGGCGTTTCCTAACCTAGATGATCACCCAAAGCTATTAGCCCTTCAAAACAAAATAGACATCCTCAAAGTAGAACAAAGACTCAAAGGGGATATGATTAAGCCGAGATTAGACGTGCAATACAATTTTTTATCAGAACCAGTATTGTTTAATGAGTGGAACGTAAACAACTATAAAATTGGGGCCAACTTTTCGTTTCCTCTGTTTGTGAGAAAAGAACGTGGAGCTTACAGATTGGCCAAAGTAAAAACACAAGATGCCGAGTTTGATTTTTCGCTAGAGAGACTTCAACTAAATAACAAAATAAATTTTCAAACTGAAGCCATTGTTTCACTCAAAAATCAGTTGAGCATTGCCAAAGAGCTAGAAGAAGACAATAAAATCATGTTAGATTCTGAAGAGAGACTTTTCTTTTTTGGCGAAAGTTCAATTTTCTTAATCAATGCAAGGGAAAATAATCTTTTGCAAGCTAATTTAGGAAGAATCAAGGTGAGTTTTGAATTTTTAGAAAGTCATGCAGAGTTTTATAGAGTACTCGGAAGAATAGATTAATTTTAATAACAACCAAAATGATAAATTTTATTTCGCAACCCTGGCCGTGGTATGTTAGTGGTTTTATGATTGCCCTAGTGATGTTTTTGTTGCTGAAAGCAGGTGGGGAGTTTGGAGTTTCCTCAAACCTTCGTTCAATGTGCACCTTGGCTGGAGCCGGAAAATTTTCAGATTTTTTTAATTTTAACTGGAGAAGCCAAATTTGGAATTTAGTTTTTGTGTTAGGTGCCATCATTGGTGGTTTTTTGGCCTCTAGTGTTTTTAGCAATCCTGAAGTTATCAACTTATCTGATGCCACTGTTAATGCCTTAAGCCAATATCAAATCAACCCTGCCAACAGAATGGTGCCTCAAGAATTATTTAGTCTTGAAAGTTTATTCACCACCAAAGGATTTTTACTCATGATAGTAGGCGGATTTTTGGTTGGTTTTGGCTCAAGATATGCAGGAGGGTGCACCTCTGGGCATGCCATCAGTGGGTTGTCTAATTTGCAACTACCGTCTTTAATTGCCGTTATTGGCTTTTTTATAGGCGGTTTATTAATGACTTGGCTTATTTTACCTCACATCTTAAATTTAAATTAATCATGACTGAATCAACAATAGATATCAATAATTGTGACACCAAGCTTACTAAGTTTAGTTTTAAAAACTTACTGGTCTTTTTTGCCATTGGCATTTTATTTGGCCTCACCATGAGCAAGTCTGAAGCCATCTCTTGGTTTAGAATTTACGAAATGTTTAGATTTGAATCTTTTCATATGTATGGCATCATTGGCACTGCTTTGTTTTTTGGGGTTTTAATCACTTGGTTTATCAAAATATATAAGGTGAAAGATTTTTACGGACATTATATTTTCTTTTCACCCAAAGCCAAATCTTATAAAAGATATTTGATTGGGGGTGTTATTTTTGGCTTGGGTTGGGCCATGTCAGGGGCTTGTCCCGGACCCATGTTTACGCTACTCGGTCATGGCATTTGGGCTTTTGCGGTGATTATTTTATCTGCCACGTTTGGTACGTTTGTTTATGGTTTGTTA
>DAIRDG010000058.1:0-13514 GCA_036796275.1 Flavobacterium sp.
CAGTATGAAAAATAACAAATAAATATTAAAAAAAGTAGTTTCATATTAAAGTTAAGCCCAATTTAAATAAAATTGGTTTCAGAAATAAATTAATTCGCATTCTATTGTAAACGCCTTAGTCTTGCCTATTGCTCAAGTGTCTAGAATTAAAGCAATGATACAACAACAAAACAAATGTGAAAAAAAATTAACTTTTTACAAGTTTAAATTTAATATTCAATTTAGGTTGTTTTTATCCTTAAAACGATTTGTTATTGTTTTTATTGGGTTTGGGTTTTATTTTTTAATGTTTTTTCTTGGTGTTTATAATCGTATATGTGAGGGTTTGAGATATTCTAAAAAGAGTAAATCAAACCTAAATTAATATCTCACTCTCCAAATCGGAAATTTCTATCGGAAAATCAAAGCCCAGTTTATGCATTAATCTAAAAACCAAATCTTTGTACCAATTTTCTGATTTGGGGTGTATGTATATTTTTTCTATCAATTGATGAATATCAATATCTATTTTGAGGCCTTCGTTAATCACCTTGTCTGAATCTGACACGTCGGTTAAAATTCGCACTTCTTTTTCGTACTGAAAACTTTTTCGTTTATACAAAAACGGAAAAAAAGTGTCTTCAAACGGAATGTGCTCTACTTTGTAGTCTATATAATTTACCTCCCCTATGTATTGCAAATACTTTTTTTCGGGTTGCAAGGCGTTTTCTAATCTTTGCACCGTGCTTTGTATGGCCAAACCTTCTTTGTTTTTTGTAAAAATTTGCCACATGGCAAAACTCTCGTGTTCATTAAGATGCCAACTGCTAATCACCACGCGTTCTTTTTGTTTTTTATAATTATCTAAGAACTTATGGTTGTTTTGAGCTATTTTTTTGATTTCTTCAAAGGTGGGTTCGCTAAAGGTGCCTTCGTATTGGTCTTCAAACTTATCTGAGCGAGACATGAAGAGTTTTTCGTGCAACAATAAATCTAAAAATTTAGACAAGTCTAAATACTTCCACACAATAGTATGGGGGTTGGCAGGGGTTTTGATATTGGGATGCACCACATACATGAGCTATGAGACTTCTATAGATTGCAATTGCACTAACTTGGCATACACCCCATTAAGGGCAATGAGTTCTTGGTGTTTGCCTTGCTCAACAATACTCCCTTTGTGCATCACCACTATTTGATCGGCATTTTTGATGGTTGATAGCCTGTGGGCAATGACAATTGAGGTGCGGTTTTTCATCATGTTCTCTAGGGCATCTTGCACCACTTTTTCACTTTCGGTGTCTAGGGCCGATGTGGCCTCATCTAAAATCATGATGGGTGGGTTTTTGAGCACTGCCCTGGCAATGTTGAGGCGTTGTTTTTGACCACCCGACAATTTGCTTCCGGCATCCCCAATATTGGTTTCTATGCCTTTGGGCAAATCTTTTACAAACTCCCAAGCATTGGCAATTTTAAGGGCCTCTATCACTTCTTGGTCGGTGGCATCAGATTTGCCAATCAAGATGTTGTTCTTGATGGTGTCATTAAATAAGATGGACTCTTGGGTCACCAAGCCCAACAAACCCCTAAGGGAGTGCATGCTCATGTCTTTGATGTTGAGGTTGTCTATCAAGATATTACCGGCATTTACATCATAAAACCTGGTAATTAAATTGGCCAACGTACTTTTGCCGCTACCCGACTGCCCCACGATGGCATAGGTTTGCCCTTTGGGAATGCTGAGTGAAAATTGCTTAAGCACCAATTGATTTTCGTATTTAAAGTCTAAAGCCTCAAACGTAATCTGACTATCAAACGTTTGTTTTTGAATGCAGTTGGGTTTATCATCTACAAAATTAGGCTGATCTAAAACAGCAAAAACTCTTTCGGCTGCTGCCAAACCAGATTTTACGCTATAACTGGCTCTAGAAATGGCCTTGGCTGGAGTCAAAATATTGTAAGCCAAACCCATAAAAGAAATAAAATCTGAGCCTTCAAGGCTGGCTTCTACCATCACCAAATTGCCACCATACCACAACAAAACAGCAATCACCAAAATACCCATAAACTCACTCATGGGGGATGCCAAATTGTTTTTAGTGCCAATTTTGTTAGACAATGAATATAATTTAAATATTGAGGCATTAAACTTGCTGATAAATGTGTTTTCTGCATTATAACTTTTTATGACCTTTAGCCCAGACAAAGATTCTTCTAACAAACTGATAAAGTTGCCTGTTTCTTGTTGGGCATCTATGCTTTGTTTTTTTAAAGATTTGCCCACCAAAGAAATGATAAACCCGGAAATTGGAATAAAAATCAACACAAAAATCATGAGTTTATAACTCAACAAAAACATGGCTACAATAGAAAAAATTATGGTTAAGGGGTCTTTGATCAACAAATCTAACACCACAAAAAACTGATTTTGCACTTCACCCAAATCTCCCAAGGTTCTGCTCATGATGTCGCCTTTTTTTCTTTCAGAATAGTAGGCAATTGGCAAGCTTACCACTTTTTTATACATGGCCGCTCGCAAGTCTTTCATGACGCCGTTTCTTACTTTCATGATAAAAAAAGAGGCAAAATAGCCCGCAATGTTTTTTAAAAAAAAGGTAAAAATAATTAACCCTATCACGATGGTAAGGGCATATTGAATGCCATATATTTCAATAAAAGAGTTTATTTTGTAATACAACGAATCTTTTAAAAAATCAAACAACTTGGTGATGCCTTGATAGGTGGGCTGTTTGGTAACAGCCGTGGCCCTGTTGCTACCAAACAAAATATCGAGCATAGGAATCAGCGTTAAAAAAGACATGGTGCCAAAAAGAGCATATAAGATGTTGAAAAAAATATTTAAACCCACTTGCTTTTGGTAGATTTTAATAAATGGGATTAATTTTTTGAAGTTGCTCATTACTTTGGGTTATGCTATTTTTAATGCTTTTATAAATTGATTTATTTTATGTTGCAAATTTTCATTGGTTTGTTCAAACTCTGCCGTGTTGTCTAATTTGGTATTCACACTAAAATAAAACTTAATTTTTGGCTCTGTACCACTTGGTCTTGCACAAATTTTGGTACCATCTTCTAGGTAATAAATCAACACATTAGACTTTGGTATGTTTAGGGTTTCTGTTTGTTTGTTTGTTAAATTTAAGGCCGTGCTTGTTTGATAATCTTCCAACATCACCACCCGCACTCGGGCTATTTCTTTCAGCGGATTGGTTCTCCAATCATGCATCATTTGATCTATTGCTTTGGCTCCCTCAATACCTTTTTTGGTAATTGAAATAAGATATTCTTTGTAAAGTCCAAATTTTTGGTAAAGTTTAAGGAGTTCTTCATAAATAGAGCTGCCTTGTTGTTTGGCATAAGCTCCTATTTCGCAAATGAGCAAAGTGGCTGCCACGGCATCTTTGTCTCTTACGGCATCGCCCACCATGTAGCCAAAACTTTCTTCTCCCCCACCTATAAAGGTTAGTTCCGGAAAATCTTTAATAAACTTGGCTATCCATTTAAACCCTGTGAGGCCTACTTTGCATTCTACCCCATAGGCTTCTGCCAATTCATGCATCATAGGAGTAGACACAATGGTGGTGCCCACAAACTCTTTGCCGGTAATTTTGCTGTCTTTTTGCCATTGTTCTAACAAAAAGGCTGTCATCAACACCATGGTTTGGTTGCCATTCAGCAAAATCATTTGCCCAGCATTATTTCTTACGGCCACCCCTAGGCGGTCTGAGTCAGGATCGGTGCCTACTACAATATCAGCATTCACTTGGTCTGCCAACGCCAAGGCCAAGGTTAAAGCCTCCGGCTCTTCGGGGTTTGGAGATTTTACGGTGCTAAAGTTGCCATCTGGTTCGGCTTGTTCTTTTACGATGTGCAAGTCTGAGTAGCCTGCCTTTGAAAGCACTTGCGGTATTGCGGTTATAGAAGTGCCGTGCAAAGACGTAAACACCACCTTAAATTGTTCTCTGGCTTGTTGAGATAAATTGAGTTTTGAACTAGCTAATGCAGATTGCCAAAAAGCCTCATCTATGTTATGATCTAAAATAGTGAGCAAACTGGGTTGTGCCTCAAATTTAATGTCGTTATAGTCTATAGCCTCTATGGCCTCAATAATTTCCTCATCCTCAGGCGGTACAATTTGCCCACCATCTTGCCAATAAACTTTATAACCATTATATTCCGGTGGGTTATGACTAGCCGTAAGCACGATGCCCAACTGACTCTCAAGATGTTTGATGGCAAAAGATAATTGTGGCGTGGTTCTTAGCGCTGGATGCAAATAAACACGAATATTGTTAGCCGTAAAAATATCTGCCACTACTTTTGCCAACGTATCGCTTTGGTGTCTGCAATCATAAGCAATCACCACTTTGATGGTTTGATTGGGGTAAACTTTATGCAAATAATTACTAATACCTTGGGTGTTTTTACCAAGGGTATATTGATTGATTCTGTTGGTACCTACCCCCATGACACCACGCATGCCACCGGTGCCAAATTCTAGATTTTTATAAAAACTTTCTTCTAAGGTTTTAGGGTCTGATGTTAAAAGTTTTTCTACTTCCTCCCTGGTTTGCTCATCAAAGGGGGAAGACATCCAGGTAGTTGCACGGTCTAAAATTTGTTGCTCAATTTTCATAAGGTTAAATTTTATCTGAGATTTTATATAAAAATTTTTTTGGTTTGTTTTTAATGATTAATTCTCCTAAAAATCCGGCTAAAAACAACTGTGAGCCCATGATCATCGTGGCAATAGCCAAATAAAAATATGGGCTGTTGGTTACCAACGTATAGGGTAAATCATTGAATAATCTGTATAATTTTGAAGTCCCAATGTAGGCCGTCAGTAAAAACCCCACAAAAAACATCACAACTCCTAATGATCCAAACAAATACATGGGTCTTTTGGCAAAGTTGCCTAAAAACCAAATGGTAATTAAGTCTAAAAAACCATTAGTGAATCTACTCACCCCAAATTTCGTTTCTCCATATTTTCTTTTTTGGTGCGTAACGGGTTTTTCAGTAATTTTTAAGTAACCTTCATTTTTGACTAAAACAGGGATGTAGCGATGCATTTCTCCACTTACTTCTATGTTTTTCACCACCTCGTTTCTGTAGGCTTTGAGGCCACAATTAAAATCATGTAACGATAGACCCGATGTTTTTCTGGCTGCCCAATTAAATAATTTGGAAGGTAAATTCTTGGTGAGCACATCGTCATATCGCTTTTTTTTCCAACCAGAAACCAAGTCATAACCCTCAGAAGTTATCATCTTATAAAGTGACGGAATTTCCTCCGGGCTGTCTTGCAAATCGGCATCCATGGTAATCACCACTTGCCCTTTGGCCTCTGCAAACCCCAAATGCAAAGCTTGTGATTTGCCAAAGTTTTTTAAAAACCTAAAAGCTCTGATGTTTTCATTCTTTGACTTAAGTTTGGTAATAACCTGCCAAGAATCGTCTGTACTGCCATCGTCTATCAATAGAATTTCGTAAGTGTAGTTCTCTTGTTGCATCACGGAAACTATCCAATCATGCAGTTCAACCAACGATTCACTTTCGTTTAATAAGGGTATGACAATAGATAAGTTCATCAACTTATTTGGATTGTTGTTTTAAAATAGCTCCCATGATAAACGACACCAAGAATCCAAAAAATAAATGCATGCCAATAATACCGGCATACAAATAGGGTAAAATTAACTTCCGAAGTGTGTTGTATCGCTCTAAGAATTCTGCTTCTGAGAGTTCGTCTGTCATGGCTCTCATGGCATCTACCTGAATTTGAGTTACCTTGTCGGCATATTCTGGGTAAATATAATTGGCATAACAAAACATATAAATCACATTAACAATAGCACCAACTGCGGTAACCCCCAAACCAATTTTAAGGGCTGTTCTTACCGAAAAAATCCCTTCTTTTAGGTGGTATTTAAAAACCGGATAAGCAATTAAAAAGGTGATGATGAGTATGCCCAAAATAGTGTCTAAAAATGAACTTTCAAATTGTTTGCCCGTAAGGTGTTTATTAAAGGTTAATAAAGCCAAGAGAATCCCCATGACAAGTCCGTAGGGTAAAATCCAGATTTTGGGGTTGATGTATTGTTTCACAAACTAAAATTTTAAGGTGCTACAAATATATAAAACATTTGGGCATTTTACCCAATTTATTGAGCAGACTTTGGTTTGAAGTCTTTGATAGTAAAACATCAAAAAAAAATCTTTAAAAACTTGTTTATCATATAAAAAAAACTAATTTTGCAGTCCAAATAAAAATAAACAAACAAAAAGATTATCAGGGCTCTATACCTTTGGTTATCAAAGCATCAGGACAACTGATTATCATAACTAGAAACAAAATTTATCATGAAAAAAGAAATTCACCCACAAAATTACAGATTAGTTGCTTTTAAAGACATGTCTAACGAAGATGTTTTTTTAACTAAATCTACCGTAGAAACCAAAGACACCCTTGTAGTAGATGGTGTTGAGTATCCGGTTTTTAAAATGGAAATCTCAAGAACTTCTCACCCGTTTTACACTGGTAAATCTAAATTGGTTGACACAGCCGGTAGAATTGAGAAATTTAAATCTAAATACGCTAAAAAGTAATTTTTATCCTATATAAAACAAAAAACCTTCCGAATTCGGAAGGTTTTTTGCTTTACAACCCTAATCAAATTTTTATTGATACATTTTTATAAAAGCTTGTTTTTGAATAATGGTGATTTTTTTACCATCTAGTTGAATGTAATTTAGCTTATTAAAATCAGACAATAACCTGATGCAACTCTCCGTTGCCGTGCCAATCATACTGGCAATTTCCTCTCTTGATAACTGCAACTTCAAAGACCCATCTTGGTTTTTGCCAAAATTGTCTTCCAAATAAATTAATGTTCCCGCTAGGCGTTGCTTTACAGTTTTTTGAGCCATCACCACCGTATGCTCATCAGATTCTTTGAGGTCGCCACAAATGGTTCTCATCACATTCATAGAAAACTGGTTATTTTCGTTAAATAACCCCAAAACTTCTTGCTTTGGAATAAAACAAACTTCCATGTCTTCTAAAGCCACAGCCGACAAGTTGGCCTGCTCTTCACTAATCAGAGAACGCTGACCCAACAATTCTCCAGGTTTTACTAATTTAATAATTTGATCTTTACCGTTAGAGCTTAGTTTGGTCATTTTACAAACCCCAGCTTTCACACAAAACACACCATTTAAATGATTGCCTTCTTCAAAAACAGCTTCTCCTTTTTTGATGATCATCGAAGTTTTGCAACTGGCAATTTTTAATAATTGGTCTTTGTTCAATGCTTTAAGGGAGCTAAACTCTCTAACGATACATTGTTCGCATTTGCTCATAATATTTATTCTATATTTCAAAATTACAAAATAATTTTTAGAAAATTGTAACAATTGTTACGCACATATGTTAAAATTAAAAAATATGATATTTATCATTACTCAGATGATTCTTTATGCAGAATTTTGCCTAAGGTAAATGAGCAAATATGATTAAGCAAGACGAAGATAAGCAACCACAAACCGCTTGTTTTCACTGTGGCAACGAAGTCACCAAACAAAACATTGTTAGGTTTGACCAACAGGACTTCTGTTGCAATGGCTGCAAAACAGTGTATGAAATTTTTCAACAAAACGACTTAGGCTGTTACTATGATTTTGAAAAAAATCCGGGAACAACCCCCAATGATATTCAAGGAAAATATGACTTTTTAGACAACCACGAAATCGTTAAAAAACTCTTAGAATTTGATGAAGACAACTGCCATATTATTTCACTGCACATACCTACTATTCACTGCAGTTCGTGTATTTGGATTTTGGAAAATCTACAAAAACTTCAAAACGGCATCAGCAGCTCTTTAGTAAATTTTCCCAAAAAAACGGTTAGAATTCAATATAACCCAGCCATAACATCACTCAAATCAATTGTATATCTATTGAGTGCCATTGGTTATGAACCCTACATCAGCCTAGATAGCCTCAACCAACCTAAAGATACCATTCAACGCAATTTGCTCTACAAAATTGGAGTAGCGTTTTTTAGTTTTGGCAACATCATGTTGCTCTCTTTTCCAGAATACTTTGAAGTCAATGAGTTTTGGATCAATCAATACCGAGACTTCTTCAGATGGTTAATCTTCGGTTTGGCATTGCCCCCATTTTTTTATAGTGCCTCTATTTATTATGTATCGGCTTACAAAAGTTTAAAATCAGGTTTCCTGAATATTGATGTACCCATTGCATTGGGCATCGTGGTAATGTTTATTCGCAGCTCACTTGACATTTTTTTTGATTGGGGTCAAGGTTTTTTTGATAGTATGACAGGCCTCATCTTCTTTATGCTCTTAGGCAAACTATTTCAACAAAAAACTTATGAATTTTTGTCTTTTGAAAGAGACTACAAATCTTACTTCCCCATAGCCGTATCTAGACTACTGCCCAACAAGTCTATAGAAAATATTCAGGTTTACAACATCCAAAAAGGCGATAGATTATACCTCCGCAACCAAGAATTATTACCCGTAGATGGCATTTTAATATCAGATAAAACGGCCATCGACTACAGTTTTGTTACCGGAGAATCGGTGCCTGTAACAAAAGTAAGTGGCGAAAAATGCTTTGCTGGAGGCAAAATCTTAGGCAACCCCATAGAAATTGAAGTGCTCAATAGTATTGAACAAAGTTATCTGACCCAACTCTGGAGCAACGATGTGTTTCAAATCAACAAACAAGAGCAATACCAAACCCTTACCAACCAAGTGAGCAAATATTTTACACCGGTGTTGCTGATCATCGCCTTTGTAAGCTTTGGCTATTGGTTGTTTATAGACACCAAAACGGCCTTCAATGTTTTTACAGCCATACTCATCGTGGCCTGCCCTTGTGCCCTGGCTCTCACAGCTCCGTTTACCCTTGGCAATGCCCTGAGAATTTTGGGGGTAAAAAAAATATACCTCAAAAATGCCCATGTCATTGAACAAATGGCCAAAATAAAAACCGTGGTGTTTGATAAAACTGGCACCATCACCTCGGCCCAACAAATGAAAGTAAATGAAAACGGTCACTTTGATGCAAACACGAAAGCCGAAATCTATCAACTCGTGTCAGGGTCTAATCACCCCCTGAGCAGGCAATTAGCAAATCACCTCAACCAAAATAAAACCACCAAAATATTTGATTATCAAGAGGTAACCGGACAGGGCATATCAGGTAGTGTAAATGAAAACTTCTACAAAATAGGATCAGCCCAATGGGTGGGCCACCAAGAAGAACATCAGACCAACAAAACCCAAGTCTTTGTGTCTAAAAACAATCAGTTTTTAGGAGGATTCACCTTTCAGAACACCTACAGGGCACACCTCAAAGAATTCATGACAGCTTTTGCAAGCCAATACCAACTCAAAATATTGTCTGGAGACAACAACGGCGAACAGGCCACTTTGCAAAAACTTTTGCCAGCCAATACCCCCATGTATTTTGACCAAAAACCCGAAGACAAACTTCAAAAAATAAAAACATGGCAACAAACCCATCCCATCATGATGGTTGGCGATGGCCTAAATGATGCCGGAGCCTTGGCCCAAAGCAACGTTGGACTGGTGATTTCAGAAAACGTCAACGTGTTTTCTCCCGCTTGCGATGGCATCATCGATGCCGAAAAATTTCAACTCCTGCCCAAGGTGCTTTTATATGCCAAAGCGGCCATCAAGACCATTTATGCTAGCTTTACCATCTCCATACTCTACAACATCGTGGGGCTATCTTTTGCTGTTTCTGGCAACTTATCCCCCTTAGTGGCTGCCATCATCATGCCCATCAGCACCATCACCATTGTGAGTTTTGTAACCATCATGACCAATTTTTACGCCTATAAAATCTTGAAATAATTTTTTATTGGGGCAGCTATTCCGTCCTCCACTCCCGCTTTTTGCAGTTAAATAACTGCAAAAGAGCTCCGTTCAGGCCGGGCTGCAAGGCTTGGTGCTTAACCTCAACCTATATTTTACAAAAATATCTTTGGGCTGTGTAATCTAAGTTACCAAACAATCCGATTGTTTTTACTAAACTTGTGATTTATAAAAATTTGCCATGCATCATCAATTCATCATCATCAGCCTTTGCAGTCTTTTTGTGCTTACCAGCTGCAAAAAAAACAACGAATATACCAGCGTTCAAGCGTCAAACAGCCTCAGTTATCAAAATGCCCTAGAGGCAAAAAAACTCATGGAAACCCATTGTTATTTGTGCCACAGCCCCTCTGCAGACGAGTTTAACGGCCGTATTGCCCCCGCCATGGTAGACATCAAAACAAATTACCTCAAAAACTTCCCCAACAGAGAAGAATTTGTGACCAATTTGGTAAACTTTACAGCACATCCCAAACTAGAAAATTCTCAAATGCCCTTGGCTGTAGAACGGTATGGCCTCATGCCCAAGCAAGCCTTTCCGGAAGGGAGCCTCCCAAAAATTGCCGCTTTTATGTATAATTATCTCATTGAAGAACCCACTTGGTACAAAACCACCTATGAGAACCAAACCAACCAAACATGGCAACAAACCGGATCGGTGTTTGAACCCAGAACAGCAGACAAAATCCCCGAAGACATTGGCCTAAGTTATGCCCTAGAAACCAAAAAAGTTTTAGGGAAAAACCTCATGGGCACCATTCAAAACAAGGGGGTCTCAGAAGCCTTGGTGTTTTGCAACCACCAAGCCTATCCGCTTACAGACAGCATGAGTGTGCACTTTAAGGCCAGCATCAAACGCGTGTCTGACAGAAACCGAAATCCTCAAAACAAAGCCAACGCAGAAGAACTAAAATACCTGCAACAATTTAGTGAACAGTTGGCACAAAACAAACCTATAAAACCCGTGGTCCTCCAAAAAGCAAACCACACCCAGTTTTATTATCCCATAGAAACCAACACTCTTTGCTTGCAATGCCATGGCAAAAAACAAGACATCAAACCCGAGGTGCAAAAAGAAATCCTGAGACTATACCCTCAAGATTTGGCCGTAGGCTACCGAGAAAATGAAGTAAGAGGTATTTGGAGTATCCAATTTGCTAAATAAAACCAAAAGCATCAAAACTGATGGCTCAAATTATTTAAAAAATTTAACTTTGCTCCTTCATTAAAAATAATAACCATGAACCTTGAAACCATCAAAACACAGATAGAAACTGTTTGGGAAAACAGAGAATTACTACAAGACAACACCTATCAAGGAGCTATCAGACAAGTGATTGCCTTGCTAGACGAGGGAACCTTGCGGGTGGCCGAACCCAAAGATAACAACTGGCAAGTAAACGAATGGGTAAAAAAAGCCGTAGTGCTATACTTCCCCATCCAAAAAATGGAAACCCTCGAGGCAGGTATTTTTGAATATCATGACAAAATTCCCCTCAAAAAAAATTATGCCGAAAAAGGCATCCGTGTGGTACCCAACGCAGTGGCACGCTACGGAGCCTACATTTCTAAAGGTGTGATCTTGATGCCCAGCTATGTGAACATTGGAGCTTATGTAGACCAAGGCACCATGGTAGACACTTGGGCTACTGTGGGCAGTTGTGCCCAAATTGGCAAAGATGTACATTTGAGTGGTGGTGTAGGCATTGGCGGGGTGTTAGAGCCCTTGCAAGCTGCCCCCGTAATCATAGAAGACGGGACCTTTATTGGCTCAAGATGCATCGTAGTAGAAGGCGTAAGAGTAGAAAAAGAAGCCGTGTTAGGAGCCAATGTGGTGCTAACGGCCTCCACCAAAATTATAGATGTTACCGGCAATGAACCAGTGGAATATAAAGGGTTTGTGCCTAGCAGAAGTGTGGTGATACCCGGCAGTTACACCAAAACCTTTGCCGCTGGCAATTACCAAGTGCCCTGTGCCTTGATTATTGGCAAACGCAAACCGTCAACCGACCTTAAAACTTCTTTAAACGATGCGTTGAGAGAATACAATGTGGCGGTTTAGTTTTTAGTTGATGTTTGTTTATAAAATAATGGAATGTAAAATAATTAAAAGATATAATCCCAGGCAGAAAATTTAGAATAAATACTAAATTTGTTATTTTATTAAACACACGATAGAATGAAAAATAAATACGTAAACTTTATAACAGACGAACATTTGTTGACTTGTATTGGGAATCTTCACAACGCATATTTGAAGGCAAAAAACAACATCACAAAAAAAAACTTTTATTCAAACAAGGTTGACACAATCAAACTGACCTTCGATTCAAAATTCAATGACATTGATGAAGAGAAATTGATTCAATCAGAGATTTTGAGACAAATTGATAAATCTATAAATAATTCAATCGGAACTTTTCACGAACAAATTTTAGGCGGTATTAAAGGCTTTGAAGCAGGAAACTTGAGCGGTTATGACATAAAAGCAAGAGACAACACGCTTTTTGCTGACATCAAAAACAAACACAATACTATGAACAGTAGTGCTGCCGAAGCACTCTTTCAGAAATTAAAACGATATGCAGACGATTATAAACAAGCAAAATGTTATTGGGTTCAAATCTTAGCCAAAGGTAGTTTTTGTGAATTATGGAGCGGTGACATAAATGGAAAAGAATACAGTCATAGCAGAGTTTACAAAATTTCGGGAGACCAATTCTATGCTTTACTATCAGGACAACAAGATGCAATTTTGCAGTTATACAAAGCTCTTCCAAGTGCAATCAAAGACTATCTGAAATCAGTTGAAGAAGCTGATGAAATTGCTGAAAACTCTGCATTAGAAGAAATCAAATCAGAAACGAAAACCAGCAAAAGGACTGTTTTAGACCAGATTACTTTTGAGAATTACAGTTACTATCTTGGCTTTGACAAATTATAGTACTGATTCAAAAACTTTACAATCGAATATCCGACCTCTGTACCTAAATTAACAGGAACAGCATTTCCAATTTGTTTGTATTGTTGAGCCATAGAACCCTCAAAAGCCCAATCATCGGGGAAAGTTTGGATTCGAGCATATTCTCGAACTGTGAAAGGCCGAGTTTCTTCGGGATGACATCTTTCAGTTTGTTTTTGAGCAGGACTACAAGTTAAAGTTAAACAAGGTTCATCCCAACCAATCCGCCTTGCAATTCCTGTTTTACCGCCACCTAAATGAAAACTTCCACCCATAAATTCTTTCTGAATATCAATTGGTAAATCACGCCAATATCCTTTTTGTGGTACTAAATCTAAAACAGCTTTTTTGCTATGCGGATATTTTGCACCAGGTGACTTTGGAACATTTGTTTCGTAAAGTTCGCCTTTCTTTAATGCATCTTTTAAATTGTAAATTTTATTGTGCGGTTTTGGATATTCGTATTTCAATTCAATGTCTTTTCTAACACCAACCAATATTAAACGCTCTCTTTTTTGTGGCACTTTAAAGTTTACCGCTTTTAAAACTTGGACAGGAACAACATTGTAGCCAATTTCATCTAAAATTGAAATCATTCCTTGCAAAGTTTTTCCATTTTC
>DAIRDG010000059.1:0-13271 GCA_036796275.1 Flavobacterium sp.
AAGCGAGCTTGTTATTTTGTTTTGGGGATTGTTCTTATTCGTGACCTCGATGGGATTCGAACCCATACGCCTTGCAGCACCACCCCCTCAAGATGGCGAGTCTACCAATTTCTCCACGAGGCCTTAAACAAAAAAAGTTATTCGCATTTATTCGAACAACTTTTGTGACCCGACTGGGGCTCGAACCCAGGACCCCATCATTAAAAGTGATGTGCTCTACCAACTGAGCTATCGAGTCTGAGGTGCAAAAACAAAATAGTGACCCGACTGGGGCTCGAACCCAGGACCCCATCATTAAAAGTGATGTGCTCTACCAACTGAGCTATCGAGTCTATTTTGAATGCGGGTGCAAATATACGTTGTTTAAGTGAACTTTTCAAACTAAATTTGTGGTAAATTTGTTTTTTTTTAAATTATTTGCCTAATTGTTTAAAAAAGAAAATATTACGCTAATTTTAAACCCATAAAGATGTTTGATAAAATAGTATTAGTTGGTTACATGGCCTCAGGAAAATCTACCGTTGGTTCGCTATTAGCTCATCAAACTCAGTTAAATTTTATAGATTTAGATCAATTTATTGAAAGCAAAGAAGGCATGTCTGTGGCCGACATATTTGTACAAAAAGGGGAAATATATTTTAGAAAACTAGAGGCAATTTGCCTGAGAGAGTTGGTTACGCAAACCAAAAATTTCGTTTTATCTCTTGGTGGAGGTACACCCTGTTTTGCCAATAATATGACATGGTTGCAAACGCAGGATGTGTGCACAATTTTTTTAAAGGCGAGTCCTCAAACTATTTTAGAGAGAATAATTAGTCAAAAATCTACCAGACCTTTATTAGCTAATATTGATGATAAAGATTTATTAGAATTTATAACTAAACATTTATTTGAAAGAAACTATTATTATCTGCAAGCCACACATAAGGTAAACATCGACCATAAAACAACCCACGAAGTACTAGAGGAAGTACTTCAAATTATTCGAGATAAACACTAAATTGTTTATTTTCATAAGAAAAAACAACATGCTCTAACCTAGAAGTTGAAAGCGAAATACCCTTAAAATCTGCTTTAATAGGATATTGCTTATGATTGCGGTCTACCAAAACCATGGTTTTAAATTTTTTGACCGGAACGTTTAAAAAATGTTTGGTAGCATAAATTAGCGTTGATCCTGAGTTTAATACGTCATCAATTAAAACGATACATTTATTCTCATAAGCATTTGTTTCTAAAGAGGTTGTAATGTCATCAAACACATTTTTTTTGTTTACAGAAACCTCACACAACACCACATTAATTGGTGATATTTGTTGTAATTCTTGGGCTATTTCTTTAGCTAATACAAAACCACCTTGTTTGATGCCTGCTATCACAATATCTTCAGATTCATGCAGAAATGTTTCATATATTTGATAGGCCACACGTTTAATAATGGCTTTGATGTTATGATGTTCTAAAATTAATTTTGCCATGGGTTTTATTTTTTTTGTAAAATCATAAACAATTCTCTATCCGTTCTTGGGGTTATAGAGTTATAACAATTTGTCATTTGAATGATATTAAAAAAAGGTTCAAATGTTTTTATATATTCCTCTTGATTGCCACCAAATGGTGGAAAATCATTACCAAATTCTACCGCAAATAATAGCCCAACTAACTTGCCATTTTCTTTGAGCAATTCACTCATTTTTATAGCATAGTTTAATCTAAAATTTGGATTTATTGCACAAAAAAATGTTTGCTCTAAAATTAAATCATATTCTCCCTGATGTTCAAAAAAATCTTCATTAATAAAAAAATCACTAGCCAAAAAACTATATTTTTCTCTCAATCTGTCCACTAAGTTTTTTGCAATGTCCAAAACATACACATTTTTAAAACCTTGACTAACTAAATAATCAAACTCGTAGGCATTGCCGCAACCGGGTATTAAGATTTTTAAGTCTTTATTATTGAGCTGATCTATATATTTTTTTAAAGGAGTAGACGCTTCACCAATATCCCATCCGGTGTCTTTAGTGTCATATCTACTCTCCCAATATTGTTTATTCATCACTGTCAATTATGAGGTTGTTCTCTAAATCGTCTAAATCTCTTCGATCTTTTTTGGTTGGTCTTCCTACACCAGTTTTTCTGTAATGTTGCTTGGCTAAATTAAGCATTTCTAAGTGCTTATAATTTTCTTCAGGCGTTTCATCAACCCTATACAAATCTACCAATTTTGCACCAATCCTATTTGCCGGAACATCAAGCACCTTGAGATGGTAAGTGATTTGTTCTTTTCTAAACGTTATTTTATCTTGTGCAAACACTTCTTTAGAGGGCTTTGCAACATGACCATTTACCGTCACATGATTTTTCTTGCAAAGTTCAGTAACTTGATTTCGGGTTTTAAAATACCTAACACACCACAAATACTTATCGACTCGCATGTTTTTTTTACAAAAATACTAATTCAAACAATATTTTGTTCAAAATTACATTTAAAACTTTAGATTAAAAAAGTCTAAAAATATCGGTCAAAATAAAACTAAATAGTATCTTGCGGTGCAAATTTTATATCATGATGTTTAAGAGAATTTCTTTATTAAAGTTAGTTGTTTTCACTTTACTTTTTTATGCTATATGGTCATGTAGGCAAGAAGAAGAACGCGACCCACCACCACCACCAAGAGATAGAACAGAAGTGTATAATGAAGATATCACAGAAATTGAAGAGTTTCTCCAAACGCATTACATGGAAGTAGACCCTGTTACTTATGATGTTGAATTTTTTCTAATTCCAGAAAATGGTACTCAAACCTCCATTTGGGATCAAACGCAATACCCTTTACAACAAATTATCGTAAAAAATGATACCCGTGGTTATGCCTCTCAATTTGATTTGGTAGGCACTAGATTAGCTGATCCTGTAGATTATAAATTATATCATATCATATTGAACGAAGGTGGTGGTGAGCATCCACAAGCCTTAGATTCTATTTTTGCATCACTAAAGGGGGTAAATCTCAACAAACAAACTTTTGAAAACATCCCCTTGCCTATATGGTTTAGTAACGACAGATTCATTAATCCACAAACTGGTTTGGTGGATGGCGGGATTATATCAGGACTTAGGCAATTTTCTACTAAACTTAAAACTGCTTCCAATCAGCAAACAAACCCTGATGGCACTGTGACGTTTAATAATTTTGGAGCAGGTATCGTCTTTATTCCAAGCGGCTTGGCTTACTTTAATTTCCCGAGGCCAAACATACCAGCTTATGCTCCAATTATTTTTAATTTAAAACTTAAAAGTTTATTCCGCAGAGATTCTGATGGTGATGGGATCATTAACATCCTTGAAGATTTAAACAACAACGGAAATTTATATGACGATGACACAGATGGCGATGGTATTCCTAATTTTTTAGATAATGATGATGATGGTGATGGGGTTTTTACAAGACGTGAAATAAGAATTCCCGATCCTGATAACCCAAATAACTGTATTATTCCGGCAAATTATCAAGATATTCCAAATTGTCAAATAGGAACTAAAGTTCACTTAGATAAAAATTGTAGAACAACTTGTGACTAAATCTAAGGCATATTATTTTTTAAAATGAATGTCTTGAAAAATGTTAAAATATCTGTAGTTAAAAAATAATTAAGGATTTAATTTACCTAAAAAGTAAGCAATTTGCTTACTTTTTTTGTTTTCTAATCTCTAATGGTTATTTTAGCACTCTAATTTAATCTCAAAAAAAAGTAAGATGGATAACCTGCCAAAAGCAGACGGAGAAAATTTAAATAATTTAAATTCAATTGAAACTTCGTCAACAACTGAAAATTTAGAAAAAAACTCATCAGAGTCAACAAAAGATGAAACTGTAAATGATCTGCAACAAACCTCTGCAGTTGAAGTTCAACAACCAATAAATGAAGATGAAGTTGCTATTGAACAAAATGTTAATCACGAATCTGATGAAGAAGTCATTGCACATCAAGACGAAGAAGACCAAGAAGTTTCTGAAGAATTTGATTTTCAAAGTTTAAATTTTGATCAATTAGTAAGCGAAATTGAAAAACTAGTTGCCTCCGATGAAGTTATACAAAACAAAGAAAAAGTAGAACATCTTAAAAAAGTTTTCTTTGACAAGTTTGACGATTTATTACAAGAGAAAAAAGAGGCCTGGGAGCAAGACAATGAGGATGAAAATGAATCGTTTAGTTTTGATTTTCCTTTAAAAAAATCTTTTGATTCGCTTTACAGAGCCTATAAAAATAAGCTGTCTAATTTGTATAAAGAACGCAATAAAAATCTCAAAGATAATTTGCAAAAAAGAGAGGCTATTGTAGAGGAGCTTAAAAACTTAATCAATCCACAAGAAAACATCAAAGACACCCTCAAGCATTTTAACGAGCTAAGAGAACAGTGGAAGCAAATCGGGCCAATACCTCGCGATAACTATAATATAGTTTGGAATAATTATCATTTTCACGTAGAAAACTTTTTTGATTTTTTACACCTCGACAGAGAAGCCAGAGACCAAGAATTTAAAAATAATTTAGAGCTCAAAAAGAACATCATCCAAAGAGCCAAACAATTGGTGGAAGAGGTTGACTTGGTAAGTGCTTTTAGAGAATTGCAGGGTTTACACAAAATTTGGAAAGAAGACATCGGGCCTGTTTCAAAAGAATATAGAGAAGACATTTGGCAAGAGTTTAGTGATGTTACTAAACAAATTCACGAACGCAGAGAAGAATTAAATGAAATATTAAGAGCAAAAGAAAAAGAAAATCTGAGCCTTAAAGAAGAAGTTATTGCCTTAATTACAAAACTTACAGAAGATAATCAGCAAAGCAATTCCCATAGCACTTGGCAAAAATCTATAAAAACATTAGATATCTTAAGACAAGAGTTTTTTAAAATAGGCAGAGCTCCATCTGACGTTAATGAAGAGTTGTGGAAAAAATTTAAAGACGCTGTTAAAGAGTTCAATGTTCAAAAAAACAACTATTACAAATCACTCAAGAAAGAGCAACAACAAAATTTTCTGTTAAAAACTAAGCTCATAGCCAAAGCCAATGAGTGGAAAGACAGTGATGATTTTGCACAAGCCACACCCATCATGAAGGCAATTCAGGAGCAGTGGAGAGGCATAGGGCATGTGCCCAGAAAATATTCAGATAAACTATGGGACGAGTTTAAAGCCGCTTGTAACCACTACTTTAGCAGAATTAAAGACCAAAAAAATGCAGATTTGTCTGAAGAAATGCAAGCGTTTGAAAACAAAAAAGCATACCTAGACGAACTTAAAAGTTTTGTGTTGTCTGGTGATCATAAAACCGACTTAGCCGCCATTAAAGCTCATATTGAGCAATGGAAATCTTTTGGAAAAGTACCCTTTGCTAAAAGGTTTATTGAAGGAAAATTTAATAAAATCTTAGACGCTTTGTTTGGAAAACTCACATTAAGCAAAAAAGATTCAGATGATTTAAGGTTTACAAATAAACTAGAAAACCTAAATGCAGAAGACACCATCAGAGAGCTTAGAAAAGAAAAACAATTTATTTTTAGAAAAATAGACGAAGCTAAAAATAGTTTATTGCAACTAGAAACCAACATGCAGTTTTTTAGCAGTGCCAAAAAAGACAACCCTTTACTAAAAGATGCCCATAAAAACATCGAAAAACACAGGGAAGAATTGGCAAAATGGGAAGAAAAATTAGTAAAAATAAAAGAATTAGAACGCAACGAACTAAATACCCAAGCCGCTGACCAGCAAGATGCTGAATAGTTTTATTGGCAAATCTAGGCGTAGATTTTAAGTTATGATAAATATCATAAATTTAATAACATATCATGCTTAGATTTGCTTGATAAATAACTTGCTATGCGTAATCTTATTCAAAAATACAATGTGCCAGGACCAAGATACACAAGCTATCCTACGGTGCCTTATTGGGATTTAGATAATTTCTCCAAAAACGAAAGTCTAAATTTTTTGATTAAAAGTTTTGAAGAATCTAACCACTCTGAAGGTGTTAGCCTTTATATTCATTTGCCTTTTTGCGAAAGTTTGTGTACTTTTTGCGGATGTCATAAACGCATCACCAAGAATCATCAGGTAGAAATTCCCTACATCAATGCGGTTCTCAAAGAATGGACACTGTATTGTGAAATGTTACCGCACAAACCATTGATAAAAGAAATTCATCTTGGAGGCGGAACCCCTACATTTTTTGCACCTCAACAACTGCATAAATTAATAACGGGCATATTAGAATTAGCCCTAGTAGCCCCAAATCATGAATTTAGTTTTGAGGGCAATCCGCAAAATACAAGTAGAGAGCACCTGCAAACACTATTTGAGTTAGGATTCAAGCGGGTAAGTTTTGGCGTTCAAGACTATGCAGAGCATGTGCAAACCGCTATCAACAGAAAGCAATCTTTTCATAAAGTAGCTCAAGTTACGTTTTGGGCCCGCGAAATTGGCTACACTTCAGTAAGTCACGATTTGGTATTCGGATTGCCGTTTCAGACCTTAGATGATGTGGTAGATACCATTCAAAAAACCAATTCTTTACAACCCGATAGAATTGCTTTCTATAGTTATGCACACGTGCCTTGGATAAAAGGAAATGGCCAACGTGGTTTTAATGATGACGATTTACCCAAAGACCAATACAAAAGAACCCTCTACGAAGTTGGCAAACAAAGATTAGAATTTAATGGTTACCACGAAATAGGCATGGATCATTTTGCCTTAAAAACAGATAACATGTATCAGGCTTTTATAACCAATAATTTGCATCGAAACTTTATGGGGTATACTTCCTCAAAAACACAATTGATGATTGGCTTAGGGGTGTCATCCATAGGGGATAGTTGGTATGCTTTTAGTCAAAACGTAAAAAATTTAGATGATTACTATGATATGTTGGCCAATAATGAATTGCCTATTGTAAAAGGACATATGCTTACCAATGAAGATTTAATCATCAGAAAACATATTTTAGATTTAATGTGCCATTTTGAAACCAAATGGGATGATACTAAACCGTATGTTCAAAAAATAATTGCCTCATTATCAGAAATGATACAAGATGACCTATTGGAACTATCTCCCAATAGCCTAAAAATTACAGAATCTGGAAAAATATTTGTTAGAAACATTTGCATGGCTTTTGATTTAAGATTGCTTAAAAACAAACCCAAAACCCAATTATTTTCTATGGTAATATAGTTTTGGGTTACTGCCCTAATAAAATAAAAAATCCGGATAATACCGGATTTTTGTTATTATATTTTTTTCATTTGTTGCTTCATCATCATCACTTGCTCTTTGAGCATGTTTTGCTTGTCGAGTTTTTTAACTTCTGCCAATAAATTATTGGCTTCTAATTTTCGTCTTCTGCTCAAGGCAATACCTGCCAAGTTTAGTTTGGCAACGGCCATGTCTAAATCCATATTCAAACCCAATTCAATGGCTTTTCTAAAGAATTTTTCAGACTGGTTGATGTTGGTTTGAGAAGTCATTAAGCCATGCAAGTAATTGTAATATCCCTGTTGCTTTTTAATTAAAGCAGTTTCAGGATGTTTTATTTTGTCTAACCATTTTTTGGCACCTGCAAAATCTTGTTTACGTAATTTAAGAAAAGCCAATAAAATAAATTCGTTTCTAAAAAAAAGAAACAACGGAATAACAGATAATAAAATTAAAAAAATACCATTGCCAATATTGCGTTCAGTGAACTGATAAACGCCAAAACCGATCAGCAAACCAACCAAAAACAACTTAATATATCTATGAAACATACTTTAAATTTTGAGTTGCAAATATACAAAAGCCCCATAAAACAAAGTAAAATAAAGCATAAAAAAATATTTTAATAAAAATCAATCTTTTTTGTTGTTCAAAATAAAAATCATTGTATATTTGCACTCGGTTTTTTAATAACCCAATCGTATTAAATTTTTATCTTAAAGTAAAACATAATGAGTAAGAGAACCTACCAACCATCAAGAAGAAAAAGAAGAAATAAACACGGGTTTATGGATAGAATGGCTACTGCTAATGGTAGAAAAGTCCTTGCTCGCAGAAGAGCCAAAGGAAGACACAAACTTACAGTTTCTTCTGAACCAAGACATAAGAAATAATTTATGTTTCTGATTAATTATATTAAAGCGTTATCTGTTGGTAACGCTTTTTTTTTGTTCATAATTTTTGAAATCTATTTTTTAATATCCCTTACAATAAAGATATTTTTGTAAAACCAAACGCTAATCCAACATGCCAAAAAATCCGAATATCAAATCAGTTTTAATAATTGGCTCAGGTCCAATTGTGATTGGTCAGGCTTGCGAATTTGATTATGCAGGTTCTCAATCTGCACGTTCTCTCAAAGAAGAAGGTATCGAGGTAATACTCATTAACTCAAATCCAGCAACCATCATGACAGACCCTTCAATGGCAGATCATGTTTATTTGTTGCCGCTCAATACCAAATCAATCATTCAAATACTCAAGAAACATCCTAACATAGATGCCGTTTTGCCTACCATGGGTGGCCAAACAGCCCTTAATTTGTGTTTAGAAGCCGATGAAAAAGGCATATGGAACGACTTTAACGTAAAAATGATCGGAGTAGACATCAATGCCATCAACATTACCGAAGATCGAGAACAGTTTAAACAATTGCTTCAACGCATTGGGGTAGGAGCTGCCCCAGCCAAAGTGGCCACCTCTTTCTTGCAAGGCAAAGAAATTGCCCAAGAATTTGGTTTTCCCTTGGTTATTAGGCCCTCTTTTACCCTAGGAGGTTCAGGAGCTGCTTTTGTATTTGAAGAAAAAGATTTTGATGAACTCCTCACCAGAGGATTAGAAGCCTCCCCCATACACGAAGTGATTATAGACAAAGCTTTGATTGGCTGGAAAGAATATGAACTCGAGCTTTTGAGAGATAAAAATGACAACGTGGTAATTATTTGTTCTATCGAAAACATGGACCCGATGGGAATCCACACAGGCGATAGCATCACTGTAGCACCTGCAATGACGCTGTCTGACAGCACTTTTCAAAAAATGCGAGATTTAGCCATCCTGATGATGCGTAGCATTGGTAACTTTTCGGGAGGGTGTAATGTGCAGTTTGCGGTTTCTCCAGACGACAAAGAAGACATCGTAGCCATCGAAATTAATCCACGCGTATCAAGGTCTTCAGCTTTAGCTTCTAAAGCCACCGGATACCCGATAGCCAAAATTGCCACCAAACTTGCTTTAGGCTACAGCCTAGATGAATTGCAAAACCAAATCACCAAATCTACCTCGGCCTTGTTTGAGCCTACTTTAGATTATGTGATTGTGAAAATACCACGATGGAATTTTGATAAGTTTGAAGGAGCCGACAGAACCCTTGGCTTGCAAATGAAATCTGTAGGCGAAGTAATGGGCATCGGCAGATCGTTTCAAGAAGCTTTGCACAAAGCCACGCAATCTCTAGAAATAAAACGCAATGGTCTTGGTGCAGATGGCAAAGGTTATAAGAATTACGAACAAATTATCGAAAAACTTGCTAACCCCAGTTGGGACAGAGTTTTTGTAATTTATGATGCCATTCAAATTGGCATACCCCTCAACCGGATTCATGACATCACCAAGATAGACATGTGGTATCTTAAACAATATGAAGAACTTTATTTGTTAGAAAAAGAAATCTCTGAACTCAACATCCAAACTATTAGCAAAGAATTATTGCTAATTGCCAAACAAAAAGGCTTTGCCGATAGGCAAATAGCCCATATGCTAGGTTGTCTAGAAAGTCAGGTGTATAACATTAGACAAGCGTTTAACGTGCAAAGAGTTTTTAAATTAGTTGACACTTGTGCTGCCGAGTTCAAAGCCCTTACACCTTATTATTATTCTACTTTCGAAGAAAGCTATCAAACCAAAGAAGGCGAGTTGGTAGTGCAAAACGAAAGCATCGTAACCAATAAAAAGAAAATTGTTGTTTTAGGGTCAGGTCCCAACCGCATAGGTCAAGGCATTGAGTTTGATTATTCTTGCGTGCACGGCGTTTTGGCAGCCAAAGAAGCCGGCTACGAAACCATCATGATTAATTGCAATCCTGAAACAGTTTCTACCGATTTTGATACCGCAGATAAACTTTATTTTGAGCCTGTTTTTTGGGAGCATATTTATGACATCATTCAGCACGAAAAACCCGAAGGTGTCATTGTGCAATTGGGTGGACAAACTGCCTTAAAACTTGCCGAAAAACTAGACCGCTATGGCATCAAAATCATCGGAACGAGTTTTGAAGCCCTAGATTTGGCCGAAGACCGTGGCCGATTTTCAGAATTGCTACAAGAACTCAACATTCCATTCCCCAGGTTTGGTGTAGCTGAAAACGCTGCCCAAGCCAGCAAATTAGCCGATGAGCTAGATTTTCCATTACTTGTGCGGCCCTCTTATGTATTAGGCGGACAGGGCATGAAAATTGTCATCAACAAGCAAGAGTTAGAACAGCATGTAATTGAAATTCTCAAACAAATGCCCAATAACAAACTTCTCTTAGATCATTACCTAGACGGTGCCATAGAAGCCGAAGCCGATGCCATTTGTGATGGTGAAGACGTCTACATTATCGGTATCATGGAGCATATAGAGCCATGTGGAGTACACTCCGGTGATAGCAACGCCACTTTGCCACCATTTAATATAGGCGAATACGTTTTGCAGCAAATCAAAGATCACACCCATAAAATTGCCAAAGCCCTCAAAACAGTTGGTCTCATCAACATACAATTTGCCATCAAAGACGATACGGTATACATTATCGAAGCCAACCCCAGAGCTTCTAGAACCGTGCCCTTTATCTGCAAAGCCTATGGCGAACCTTACGTAAATTATGCAACAAAAGTAATGTTAGGTGTCAATAAAGTTAAAGACTTCACTTTTAACCCTCAACTCAATGGATTTGCCATCAAACAACCCGTGTTCTCATTTAATAAGTTTCATGGCGTGAACAAAAAATTAGGTCCCGAAATGAAATCTACCGGAGAAAGCATCTTGTTTATAGACGACCTCAAAGACGACCAGTTTTACGAACTTTATTCTAGAAGGAAAATGTATTTGAGTAGGTAATTTTTAACAGCTATTGAAATGTTATAAAAAAGCATTGGAGACATTCAATCTCTAAACCTAGGGGTAAATTTCAGATTCTAAAAAAGCAAAAATTTAACATGATAAAGCTGCACCAATTGGTGTGGCTTTTTTATTTGGAGCCTATCGCTTGGGCATCTTAGTTAACCTTATTCATGGCTATTGGCTTTAGTTGTTTTGTTAGTGGCAGGTTTTCTAGAGCCTGCAAAGAGCATCCGTTGGTCGCTTTTGCAAGCTCACAAAACCAAACCACCATCTGCAACAAGCTATCGCCATAGCCATGGCTAAATAATTACTACGGCTTTTAAGAAGTTAACGCATTAAATGCGGAATTATTAAAAATAGACATTTTATTTACCGATTTAACCAAAAAAAGCTAATTAATTAACAATCACGAATAAATTCTACAAACTCTATTTTGTTATAAATCAACAAATTATGATTTTTTTGTTAAATATTGTTGAAAAATTTTAAAAAAAAGTATTTATGTAACATACAAGATATCTAAAAAACTTATACATTTGTTTAAGTATTAATCTTTAATTATAAACAAAATGAAAAAATTATTAGTTGCTGCAATAGCAGTTTTTACATTTAGTGCTGTAAGTGCACAAGAAGATGGCGGTTTCGCCAAAGGTGATTTATTTGTTTCTGGAGCTGTTTCTTTTGGCTCTATAAACAACAAAAATTCTGATGAAAAAGAATCAGAATTTGTAGTTGAACCAAAAATTGGTTATTTCTTGTCAGACAACATCGCCATTGGTGCAAAAGTAGGTTTTGGTTCTTCTAAATTTGAAGCTGCTAATACAACTTTAAGTGAGGATACAGACTTTACTGTTGGTGTTTTTGGTCGTTATTACTTTACGCCAGCCTCTAAATTTTCTTTGTTTGCTGAATTAGGTTTAGACTACATGACTTCTGAGGATATTTCTAATACTAAAGTAAATACCATTGGAGCTGGTTTAAATCTTGGTTTAAATTATTTTGTGAGCAAAAACTTTGCTATTGAAGCTTATGCAGCTGCTTTAGGTTTTGCTTCAACAAAAGCTGACGTTGCTGGAGCTGAAGCCGTTAGTGGTTTTGGTTTTGGTGGTGACTGGAGAAACGGTGCTGTAGGTATCGGAGTATTGTACAAATTCTAATTCCAGACTTTTTTAATAAAACCCCGGCTCAGGCTGGGGTTTTTTTATTGCCTAAAAATAGCTAATTTTAACCCATGAAGTCGTGGCAATTTTACATCAAAAGTTTTTCAGATTATCTTCGCATCGAGAGAGGTTTGTCTGAAAATACCCTCATCAATTATCAGCTAGACATTCAAAAGCTCACCAATTATTTAGAGCATCATCAAATAGAGGTAACGCCACTCAACATCACCGAAGACATCCTCAAAGCATTTATTTATCACACGGCACCAAGCATCAATGCCCGAAGTCAGGCCAGGTTGTTATCTGGACTCAAAAGTTTTTTTCAGTACCTCATCTTTGAAGATTACCGTGCTGATCATCCACTCGAACTCATAGAAACCCCAAAAATTGGTCGTAAATTACCCGACACGCTCAGTGTGCAAGACATCAATGCCCTAATAGCTGCCATCAATTTAACAAAGGAAGGTGGCGAACGCAACAAAGCCATGTTAGAAACCTTGTATGGCTGTGGTCTTAGGGTTTCAGAACTCATCAACCTCAAGATATCAGACTTGTTTTTTGACGAAGGCTTTATAAAAGTTACCGGCAAAGGCAACAAACAACGCTTGGTGCCCATCAGCAACTTTACGCAAAAAAATATTTTAATTTACAAAGACCAAGTAAGAAACCATCAAAGCATTCAAAAAGGACACGAAGATTTTTTGTTCCTCAACCGACGCGGCAAACAACTCACCCGGGCCATGGTGTTTACCATCATCAAGCAATTGGCCAACGAGATAGGTTTGCACAAAAATATCAGTCCGCACACCTTCAGGCATTCTTTTGCCACCCATTTATTAGAAAACGGAGCCGACCTCCGGGCCATACAATTGATGCTAGGTCACGAGTCTATTACCACCACCGAAGTCTATGTGCATTTAGACAGAAAACATTTGAATAGCGTGATGGAAAAGTTTCATCCGAGGGTGAA
>DAIRDG010000060.1:0-10921 GCA_036796275.1 Flavobacterium sp.
TAATACCCTCAACTTTTTAACCTAAATCATCCGGTTGAAAGCGGGTGCAAAAATACAATGCTATTTTGATTATCCAAAACTTTTTGAAGTTTTTTTTAAAGTTTTTTCTAAATATTTTTTAAACAACAAATTATTAGATGTTTACGTTGAACTAATAATTAAACTTTATGAGCTCAGCAGGTTTAAGACGGGTGATTAGCAAGGCTGGAAGTTGTAATGATATGAAAATGACTACCAAAAAAACGACGTTGATGGCCAAGACCCAATTGACATTGAAATAAAAAGGAGCTATGGTAACATAGTAATTTTCAGGATTTAACTTGATGATATGAAACTTGTTTTGCAGAAAAATGATGATGAGAACAATGACATTGCCAATGAGTAATCCTTTGAGGATGATTTTGATGGTTTGGAAAATAAATATCTTTTGAATTTTTGTGTTGTCATAACCTAAGGTTTTAAGCACTCCGATGAGGGAGACGTTTTCGAGGATGAGCACTAAGAGTGAGACTATGATGTTAACCAAAGAGACTATCATCATGATGATGAGGATGGTGAGTATATTAAAATCGAAGATTTTGAGCCACTCAAATATGTGGTAATTTTTTTTCTGAAGGGTGATCACGTCTATTTTGGTGGGCAGTTGATGATAAAGATTGTTGGCCAATGCTTCGGCTTGGTTTATACTTGTGGCAAAACACTCAATGGCTCCTACTTGATTTGGTTGCCATTTGTTCATTCGTTGAATGTGGGCCAAGTCACCAATAACATGGTTGTCGTCAAATTCTTTTACACCGCTAGCATAAATACCCGAAACAACAAAGGTTCGTTGGTTTGGACTTTTATCGGGTTGTTTTTCTTTCACAAAGAATGCCTTGAAGTTGTCGCCTACGGTGAGTTCGAGTTTTTGGGCCAATGTTTTAGATATGAGTACCTGATTGGAGGCCACGGAATCTTGTGGGTTGATGCTTGGAAATTGCCCTTGGATGATGAAGTCTTGAAAAGTTTTGGCGTTATAATCGGCTGTGAGGCCTTTGAGCAAGAATCCTTCGAAGGTTTTTTCGGTGCGGATGATGCCTGCTTTGTAGGCTGTTTTGTAATAGTTTTGTAAAGGGTTATCGTTAAGAATTTTCTGGATGGTGTCGTTGAAAGTAATGGGGATGATGTTGACGTCTGACAAGTTAGAATCAAAATTTTGGAGGCTGAAATGTCCGTAGAGTGCTGAGAGATTTTGTTTGATTTGTTTTTGTAAGCCGATGCCTGTTGCCACGGCTATGAGCATGACAACGATGCTGATAACGGTGGCAATGATGGCTATTTTGAAAACGGTTTTGGAAACGGTTTTTTTGTTGTTGAGCCCGTTGGTGAGTTTATTGGCTATATAAAGTTCTGTTTTCAAGGGTATCGGGTTGGGTTAGTGATTGCAGTGAAAAGCCCGCAAGTTAGGTTTTTTAGAATTTGTTTGCAAAAAATAGCGATTGGAATGAGCTCATTTTTTGCTTACAAATTCTTGAAACCTAACGAGGACTTGTAACGAAAGAGCACGGGCCTTTAGGCAACCCCCAAATTATTTTTGGCTTAATTTGTGTTGTTGTGTTTAAATGAATTATTTTTACACTTATTTTTATTGACTCTGCTAAGCTGGTTTGTATGGTTTTTGTCTTTGAAACGGAGTTAAATTATTTTTATAACTTATTTATGAAACATTTTATTTTGATTTTTGGCTTTTGGTCTTTGATTACTTGTGCTCAGAACAAGAAAACGGGGGGTGATGATGCCCTGAAATTTACCTTGGGGATTGAGGTGATGATGGATAGTTTGGAGATTTTGGCACAAAAACGGGTGGCTGTGGTAGGTAACCAAACGAGTATTATACCAAGTAAAAACAATTTGCATTTGGTGGATGCTTTGTTGGGCAAAGGTATTGAGGTGGTGAAGATTTTTGCTCCGGAGCATGGTTTTAGAGGTGAGGCAGATGCCGGTGCAGTGGTGGTGGATGGCAAAGACAGCAGAACGGGCTTGCCGATTATCTCGTTGTATGGTCCTCAAAAAAAGCCCAGTAAAAAAAATTTGGATGATGTAGATGTGGTAATTTTTGACATTCAGGATGTGGGGGTGCGGTTTTATACTTATATATCTACCTTGCATTATGTAATGGAGGCTTGTGCGGCCCAAAATAAATTATTGATTGTGCTAGACAGACCAAACCCTAATGGCCACATTGTTGATGGGCCCGTGCTAGAAAAAGATTATGAAAGTTTTGTGGGTATGCATCCGGTGCCGGTGTTGCATGGCATGACCATAGGAGAATATGCTTTGATGATAAACGGTGAAAATTGGCTTGGAGCTGGGGTAAAAACCAAGCTCAAGGTTTTTAGGATGTTAGGCTACCATAAAAACATGCCTTATAGTTTACCTGTGAAACCTTCGCCAAATTTGCCGAATGATTTGTCGGTGAATTTGTATGCTAGTTTGTGTTTTTTTGAAGGCACGCAAGTGAGTGTTGGCAGGGGTACCGACATGCCCTTTCAGGTGTATGGCTCGCCTTATATCATGCATGCGAGGTATAACTTTACGCCTGTGCCCAATGCTGGTGCTTCGGACCCCTTGCACAATGGCAAGGTTTGTTTTGGGGAAGATTTAAGAAAGCAAAAAAAAGTAGACAAACTAGACTTGCAATGGTTGGTGAGAGCATACAGCAAAACAAAAGGACTGAATAAACGCAATTTCTTTAATGGTTTTTTTAATAAGTTGGCTGGCAACAGCACGTTGAGATTTCAGATAGAAAATTATATGAACGAAAAAGACATTAGAGCAAGTTGGCAAGCAGGCCTTGAGGCTTATGAAAGTATGCGAAAGGCTTATTTGTTGTATTGACTGTTTTCTAATATCAACTACTCAATACCAAGAAGAGCTTTATTCTCTTTCTTGATTTAAAATTTAAACCACTTTTGAGTATTTTAATATTTTATGTGCTTTTTCATGTCTTCTACTATATTATAGACGGCAGGGCAAATGGGGATATTTTTGAGGGTGATATCCGTAATTTGATGAAATTTCTTGCGGTTAGTGTGCGGAAATTCTCTGCAAGCTTTTGGTCTTACTTCATAGATGCTGCAATAGTTATCGGCATCTAAAAAAGTGCAGGGCACGCCTTGCAAAACCCAGTCATTGTCTTCATCGATTCTCAGGTAGGTTTCGGTGAATTTTTGTGGTTTCATTTTGAGGTGTTTGGCAATGCGATCGATGTCGGCAGAGGTAAACAAAGGGCCCGTGGTTTTGCAACAATTGGCACATTGCAAACAGTTGGTTTTTTTGAATTCGTTGTCATGCAAAGTTTGCATGAGGTAATCTAAATCTTTGGGTGGTTTATTTTTTAGCTTGCTAAAGAATTTTTTGTTTTCGGAATGTTTATCTTTCGCAAGATTTTTAAGTTGATTTAAATTTGGCTGCATGACACAAGATGTAATAGGAAAATCTTTGTTGAGTTATTATAAAACAAAGGTACCACAAAAAATTTATTGGGAAACCGAAATTTCTGAAATGGATGAAATGGCCGTTGTTTACTTTTTTAGAGATTTTTCTGAAATGCCCAAGATAGAGCAAGTGGCATTAGAGCAATGCTATGGTAAAATCTTGGATGTGGGATGTGGTGGAGGGGCTCATTTGCAATATTTATTACAAAAAAATGCCGATGTGGTGGGTCTAGATGTGTCTGAATATGCCATACAAACCTGCCAATTGCGTGGGTTTGAAGCTACTTTTGTGAAATCTTTATTAGAAGAAACTGCTAGTTATGACACCATTTTGCTGCTGATGAATGGCACTGGGATTTTTGAAACTTTAGAGAAATCGGTTTTGTATTTAGCTCATTTAAAAACAATTTTGAATCCGGGTGGTCAAATTTTAATAGACAGTTCAGATATCTTGTATATGTATGACCGAGAGGCCGACGGCAGCATCTGGATTCCAAATAGTTATTATGGGGAGTTAACTTTTAGGGTGAGCAATGACGCCAAAGAAATTCAGGAGTTTGCGTGGTTGTATTTAGATTTTGACACCCTCCAACAACTTTGTGCAACGGTGGGTTTGGTAGCTCAAAAAATTGTAACGGGTGAACACCATGACTATTTGGCACGGTTGACCCCACAAAACATAAAAAAAACAGTTAATCTAACGACCAACTGTTTTTAATAAGTTATTTGGCAAACTTTTTTACTCCATATACTTCATCATGATGGGCTCTAAGGTTTGGCCCCACGCCTGCCCTATTTGGATGCTTTTTTGGGCTAGCTCACCGGTTTTGGCTGTAATTTTCTTGCCCACTGGGCTGTCATAAAATACCAAGATTTCTTTAATTTCTGTGTGGGTGTATTCTTGCATATATATTTCTACCATTTTGTCATAAAATGTGCTGAGCGATGCCTGAAAATCTTTGGTAAAAGCGGCATGATGCTGCTCGGGTATCATGGGAAGTAGTTGCGATTTGGCAATTTCGATGCCTGAATCGCCACCAGATAGTTTAAAATATTTAAGGATATCAGACTTAAAATCTTGGGCTTGCATGGCAGAAAAAGACATGAAGCAAAAGCAGAGTACAATTAATTTTTTCATTTGAGTGTATTTTATTTATAGGTCAAATATAATAAATTTTGATTGGGTTTTAATGCTTGATCTTTTTTTTGAGGAGTTTGTTTATAAAAAACCCTGAAGTTGCTCTTTAGCCGGGCAATGACGCGATAGCTTTGTGAAAGCCTGCCCTGGTTTTTGTGCAAATGATAGAGCGACTTTAGAAGCTCCTATGATTTGCTTATCAAAAACATGGCAGGCTAAGCAAACTAAAGTGGCATGACCGCAGAGGCCATTCGGATAAGTCCCGAGCGATTATGCTCCTAAAAAATAATGGGAGTCGTATAAAATTTATTAAGTTTGCAGCTTGATAAAAAAACACCACATCATGAAGTATCTTCCGAACGAAGTTGAGCAAAAATGGCAGAAATATTGGGCAGAACATCAAACGTTTAAGGCCCAAAATAATGCTGAAAAGCCCAAATATTATGTGCTTGATATGTTTCCGTATCCGAGTGGAGCGGGCTTGCATGTGGGGCATCCGTTGGGTTATATTGCCTCGGATATTGTGGCAAGATATAAAAGACACCAAGATTTTGAGGTGTTGCATCCGATGGGTTATGATAGTTTTGGTTTGCCGGCAGAGCAATATGCCATTCAAACTGGGCAACACCCCGAAAAAACAACCAAAGAGAATATTGCCCGATACCGGGAGCAGTTAGACAAAATTGGATTTTCGTTCGATTGGAGCAGAGAGGTGCGAACCTCAGACCCAAGTTATTATCAACATACGCAATGGATTTTTATTCAATTGTTTGAATCTTGGTATAACCTAAAAACCCAAAAAGCAGAAAGTATTTGCTCCTTAATCTTGGCCTTTGAAAAAGATGGTAATGCCCAAATTGAAGCGGCTTGTGATGAAGATACACCACAGTTTAGTGCTGTGGATTGGCAAGGGTTTTCGGAGTCTGACAAGCAAAAAATGTTGTTAAAATACCGCTTAACATATTTGGCAGAGGCTGAAGTAAATTGGTGTCCCGCTTTGGGCACCGTTTTGGCTAATGACGAAATTGTAAATGGGGTGTCTGAACGTGGTGGTCACCCGGTTGTGAGAAAGAAGATGACCCAGTGGATGATGCGGATTTCGGCTTATGCCGAAAGGTTGTTAACGGGCTTAGATCATCTAGATTGGACAGACGCTTTAAAAGAGAGTCAGCGAAATTGGATTGGTAAATCTGTGGGAGCTTTGGTAAAATTTGATGTTTTACCTCAGTCTAAACCCCTCGAATCAGAAGAACAGGCGAAGTTTATTGAAGTATTTACCACCCGCCCCGACACCATTTTTGGGGTTACGTTTATGACTTTGGCACCCGAGCATGAGTTGGTGGCAAAAATTACTACCCCAGCACAAAAAACAGCCGTAGAGGCTTATATTGCCTGCACTGCCAAACGCTCTGAAAGAGAACGCATGGCTGATGTAAAAACCATTTCGGGGGTGTTTACCGGAGCTTATGCAGCACATCCGTTTACGCAAGAACCCATCCCTATTTGGATAGGCGACTATGTATTGGCAGGTTATGGCACCGGTGCAGTGATGGCCGTGCCTTGTGGTGACGAACGTGATTATGCGTTTGCAAATTACTTTAAAGACACCAATGGCATGCCTGAGATTAAAAATATTTTTAACCAAGACATTGCTGAGGCTGCCTTTACCGAAAAGTTTGGATTTGAATTGGTGAATTCAGAGTTTCTAGATGGCTTAGATTATAAAACAGCCATGGCCAAAGTGCTAAAAGAATTAGAAGTTGTGGGTGCAGGCAAAGCCAAAGTAAATTACCGATTGCGAGATGCTGTTTTTTCTCGTCAACGCTATTGGGGAGAGCCATTTCCGGTGTTTTATCGAGATGGTTTACCTCAAATGATAGACCCTAAACACCTCCCAATTGTTTTGCCGGCTGTAGAAAAATACTTACCCACCTCAGATGGTCAGCCGCCTTTGGGCAACGCCACTCATTGGGCTTGGGATGCGGAAAAAAATTCGGTGGTAGATAACGACTTAATCAATCATCAAATCATATTCCCGTTAGAACTGAATACCATGCCCGGTTGGGCTGGTAGCTCATGGTATTGGATGCGGTATATGGATGCACAAAATAAGGAGGCCATAGCCGGCAAAGATGCCTTAGATTATTGGCAAGCAGTAGATTTGTATATTGGTGGCAGCGAACATGCCACTGGGCATTTGTTGTATGCGCGTTTTTGGAACAAATTTTTATTTGACCGCGGGTTTGCCCCAACCGAAGAACCTTTTAAGAAACTCATCAATCAAGGAATGATTTTGGGCATGAGTGCCTTTGTGTATAGAAGTGAAGACGCCAAAAAGCTATATTCAAAGGGGATGACTCAGAACCATCAGGTGGTGCCCATCCACGTAGATTTATCTGTGATTAATGATGTCACCAACGAGCTAGACATTCAAAAATTTAGAGCACATCCGCTGTATGTAGATTACAAAACAGCCATATTTGTGTGTGAAGATGGCAAAGCAATTTCTGGTGGTGAAGATTCTAGTGACGCAAAATTTATTGTTGGAAGAGAGGTAGAAAAAATGTCGAAATCTAAATACAATGTAGTAAATCCGGATGATATTTGCAGTGAGTATGGAGCTGATACCTTGCGGTTATACGAAATGTTTTTAGGCCCGCTAGAACAAGCCAAGCCTTGGAATACCGCGGGTATGTCGGGTGTATTTGGTTTTTTAAAAAAATTATGGAAGTTGTACTTCGATGAGGCAGGCTTACAAGTAGTTGATGAAGAACCCTCAGCAGAAATGTATAAAACTTTGCACAAAACCATCAAAAAGGTGACAGAAGACATCGAGCATTTTTCGTTTAACACCTCGGTATCACAGTTTATGATTTGTGTGAATGAACTCACCCAGCAAAAATGCAAACACCGAAAGATTCTTGAGCCTTTAGCCATTATCTTGTCACCCTATGCACCACACATGGCAGAGGAATTATGGCACCAATTGGGGCATCAAAACTCCATCTCTGAGGCACGTTTTCCGGTATTTGAAGCTGCTTATTTGGTAGAAAACAACAAAGAATATCCTGTGTCTTTTAACGGTAAAATGCGATATACCCTCAATTTGCCATTAGATTTAACGGTAAGTGAAATAGAAGACAGAGTGATGAAAGAAGAAAAAACCTTGCAATATTTGGAAGGAAAACAACCCAAAAAAGTAATCATTGTGCCAGGTAAAATAATTAATCTGGTTTTGTAACAAAATTGATAAAAATTGGTATAAATATTGGAGTAAATAAAAAAACTAAAACGATGAAACAACGATATACTTTTGGTCGAAAATGTTTGCTGTTTGCTTTGCTATATTTACTTTACATTGTGCCAAGCTACGGTCAGGCAAACACCTTAGATTACGATTTTAATTTGTATTATACCCAAGTTTACAACAAAGGATTTGCTGGTATCAATCTAGAAGCTAGGTATGCCCTAGCCAACAAAGTGAGTTTAGGTGGCTATTTAGATTTTGGCCTGTCTTGCAGCAGAAGCGATTTTGGATATTTTATAGAAAACCCCTTATTGTCGCAGGTTAATGTGGGCGGTGTTGTACAAAAAAATGTGTTTGATTACAAGCGTTTTCAATTAAATGCAAGAATGCAAGCCGGCTTGATGATTAATGATTTGTCTGAACAATATTTTGATTCTTTTTTTGGTGATGAATCATTTAGCGTAGCCACTGATTATATGTTTAATATGTCTCCCGGATTTTCAACTGTCTTGAGGTTAACAAACAATATGCGTCAATCGCAATTATATTGGAACACCAAAGTGCATTATCGCAAGGCCTTTGGCAATTCTATTATTGGCTTAAATCAAGATTTGGATGGTTTTTGGATGTCTACTGGGGTAAGTATTGCTTTTTAAAATGCCGCAAGTGATAAACAATTTGATAAAAATTGGCTTACTGATCATGTTGGTAAACCAGATTTCATATGCCCAATACCATAGAAAAGTGACCGATTTTGCCTTGTTGAACACCTCTATTTTTGGCAAATACTATTTTGGAGCTCATTTGGAAGCTAAGCATGAAATAAACCCCAAAAACGAAATAGGCATCTATGCTAATTACTTTGGAAAATATTCAAGCGAAACTTTCAACTTTAATTTAGATACAAATGCAATATTTGATATGCTCGATTTAAGTTTGGTTTATCAGTTTAATTTTTTTGAAAATGATAAGTTTAAAGTTTGAGCAAAAATAAACACCAGTTTGCTATTTCTTGAGCTGAGAGAAGAATTGGATGAACCCTACATTGATGAATTTGATGAAGAAGTTAATTTTGAAACCATAGCCGAAGATATATTTTTCACCTTACAACCCAGTATTTTTGCCTCTTTAAGATTGAGTCACAAGTACCGAAAAACTCAAATTTTTTGGGTAAATAAATTTCAAAGAAGGTTGTTGTTTGGGAATTCTAAAATTGGCAAAACAACCAATTGAATGGCTTTATGTTGATGACAGGCATTAGTGTTGAGTACAGATAGAATCATTAAAAATAAATTAAAATTAAATCCATTTGAATTAATTGTACTAATTTTGAACTTTAAAATTTTAACACCATGAACAAAACAATTTTAGTTTTACTGTTAGCCTTTGGCTATGCCTGGTCTCAAGACCAAAACGATTCAGAATTGGTGTCGTTTGACGGAGATTCTATGAAAAAAAGCAAGTCTGTTTTTTATGGTGGTCTTCAGGGTAATGCCATTTCTGGATGGAATTTAAACAACAATTTAGCCGCTGCTGGTTTTGCAGAAATACCTGACCAAGCCTTAGAATTTGTTTTTGGGGTAAAATTTACTGGAGAACAATACACCTTTGATGCCGAATTTGGGTTTATGGGTAACAACAAACAAAATAATAATTTTAGAACCAATTTATTGTCTGCACCTGTGCGGTTAAAATTTGGACGACTTCTGTTTAATCAACCTGGGTTTCATCTCACGGCAGGAGTTGTTGGCGGCATGTACTTTAACGAAGTTGAAGCTTTTGAAAAAAACCAATCGGTTGATTTTAATAATCTTGGTGCCTCAGCTTTACCAACAAAACTAACGCTTCGTAACAACTTATTGGTTGCTGGCCCTATGATTGGTTTTGGCTTTGGCAAACAAGCACAAAAATCTATTCGTTTTTATGTTTCTTACGAACATGGCTTAACCCGAGGCAGATGGAAATCTGATTATGCCAATGTGTTAAACACCGTGCAAGAGCAAGGCCAAGGCAGATGGCTATTTGGTATAGTATTATAAACAACAAAAATAATTTAAAAAACTATGGGATATTTATTTATTGTAATTCCGATCATGTTGGCTAGCTGGTATGTAAGCCACACCCTCAAAAAGAAGTTTGAATATTACAGCAAAGTGCATTTAAGAAACGGCATGAGCGGAGCAGAGATTGCTCAGAAAATGCTAGATGATCATAACATTACCGATGTTAGGGTAATTTCTACCCCCGGCAGATTAACCGATCATTACAATCCGGTAGACAAAACCGTAAACTTGAGTGAAGCGGTATACAATCAACGAAATGCAGCGGCAGCCGCCGTGGCTGCTCACGAAGTAGGCCATGCGGTGCAACATGCCACGGCTTATGAATGGCTAACAATGCGTTCTAAATTGGTGCCTGTGGTGAGTGTAACCTCCAGGTTTTCGCAATGGGTTATCATTGCTGGTATGGTGATGATTGCGGCTTCAAATGCTGGTATTTATGTGGCACTAGCCGGTTTAGCCATGATGGCCATGGGAGTTGTATTTTCGTTTGTTACCCTCCCGGTTGAATATGATGCGAGTAACCGAGCACTAGTTTGGTTAAGAACCAAAGGCATGCTTGGGCAAGAAGAAATGGCAGGAGCCAAAGATGCCCTCAAATGGGCGGCTAAAACTTATTTAGTGGCTGCCTTAGGTGCGTTAGCAACTTTGGTTTATTATGCTTATATCATATTGGGTAGAAGAAATTAATCCTTGTTATAGATAATACATGAATGAAAAGAGGGTATAACATCCCTCTTCTTTTATAAATAATAGACAACATGATGGCTTAATTAAGGTTTAGTCGTGATAGCATTTATATTAGGAGTAATCTCTGATATAAGATGTTGAACCGCAATTTGATGTTAAAAAAGGGAAAATTCAAAAATCGTCAAAAAACGAAAATTGAGCTCCCCCCTACTTTTAAAATTTAGTTTGACATTTTTGACCATCAGTTCTTGACAAATGTTACTTGAAATTTACTTGTACATTTATACGCATCGATAAAATTATCTTCGGT
>DAIRDG010000060.1:11021-12405 GCA_036796275.1 Flavobacterium sp.
CGCATCGATAAAATTATCTTCGGTCTGAAAAATAATAAGTGAAGTTGTCAATGTGGCTCTAAAAATTTTTATATTTACAACTTGAGTTTAAAAGCAAAATAGGAAAATAAAAACTGCGGTCAACAGCTGTTTTCAAAATTGTAGGGCTTAGGATTCGGTTCGAATTTCGGGCAGTAAATATACTTCAATTTTCAATCGAAAGGTTAGTACTGAAATTCTGCAACTTAACATAACGGCAAAACCTTAGCAAATATTTATGAAAACAACACTTTTAATTGCATTTTTATTTTATGTACAAATTAACCTTAATTTTGTTATTAAAAGTAATTATGATTATAGCTTTGACTATAGACTTAAATATGAATGCCGAACCCCAGAAATGGACTCTATTCAGTTAGTAAACTATTATATTAATACCAAAAAGAATAATTTTTATGCAGACATAAGAAAAAAGAACGGAGAACAGTATCTATACTTTCGTGACCAAGATATTCTAACTTGTCAGGTAAATATTTTTGGAAATCTTGAAAATCTTGAAATATTAAAAATTCCCGATAGCCTAACAAGGAGTTTTAGTAATATTTATAAAAATAAAGCTAAAAAATATGAGATTATAAACTATCGAGACACGTTAGTTTCTGGAAAATATTATGCTAAAGTTGTTTTTAAATTTAAAGATGTAAAAGAAACTAAGCAAAAAAAAAATGTTGCAGAAATTTATATAATTGATACTAGCAAGAAAATGAAGCCCTTATTAACTAATCCAACAAGTTTAAATATTTGGAGAATCAATAAAAACATGCCAGATGGTTTATTAGTAGAAAAACATTTGTTTAATTTAAAAGGAGAACTGTTTTGGTCTGAAAAATTAATAGAAATTGCTCCTGTAAATTTTAAATTGTCTATAGTAAAAAATTAAATAATTGCTAACAGCAGCTCAGCAAATGGCGGGGTTTAATGCTAAATTGAATATTTGTTTTTCTAAACAAATTTAGTGTTAAATTGAAAGTAAGTACTTAAAAAAATTGCCACTTCCTAGTTGCCAACCGACGTAGGTCCATGATTGAAAGCAACTGCCAAATTAAATCATTGATTCATAAACACATTAATCCCGAAACAACAATTCATTATAATTTTGAGTGCTTAGGTATTGTTTCTTGAGGGCTTTAAGATAGTTGATAACGTTGCGTTGATTAGGGTAATTGGGGTTTAAGTTATCATTGATGTCATCGTCTGAAACAGTGAGCACCAAAAACCATTTTTCTATTCTTGTGGTATGTGCATCAGACATGATGGGATCCCTATCTTTGTTTTCTAGGGCCGAATCAATAAACATTGGAATCAAATTAATGGTTTTGAGAGGTTTTTCCACTTCGTAAAAAGA
>DAIRDG010000061.1:0-12294 GCA_036796275.1 Flavobacterium sp.
AGTTAAAGGTTTATAATCATCTAAAGAATTTAATCCGGAAAGTTTTATTGCAAATGTTTTAAATTTATAAAAAACTTGAAAAAAGTTAAACAAGCCATAATTTTTGCAATAGTTTGTTATTTTTAAGAAATGTTTACTTTTTTATTAATTTGAAAAGTTTACTTTTGAACAAAAATATGTAAATTCCAATAATTCAATCAATTACAATACAGTCATGATTTTAGAAGCTGCTTCATACAACATAGATATAACAACCACAGATTTGTTAACCAAAATTACAAGAGAATCCAAGCAAAGATTTCCCTTAGTTAGTTGGAATTTTTTTATAGAATCTTTTCAGGAAACCTCTATGAGGCTCAAAAAAGAATCAGAAATAAGTTTTTTGATTTCATTATCAGAAAAGTATAAATGGAAAAACGACCTTAAACAATTATTCCTTGAAAATGATTACGAAGCGTTGGTATTAACAGACGAGCAACAAAAAATTGTTTGGGTTAATGACGGTTTTACGGATATGACTGGTTACCCTAAAAACTTTGCGATAAACAAAAATCCAAAGTTTTTGCAAGGTGAGGCGACCTCAAAATTTGATAACTCAAACATCAAAAATAAGTTGATTAATAATGAAGTTTTTTCTGGCGTTATCATCAACTATAAAAAAGATAATACCATTTATAAATGCGAAGTAAAGATTATTCCGCTTTATAACAATGATACCACCCACTATCTTGCTTTTGAGCGTGAAGTAGTTTAGTTTTTTAATTTCATGATAATTGTCAATTGATAGATAATTTAAATTGTCTATTTTTACTTAAATTATAATTGTCATGAAAACTATACTTTTTCCAACAGATTTTTCAGAGGTTTCTTTAAATGCGTTTGTGTATGCCTTAAAGTTTGCTCAAAAGTTTAATGCCAGTGTTTTGGTGTTACATCAATATCAATTACCCATTGTAAATGCTGAAACCTTTACTTTATCAATCAAAGAGGTATATGACTCAATAGAATTTCAAAACTTTGAGAATTTTAAATCACATGTGCCAAAATTAAGACAAATTGCTGCAAATCAAGATCTTTTGGACGTGCCCTTGCATTATATTTTAACACAAGGTGAATTACTTACCAACATCAAAGAGGTAGTAGAATCAGAATCAGTTGATGCCATTATTTTAGGAACACAAGGTGCAAGTGGTTTAAAAGAAATTTTCTTAGGCTCTAATGCCGGAAATATCATATCTAGCATAGATAAATTAATTATTACTGTGCCCCAAAATGCGGTGTTTAATGGTATTAACAACTTGCTTTTTTCAACAAGATTTAGAGAAAAAGACAAAACTGCTTTGCATCAAGTTATTAAAATTGCAAATAAATTTAATGCACAAGTGCATGTGGTAAATGTTTCAGACAACCTTTCAAAAGCAAATGAAACAGCACAACTTTGGGAAACTGAATTTAAAGATGATAAAATTAAATTTCATAATTTTGAAAACAAAAACGTGGTTAAAACTCTCTTAGACTTTACAAAGTCTTATGAAATTGATATGATAGCCATGTTGCACTACAAAAAATCTTTTTTACAAGAACTTTTTAATATGAGTGTAACACAAAAAATGTCTTATCATTCAAGAATACCCTTAATATCGCTTAACGAAAAATCTTTTGATTAATGTTGCACTATCAGGTTTACACACATCCAAGCTCGCAAGAGTGGGTTACCTTTATTCATGGGGCAGGTGGCAGCTCAACCATTTGGTTTAAGCAAATAAGAGAATTTTCTAAGCATTTTAATGTATTGTTATTAGATTTAAGAGGACATGGTAACTCTAAACCAACCAAACATAATTTTTGGAACAATCGATATTCCTTTGAAAACATTGCCAAAGATGTGATAGAGGTTTTAGATCATCTTAAACTCAAAAAAAGTCATTTTGTAGGCATTTCACTAGGGTCTATTATTATCAGACAAATATGTGAAATGCAATCCCATAGAGTTAGTTCAATGATTTTGGGTGGAGCCATTCTCAAAATGAATTTTAGATCGCAATTACTCATGCGTTTAGGCAATATGTTTAAGTATGTATTACCTTACTTATTGCTATATAAGCTATTTGCTTTTGTAATCATGCCTAAAAAAAATCACAAACAATCTCGTTTGTTATTTGTTAACGAGGCCAAAAAACTTTGCCAAAAAGAATTTATTAAATGGTTTAAATTGACTGCTCAAATAAATCCTTTATTGCGTTGGTTTAGACAAGTTGAGCTTAACATTCCCACGTTATACATTATGGGTGAAGAAGATTATATGTTTTTACCAGTTGTGCAAGAAGTGGTTAATAATCATAAGAAAAGTTCTAAATTGCAAATTATAGAAAATTGCGGTCACGTGGTCAATGTAGAACAACCTGAAATTTTTAACGAACTCAGTATTAGTTTCCTAAAGCATACAAACAAAAAGTGATGCCAACCGCAGTCGCATCACTTTTTTAACTAACTCTAACTAAACAAACTAACAATACAAATATCATATTTTATTGATAATTAATATGTTAAGTATAAGTTATTTATTTGTTAGTATTATATCAATTATTTTACTAAAAGTTTAAATAGTCAGTGATTTCTAGACCGTAGCCAATCATTCCCACTCTTTTAATTTGCTTGTTATTGCTTATTAATTTAATTTTATTGATGTGCAAATCGTGTAAAATTTGTGCTCCAATCCCAAAATCTTTAGCATCCATTTTTATTTGTGGTGGTTTGTATACACCTTCAAGCTGATTGTTTTTTAATTCTTTTAACCGATTTAAAATCTCGTTAGCAGGCATTTCTTGATTAATAAAAATCATGGCTCCTTTACCTTGCTCATCAATTATCTTAAACATTTGTTCTAGTTTTTCTTCTGTTGAAGACATCAAGAGTTCAAGGATGTCATTATTAATGTGGCTTGAGTTTATTCTGGTTGGCACTTCGTCACCGAGTTTCCAAGTGCCCTTAGTTAAGGCAACGTGCACTTGGTTGTTAGTAGTTTGCTGATAAGCTCTTAGTCTGTAGGTGCCAAATTTAGACTTTATATCAAAATCTTCTTTTTTCACAATCAAGCTGTCATGCTTCATTCTGTAAGCCACTAAATCTTCTATTGAAACAATTTTCAAATCAAATTTTTTGGCTACTTTATACAATTCAGGTAATCGGGCCATGCTACCATCTTCATTCATAATTTCTACAATCACGCCTGCCGGTTGAAATCCTGCTAATCTAGCAAAATCTATAGCAGCCTCGGTGTGGCCTGTTCTTCTTAATACGCCACCATCTTTGGCAATAAGCGGAAAAATGTGCCCTGGTCTTGCTAAGTCGTGAGGCTTGGTGTTGGGGTTGATAAAACTTTTGATGGTTTTGGCTCTGTCATGAGCAGATATGCCTGTAGTAACACCTTCGCCTCTTAGGTCTACAGACACTGTGAAGGCTGTTTCCATGGGGTCGGTATTATGATTTACCATGGCATATAAATTGAGTTCTTTGCACCTTTTTTGCGTCAGCGGAGCACATATTAGTCCTTTGCCGTGGGTGGCCATAAAGTTAATCATTTCTGGTGTTACCATTTCTGCAGCAGCCAAAAAATCGCCTTCATTTTCTCGGTCTTCATCATCTACAACAATGATAACTTTGCCGTTTCTAATATCTTCTATTGCTTCCTCTATTGTGTTAAGTTTACTCATTGGGTAGTGAAAATTTATTTTTTGAGAATTTATTTTTGATGAAAACAAACAAAGATCCAAATACGTTTTTGAAGTCCATGACTCCCAAATCATTGGTAGCTTTGTTTGTAAGAATGATGGCAAACGGCGTTAGTAGGGCAGAGGCCATCCAAGCACCAACAAGGGGCAAAGTGCCATCTTCTTGGGCCAATTTTTTTCCGAATACGTTGATGAAATGAAAAATAATAAAAATTGAAAACGCAAATACTATGGGTAAACCCAAACCTCCTTTTCTGATGATGGCTCCAAGCGGTGCACCAATAAAAAACATGAGCAAACAAGAGTAGGCAATTACATATTTATCATGAATAGACAACCAATGAGCATTGATATTTTTTGTGCGAAACTCGATGTCGAAAACTTTGTTGGATAAATTATTTTCAACACTTTCAATAAGTGCAGTAGACAATTTTAGTATCCTCACTTTATCACTGTCTTCAAAAATATTTATCAAACTATCTTTTTGAATGTTAAACTCTTTTTTTGTGATGGAATCATTTGGTGGATAATAGACAGGTGCATTGGCCAATGCTGCATAAGACACTTGCTGATGATTGTTTTCTGCAAATGAAATGAGTTCTTGTTTTCGCCCGAATTCTAAAGAATCAATGGTGGTGTTTAGTTCACTAATTTTCATCATTTGATGCGAAAATACATCGCCATCATCAAAGTTTACGTTATTAAACGGGGCTAAATCTATGTTGATGATGTACTTATTAAAACTACTCTTGGCAAACGGAACGGTTCTGGCTTTTCTGTAGTCACTCGGCACCAAATCTTCGTAATAATAGCCATCATACAAAATCATTTGAAGCAAATTCAAATTGTTATCACTACTCACCAGTTCACCATTTTTGGCCTTTATAACCAGTGTTGCCCCATTGCCGTTATTAGAAACTTTGTGTATGGTTACATCATCTAACAACTGATCATACTCGCCATATTTTTTTTTAACTTTGATATAATTGTTGCCTAATTTGCTAAACTGACCGGCTGTTACAATCATTGAGGGCTTGTCTTGGGCGATTGATTTTCTGAGTTTAATAAATTCATATTGAGAACGAGGAATCAAAAAATTGGCTGTAAAAAATGAAGCGATGCTGATGAGCACGATTAAGAAAATAATGGGTTTCATGGCTCTAGACAATGAAATACCGCTAGATTTAATGGCTGCAAACTCATAGTTTTCACTCAAGCTGCCAAAAGTCATGATAGAGGCTAAAAGCACCGATAGGGGCAATACCATGGGCAATACGATTGGAGAATAAAAGCTAAAAAATTTAACAAAGAAAAAGCCATCGATGTCTTTGCCAGCAAAATCTCCAATAAAAAGCCAGACACCTTGAATAACAAATATTAAAAATAGAATGGCTCCAACCGACAAGAATGTCTGGGTAAAAGATTTTAATAAATATTTATCCAGTATTTTCAAGTGAACTAATTCTGATTGATGTAATAGTTTTTATATTTTGTTTTGTCAAATACAAACAAATTTTTTGCCAATACCTGATTGGTTTTAAAACCCAATACTGTGAGGGTGGTTTTGGTGTTGTTTTTGTCTACTTCTATCAAATTATAAATTAAATTTGTTCTGGTATCTATGCCAAGTAAAATCTGTTTACGGGTGTCTTTAGAGTTAATGGGGATTAATTTAATATATTGAATGTCTCTTCCCTTAAGGCTTTGTTTGATGTCCCATTTGTAAGTGAAACCTTTTTGATAAAAACTCAAAATGTTATTTGGTGAAATGCTATTCGGGTCTTCGTCTTTTTGATTGCTGATATTTACTTCTTCATCTTCAGGATTGATGGTGTAGGTTTTTTTACCATCAAATATTTGGGTAATGCCCATAAAATCTAAATGGAATTTGTTACCTTCCATGACTACTTTGCCTTTGCTTTCTTGATTGATGCGTTCTTTGGTATTGTTTAAGGCATATTTGAATTCAATTTCTATATTGTTGAATGATTTTGCTTTGGCACTCACTTCATCCAAAAGTTTTTTGGCATCGGCACTGCTCTGACCCCAAAGTGCAAATGTTGAAATTAATAACAAAAAAATTAACTTTACGTTGTTCATATTTAAGGTTTTAGTTTTAGTCTTCATTGTCAAGAAACATGTAGAGGGCATTAAGGTCAGAAAAATTTACGTTTCTGGCTTTGCTTCCTTCAAAAGGGCCAACAATTCCTGCTGCTTCCAATTGGTCTATGAGTCTTCCGGCTCTGTTATAACCCAATTTGAGTTTGCGTTGCAATAAGGATGTTGAGCCTTGTTGTGAGGTTACAATAATCTCTGCAGCCTCTCTAAACAGTGGGTCTCTTTCGCTCTTGTCTATATCAATTACTGTGCCACTATCTTCCCCCACAAACTCTGGCAAATGATAGGCATCTGGGTATGCTTTTTGGGAGCCAATATACTCTGTAATTTTATCCACCTCTGGTGTATCTACAAAGGCACATTGCACTCGGATAATTTCATTGCCGTTTGAATATAGTAAATCGCCTTTACCAATAAGTTGATCTGCACCTTGCGAGTCTAAAATGGTTCTAGAATCTATTTTGGAGGTTACCCTAAAGGCAATTCTGGCAGGGAAGTTGGCTTTTATTAAGCCGGTTATCACATTTACAGACGGTCTTTGTGTGGCAATAATTAAGTGTATGCCAATGGCTCTGGCCAATTGTGCGAGTCTGGCAATGGGGGTTTCTACTTCTTTGCCAGCTGTCATGATCAGGTCTGCAAACTCATCTACCACCAAAATAATATAGGGCAAATACCGGTGGCCATCATTGGGGTTTAGCTTGCGTTGCTTAAATTTTTCGTTGTATTCCTTCAGGTTTCTTACCATGGCATTTTTGAGCAAATCATAACGATCGTCCATTTCTATGCACAAAGAATTGAGGGTGTTTACCACTTTGCTCGTATCGGTTATAATAGCTTCTTCGGTATCGGGCAGTTTGGCCAAATAATGTCTTTCTATTTTATTGAATAACGTGAGCTCTACTTTCTTGGGGTCAACCAATACAAACTTGACTTCGGCTGGATGTTTTTTGTAGAGCAGTGAGGTGAGCACAGCATTTAGCCCTACAGATTTTCCTTGCCCTGTGGCACCTGCCATAAGCAAGTGAGGCATTTTGGCCAAATCTACCACAAAGGTTTCGTTAGAAATAGTTTTGCCTAAGGCAATGGGCAATTCCATTTCGGCTTCTTGAAATTTTTGTGAGCTAATTACGTGTCGCATGGGCACCATGGTAGGGTTTTGGTTGGGCACCTCTATGCCAATGGTGCCTTTGCCCGGAATGGGAGCAATAATCCGTATGCCTAATGCAGATAATGATAAGGCAATATCGTCCTCTAAGCTTTTGATTTTTGAAATTCTAATGCCAGCTTCGGGCACAATTTCATAAAGTGTTACGGTTGGCCCAACCGTGGCTTTTATTTTGGCAATTTCAATTTTGTAGTTTTTGAGGGTGTCTACAATTTTGTTCTTATTGTTTTCTAATTCAGTTTGGTTGATGGTGATGCCCACATTGTCATAATCTCTCAACAAGTCGATGGTTGGAAACTTGTAGTTAGAGAGTTCTAAAGTAGGGTCAAATTCACCAAAATCTCTTACCAATTTGGCGGCCAAGTTGTCTTCTATCACCACTTCTTCATTGGCTTTTTCTATCACAAACTCGTTTTCGGTTTCGTCGCTTACAAGTGCAATGTTAAGTAACGCCTCGTCTTCATCTTCAATGTCTTGTTCATCTTCTAATTCGATTGGTTTGGTTGAATTTAAAGCCAATTCGCTAGCGTGTGCAATGGTGGGTTTGAGGTTTTCTTTGTTTATTTCAAAAGAGGTTGCTTTTTTGTCATCTGCAGGTTTGGGTTCCACAGTGTCTGATGCCATCTTGTTTGGCTGAATATCCTCAACTTCTTTTTTAGGAAATACACGATTCATCCAAGCAAAAAGCCTTTCTTTTAAAAGAATTAAGTTTACATTAATTTTATAAATTAGGTAAAACAAAAGTCCAAAAACTAACATCAAAACAATGCCTATATTGCCAATATAATCTCCCACAAAGCTGTTAAGTTCATAACCAACAATACCCCCAAGCTCAGGGACTGCGTGGGCAAAAAAGCCCAAAGCAATAGAGAGTAATACCATCAAATATAAATCCCAAAACCAGCGGTCTTTAATGTTTTTTGTGTATGACAACAGGCTTAAGTGCAAGCCGGTAAACAATAGTGTTTTTACGATGATAAAAGTGCTGATGCCAAAACCACGGTAAATTAAAAAGTCAGATATCCAGGCTCCAAATTTTCCGAGCCAGTTTTTGGCCTGAAAGTTTCTATCGGTAAAAACTTGCAAGGTACTTTGGTCATCTCTCCAATAAAAGAAAAACGAAATCATCGAAAAAAACAAGGCCAAAGCCAATACAATTAAAAATACACCAAATAAAGTTTTGAATTTGATGCCAAAAATTTGATGTTTAAACTCAGATGTTTGTGCTTTTTGTTGATCAGTTTTTTTCTTGGTCATTGATTAAGAATCAAATATGATGGGTGAAATTAATGCTCACAAAATTAACAATTTTAAGTCAATACCCAAACATTGTTCAGACATTTGTTGATGTGAAAAAAATCTTGATTTATAGCAATCATCAAGCCTACAAATACAACTACCTCACATAATACAAAAACCCCACCAAGGGCTCCGGAAACTCAAGATCATTGAGTTCAATCACATAAAAATAAGTGCTTTGTTTTGGTGTATGATTGCCCACAGCTAAAAACCCTGTGTTGTTAAACCCTTGCCAAGGCTCAGAGTTTTGGTCTCCTGTCCAGATTAAGCTGCCCCAACGATCATAAAGGTAAATTTTGTGTTGCAAAAAAACATCGCGTAAGCCTTCTATAAAAAAAGTGTCGTTGAGGCCATCTTGGTTAGCCGACACATAATTATAGACCACCGGTTTGCATTTGCCAGACTCTAAGGGTATCACATAGATTGTTTTGCAAATTAAATCGTCGGTGATGGCAAACACCGTATTGGGAGTGGTGCTTTGATAAGATGTTAAATTAACAATAGGATTACTTTGATTGATGGCATCTGAAAAACTTTCAAAAAACAATAAATTTGGCTTATTGAGGTCAACTTTTATTTTGGTTAAATCAAATTCAGCCAAGCCAAAACCTTTGTCGCATCCTTTTAGAGCATTTATATTTTCGATTTTTACAAAATTAGCCTCGTTTACTATTTCATTAAAGGTGTTATTGTTTTCATTAATTTCTAAAACAGTGCCGGTGCCGTCTCCCAAATCATCAACAACTGCCACAAGTGTAAAGGGCAATGATAAGTTTGCTGGCAGGTTGAGGGTTAGCATGCCCAATTCAAAACCATCAATAGGGATGCTATTTTGCGTTTGGCTACTGCCAATTAATTGATTGTTGATATAAAACGCTATGGGCACATTGGCGGGTAATGGCCAGGTAGACAGATTATTAAAAACCGTAAAATCTATGGTCATTTCCAAATCATCGCAATTGATGATTACTTGGTTTATTTCGATAGTGGCATCGGGCAAGGAGTTGTTGAGTTGTACCAAAACGGCATTCACCAACACAAAATCTTGCCCTGAGGTAATTTGCACATTGGCAGCAGTATCGCCAACATTGATGAATTCTGAAATTGAAAACTCATCCAAATCCATGTTATACAACTGGTTGGAGTTGGTGTAGGTGTTGGTGCTATTAAACACATTGTTGGCAGGATTGATTGGCAGATTACTCAAAATATTGTTGTTAAATCTCACGGTTTCATTAAACGTAAGTGAAGAGTCTCCTTCAAAACTTAAAAATCCAATTTTGGCATTTTCGGTATTCACCACATTCAAATTAGTGAGATTGATGTTGATGATACTTGGGATGCCTTCTAAGCCATCATAGAGGTTAATTTGATTGATGGGTAAGTTTAAATCTTCATAAATAATGATGATGGCCCAACCGGCATAGTTGGTTCTGATGCTAAAATGACTGGGTAAAAAAGCACTGTTGTCTAAGCCAGAAAATTGATAGGTGGTATTGCCTAAGGTTTGCACCAAGTTGGTGATGTTGGCAAAGCACCCAAAAAAGTCAAATAAATTATTTGAGTTAAATAAAACTTCCGAAAAGGTTCGCTCGGCTGTGATATTGGTGTTGTTGAGTACCACGTTAAAATCACCGGTGCCAGAGCCACTCCAATACAAATAGGCACTTAGCACAGTGCTGCCTTCCGGCAAATTTAGCACTGCAGCACTGTTGTCTAAAATTTGAAGGGTTTGCTGTGGGTTGTTTTCTCCAGTGTTAAGCGTATTGCCTATCATCGTAAAATTTACATGACCATTCCATTGATCATAAAAACTAATATCTTGTGACCATGCAAATAAAGTGCAAACAAGTGTTAGGTAGTTGATGATAAAATGGTATTTTTGTTTTGTCATATTGACAACAATTTGCAACGAATTTATTAATTTTATTTGGTCTGAAAAACTTTTTAGTTAAATATTACCATCCATCACAAAAAGCATTGTGGGATTCTTTTGTTGATAAAAGCCCCTATGCCACCTTTTTGTTTAAGCGAGATTTTATGACCTATCATCAAGATCGGTTTGCAGACGCTTCGCTGATGGTATATGATCAAGACACCCTGATAGCTTTGGTGCCAGCCAACAAAGAAGGGTCTACTTTTTTTGTGCATCAGGGCCTAAGCTATGGCAGTGTAATATTGGCATCGGCTCCAGACATTAAAGATTTAATTGGTTTGCTTAAATCTATTTTTGAGTTTTTGCAACAAGCTCAATTTGACTTATTTTATTACAAAACCATGCCCGAGTTTTATTTGGCAAATCCCCTTCCGGAACTTGATTATTTATTCTGTTTGATGCAACCTAGCGAGACAAAAAGTCAGTTGTATAGCGTGTGCGAATTACAGCAACCTTATGGCTTTAGCAGAGACCGCAAGCAAGGCATCAAACGCGGAGAAAAATATGGCTTAACCATAGAAGAGAGTGGAGATTTTGATTTTTTTTGGCAGGTGTTGTTAGAACCAAATTTAGCCCTGAAACATCATGTAAAACCAACCCATACCTTAGAAGAAATTAAGCATTTAAAAAAAATATTCCCCCACAACATTACCTTGTTTTTGGTGAAACATCAACATCAATACGTGGCAGGTACGGTTGTTTTTGAAACACCCACGGTGGCTCATTCTCAATATATTGCTTCAGATGATGCTCGCAGTATGCTGGGCAGTCTCGATTTTTTACATCATTATTTGTTTAAAATCAGATATGCTCACAAAGCTTATTTTGACTTTGGTATTTCATCCGAAAACAAAGGAACCTTGTTTAATTATGGGTTATGGTATTGGAAGAGTGGCTTTGGATGCAGAGCTTTTCATCAGTATTTTTATCATATCCCCATCAAAAATCATCATTATTTAGACAAGCTCATCAAATGATTCCATTCTACGACCTCAAAACCATCAATCTACAATTTAAAGCAGAATTCAACGTGGCATTAAACGAGCAGTTCGAAAATGCTGATTGGATTTTGGGAGAAGCTGTTCAAACTTTTGAGCAAGCTTGGGCATCTTATACGCAAACCAAATATTGTATAGGCACTTCTAATGGTTTAGATGCTTTGTTTTTGATTTTTGAAGGTTATAAAACCATGGGTAAGTTAAAACAGGGCGATAAAGTATTGGTAACCAATCACACGTATATTGCCTCAGTGCTGGCTATTATCAGAGCTGGCTTGGTGCCTGTTTTGGTAGATTTTAGTGAGGGTTACCAGCCAACTACTCAAGATTTTATCAGGCATTATACCAAAGAGGTGAAAGCTGTTTTGGTGGTTCATTTGTATGGTGAAATTCATCGAGACATGCCTTCAATCAAAAGTTTATGTGCAGACTTAGATGTGTTGTTAATTGAAGATGCAGCACAATCGCATGGAGCATCATTAAATCATCAAACTTCGGGCTCCTTTGGCCAAACCGCTGCTTTTAGTTTTTATCCTACCAAAAACTTAGGGGCTTTGGGCGATGCAGGTGCGGTAGTAACCAATGATGAGGAGTTGGCAAATACTCTAAAAATGCTCTCAAATTATGGCTCTGCCAAAAAATACCATCATCAATTGGTGGGTTACAACCACCGGTTAGATACGCTTCAGGCCCAAGTATTGATGATAAAACTCAAGCAATTAAATGAGTTTAACCAAAAACGCAGACAAGTGGCCACATGGTATCAGCAGGAGCTAAACAACCCCATAATCACTTTGCCGCAAATAACCAAAGAGGCTTGGCATGTATACCATTTGTTTGTGGTAAAAACCAAATATAGAGATTTGGTGCAACAAGCCTTGGCCACGCACCACATACAAAGCATGATACATTACCCGTTTGCCATTGGCAAGCATCAGGCGTTTAAAGGGTTATGGAGCCATAAAAGTTTGGTGTCTGATCAACTGAGTGAGCAGGTGTTGAGCTTGCCCATGAGTCCGATTTTAAGCCACTCTGAAGTGCAAA
>DAIRDG010000062.1:0-12003 GCA_036796275.1 Flavobacterium sp.
TTAAATAAAATGTTTTGATGATTTTACCTAAAAATTTAATTTTGATATTAATTCAGACATTTAAATCTTATCATTTGATTTTTAGAAGTTAATTATCAAATGTATTACTCCACGAATTTTAATGAAAAATCAAATTCTTTAAAATGAATAAAAAAATCCTACTAAAGTTATTAATTTTCTGTTCCCTAATTTTATTGTCTTGTAAAGCTACCAAAAACAATGAAACAAACATCGACAATGCAATCGATTTAACAACTTCAAGATATGCAACAAGGTTTGACAAGCTGATAGATTTTCCTGTAAACCCAACGGGAATTCCGAGAGGGGTTGATAAAGACTTTAATAAATTAAAAACCTCTAAACCTAGCACTTGGACCAGCGGTTTTTTTGCCGGAAATTTATGGTACATTTATTTGCTTACCAACCAAGAGGCAGCCAAAAAAAAAGCTCTAAAATGGACCAATATTGTAAAGGGCGAACAAAGTAATGGCTCTGATCATGATATCGGGTTCAAAATTTATAACAGTTTTGGTCATGCTTACAAAATTACCCCAGATGACGCTTTTAAAAAAGTTATAATTAAAAGTGCAAATACCTTAATGACAAGATATGATAAGCATATAAAAGCCATTCAATCTTGGAATGCTAAAGAGGGCAAGTGGGATTGTCCGGTTATTATAGACAACATGATGAATCTTGAATTGCTTTTTGAAGCAACACAGCTCACAAAAGATAATTCTTATCATGATGTAGCTGTAAACCATGCCAATACCACCTTAAAACATCATTTTAGAGAAGATCATAGCACCTATCACGTGGTAGATTATTTGCCCAATGGTAACGTAAAGAGCAAAAAAACGCACCAAGGCTATAGTGACAGCTCTGCTTGGGCTCGTGGTCAAGCATGGGCAGTTTATGGTTATACGATGTGCTACAGATATACTAAAAACAAAGCTTATCTAAACCAAGCAGAAAATACGGCTTTATTTTATCTAAACCATCCTAAATTACCCGCTGATGGCATTCCGTTTTGGGATTTTGATGATCCAAAATTGCCAAATATTCCAAAAGACGTTTCTGCTGCTACCATCATGGCATCGGCATTTTTTGAACTATACGACTATACCAAAAAAGAAATTTATCTTGCCTATGCCAATAAAGTGCTAGATAATCTACAAGAGCCTGAATATCTTATCAGCAATCAAGTTAACGTGCCGTTTATTTTAACACGAAGCACCGGCAATTTTAATAAAAATAGTGAAATAGATTGTCCTATTGTATATGCAGATTATTATTTATTAGAAGCTTTGGTAAGAAAAAAAGAGTTGAAAAAAAATTAAACTCAATAATCCAATTGTAGTTGGTTATTAAACTGTTTTATTCATTTTATCAAACTAATCTTTGTATGATGAAGACAGATAATTTATACTCTGATTTACATCATTATTATCTTTAGCATATTATAAATTTATTATTTTTTTGGTCAAAAATTTTATAATTCATTTTTATTGTCCGGTTTATTTTTCAAAAATTAAAAAATTAAAATTTTCTAAAATATTTGTCAAATTAAAATTAGTTTATTAACTATGCAATCGTTTTAGTTGTGCAATCGGTTTCGCTGAGTAAAACAATGTCAAATCATAAAATAAAAAATAAACAACTTAAAAATCAAAATCACCATGAAACATTTTTATCTTTTAATTTTAGTTGTATTGATTTCTAATACAACATTTGGTCAATTCAGCATCCAGGATGTTGTACTAAATGGTCAGCCATTTAAAAAAATTACTGGTACAATCAACACTGATGTAACACTTAACAACACTTCTTTGTGGTTATTGAGTGGCGAGGTAATTGTTGCTCCTTCTGCTAAGTTAATCATAACAGCGGGTACACAAATTTTTGCCGAAACTTCTACCACCAATTTACTAGTTCAAGCTTTAGGTGAGGTAGATTGGCAAGGAACTTCTACAAATCCAGTCGTATTCAATTCATTGGCAAATGCTCCAGGTCAAGGTGCAGGCAATACAACTCTTGGTCAATGGCTAGGTATTAGAATTGACGGCAATGGCAGTGGCTCAAACTCTGGTATTATCAGATATGTAAGACAAATGTATGCGGGTTCTGGATCAGAAACCAACGCATTCTTACTTGAAAATGTGGGCAATGGTACTATTGTAGAATTTATACAAATTTTTGGTAACGCCAATAGAGGATTTAGAGTGAACAGTGGAAATGTTAATTTTAAATACGTTGTATCTACTAGAGGCAACGAAGTTGGCATAAGAACAGACAGTGGCTGGAATGGTGCTGGTCAATTTATAGTTGTTAACAAAAATGCTGCTGCAGGGAACGCAATAGAAAATCGGGTTGGTAACGCAACTTTAAGCAATATTACTATAACAGGATCTGGTTTTAATGTTTCTGGAGGCACCTCAACCGGGAGTGGTATTAGAGTAAGAAGTGATGGTACTGCTCAAATTTACAATACGGTGATAACTGGTGTTGATACTAGTTTACGCTTTGACTCAGCGGCCTCTTCCTCTGGCTCTGTATTTAGAAATTCTGCAATCTTTGGTAATAACATCAATGCAGGTACTGGAATTCACAGCTCTGGTGCTGTTTTTAACCCAACAGCAGGAACATATAATTCTGCTAACAACAATTCAACTGAACCGTTTACAATAACTGATTCATATGTTGGCACAAGCACCCTCAACAGTACTCCCGCAGGAGCTATCAATAGCTTCTTTACCAATGTTAACTATGTTGGTGCTGTTGAAACCGGAAACGATTGGACTGCCGGTTGGTGCTTAAACTTAGACGGCACCCTTAGGCCTGCCCCTTTGTCTGTAAATGTTTTTGACCAAGCTGGTATTTCTATCTACCCAAACCCAGTTAGAAATAATTTGTTTATTGACTCAAAAATAAATATCGATGCTGTTAGCATTTTTAACAGCACCGGAAAGTTAGTCTATGAAAACCTATCGTTTGCAAATGAAAATAATCAAATAGATTTATCGCAATTTCAATCGGGCATTTATTTGATGAGAGTAACTTCTGGAGACTCCTCTAAAACTTTGAAAGTAATTAAACAATAATATAATGTGTTTAACCTTTAAATTTTTTAACGCAACTAAAAATCATTAAAAAGTTAAGTAATATACCACATACCTGCCTAAAATATTAAATTAAGTAATTTTATGGCAGGTATGTTATTTTTTAAAAAAAGGAAAAGAATTAATTTTCACTTATTTCTAATTGACTTTTAAGACCTTTTTGTAAAACATGCTTGAAATAAACCATAAGTAGCACATCAAATGAAAAACAAAACTTTTACGATTTTAAAAACTAGCAGCATTAATTTATTACTCCCGTTAATTGTTTTGATGAGTCTTACCCTATCTTGTGCTCAAGACCAATGGGATTTGGCCAAACAGATTGTTGCTAATTTAGACCCTGTTACTTTTCCTGATGTTACCTACAACATCCAAGATTTTGGTGCGGTTGCCGATGGAAAAACCCCCAACAAAGCCGCCTTTGAAAAAGCAATCACTACTTGCCACGAAAATGGTGGAGGCACCATCAAAGTGCCCGCTGGAAATTATTATTTAGATGGCCCAATAGTTTTTAAAAGCAATGTGCATATTGAATTGCTCGAAGGCGCTGTTTTAAACTTTAGTGTATTCGAAAAAGATTATCTACCAGCAGTTTTGGTTACTTGGGAAGGCACTCAGGTATATAACTACTCGCCTTTAATTTATGCCTACCAAGCCAATAATATTGCCCTAACCGGAAAAGGCACCATCAATGGGAATGGCTCTAAAAACTTTTCTAACTGGAAGACCTTGCAAGAACCCGACAAAGCTATTTTGAGAAAAATGGGGCAAGACCTTACCCCGGTTTACCAACGTGTTTTTGCAGAAGGCCATAAACTAAGACCAAGTTTTTTTCAACCTTATGGCTGCACCAGTGTGCGATTAGAAGGCATTACCATCTTAGATTCACCTTTTTGGGTTATTCACCCTACTTATTGTAACAACGTCGTCATTAGAGGTGTAACCGTAGACAGCAACAACACCAACAACGATGGCTGTGACCCAGAGTCGTGTAGCAATGTGTTGATAGAAAATTGTACTTTTAAAACAGGAGACGATTCTATCGCCATCAAAGCCGGACGAGACAATGATGCCTGGAGAGTAGGACGACCCACAGAAAATGTAGTGATTAGAAATTGTAATTTTTTCTCCAAAATTAATGGCGTTTGCATAGGCAGCGAAATGTCGGCTGGTGTTAAAAATGTTTTCATAGAAAACATAAAAATACCCATATCGTCTAATGCGATCTACTTTAAAGCCAATTTAGACAGAGGAGGCTCCATTAAAAATGTTTATGTGCGAAACATCGAAACAGACAGCGTTCGAACGACTTTAATAAGATTTGAGCCAAATTACAAAGGCGAAAAATCTTCCTTTAACCCTACCCTTTTTGAACATTTTTACATTGAAAATGTTACCTGCAACATTTCTGAAGAAGTAGGTATTTATTTGGCAGGCATTCAGAGAGAATATCCCATTAAAAACATTCATTTAAAAAACATTAAAATCAAAAAAACACCTGTTGCTTATGTGATGGAAAATGCAGAAAATATTTTATTTGAAGCAGTTGAAGTGAACGCAGTGAAACAGGAGGAAAAACCAAAAGAAAAAAAAATTATACCTTTGAAAGTATTATAAAATGTGTTCAACATTTAATTTATCACATGTAAAGATAAATAATGTATTACCTAACAAAAAACTAACAACCTAATAATGAAAAAAACAATTGTATTAACAGGAGCAGGCGGTGTACTTTGCAGCACCATGGCAGAAGCTTTAGCCAAAGAAGGACATCGCATTGCGGTGTTAGATTTAAGAAAAGAAGCTGCCGATGCTGTAGCTCAAAACATAAAAAACCAAGGAGGCCAAGCCATTGGAGTGGCAGCCAATGTGCTAGAAAAAGATAGTTTATTGCAAGCCAAAGCAGTGGTTAATGAAGCTTTTGGCAAATGTGATATTTTAATTAATGGTGCCGGAGGAAATCATCCGTTGGGCACTACAAGTAAACCCTTTTTTAATTTAGAAGATCTTGAAAACAAAACCGATGGCTTTAAGTCTTTTTTCGATTTAGACCCAAAAGGCATCGAATTTACGTTCAATTTAAATTTTTTAGGCACTTTAATTCCAACGCAAGTTTTTGCACAAGATATGGTAGGCAGAGCGGGTTGTAGCATTCTGAATATTTCATCGATGAATGCTTTTAAACCCTTAACAAAAATTCCGGCATATAGCGGAGCTAAAGCAGCTGTGTCTAATTTTACACAATGGTTGGCTGTGCATTTTTCAAAAGTAGGCATCCGAGTAAATGCCTTGGCACCCGGTTTTTTCTTAACCGATCAAAACAGAACCTTATTAACTAATGAAGATGGCAGTTTAACCCAGCGTGGACAACAAATCATCGATCAAACCCCAATGGGTAGATACGGTGAACCCGAAGACTTAGTTGGTACCACGCTTTGGCTGTGTGGCGATGGGTCTCAATTTGTAACCGGTGTTGTAATTCCAATAGATGGTGGCTTTTCGGCTTATAGTGGTGTATAATAAAACAAATGATGAAGCATAAGGTTTCTTGGGGCATTATAGGATGTGGTGACGTAGCCGAAGTAAAAAGCGGTCCTGCGTTTCAAAGATGTGAAAGTTCGCAACTTTTGGCAGTGATGAGACGCAATATAGATTTGGCAAAAGATTTTGCCAATCGTCATAACGTACCAATATTTTATGATGATGCCGATCAACTTATAAACAACCCAGAAATTAATGCTGTTTATGTAGCAACACCACCTTCAACACATTTAGAATATGCAACAAAAGCATTGCAAGCAGGAAAAAATGTGTATCTTGAAAAAGCCATGGTACTCAATGCAACAGAGGCCAAAACGTTACAAAAATTGGTAAAAGAAAGTCCGAATAAATTAGTAGTAGCCCATTACCGCAGATTTTTACCGTTATATGTAAAGGTAAAAGAATTGATAGATAATCAAACCATAGGAAACATTACTTGGGTAGATTTAAAATTTTTAAAAGCCCACGATTTTAATAACAATGCCAAATGGCGATTAAATACCGAAGTTTCTGGTGGAGGTTTTTTTCACGACCTTGCTCCGCATCAAATAGATTTAATGATTTATTTTTTTGGTGAAGTAGTATCCGCCAAAGGCATATCGGTAAATCAGGCAAGATTATCTTCGGCAGACGATCTGGTGAATGGTGTTATTCAATTTAAAAATAATATTATGTTTAGAGGGATTTGGCATTTTGCATCTCCCAAAGACTTAACTGAAGATTGTTGCACCATCTATGGAGAAAAAGGCAGCATTTCGTTTTCGTTTTACGAAGAAACCTTAACCCTAAATAAAAATAATACCACACAAGTTTTTAACTTTGAAAATCCAAAACACATACAACAACCCTTAATTCAAGAAACCGTTAACTATTTTCTTGGCAAACGAGACAATCCTTGCAATGTAGAAATTGGAGCAACGGTAATTAACATTATGGAACAATTTACTAAAAACTAATACGACAAATATGGAACAAACATGGCGATGGTACGGACCCAATGATCCGGTTTCCCTTTTAGACATCAAACAAGCGGGAGCAACAGGCGTGGTTTCGGCTTTGCATCACATCCCAAACGGAGAAATTTGGCCAGTTGAAGAAATCATGAAACGCAAAAACGAGATTGAAGCAGTTGGCCTCACATGGTCTGTAGTAGAAAGCGTGCCCATTCACGAAAACATTAAAACACGCTCGGGCAAATTTGAAACTTATATCAAAAACTACAAACAAACGCTCCTTCATTTAGGCCAATGCGGTATTGACATAGTGTGCTACAATTTTATGCCTGTGCTAGATTGGACACGAACCAATTTAGATTATGAGCTAGAAGACAAGTCAACTGCTTTGCGTTTTGAAGCCGATGCCTTTGCTGCTTTTGAGTTATATTTATTAAAAAGACCTGGTGCAGAAGCTACTTATACAGCACATCAAAAAGCAAAGGCCCAAGCTTATTTAGAAAAAACGTCTGCAGAAGACCAACAGAAGCTTATTAAAAACATTATAGCTGGTTTACCAGGTGCAGAAGAAGGTTATACACTTGATGAGTTTAATGATATTTTAGCAACTTATAACAACATAGATGCTCCAACGCTTCAATCGCATTTGTTTCAGTTTTTAGAAGCCATTATACCAAGTGCCGAACAAGCAGGTGTGTTGATGTGTATTCATCCTGATGATCCTCCATTTCCTATTTTGGGCTTGCCAAGAGTTGTAAGCACCGAACAAGATATTGTAGCTTTGTATGAAGCCGTGCCAAGCCACCACAACGGACTCACTTTTTGCACGGGGTCTTTTGGGGTAAGGGCTGATAATGATTTAGCTGGTATGGTAGAACGCCTGGGGCATCGCATTCATTTTATCCATTTAAGAAGCACCCTAAGAGATGCAGAAGGCAATTTTCATGAAGCAGACCACCTAGCCGGAGATGTAGATATGTATGCCGTGATGAAAGCCCTAGTGTTGGAACAACGAAAACGAATTAAAAACAATCGCAAAGATGTTCGTATGCCCTTTAGACCAGACCATGGACATAAAATGCTTGACGATTTAAAGAAAAAAACAAATCCGGGTTACTCGGCTATAGGCAGATTAAGAGGATTAGCCGAATTGAGAGGATTAGAATTAGGAATTAGTAAATCAATATAAAAATAAAGACCATGACAACAACGTATGAAACTAGATATGCCTCAAGTCCAGATGCCGTAAAAAAATATGACACTCAGCAGCTAAGACACGAATTTTTGATTGAAGACTTACTTCAAACAGATAAAATTAAATGGGTTTATACCCATTATGATCGCTACATGGCAGGTGGTGCAATCCCAACAACAAAAGCACTTGTTTTAGAATCTATAGATCCCCTAAAAGCAGACTACTTTTTAGAAAGACGAGAACTAGGCATTATAAACGTTGGGGGCACTGGCAAAGTAACTGTAGACGGCAAGAGGTTTACACTTAACCATAAAGATGCCTTATACGTTGGCAAAGGATCTAAGGAGGTAGTTTTTGAAAGTGAAGAGGAAAAAAATCCCGCAAAATTTTACATGAACTCTGCAACAGCACACACCAATTTCCCAACAACAAAAACCAGTTTGGCCGAAGCTAATAAAATTGAATTGGGCAGTTTAGAAACAGCCAATCATAGAACGGTAAGCCAAATGATTATAGGAGGAATTGTAGAAACTTGTCAGTTGCAAATGGGTATGACAGAACTTAAAACAGGTAGCGTTTGGAACACTATGCCTGCTCATGTGCATGACAGACGCATGGAAATCTATTTTTATACAGATGTGCCAGAAGGCCAAGCGGTGTGCCACTTTATGGGTCAACCTCAAGAAACCAGACATCTCTGGATGCAAAATCATCAAGCGGTGATCTCTCCGCCTTGGTCTATACACTCGGGAGCAGGTACCTCAAATTATACCTTTATATGGGGTATGGCTGGTGAAAATCTAGATTATGGTGATATGGATGTGGCAAAAATTACTGAACTCAGATAATTTAGTCAAATACTGCTAAATCACCTATAAATAATTAAACAATTTGTGTAGAAAACAATTAGTTACGTATTTAAAATCAACTAAATAACAATATTATTTGCTAAAATTTATTAGTTTTTTATTACCGCTTTTATAAACGTCAAAAATTAAATGAATATGAAACAACTTATTTTATTTTTTTCAGTTATCTGCTTTGTGTCTTGTCAAAAACAAACTAAAAACTCTGTTTTGGTCACAGTTAAAAACAATTTAAATTTCGACAGAGCTTTTGAAACCGTTGAGATAGATCTAAAAAATCTACAATCCCTTAATGCGACGGAATTTGCTGTAATTCATAAACAGTCAAGAGATACTTTAGCCTCACAAACCATAGATTATGATTTAGACGGAAAGGTTGATGTACTGTTGTTTCAACCAAAAGTAAATGCAAATTCTAAAGAAGCATATGAAATTATTGCTTCTTTTAAAAAAGAAACTGAAGCCCTTTGCTACTCAAGATTTGTGCCTGAACGCACTGATGATTATGCCTGGGAAAACAACAAAGTGGCCTTTAGAACCTATGGCCCTACTGCACAACAAATGGTAGAAAACAACATCAAAGGTGGCACACTTACCAGCGGTATTGATGCCTGGCTAAAACGCGTTGAATACCCTGTAATTAACAAATGGTACCAAAAATATACCTCTGGTACAGGATCTTATCATGAAGATACGGGTGAAGGTTTAGATAACTTTCATGTTGGCGTAAGCCGAGGCGTGGGAGGAATTGCCATAAAAAAAGATGCTGAATATCATGTGTCTAAAAACTTTATAAGCTATAAGACCATTGCCAATGGGCCTATAAGAACCTTATTTGAATTGGTGTATGCCCCCTATACTATCAACGGTAAAACGATTGAAGAAACCAAACGTATTTCGTTAGATTATGGTCAAAACCTCTCTAAGTTTACTATCAAAATGTCAGGATCCGAAACATTTTCTGCAGGTTTAACACTACATGATAATTTAGGAGAAACCACCACTAATCGCAACGAAGGATGGATGAGCTATTGGGAGCCTCATGAAGACTCTGAACTCGGACAAGGCATTGTGATAAAAAACATAAATCAATTGAAAGATTTTGATAAATATATCTCTACCGAAAAAGATAAAAGCAATTTGTTTATGCAGATTAGCTTAAACAATGCTTTAGGAGAATACTATGCAGGCTTTGGTTGGCTAAAAAGTAAGCAATTTAACTCAAAACAAGACTGGGAAGGCTATTTGTCTAGGTTTTCAAAAAGTCTACAAAATCCTTTAGTGGTTGAAATAAAGAAATAAGCTAAAAAAGATTTATAAATATCACAAGTTGTTATATGCTGTCTGGTATAAAAGTTAATTTCAATGTCTTCATATTTTTTATGACGATCATCACTTTATATGGTCAGAGGCAACAACAAAATATGATCTTTTTTTCAAATAGCTTTGAAACCAAAGAAAGTATCAAGAAAGAATTCCGATTAGATAAAATTCTTAAAAACGCATGGTCATTAGCTGCTAATGATAAAACAGATGGTAATTTTAGTTTAAGAATAACCCTTAACAAAGGAGACAACGCTTCTGGGCAAACGGAGCGAGCAGAGTTTCAAGATGCAAATAAACTTGCGTTAAATCAAGAGGTTTGGTATAGATTAGATTTTAAAATTCCGGATGATTTTCCAGAAATAGATCAGCGAACTGTTATATGGCAACTAAAACAAGATGGTGGAAACAATCCGTTGATATCAATGCGATTTAGAAACGGTAAATTGAGCATAAAACAACGTTTTTCGTTTCATCAAATCGTTTATAAACCATCCGATAGTTTAGAAATAACTAAAAACAAATGGCACTGTCTTGTCATGCAAACATACCTCAGCAAATCTGATGACGGCTATATTAATGTCTATTTAAACAACCAATTGATTATATCCTATGTCGGACAAACCGCTTATACTTCTCAAGAAAGTCGTTCATATTTTAAATTCGGATTATACAGAGACCAAACAGAGCAACCCATGACTCTTTTTTTTGATAATTACAAAAGAGGAACTTCATGGAAAGAGGTAGCACCTACTAGTGATTATGAGGCAATAATAAAAGGAAATTTATGGAGGCATGAAATAGAGGGTTTTAATACGGAATAAATGGTGTTAAAACACATTAGCTCAATACCTTTTTTTCTAACACAATGGCACTATTCCGCTAGACGTTTATGATGTTCATTTAAGCTAATTTTCAAACGATTAACCTCGGTTTTGTATTTTTGGTTATTGACCACGTTGTTATTTTCATCAGGATCTAACCGATGATCAAACAACCATTGGTGGGTAATTTCGCCCTGCGGATTGATGAATTGCGTAAACAAAAAATCTTCAGATTTTATGGCTTCCATATTTTCGTACCTCGAAAAAACGAATTTTTTAGTGGGTATTTCATTTTTAATCATCAAAGTATTCAACAAGCTATTGCCTTGAAGTTGAGCAGGTTTATTTATACCAACTGCCTCACAAATGGTAGGATAAATGTCTACAAACTCCACCAACTCATTTACTTTTTTGTTAGAAACCCCTTTGGGCATTTTGATGATAAGTGGTGCTTTTAAGGCTTCTTTAAAGGTAACATGCTTGAACCAAGGGCCATGTTGCCCAGTTAAAAAGCCATGGTCGCCCAAAACGATCATTAACGTGTTATCATATTTTCCAGTTGTTTTTAGTTTATTAATAACTCTGCCAATCATGGCATCGGCATAAGATACTGAGGCTTTGTATCCATGAATAAGCTTGAGAGCCAAGGTATCTGGAAGCGGACCTTCTTTAGGAACGTGTTGGTATTTTCTTAGTTCTTCAAAATTAAATTGTTATTATAATAGGTTGGCTTGTGCTAAATTAAAATCTGCTCGATTATCATAAGTCAAAAATCTATTTTTTGTGGATATTGCGTTAAGGATTGCAGTGGAAATCCTTTTTTATCTCGGCATTTTTTGCCGAGATAAAAAAGATTGCAAGGAAAAGCCTGACCCGCCGGGCGGGGAACGCCCTAAAAAGTAATTGAATCATCTTTTAAGTCATTCATTTACTTTGTAGGCAACAATACCATGTAGGTTTTCGTCAAACCATCGGCTGAGCTCTTGCGGTAATATACCCGTTTGCCATCTCTAGAAAATGCTGGATTTACATGATTCCCCAATGTCCAAACGCTGTTGCCATCCAAGGAAATAGTGTCTTGCCAAAAGGCGGTTGTTTCTCCTTTTTTAAACACGCTAAGAATCACGGGAGCTGATTTATACCAAGATTCTGTAGCAATGAGGCTGCGATTGGGCGATGCCG
>DAIRDG010000063.1:0-11886 GCA_036796275.1 Flavobacterium sp.
AAAAGCCCGCTTGTTGGCCTACAAAATTTTTGGTATGCCTAAGGAAATTCCGGAAAATGATAACAGGAATTCGTCAACAATTGAGTAGTAAAATTTCATATACAATCTACTGGATATCATAGCGTATTAATGTGTAAGTTTGCAATTAAAAATTGTCATCTAAACAGTCATCAGATTTTTCATACAAACTCATCAATTGGTACAACAACCACAAGCGTGATTTGCCGTGGCGTCACACCACCAATCCGTATTTTATTTGGCTGTCTGAAATTATTTTGCAACAAACTCAAATAGCACAGGGCTTGCCTTATTACTTAAAGTTTGTGCAGTCATTTCCAACGGTGCAAGATTTGGCCAACGCCTCCGAAGACCAGGTGCTAAAACTTTGGCAGGGTTTAGGCTACTATTCTCGTGCCAGAAACCTGCATCACACCGCACAGCTTGTAGCCTTTGAACTAAACGGGCAATTTCCTGACAATTTTAATGATTTAAAAAAACTAAAAGGGGTAGGCAACTACACTGCGGCTGCCATTGCTTCTTTTTGCTATAAAGAAAGCGTAGCGGTGGTAGATGGCAACGTTTATAGAGTGCTGGCCCGCTATTTTGGAGACCAAACTAATATAGCTTCTAGCCAATCTTATAATCATTTTTTTCAACTGGCCATGAGTCTTATAGATCACAAGTCTCCAGATGCATTTAATCAGGCCCTCATGGAATTTGGCAGTCAGCATTGCACGGTGCATCAGCCACAGTGTGATAGCTGCATTTTTAAGACTTCTTGTTGGGCCAATGCTCATCATAAACAGAAAGAGCTACCCGTAAAAATCAATACTATCAAAATCAAAACCCGCTATTTATTATACTTGGTGCTTTTGGATGCAGAAAAAAAGGTGTATGTTCAAAAAAGGTCTTCAAAAGAAATATGGGGTGGCTTATATGAGTTTATGTTGTTAGAAACCCAAACTCAGCCCAATGAGAACGAATTAAAAAACCTAATAAAAAACTATGCGTGGGCACCACAAATAGAATCAATTAACTGGATTGCAGAAACTTTTCAGCACCAACTAACACATCAAAAACTGTATGTAAGCTTCGTGAAAATAGCTTTAAATTCTGAGGAAAATACCAATTTTATTTCGCTTTTGCAGCTAAAAAAACTGCCTGTTCCTGTGGTGATAGAAAAATTTATTAAACAATATTTGTCTTAAATCTGGTGTTTAGACAAATAGGCATTATAATAACGCACATCACCAGTAACCTCTCGGTCTATCCATGCTGGCAATGCAATTTCTTGATTTTTGTTCTCAAGTTCTATTTCTGCAATAACAAGTCCTTGATGTACACCTCCAAACACATCAACTTCCCAGGTGAGATTTTGATGCTGAATAACATATCGTGTTTTATCGATAATAACAGGTTCACAAAGAGATAGCAACGATTTTGCTTCTTCAAAATCAATTTCTTTTTCCCATTCAAATCGGCTTAAACCGTTGTCTGTAGAAATCCCCTTGATGGTTAAAAAACCTTGATTATCTTTAAGCCGTACCCTTACAGTTCGTTCTGCGGTACTATTCAAATAACCCTGAAGAATATGATGCTGTTTTTGGGCGATAGCCGAAAAGTTGAAGGGTTTTACCAAAAATTTGCGTTCAATTTCAATCATGGTTTGGTTCGGCAAAGGCTTTTTTATTAAACACCAACAAGATGCCAACTCCGGTAGAAATGGCGGTATCAGCCACGTTAAACACGGCATTAAAGAATCTAAATTTGGTACCACCAATCATGGGCATCCAGTCTGGCCAATAAAACTCAAACAACGGAAAGTAAAACATGTCTACCACTTTGCCATAAAATAATTTGCCATAAGGTTGCTCGGCAAATAAACCTGCCACTTGGTTTTCGCTATGATCAAAAATAACCCCATAAAAAACCGAGTCAATAATGTTGCCAAAAGCACCAGCCAAAATAAGCGATATGGCCACAATCAAATAAGTAGATTTTTTGTTTTTGCATGCATCCCATAGCCAATACGCAATGCCAAAAACAGCTACAATTCTAAAAATGGTTAAAAATAACTTGCCGTAATCTCCGGGTATTTTGGTGCCCCAAGCCATGCCTTCGTTTTCTAAAAAATAGATTTGAAACCACTCTTGTCCAAAAACCAAATAGCTTTCGTGCAACTGAAAATTTGTTTTGATGTATATTTTTGAAATTTGATCTATAATCAAAAGGACAAAGGCTAGTAGAGCAGCTTTTTTAATCGACATTGTTTTAAATTTGTGTGCAAAAGTATAAAATTAAAACTTTGTTTAGCACATTCAGCAATTAAATGTAAAAATTGAGCATATTTTAAGAGAGATTTTCAGTTGGCTAATTGTTTTAACAATTCATCAGATTTAGTTAGCCAAAAAAAATTAATTACTATCTTGCCAACACATTCTTTAAAACCATGACTTGGAAACAATTATTGTCTCTCAAAAAACACGGAGATACCCAGCAAAGACATAGAAAAGACCAACCTCAAGACCGCTTAGATTTTGAAGTTGATTATGACAGAATTATTTTTTCGAGTGCTTTTAGAAGCATGCAAGACAAAACACAAGTGATTCCGCTCTCTAAAACTTCTTTTGTGCACACCAGGCTAACACACAGTTTAGAAGTTTCTGTAGTCGGCAGGTCTTTAGGCAGGTTAGTTGGCAGTTTTTTACTCCAAAAATATCCAGAATTGCAAGACTTAGGCTATCAAATTCAGGATTTTGGAGCCATCGTGGCAGCAGCTTCTTTGGCTCATGACATAGGTAATCCACCTTTTGGTCATTCTGGCGAAAAAGCCATAGGAGAATTTTTTTCGCACGGAGAGGGTTTCGCATACAAAGACCTTTTGACCCCCAAACAATGGCAAGATTTATGCAAATTTGAAGGCAATGCCAATGGTTTTTCTATTCTTACAGCCTCCAGACCCGGTGCAGAAGGGGGGCTCAGACTCACTTATGCCACCTTAGGGGCATTTCTTAAATATCCAAAAGAAAGCTTGCCACACAAGCCAACTCAGCAAATTGAAGACAAAAAATTTGGGGTATTTCAAAAAGACTTAGAACAGTTTCATGAAGTAGTTGATGAGCTGGGCTTGTTGTCTAAAAACAACCAAACTGTTGGGTATTACAGACATCCTTTGGTTTTTTTGGTAGAGGCTGCTGATGATATTTGTTACACCATCATAGATTTTGAAGATGGCATCAATAAAGGCTTAATTTCAGAAGATTTTGCCTTAGAATATCTCATCAATTTAGTGAGAGACCGCATCAATAACCAAAAATATAGAACATTAACCAGCAAAGAAGACCGCATGAGCTATCTGAGGGCTTTGGCCATAGGGGCTTTGATTTCTGATGCTGTAGACATCTTTAAAACTCACGAAACAGACATCCTTGAGGGGAAATTCCAACAGTCATTGATGGATAAAAGCAAATATGTTGCACAGATGACAGACATCATAAACATCAGCATTCCAAACATCTACCGATCTGAAGAAGTGGTGCTTAAAGAACTGAAAGGCTATCAGGTTATTCATGAATTATTGCGTTGTGGTGTGAGGGCCGTAAACAACCAAGCCAATCAACAGGCCACTAATTTTGACGTATTGTTTTTAAAACAAATCCCTAAAAAATATCAAGTCAACACCGATGATTTATACCTAAGATTGCTAGGAATTTGCCAGTTTGTGTCGATGCTCACTGATGGGCAAGCCCTAGAATTATATGAACTCGTAAAGGGATAATGAATGAAAAACTTTGATGTTATTGCCTTTGATGCAGATGATACCCTTTGGGCAAACGAACCAATTTTTGAAGACATCGAAAAAAAGTTTTGTGGGTTGATGGAAGATTTTTTATCACATCAAAGCATAGCCTCAGAATTATTTAGGATTCAAATTAACAACCTAAACGACTATGGCTATGGCATCAAAGGATATATTTTATCGATGATAGAAACAGCCATTGAGATTTCAGGCAAATCGATACCTATTGAAGTGATAGAGCAAATATTAGCTTATGGCAAAGCCATGCTGCAACACCCAGTTGAGCTGATAGATGGGGTAGAAGAGACCCTGAAAAAACTTAGCAAGCAGTATAAACTAATTGTGGCAACCAAAGGCGATTTAAAAGACCAACACCGAAAGCTTCATCAATCTGGTTTGGGAGTTTATTTTCATCACATAGAAGTGATGATGGAAAAAGAAGACTTAGATTATCAAAAATTATTGAATCGAATTGGTGTAGAGCCAGAGAAGTTTTTAATGATAGGTAATTCATTAAAATCAGATGTTTTACCAGTTTTAAATATTGGAGGCACCGCTATCCATATCCCGTTTCACACCACTTGGGCTCATGAGAGAATTAACCACACCATACAGCATCCTAAATTTTATACCTTAAATCAGATAACAGCCCTAAAAGAATTTTTAGAGCAATAAAAAAACCCAAGCTTTTGCACTTGGGTTTGATGAGGCATCAAGCGGATTCGAACCGCTGTACACGGTTTTGCAGACCGCTGCCTAGCCACTCGGCCATGATGCCAATTTTTATTTGGATTGCAAAGGTATAATTTTTTTTCAATATACAATAATTACTCAAAAATTATCTTTGCCATTCCATGGTAACGGATACGCTTTGCACATCTCCACCAATGGGGGGGTTGAGTTTTGCAACTTCTACTTGTGCATAATCTACCAAAAGCATTTCATGGTTGATTCTATCTAAAATCCTTTGGGCCACTGTTTCAAGCAGTTTGGCTCTGATGGCCATTTCTTCTTCAACAATTTTATTGAGATGCACATAATCTGCGGTGTCCGACAAATTATCTGTTTGTGCAGACGGTTTTAAGTTTGCCTTCACCATCAGGTCTACTCTATAATTGGAGCCTATTTTGCTTTCTTCTACCAAGCATCCATGGTAGGCATAGCATCTGATGTTATTGAGTTTGATGAGCCCCATGATTTATTTTTTTACAGAATCACGCTTACGCAATTCGGTTTTTATCAAAACAGTTTTAGACTCATAAGGTTCTTCAGTTTTTGGACTTTCTATTTGATCTAGCAATAAATTTACGGCCGCTAAACCTATCTCGGGTCCGTGCTGACTGATCGTAGACATTGACGGGGTGAGTCTTCTAGACCAAATGCCATCGGCAAAACCAATCACCGAAACATCCTCAGGAATGCGTTTAACTGTTTGCAAGCATCGTTTCATCACGTGGGTAGAGCTGTGTTCGTCTAAGCATAAAAACCCATCAAACGGTTGCTCTATTAAAAGCTTTTCAAAAAGCTCGTTAAATTCTTCTTGTCCTGAAGCATTAATGATGAGGTTAGAATCTACAGTCATGTTGTTGTTTTTTAAGGCATTTACATAACCATCAAAGCGTAATTGCCCAACACTCAAATTATTAATACAAGACCCAAAGGCTATTTTTTTAGAACCTGTTTTCACTAAATAATTAACGGCTTCAAGACATGACTCATAATCATCAACCACCACTTTATTGCAGTTAATGTTATCTAAAACCCGATCAAACATGGTGATTGGAATACCAAGCCTCAAGACTTCCTCAAAATGCGAAGTCAAGTTTTTGGTTTGGCTTTCTTCGCTCACAGACAAGATGAAACCATCTACTATGCCATTAGCCAAAAGCTCTAAGGCTGCTTTTTCTTTAACAACAGACTCGTTAGAGATGTAGGTCATCACGGAATACCCTCGTTCGTTTGCACCTAATTCTATGCCACTAAATACTTTGGCAAAAAACGGATTTAAAATGTTAGGGACAATAACACCAATAGTTTTGGTTTGTTGACTTTTTAGCCTTTGTGCCAAAACATTGGGCTTATAGTTTCTTAAAGTGGCATATTCCTGAACGCGTTGTTTGGTAACATCGCTTATTTCCGGACTGTCACTTAACGATTTAGAAACTGTTGAGATTGAAACCCCTAATTCGTTTGCAATTTGTTTTAACGTGGCTTTTGATTTCATTTTTTAAAAATATAATAATCCTAAACGATGGTTCATCTGATAGTTTACAAAATTCTATGTAAAGGTAAAAAAATAATTTAATTGCAAAGGTTAAGAAATTATTTTCTGCATATTAAGAAAACAAAAAAGAGCATTTTCTAAAAAATTAATTTCCAGTATTTTATGTTGAGAAAAACAACCAAGCCAAGCAGCACAAAACAAAACATCAGCTTCATAAAAACGGAGGTTAAAAACCCCAAAAAAGACCCAAACGCTGCCTTAAAAGCCCTATTTTGTTGCTTGGGGTTAAACAGTATTTCCCCTACAAAAGCTCCTAAAAACGGACCAATCACAAACCCTAAAGGCGGAAAAAACAAACCAGCGATTAAACCAAGATTGGTGCCCCAAACACCATATTTACTGCCTCCAAATTTTTTGGTGCCTTGGGCAGGAATCACATAGTCTAGCACCACCACTAGCAACGTAAAAAATCCAGTGATACCCAACACCCAATAGTTAATTTCCATGCCTGGTATCAAATAAAACAACAAAAGTCCAATCCAGGCAATTGGAGGGCCAGGAATAGCAGGCAAAACACTCCCAATAATTCCGATTATTAGCAATAAATAACATAACAACAGCAAGACAAAAGCCAAAATCATGATTTAAATTTTTGTCAAAAATACTGAAATGAAAGATATTTAAAGTAGAAGCTAAATGATTTTGACATTAATTTTTTGCTTCACAAGCAAAATAGACAGCTCTTTTCGGCTAAAGACATCATGTCATAAAAACTTCGCAAAAATCTAATAAATGTTTATCTTTGGGTTGATGTATTTTACAAACAAACATATAGGTTTAATTTTCATTTTAGTGCTTTTTGTTCACTGTGATTTTCTAAAAAGCGAAATACCAGATGAGGACGCATTGTTGCAAAAAAAAATAGATGAAATCAATTGGCAAACGCCAAGCAGTTATCCTATTTTGAGTGTTTGCGATTCCCTCACAACCAACCAATATTTAAAAGACTGTTTGCTACATCATGTAAAAGATTCCTTACAAAAAACCCTCAACAATCAAAAATTTTTTAAGGCCAAAAAAGCAGACACCTTGATGATTAAAATTGGTATCAGCCCACAAGGGCAATGGTTAGTGGCTTCTCCTTCTTACGCATCAGTATTAGACACCATGCTTTTAAACACGCTTAAAACCATTAAGATTGAGCAACCTGCTCTAAAGAATGGAATTCCTGTTAAGTGTGAATGGCAAGCACCGCTCATTATTCAAGTAAATCAATAAAAAATAATTATTTGGGTGTGGTTGAATGTTTAGCAGATTAATTATTGTTATTGTTTTTTGCCCCTTTAATTTGGTACGTTTTTCCTTTCCATTCGTAGTGGCCTGATAAGGATTTCACCATGATAACAATTTGCAAAAACGGATGCATCATTAAACTCAACAGTAAAAACTTGGGTCTTTGCTGCCACTTTTTTGCAGCTAACGTTAAATAAACAAGATCGGCAAAAAGTTTGATGACAAACAACAAAAGCCAATGCCAATGCCAAAACAGCATCAAATTTAAAAAAACAATCAACCACCACAAGTGTGACAAAAACAACAGTAAACCAACTATTTTTGGCCAATTATTTTGGTACAATTTTACTTTAGAAGCCCATCTTATGCGTTGGTTGATGAGGGTTGATAAATTATCAACAGCCAAAGTTTTCACGGTATTGTCTATATTTGACACATAGCCAACCCCATCAGGATTTTTATCAAAAGCCTTAAACATCAAAAAAACATCATCACCTGTTGCAATATGCAAATTGTCTTTAAACCCACCTAATTCTTTAAATAAGGATGCCTCATAACACAGGTTAGCTCCATTGCACATGAGTGGTTTTTGATGATAAAACCCACCCAGTGTAGCGGCTTGCAAACTCAAAAAATCCCATTGTTGGTAATGGTTTAACCAGCCATTTTGGGCTTTAACAAGCACCGGAGCACACCACATCCGTTTTTGAGGATTATTAACAATATTTAAATTAAAACTTTGCAACCAGTTTTTAGGAATTTCTACATCGCCATCGGTGGTGATTATCCAGGGATTATTGGCAAGGCTAATGGCCTGTGTAATCCCTTGTTTTTTTGGGGCATCATAGGTTTTATCTAAGTGAATGTAGTTAACCGAAAAAGTTAGTTGAGGTAAGTTGATGCTTTTTTGATGATGGTCTTCAACCAAAATAACTTCAAAACAAGCAGGATTATAATGACAAAGGTTTAGTTGATTTAAAAGAGTTAAGACGCTTTGGTATTCATTTTTAAACACAATCACGATACTAAACTTGGTAAGCGGCTTCAGGTTGAGCAAAGTTGTTTTTGGTTGCTGTAATAACGGATAAATTAAAAACCCGATTAAGGTGACATATACCAACAAAAACAAACTAAAAAACATCATAAACTTTTTGGTATTTTAAGGCTTATCACAATCAAAAGACCAATTAAAATTGGCATAACCACATTCAGCAGCCAAACCAAAAAACTGCTCAACAATATAACTTCATCGGCTATGCCAAAGGTTTTAAACACATACAACCCAACCCCCCCTCTAATTAAAAACTCCAAAAACTGAAAACTCGGCAAACTAGACGACACCAAATACATAGCAAAAACAGCACTCAACAACAAAAAATAGGGCACTTGAACATCAAACACATAAAAAATTAGTAAATATTGATGCGAAAACAACATAAATCTTAAAACAGCCAACAACAGCAATTTCAGCTTGATAGGTTGACCGATTTGTTTAATTTTTTGAATCAATTTATGAAGAGAAATGCCTTTAACCTCAAAATTTTTACCCCAAAAAACAAAGGCAACCAACATAATAATCATGGCCAAATAAAGCAATAACAATTCTACTTCTTGAATAACAACCAACCCCAAAATGCCAAAAAAAACGGTCACTAACAACTGCACACCATTGCACACCACATTCAAAAAAACAATGGTTTTGCGGTAAGTTTTGTCAAAAAAAACAGTTTTTGCAGCATATTCTCCTAAGCCGTTTGGGGTAATAATGGCAAACGACAAAGAAGACAACACTTGTTTGCTGGCTTGCCATAATGATGTTTTTTGTATAGTTTGGGCCAGTAGTTGCCATTTAATAATTTCAAAAAAACGATTAAAAAAAGCCAAGACCAGCAACAAAATCAAGTGATAACTTGTAAACAGCTGGTTGATTTGAAACCAAAACACCCGAAAATTTCCGTCAGATTTTTTCTGAAAAGAATGCACAATAATGCCCAGAGCCAAACAAAGCACCAAAATTTTACCCAAAGTCCATAAGATTTTTTTAGCTTTGTGAGGCATCAGTTAAAATAAAAAACAAAGCTACAAAACAATTCAGGATTGAACAAAGAACGCATCATATTAGGTATAGACCCAGGCACCACTATCATGGGGTTCGGACTCATCAGAGTACAAAACAAAACCATGGAGTTTATGCAACTCAACGAGTTGTTGCTAAGCAAATATGACGATCATTACCTAAAACTCAAACTGATTTTTGAACGCACCATCGAGCTCATAGACAACTATCACCCCGATGAAATTGCCATCGAAGCCCCATTTTTTGGTAAAAATGTACAGTCGATGCTCAAGCTGGGTAGAGCCCAAGGCGTAGCCATGGCAGCCGGCCTCTCAAGGCAAATACCCATTACCGAATACGAACCCAAGAAAATAAAAATGGCCATCACTGGCAATGGCAATGCCAGCAAAGAACAAGTAGCCAAAATGTTGCAACAGCTCTTAGGCCTTAAAACGCTCCCTAAAAACCTCGACTCCACCGATGGCTTAGCAGCAGCCGTGTGTCATTTCTTTAATGCGTCTAACCCCAACGTAGGCAAAAAATATACAGGCTGGGATGTCTTTGTAAAACAAAACGAAAAACGGGTGCTGTAATTTTAGAAGCACTATGGCTTGCGGCCTATCCGAATGGCAGATTCGTGTACGCCACTTTAGTTTGTTCACCCAAGGCAGTTTTTGTAAAAATTTGGCAGGTGCTTCTGTGGTCGCACTGCCAAACTCACAAAAACAAGCCTTAGCTCTCACAAAGCTATCGTGGCTCCCACGGCTACAGAGAGGCTTTAGGCATTTCTTGCCAACAAAAATCTATTAGTAGCTTAAAAGTTTATCAAATAAGTCCACTCCCCAAAGTATTTTAATAAAAGTATACATCTCATGAGCATATTATCAAAAACCTTATTATTTTTGAAAAAAATAAAACAGTCATGTTAGATTCTCTCAAAAAGATTTTAAACGAAGATCAAGACCCCAAAGCCATCGAAAAAATAACAGCCAAGTTGCAAAACCTCTTAATGAGCAACGAAGAAGTGGGCTATATAGCAGTGCAAAAAAAACCTGCAGTAAATCTGTTGCCAGATGCCATAGTAGCCACCAACAAACGAATTTTAATTTGCAAACCCAAAAACTTGGGACTCTCTATGGAGTTTGTAGACTATGACTGGAAAGACATCAAGGCATGTTTTATGAAAGAGGGCATCCTGGGAGCCGAATTCACCTTTACTACCCAAACCGATTTAACCCAAACTATGGATTATCTGCCAAAAAACCAGGCAAGAAAACTGTATACGTTTACCAAAGAACAACTCGATTTGCTTAAAAACCCATCTATTTCAACGGCTGCAGAAACCGAAATATTGCCAGATGCAGAGCCCGAAACCACTTTTTACGACGCAGAAATATTAACACCAGACATCCAGGAAATTCCGATGCCTACCCCCGAAGGCAATTTTATTGCTAATGACACCCCTTTGCATAGCCTTTCTAAAGAAGAATTGTTTGCTAAACTTCAGAATTATAAAAAACTACTAGACAATGGCCTTATTTTGCAAGGCGAATACGATGCCATGAAAAATGAAATTTTAAAGTTTTTATAAAAAAAGGTTTCAATTAATTCAGCTGCTTGTTGCTTTTGTTTAAACGAACAAGCGAACCAATATTTAAACCAACAGACAAATAACTACCACTGATGGTGACATCGTAAAAATTGACTTGTTTTTCAAAATGATAGCGGCACATTAAATCTACAAACAAATGTTCTTTTGTAAACTTTGTGGCATAAAATTTTAGGAAAGAAACACCAACAAAAGGCAAATAGCTGTGCCCGAAATTTCTGAGCAAAGGCTCGTAGTTTTCTACTTCACGTTTGTTTAATTTGGTGGCATCCGAAAAAAATCTATATTCTAAACCAACAAGTGGTTTAATCACAAAACCTCTGTTAAACTCAATGGCTTTGCCTATACTAATTAGATTGGTGTAAGCATGAAAATTTGTGCCTTTATTTAGCGGCTGGTCTTCATATTTTATGTCATATTTGGTTTCGTTGGTCATGGGGTTAAAACCATAGTCTATGCACCAAGTGTTAAAATTAAACCCTATCCCCAAATGCGTTCTGTTGGCCAAATTGATAAAATCTATAAATTCCCGATTATAAGTATAATAAGCATAACCAATACTCAGGTTAATACTATAGTTAATAGGTTGATTTTCATGGTTAGTTTTTGATTTATAAACGTTTTTGAAAGTTGTATTTTTTTCGTTGTCAGGATATAAGAAACTCCCATCCAAATACTGAGCGATTAAACTTTGCAAGCAAACTAAAAAGCAAAACAATATTTTCTTCATCTTTAGGTGAATATTTCTTTTTAAGCTCAACCCAATTAATTGTGTAAATAAATATTCCTAACGCTTAATTTTATTGGTGTTAGGTAGCCTCAGAGCATTGCTAAACAGCCATATTATTTAAATAGTCTACAACAACAATATTGTTATTCAATATGCTACAATAATAATTCATTAT
>DAIRDG010000064.1:0-10577 GCA_036796275.1 Flavobacterium sp.
ATTGGCTTTATTGGCAGCACCGGCCGAAGCCAAGCTCCTCATTTGCATTACGAAGTTAGGGTAGGTGGTTTGCCAGTGAACCCCATCAACTATTATTACGGTGATATTTCTGCCGAAGAATTTGTGAAAATTTCCGAAATTTCTAAACAAGCTAACCAATCCTTAGACTAATGCACGTAGATTTACCGCCAAAATTATACTACTCTATTGGTGAAGTGGCCAAAGCCTTTCAGGTGAATGCCTCGCTCATTAGGTTTTGGGACAAAGAGTTTGACATCATCAACCCCAAAAAAAACAAAAAAGGCAACCGCATGTTTACTCCCCAAGACGTGCAAAATTTTCAGTTAATTTTCCACTTGGTCAAAGAGCGGGGTTTTACCCTCGAAGGGGCTAAAATACATTTGAAAGAACAAAAAAAACAAGTGCTTGATAATTTTGACATCATCCAAAAACTCGAAAAAATTAAAGCCGAATTAGAAAATTGGAAACAGAATTTATAACTTTGTAACAAGCAACCACAATTGAAGACTAATTAAACAAAAAAACATGAAAAAATTTCTTCCCCTCATCATCATTGGCGTTTTAGTGTTAGGCATTTATAGCTGGGTAAAAGGATTTAACAACACCGCCATTTCTCTCGAAGAAGACATCAAACAACAAGTAGGTAACGTGCAAACCACCTACCAAAGACGAAACGACCTCATTGGCAATTTGGTGAATACCGTTAAAGGGGCTGCCGACTACGAAAAAGGGGCTCTTGAAGCCGTAATCAAAGCCCGTGCCTCGGCCACAGCCACCACTATAGACCCTACCAATGTGACGCCAGAGCAATTGGCTCAATTCAATCAAGCCCAAAGTGGCTTGAGTGGTGCCTTGTCTAGACTCTTGGTCTCCGTAGAACGGTATCCTGAACTCAAGGCCAACGAAAATTTTAAGAAATTACAAGACGAATTAGTGAGCACCGAGAATCAAATTCTCACGGCACGCACCCGGTTTAACGAGGTTACCAGACCCTACAACAACCACGTCAGAAAATTCCCGAATTCCATTTTGGCTGGCATGCTCAACTTTAACGAAAAACCCTATTTTGATGCCGTGGCAGGAGCTGAAAATCCTGTAGATGTAAATTTTGATTTCAATCAATAAATGACCCAAGCAGAGAGTTTTTTGAGCCCCACCGAAACGCAGCAAGTGGTGCAAGCCATCTATGAAGCTGAGCAACTCACCTCGGCCGAAATCAAAGTGCATCTAGAGTCCTACTCAGACACCCCACCGCTCATCAAAGCCTGTGAGGTGTTCCGAGAGCTCAACATGCACCAAACGGCAGCCCGCAATGGCATCTTGATATACATTTGCATCCAAACCAAAAAATTTGCCCTTTATGCCGATGTAGGCGTGAGCGATAGGGTAGACCAACTGTTTTGGGAAGCCGAAAAAGACACGCTCATTCACCATTTTCAGCATCAACAATATGCCCAAGGCCTGTGCAAAGTAATTGCAGACATTGCCCAAAAAATCAGTGTCTATTTTCCGTACCAAGCCGGCGACATCAACGAACTTACAAACGATATTTCCGTTAATTAAATTTAATGATTAGAACCCTTATCCTGCTTTTCGCTCCTATCTTGTTTGCTCACCCACAGGTTTTTAGGTGGTTGGCAGGAGCTTCTTGGGTCGCTCTGCCAACCACCAAAACCAAGTGGCCGAGCTGCACAAGGATAACCGCTACAATCAGGGGTAGGGCATTGTTATTTGGCTTAATGCTCTTGGTGTCTAGTAATCTTTGGGCACAGTTTAAAATCCCTCCAAAACCAAAACTCGAAGACCAAACCAGTGTGTACGATTATGCGAATTTGTTTTCGGAAACCCAAAAAACACAACTCGAGCAAAAACTCATCCAATACGCCGATTCCACCTCCACCCAAATGGTGGTGATCACCGTTAAAAGCCTCAACGGCGAATACGAAGGCATCTTGGCACCGCGTTGGGCACAAGAATGGGGCATTGGGCAAAAAGGACAAGACAATGGCCTGATCATGCTCATAGCCAAAGAAGAACGCAAAGTGTGGATTTCCCCCGGCTATGGTATCGAAGAAACCCTCACCGCAGGGCAAACAGGTACCATCATCAGATACACCGTCATTCCAAATTTCAAAAAAGGATTATACTACCAAGGCGTGAATGAAGCCCTCGACGTGATTAAAGACATGATCTTGGGCCAATACAAACTTCAAGCACCCAAACCCAAAGAAACTTCATGGTGGCCCGTGATTATTTTTTTAGGATTCTTCGGGTTAATCCTCTATTTATCTGCCAAATATGGCGATAAACTCCCCCCACCAAGCTCCGGCAGCAGAGGCTCCATGGGCGGTGGCCCCATCATTTTATCTGGCGGTGGCACCCGTTTTGGTTCGGGTGGTTTTGGCTCTAGAGGAGGCGGCTTTTCTGGTGGTTTTGGTGGCGGTGGCTTTTCTGGTGGTGGAGCAGGCGGTTCTTGGTAAGGTTTTTGATACATATACCCCAAAAAACATTGATGCAATTACTCAAAAAAACAGGTTTTTTCATACTTAGCTTAAGTGCCTGGGCTCAAATGAACTACGTTAACTCCCTAGATGAAGCCTTTCAACAAGCCCAAAAAGAAGACAAACTCGTTTTTATAAAATATTACAACCGCGAGTGCAGCATTTGTCAAAAAGCCCAATCATTGCTAGATGAACCCGAAATTGCCCAAGCCTATCACAACAAATTGGTGTGCTATGCCATAGATGCTTACAACGAATTGTCGCCCCAAGAAGCAGCCTTGTTTCGTCAGAACAACCTACGCTTTAACAGTGTGCCGAAGTTTGTGTTTTTTACCAAAGACCAAATATTTTGGCACTACACCGGCATCAAAGTAAACAAAGACTTTATGCTCAAACTGCTAGAGGATATAAGTAACCCAACACTTGTAACTTCAAATTTGGCTACCCAATATCAAAAAGGTGACAAACGCACCTCCACATTGTTTAACTATGCAGAATATTTGGGCATGCAAAAAAACCATGCCTTGCAAAACCAAGTCACCCAACAGCTATATCAAAATTTTACAGCTCAAAAATTAGCAAGCTATCAGAGTTATTATGTGCTCAAAAAATTAGTTAACACCACCGATAATGATTTTTTTAGATATTGGATCGCTAATCTAGACAAGCTGAAAGGTTTTGAAACCGGCATCAATGAAGATACAGAAAAGCAAGTGCTAGAAAAAATTCTCATTGCCGATCTTGTGGCCCTGAGAGGTCAAACCATCACCAACCAAAAAAAAGAAACCCTCAAGGCTTACTACAAGCAATTAGGGCTTGAAGGAAACATTGAGGATTTTTGGGAATAATTTTATTTAACTACTTAGGGCCTTAAAACTTTACCTTTGCTTTGTAAATTGCGATACGCATGCTCAAAACAAACATCAACAAAGACAAGCCCATAAAGACTAATTTTTCAAAACTTGAGCCTGAAATTAAAATTAAAATGGTATTTACAAAGTAAAAAATGGTGATACACCAAATAAAGAAATTTACAATAGACACTGGTAAAAACGACTTAACTAGGCTAGATTTAATGGCAAAAATCACAAAAAATAAAACGGTAACAAATATCGAAATCCATTCAAACAACCACAGATGACTTACGCTGTCAAATTTAGTTGCCCATATCATTTTATAAGGAATTATCCTAAACAAAATCAATAAATGAAACAAAAATACAGTTGCCAAAATAGCGAGTACCAGCTTTAAGGCAAATTTTATGGGGATTTTATAGAGCAGTTTATTTTTTTTCATTTTTTTATCCTATCCACTTAGTTTAGCGGATAAGTTTATATATTTGGTTTTATAACACTAAAATACAAAACTTATTATACAAAATTCAATTTAAAGTATATTTTTTAATATCAACGCTTAAACCAATGTTTCCAGAAGTTTTTAGAAAACGGATTTAGTTTATTTATTTTTTCTTTCTCTTGCGTATAGCCGTAACCATAGCCGTAAGCTCTTCCATAGCCATAACCGTAGCCGTAGTAATAGCCATATGATTTTTTGCTAAAATCAACATCATTAAGCACAGAATACAGTTGTTTTAACTTGTTTTCTTTAAATAGTTTATTAGACACTACCACATCACTTTTTTCAAATTGATGGGCTCTAAACACAAATAACGACAAATCTATATACTTGGCCAAGTTTAAAGTATCAGACACCAAGCCTACTGGAGCAGAATCTATCACCAAATAATCATATTCTTTTTTCAAATACACAAACAGTTCTTCAATTCTTGAATTTTTTAATAATTCTACAAAATTGGGTACCGTTACCCCGGCATGAATCACGTTGAGCTTGTTATCATAGCCCGGGATGTTGATGATAACATCTTCAATGTTTACTTTTAAATCTTTGATGAAGTGCGTAATCCCAAGGGTGTTTTTGTATTCAAAAAACTCATTGATTTTTGGGGCTCTTAAATCAAAGCCTAACAGCATGGTTTTTTTGCCAGAATGGGCTAAAAATGAAGCCACATTGGCTGCTAAAAAGGTTTTGCCCTCACCCGAAAAAGTAGAGGTAAGCAAAATAGTTTTGCACGCATGGTTATCAGACAAAATAAACTCGGTATTGGTAAGCAACAGTCTGATGGCTTCTGAAGTGCTGCTGCGATCATTGAGATCAAGTAATACCCTATTTTCTGTGTTATAACTTGGGATGAGGCCCATGTTGGGGATGGTACTTATTTTCTCTAATTGTTCGATGGTGTGAATTTTAGTATCAAGCAAGTCTCTGAGGTAAATCACGGCAGTGGGCAGCAACAAGGCAGCAATCAAAAAGGCCAATAAAATGATGGGTTTTTTGGGGGCTACCGGCACAGCGATGCCATGGGCATAATTGATGGTTTTGGCATTAGGCACTAGGGTAGTCATGGTGATGGCCACCTCTTCACGTTTTTGCAATAAATATAAAAACAAGGCTTCTTTGGTTTGCTGACGTCTTTGGATGTCTCGCATTTCATTTTCAATTTTTGGAATGCTTCGCACTTTTTGATCAACCAAATTACCCTCTGCTTTAATACCTCTGAGGGTTAATTCTAGTAGTCTTTTTTGATTTTGCAAACCGTCTAAGATGCTTTTTTTGGCTTCTTTCAAAAACCGTTCGGTGGCAAGCCTCTCGGGGTTTAAAGGCGTGAGGTTTTCTGACAAGTTTTTTAAACTCATGGCCAGTTCATTATATTTGGCAATGCTGGCATTGATGCCGGCATCACTCACTCCCTGATTGATGGGGAGCACCTCGTTCTCGTTACTCATTAATCTTTGGTTAATGGCATTAAGGAGGTTAAGTTGCATCTCAACATCAAAAGTTTTGTCGTTTATCTTTTCAATATTGCTCGAAAAAAACTGCGATTCCGTGACTATATCAGTTAGTCTGTTTTGCTGTTTGTATTCTTTGATTTCGGTTTCTATGCTTCTTAATTCATCATCCAACAAAATGATTCGCTCTTTGATAAACTCTGCCGTGTTAGATAATGATTGTTTTTTATGATTAACAGAATTATCAAAATATTGCCTGCAAACTTCGTCTAGGACATCTTTAGCCTTCTGAAAATTGGTAGACCGCATAGACAAAAAAATAGAAGAAGATTGTTTGGAGGCTGGCTCGGCTTTTATTTGTCCTACCAAACCAAAAGCAGCATTTTCGAGATTGCTGATGCTTACAGATATTTCTTCTTTCAATAAATTTTTGTTACCGGCATGGCTGGTATTTTTGATGATTACAGACAATTCTTCGTTCACTTTAATCTGTTGATTATATTTATGCGTAGTAGAAGAATCATCTTCACCAAAGGTTAATTGAAAAGATGTTGGGTCTTGATGTTTAAATTTGAAATTTACAGATTGATATAACTGATTATCAGACAACACTTCTATGGCTATGGGGGCATTGTCATAAATCTCGAGGGTGCGTTTGGTGAGTTTGGCTTTATAAGAGAGCTGAATGTTTAAGTTGAGTGCTTTAGCTGTTTTGGTTAATACCGGCAAAGATTTCATGATTTGAATTTCGTCTTCCAAGGCATCTTTTTGAATAAACACCATGGAGGCACTGCCTCGCATGTCCGAAAACGGATTGTTGGGTTTAGAGTCTATCAGTACCGAGGCATTGGCTTCGTAGATGTTTGGTTGGTATTTAAGGTATATATATCCGGTTGCCATAAACAGAACGACACAAAGCACATACCAAGGCCAATAACTCAAATAACGATAGAGCAAATCTTTGAGGTTGATATCGTCTTGCGGGGCTTGATTTTGATTAAAAATATCCGGAAAATTACTCATAGGTTGTTATCTGGTAAGAATTAAGGTGGTGGTGAGGATGAACGAAAAAATTGATAAATAGAGTGGAATGTTAGGCCCAACAGCCGACGCTTGCACTCGGGTGTTGTTGGGATTAACGATGATGACATCATTTTTTTGAATAAAATAATAATCTTCGTGTATCAAATTTGGGTTGGTGAGGTCTACCACAAAGGTAGAGCGTTGGTTGTTGTTTTCTCTGATGAGCATGATGTCTTTTCGTTTGCCAAACAAACCCAAGTCGCCTGCCATGGCCAAGGCCTCTAAAATGGTTACCCGTTGGCTATCCATCGGAAATACCCCGGGGTTGGTAACTTCACCAATCACCGAAAAGCGGTTATTAATCCATTTGATGGTTACGATAGGCGTTTTGAGGTAAGGTTTTAAGCGTTCCTTCAGGTGGTCTCTGGCTTCAAGGAGGGTTTTGCCAGCCAAGTGGATGTTGCCAATGCCCGGAAACTCTATGGTACCGTCGGTATAAATAAGGTATTGCGTACCTTCCATCATCATCATTTGATTGCCAACAGCATTACCCTCCATGATGGGCATGCGGTTAAAAACCCCTACACCCACCATGTCTTCACTAGACACAAAGATGCTCAACAAATCGTCGGGTTGTAATTTGGTTTCAAAACTCTGCGGGATGGCTTTATTTTTTACGTTTTCTAAATCTTGCAGGTATAAGATGTTTTTTTTGTTGGCACAAGAAGATAGCCCCAAGACAACAACTAAACCAATAAATAGTTTAAAATTCATACTCTTTTAATGTTTTTAGGGATGTTTTTGTTGATGTATTTGTTTTTTTTAAGCCTCAGCAACCGGAGTATTTCTGGTCGGTAAATAAAGTAAAAATATAGGGTTATTCCTAAAATTTTGATAAAAAATATCAAGACCAATAACCATGATTCTACATAAAAAGACAAGATGATAAAGGCAATGATGAGCCCCAAATGAACCGCTCCAATCACAAAAGAAGCTTTTTTGTGCGAAATTTCATAATAATCTATAATCAAATGATGAATGTGCTTGCGGTCTGCTTCAAAGGGACTTTTTTTATTGAGCAATCTTATTGTAAATACCCGCAGGGTATCAAACAAAGGCACCATCAAAACAAGGACAGCAATCAGCGGAGCTTTGTCGATGTCAAAAGGCATGTTGAGGAGGTCGACTCTTTTGAGAGACAAAAATTTTACAGTAAATAATCCCACAAGGAGCCCAATGATGAGTGAGCCGGTGTCGCCCATAAAAATTTTGTTTTTCTCCGAAAAATTATACCGCAAGTAAGCCAAAAGCAAGGCAATGCACATAACCGATAGCAAACAAAAAAAATGATTATTTAGCATATAAAATATTAATCCAAACGTGGCAAAAATATTTATGGCTATGATAGCAGCAAGTCCATCGATGCCATCTAGTAAATTGATGGTGTTGATGATGGTTACAACCACCAAGACAGTTGCCACAAAGGTGATTACATAAGGCACCTCAGTAAACCCAAACACCCCAAAAAATTTAGGGTTTATTTCCGGATTAACCACCAAAAAAAGAGTTGCAGCCACTTGTGCCAGTAATTTGGTATAAGGTGATATCACCACCAAATCGTCTTTGAGTCCCGTAAAAAACATGATGGTGAGAGCCGGAATCAAGTTCCGTGTAAATTGCTGCTCATCATAAGGCATGATAAAAAACAGCCCCAACATCAGTACCAAATAAAAAGCAATCCCACCCAATACGGGGGTTTTTATCAGGTGAGAGCTTCGGTGATCCGGGTCGGCAAGGATTTTTTTGTAAACCACAATTTCTCTTACCTTTCCAATCAAATACCATGAAACTGCCCCCGAGACAATAAATATGATTCCGGCAAGTAAATTAACAGACATGTAGTTTTTTTTATAAAGTTAATAATTTTTTTAATATTCGAATAAGGTGAGTAATTAGCCAATGTGCCAATGTGCCAATTAGCCAATTTTCAATAAGCCAATTTTCAATCCCGATTTCATCGGGACAGGTTCCCGATTCCCTTCGGTCATCGGGACACGTTAGCGAATGAACTAATTTTTAATTATTCAATGATTTTTTTTGATTGTTGAATTTACAATATACAATTTACAATATACAGTTTACAGTTTACAGTTTACGGTTTACAGCAACAAAAGGTCTTAATACTTAATACTCCCGTCTTAATACTCAATACTCTTCATACTCCCACTTTGTATTTCAGCACTTCAAGAATAAACTGGGGGGTAGAAACAAAATTGCGTTTGGCCAAACGCCTGGGTTCTTGCAGCAGTCTGGGGAGCCATTCGAGGCCGAGGTTGATCCAAAACTTGCTAGGTCTTTTCACATTACCGGCATAAAAATCGAACACGGCCCCGATGTTGCAAATGATGGTGGCTTGCAATTGAGCTTGAAATTCATCCGACCATTTTTCTTGCTTGGGGGCGGTCATTCCTACAAAGAGCACCATTGGAGCAAAGGCATTTACCGCGGCTATCATGGCTTGGCTGTCTGCTGCCGAAAACACAGCTTTGTAGGGAGGAGAATAGCTCCCCACGGTGATGTTTGGGTAGTCTACCTTCATTTTGGCAGTAATTTTTTGCAAGGTGCTTTCGCTGGCTCCTAAAAAGAAACAGCTGCCGTGTTGTTCGTTGAGTTGCTTTACAAGGTGCATAAAAACATCAAACCCGGCAATTTTTTTAATCGATTCACCTTTCAAAAATTTGGCCGCCCACACAATGCCGATGCCATCGGGCATGAGGTAATGGCTGCGTTGCAAAGCGGTTCTAAAAGCCTCATCTGCCTTGGCCACACAATACGAATGCGGATTGAGGGTGTTAAAAACCGTTTTGGTGGTAGGCAGTGCCGTGGGCAACGTGGTGTTGAGTTGATAGCCGAGGAGGTTTATCATGGGGTTGAGGTTTATGGTTGGTTTTGGGCTTAGTTGCAAAATTAGTTTTTTATTAAGTCATTTTTAATGCTTTCTAAAAACAACTAAAAAAAATTCAGACAAATAGGGTCAATTCGTTCAATATCAGTTGCTGATGTTTTGTTTACAATAGGTTTTGGCGTTTTCCAATTGGCTATTTTAGCAGTGGTTTGAGTTGTTGGGCAAGTGCTTGGCTAAAAGCGGCTTGCCCGGTGGGGTTGAGGTGAATGGGATCAAAAAAATATTGGTGTTGGGTATCCCATCCGTACAGAAACTCCAAATAGTGCAATTGTTGGTTGGAGGCAGCCAACCATTTAAAATACTGTAGCATGGCTTCAAATTGTTCGGGTTCGGCTTGGTTGTAGTAGGAGATGGTGGGCACGTATACTAAAAATACCTGAATGTTTTGATCGGTCAGCAACTTTAGAGTGTTTTCAAAAATAGCTTTGTTTTTTAGAGTAGAATTAATTGTTCTGTATTGGCCGTTTTGGATGTTTTGTTTTAAGGCCAAGGTATCCACGGTGCCGTGCTTAAGATTGTCCCAATTTTTGAGGTATCCTCTCAGGGCTCCACTGATGAGCATTTCATCAAAACGAGAGGTTTTAAGGAGTTTTTTTTGCCAAAACTCCACGGTTGAGGTTTCAGCTTGCACAAAGTCATCCACTTGAGGTTGCCCCATAAACGGATAAAACAATTTGTGCGAATTTTCGCTGAGTCCTTCACCGGTAAGCATCCAGGCATCTACCCCATACACCACATATTGGGTTTTGGGGTTTAAGCTGAGGAGTTGCTCAATCATCACGGCTCTGTTGGCCACATTCACGCCTTCGCGGGTATATTTGGCTACGCTTAACCCCAACTCATTTTCTAGGCTTTGTTTGTTGGTGCCCAACATCAAATGCGAATGCCCCACCAAGGCCATTTCGGCTGAGCTATTGAGCCCATAATAGCGGTAGAGCCCTTGTTGTAAAAAAAGGCCAATGCCAAAATCGAAGGCAAAAAACGCGATGAAAAATAAGACTAACTGTTTCACTAAAACTGAAAATAAATAAACGCTTGCGAACTCACCCCTAGCAATGAAATAAAAATTAATTAACCTAGAGCTTAAAACTTATTAGCATAAACATTTTTTAATCACAAAAATTATTTGTTTCTGATTTTTAATATCACCCAAATTAGATTATCGCTTTGCAACATTATATTTTATTAACATTAGCTAGATAGGATTTTTAATTTATTGTTTTATAGGTCTTCTAATCTTTGTTTTAGAATACAATTTTT
>DAIRDG010000065.1:0-10547 GCA_036796275.1 Flavobacterium sp.
GGAGAGTTAGAAATAGTAGAAATACCAGAGTTTTCTATTGCAAATTTAACTTTTATAAAAAGCTATGTGCTAAAAATTTCAGACATGTCTTTGTTTAATTGTTTTGGTGTAGACGGGGTTATTGGCAGCAATAGTTTGCGAAATTCTGTGGTAGATTTTGATTATAAAAACAAAAAAATCACCATCACTGATCATGTTGATAATTTAAAATTTTCTAACATTAAATCCGAAAAACTATTTGTTGATGACATGCAAAGTAGTCCGTTGTTAAAGATTCAATTCATAAAAGGAGATCTCAACATTTCAGAAACAGTGCTTTTTGATTCGGGTGACGATACGTTTTACAGTTTATCTAAAAATACTTTTTATCAAATTTTAAATGATTATAAAAAAAACAATCCTGAAACTCAACTCAATCAAAAAAGCCAATTAGAGTCATTAGGCGTCATTGCAAATTCTGAAGGAAGTTTTGACATCAGTCTTTATGGTAATGCCAATGCGAACAGGCAATACAAATTCAAGATCCCGGAGATGAAGTTTCATCAGGCCAATTTTGAAAACATCATATCCACATCAACTGATGGAGAAGGGTCTAGAATTGGTTCAGAAATACTAAAACATGGCCGATTGACCCTAGATTATAAAAAGCGAAAATATTATTTTCAACCCTATCAAACCACAAAAAATATTGATGTTAACCATCAAGTGAGGAGTTTTTATCCAACCATAGAAAACAACAAATTTGTAGTCGGAATAGTCTGGGACGAACACTTAAAAGAATTGATGAAAGTTGGTGACGAAATTTTAAAGATTAATGATTTAGATTTTTCGTTATTAACTAAATGCCAAATATTGATGCTTTCAAAAGAAGCCTACGTAAATTCAGAAAAGCAAATTGTAACCCTTAAAGATGTAGATAACCATCAAATAAAAATTATAGATGTTTTTGATAAAAAATAGATTTTTTATCGATCTGTTAATCATATTTTTTTTTGATTTTGGCTTTAAAAATATGAACTAGATTAAAAAAAAAATTGATAACTTTACAACAATAAGATTAATTATCAATAGATGCTGCAATTAGATTTAGAGCAAGAAAAAAAAGCCATTGCCCAAGAGTACAAAGAACTTTTACGAATCAGCTATCAAAAACTTTCAGACGAAGACAAAGTCATCATCAGAAAAGCATTTGACTTGGCTGTTGATGCTCATAAAAATCAGCGAAGAAAATCAGGAGAAGCCTACATCTTTCACCCCATTGCAGTGGCAAAAATTGTGGCCGGAGAAATTGGTTTAGGTGCCTCTAGCATTGCTGCTGCTCTGATGCATGATGTGGTAGAAGACACCGACTATACCGTAGAAGATTTAGAGAAAATTTTTGGCACCAAAATAGCCAAAATGGTAGAGGGTCTAACCAAAATATCTCAAGTTACTTCAGATCAAGAAGTATCTTTACAAGCAGAAAATTTTAGAAAAATGCTCCTTACTTTGCATGATGATGTGCGAGTAATTCTCATAAAAATTGCCGATCGCTTGCACAATATGCAAACAATGTCTTCGATGGCTGATTATAAACAAGCCAAGATTGCCTCAGAAACCTTATATATTTATGCTCCTTTGGCCCACCGTTTAGGACTGTATAACATCAAAACCAAACTAGAAGACTTAGGGCTCAAATACACTGAACCTGATGTTTATGAGGAAATTGTGAGCAAAATGGAAGATACCAAAGAAGAGCAAGAATCTTTTATTCAGAGTATAGCCGATGTTTTTAAAGACTCCTTAGATCACGAGAAAATAAAATACACCATCAAAGGCAGACCAAAGTCTGTTTATTCTATCAGACGTAAAATGCTGAATCAAAAAGTAAGTTTTGATGAGGTATATGATAAGTTTGCCCTTAGAATCATCTATAAATCTAAACCGAGTGAAGAAAAATTTATTGCTTGGAAAATTTATTCAATAGTAACAGATCACTACAAACCAAGCCCTAGCAGATTACGCGATTGGATATCGTCCCCAAAATCTACAGGCTATGAAGCTCTTCACATCACCGTAATGGGGCCTAAAGGCCGTTGGATTGAAGTGCAAATAAGGAGCGAACGCATGGATGAAATTGCCGAAAAAGGCTATGCCGCTCATTATAAATACAAACAAGGCAATGCAACCGAGGAATCTAATCTTGAATCATGGCTCAATTTGCTTAAAGAAGCCCTTGAAAACTCAACTGAAAATGCCGTTGATTTTGTTGAAGATTTTAAATTAAATTTATATGCCAAAGAAATTTATGTGTTTACTCCCAAAGGTGAAATAAAATCATTACCCAAAGGGGCAACTGCTCTAGATTTTGCTTTTAGCGTTCACTCACAAATTGGCATACAAACCAGAGGCACACGGGTCAACGGCAGACTTGTACCCCTTAATTTTGTGCTAAAAAGTGGCGATCAGGTAGAAGTTATTACATCTACAAACCAAAAACCAAATTCGCAATGGCTAGATTTTGTGACTACTGCCAGGGCCAAAAATAAAATTAGAAGTACGCTTAATGATGATATCAAAAAAATTGCCGAAGAGGGCAAAGAAATTTTAAACAGAAAGCTAAAACACTTAAAAATAACGCTCAACGAAAGCTCTGTAAATGATTTAGTTAACTATTTTAAGCTAAAAACATCTTTAGATTTGTTTTATAAAGTGGGTATTGGAAGCATTGATAACCAAAAACTAAAAGAGTTTGCAGCACAAAGAGGCAACACATTTATTAATTTCTTTAAAAATAAAATTAAACGCAACAGTCTTCCTATATCGCAAGAAGAAATTAACAAAAACGAACTGAGTAAAAACTTTGATTTACTCGTTTTTGGAGCCAATCAAGATAAGCTAGATTACAAATTGGCTTCTTGTTGTAATCCTATCCCTGGTGATGAAGTGTTTGGGTTTATCTCTGTAAACGATGGCATCAAAGTGCACCGAACCACTTGCCCAAATGCCATTGGCATGCAATCTAATTATGCCTACAGAATCATTAAGGCCAAATGGGTAGACTCTAGTCAAGAAGAATTTAAGGCCAAAGTATACATTACCGGCATGGATACCAAGGGGCTAACCAACGAACTTACGCGGGTGATATCTAATGTGATGAATGTAAACATACAAAGCATTACACTCAATTCTGAAGCTGGGCTGTTTAAAGGTGAAATCAGTGTAATTGTTTCAAATAACAATCATTTAAAAGAGTTGATCAAAAACATCAAGGCCATAGATGGCATAGATAAAGTAGTGAGAGTGAATCAAAATTAAAGTTTTTCCCCTTATTTATTGTTTAACCTTGAGATGGGATGTTGAAATTTCTTAAAAATTCTATGGTTTTTTGAATATCATCATGCAAAATTCTGTCTTGGCTTACAAACGAAACTTCTTGTCTGTAATTTTTTAGAAAATCTTCCAAAAAAGTACTTGTACTTAGCGGTCTTCTAAACGCCAAGGCCTGTGAAGCATTTAACAGCTCGATGGCTAAAATGGTTTGGATGTTTTCAATAATTTGATAACATTTTACTGCGGCATTGGCTCCCATACTCACATGGTCTTCTTGCCCATTGCTAGACACTATGCTATCTACTGATGATGGTGTAGCCAATTGTTTATTTAAACTTACAATGCTAGCTGCGGTATATTGTGCTATCATGAGTCCGGAATTTAAGCCCACATCATCTACTAAAAATTCTGGCAAACCTCTTTTGGCAGAAACCAGCTGATAGGTTCTTCTTTCGGATATGTTGCCAATTTCACACATGGCAATACCCATAAAATCTAACGTCAGTGCCAAGGGTTGACCATGAAAATTACCGCCTGATAAAATTTTATCTTCTTCATAAAAAATATTAGGGTTGTCTGTAACCGAATTAATTTCGGTTGTAAAAACATTTTCAGCATAGTTTATCACATCTTTGGTTGCCCCGTGTACTTGCGGAATACATCGAAAAGAATAGGGGTCTTGCACCTGCTCTTTGGGTTGCTTTACTATTTCACTATCTGATAAAAAGGTAAGAATATTTTGGGCAGTCTTCACTTGGCCTTGGTGTGGTCTTACCTGATGAATAAGGGCATCAAATGGTTCTAAAGCAGCGTCAAATGCATCTAAGGATAAAGCGGCAATCAGGTCTGAAAAATATAATAATCGGTGACTTTCAATTAAATTATATACCCCATAAGCACTCATAAATTGGGTACCATTGAGCAAAGCTAAACCTTCTTTTGAGGCTAAAGACAGAGGGGCTAAATTGTGCGTTTTGAGGACTTCACTAGTAGAACATATTTTTTGTTCTACATACACTTCCCCTAAGCCTATTAATGGCAAAGACAAATGAGCAAGCGGAGCCAAATCGCCTGAAGCCCCCAGTGAACCTTGTTCAAAAATAACCGGAAAAATGTTGTGGTTATAAAAATAAATTAATCTTTCAACGGTGCTCAGTTGCACCCCAGAATGGCCATAACTCAACGATTGAATTTTGAGCAACATCATGATTTTAACCACCTCTACAGGAACTTTTTTACCAGTACCACAAGCATGTGATTTTACCAAATTTTCTTGTAGTTGGTGTAAGTTTTCTTCAGATATCTTGATGTTGCACAAAGACCCAAAGCCAGTATTAATGCCATAAATAGGTTTGTTGTTAGTTTGTATTTTTTTATCTAGATATTTACGGCAATTAACAATATTTTCTTTGGCTTCCTCAGATAATTTGATAGCTAATTTATGGGTCAAAATTGTGTTGATATCCTCAATAGTCAACTGGTTTGAGCTGATCTGAAATGTTGTCATGAAATCTTAATTATAATTATTTTTTGATGCTTTTTTACTGCCATCATACATCAGATAATTGAGTAAACGGGCTTCTAATTTGCCGTTAAATAATTTTATTTTTCTAGAGGGTCTCAACCCTACGTGTTTTAATGCCTCTAGTTGAGAAGTTATCATCCATGCAGCTGTGTTCGGATAACCATGCTTTAGAGTTGTGCCTATGGCTGCATAAAATTTTTCTTCATCTATGGTGAGCCTTTCTCCATAAGGAGGATTAAAGACTATATGCAATGGTCCACTGGATTCTTTTTTGGTACTAAAAAAATCATTGTGTTGCACGGTAATATATTCTTCTAATTTAGCATTAATCACATTTTGTTTGGCTTTACTAACAGCACTCGGTGCCTTATCTATCCCAATGATTTGGTGGTTAAATTCTTTTGTTTTCTTCAACAGGCTATCTATGATGGTTTCAAATAAATCTGGATCCCAATTGAGCCAACGTTCAAAACCAAATTCTTTTCTATTGATGTTAGCCGGAATATTGCAAGCTATCATGGCTGCTTCTACCAAAAAGGTACCACTACCACACATGGGGTCTAAAAAATCTGATTGACCCTCCCACCCTGACAACAGTAAAATGCCAGCGGCTAAAACTTCATTTATTGGTGCAATGTTGGTTTGCGTTCTATAGCCTCTTTGGTGTAAGGATTCACCGGAAGAATCTAAAGATACCGACACTTTATCTCTGTCTATGTGTACATGTATACTTACGTCAGGAAAATCTTTATCAATGCTTGGCCTTTCAGAAAACTGTTCTCTAAATTGATCTACGATGGCATCTTTGGTGAGCAAAGCCACATAGGCCGTGTTTTTAAAAAATGATTCATGTTCAGTTACCTGTACCCTAAAGGTCATTTTTGAGGTAAAATATTCAGCCCAATTAATTAGTTTGATGTTTTTGTATAAATCATCTGGTTGGTTAATTTTAAAATCCTTAATTGGCACTAATATTCTGATGGCTGTTCTAAGGGATAAATTGCTTTTATACAAAAACCCTTTATCTCCATAAAACGATACAAACCTTGTGCCTGTTTCTATATTGTAAGCCCCTAATTGCCTTAATTCTTTGGCCAGAATTTCTTCAAATCCAAAAAATGTTTTGGCAATCATCTTAAAATTATCCATGTTTTGATTTTTGTCAAATGTAATAAATTCAGTTTTATTTTAAACTATGGCAAAGTGCAAAAGGAAATATTACTCTTGAGTTCATGATAAAAACAAAAAAACTGACTTGTTAAGGTCAGTTTTTTTTAATAAATGCATAGATTTTATTACTTTATAAATAGTAATTCACGGTATTTAGTTAAAGTCCACATATCATCATCTATTAGTAACTCTAGTTTATCACTATGATACCTGATTGATTCCAAATAGGGTTTAACGTTTTCACAGTAGGCTTTTGCCATGGCTTCTGCACTTTCAATCACATTAGCTTTCTTTCTTTCTTCTATCATTTCGTTCACTTTGGCGTTGATGTTTTCAATGTGGTTAGAAATCTTTTTAATCATTTTAATTTGCTCTGCAGCTAATGATTCAAAGTCTTTTCCAAAAATATCTTTTAAACCTTTTACATTATCAATAAGGGTATTTTGATATTTAATGGCTGTGGGTACCACGTGATTTCTGGCTATATCCCCTAATACTCTACTTTCTATTTGAATTTTCTTGATATAAGCTTCAACTTCAATTTCATATCTGGCATGTGATTCTACTTCGCTCATAATACTGAGGCTTTCAAATAACTTTAACGACGCTTTGGATACTTTTGCTTTTAGGGCATCTGGAGTGGTTTTGTGATTACTTAAACCTCTTTTGGCTGCTTCTTTTTCCCAAGCTTCACTATACCCATCACCTTCAAATAAAATTTTCTTGGTTTCCTTGATGTATTGTTTTAGCACATTAAAAATGGCATCATCTTTCTTAAGGCCTTTACCATCTACTAGGGCATCAACTTCGGTTTTAAAATCTATAAGTTGTTGTGCTACAATAGCATTTAAAGTCGTCATCGGATCGGCACAGTTAGCACTACTTCCTACGGCTCTAAATTCAAATTTATTGCCCGTAAACGCAAAAGGAGAGGTTCTGTTTCTGTCTGTATTGTCTAAGAAAACATAAGGCAATCTTCCTACTACGTTTAGTTTTAAATCAGTTTTTTCTTGTGGTGTAAGTTTACCTGAAGATACCTTTTCTAGCGTTTCTAACACTTTGGTAAGTTGTTGTCCAATAAAAATTGAAATGATGGCCGGTGGTGCTTCATTGGCTCCCAATCTGTGGTCGTTACCCGCAGAGGCAATAGAGGCTCTAAGCAATTCTTCGAAGTTTTGAACCGCTTTGATGGTATTGATAAAAAACGTTAAAAACTGTAAGTTACTCATTGGAGTTTTACCTGGACTCAATAAATTTACACCAGTATCTGTAGCCAAAGACCAGTTGTTGTGCTTTCCAGAACCATTTACACCTTTAAAAGGTTTTTCGTGCATTAAAACTACAAATTGATGTCTTTCTGCAACTTTTTGCATCACATCCATTAATAAGGAGTTGTGGTCTACGGCCAAGTTGGTTTCTTCAAAAATTGGTGCCAACTCAAACTGACCCGGTGCAACTTCATTGTGTCTTGTTTTTACCGGGATTCCCAACAACATACATTCATTTTCTAAATCTCGCATGTAGTTTAATACTCTAGTGGGAATAGACCCAAAATAGTGATCTTCTAATTGTTGACCCTTAGCTGAGGCATGACCAAGCAACGTTCTTCCGGTTAATACAATGTCAGGTCTTGATTTTGCTAAAGCTCTATCTACTAAAAAATATTCTTGCTCCCAGCCTAATGTAGGGGTAACTTTGCTAACATTTTTATCAAAATATTTGGCTACAGCCGTTGCCGCTTTGTCTATTGAATGTAAAGATCTTAACAAAGGAGCTTTGTAATCTAAAGCTTCACCAGTATAAGCAACAAAAACGGTTGGTATGCATAAAGTTGTTCCATAAATAAACGCAGGAGATGTAGGATCCCAAGCAGTATAACCCCTTGCTTCAAAGGTATTTCTTATGCCTCCATTGGGAAAACTAGAAGCATCTGGTTCTTGCTGAATGAGTTGTTCGCCAGAAAATTTTTCAAATGATTGCTGACCATCAAAAGAGGTTTCAAAAAAGGCATCATGTTTTTCGGCAGTAGCACCAGTAAGGGGTTGAAACCAATGTGTGTAATGCGTTGCACCTTTATCTAAAGCCCATTGCTTCATGCCTGAGGCAATTTGGTTAGCCACAATTCTATCAATTTTAGTGCCATTTTTAACAGCATCTTTCACAGCTTTGTGGGCTTCTGAAGTTAAATAATTTTTCATAGAAGCATCACCAAATACATTTTGCCCAAAAATATCAGATTTTTTGCCAATGTTTTTAATGTCTACTTCTGTTCGATTTAAAGCTTTTTCTAATGAGGAGAATCTAATTTTTGACATTTTGATAGGATTAAGTTTCAATTGCAAAACTACAAAAAAATATCAATAAAAAAAGAAACCCTTAAAAAAAAGGGGTTAAATATTATAAAAGTTAATAAACATGTATAAGGAATACAAAATCAACAGGGTAATCCCAAATTTATAGTCTAAAAAGCTTCTTTTGGGCAAAATATAAAAAACCAACACCAACAAGCTCATCAAAAGCATAACGTAAAAATCTGTGGTGATAAAATTAATATTATCTACCTTAATAGGCGAGATAACTGATGAAACCCCTAACACAACTAAAATATTTATAATGTTACTGCCCACTACATTTCCTAATGACATGGCAAATTGTTTTTTATAAATAGCAATCAAAGAAGCCGTTAGTTCAGGTAAACTTGTGCCAACAGCAATTATAGAAACTGCAATAATTCTTTCGCTTACACCAAATTTTTGAGCAATAAGCGAAGCGTTTTCAACTAATAAATCTGACCCAAAAAACATCATTAAAATACCAATTAAAAAGATACCAACAATTTTTAAATTTGATTTTCTTTTATTGACGTCTTGATTTGTTAGTTCTGAAGTATCGTTTTGTTTTACTCCTTTTATTTGAAACCATATAAATACAACTAAAAAAATTAATAGAATAATGCCATCTAATCGGCTAAGGTTAAGATCAAATTTTGCCAAAAGAAAATATAAAAGAACAGAGCTTATTAAAAACAAATAGTCGTTTTTTAAGAATTTCTTACTTAATTCAATGCTTGTAAAAACCAAAGTGATGCCTAAAATTAATCCTAAATTTGCAATGTTTGATCCAATAACATTTCCTAAGGCAATTTCTGATTTCCCATTTACAGATGAAATTACAGAAACCATGAGTTCTGGGGCAGAAGTTGCAAAAGACACAACCGTTAGCCCCACAATCATGGCTGGTATTTTAAATTTTAGAGCAATTTCTACAGAGGAATCTAACAAAAAATCACCTCCTTTGATCAGCAATGCCAATCCAAATGCAATCAAGAAGTACTCCAAGTTAGTCTAACGTTTTAAAATTTACATCAAAATTAGATTGCAATGCACCGATAACACTATCATAGTTTTGATAATCAAGCGTGTTGGCTTGAGCAAAAAATCCAGGTAAAATGACTATTCTAAATCTTTGATTAGAAACCCATTCAGGACCTAAATCAATTAAATCAAAATCAGCAGCTTCTAAAAACAAATTAACGTCATTTACAGTGAAGTCATAATTATAAATAAAATCACCTAAATCCCACTGAACAGTTTGCGGCATCAATCTCCAAATTGGTGCATTGCCATCAAAATCCCAAAGTATATAAACCAACACTACATCAGATGAAAATAACGGTGGATTTAATGGCACTAGTCTTTGAAAACCATTAAAGGGCGTAAAGTTAGCCGTAACCTCAAAAACTTCAGTTCTTGGATATGGATTTTCTACAAAAGTCTCTCTGGTACATCCTATAAATAGGATAAAAAGAAGCGAAAGGGTAAGTATTTTTTTCATGATATGATTTTTAGTATTATACACATAATTTATGCCAAAATAATTAAATTAAATGAAATAATTTTAAAATTAGCTATATATTTAACACCTTTTTATATTTGTTAGTTAAGCCAAATTAAAATTCTAATCAATTAATATTTTGTCTTGCCAAACTACAAAACATTTATCATCTAACAGAATCACCACTTCACTGTCACAATATGAAGGGGTAGATTTCTTAAAAACAAAATTAACTAAAATTATTTTATTGCCGTTTTCATCATACTCCCCAAAATATTGCCTGTTATATTGATGGATTTTTTTATAGTTCCAACATTTTTTTTGATTTAAAGAACTATTGCCTCTTAAGGATTTGGCTTTTTGCTGTATGTTACTCTCTGCCAAAATAATATCTTGCTTTGTTGGCGTAAACCTTTGATGAGTTGTTCTCATAAAATACCTGTTTTCATAATCCTTTGAAAAAATATAACCTTGATATTGTTTGCCAGTAATAAATTTTGGTTGGCTGAAGAAAACAAAAAGAATATAAATTGCCAATGATTTCATGGATAGATGTAATTAATACATGTAAAATTAAAAAATTACTTTTACACATGAGCAACACGAAAAGTCTTTTCTAATCAAACATCCTAATAAATTTTAAGATTAAGGGACCCGACCCCTTTAGGGGGAACTGCGACGCACCTATAAACAACAAAACCCAATC
>DAIRDG010000066.1:0-10167 GCA_036796275.1 Flavobacterium sp.
CCATAGATGTAGTCATATTTGTTATTTTTAGCATAATCACTTATAACTCCTTTGATTTTTTTAATTAATACATCCAACTCCTTAGCACCTTGTTCTTGAATATCTCTTGAAACTTTTTGTTCGTTTTGAGCTAACCTTTGTTCTTTCTGCTGAAATTCTTGCATTTTAGCTTGAGCCCATTGTGGCCCCATGGTTTGTGCACTTTTTTCAGCCTCCATGATTTCGTTCTGAAATTTTCTCTTCTCTGCATCAAGTGATGCACCTTTGGTTTTAATAATTTGTTCAAGCTTATCATTTAAATCTTTTGCTTCAATACAAGAATCCATTAAAACTTTAGTATCAACCCACCCCAATTTTAAGGATGATTCTTTGATGTCTTTTTCAACTTTTTTTACTTCTTCTTTCTTGCACGACACAAGCATCATTAATCCTAAGATCAACACAACTATTTTTTTCATATTTTTTAATTTATACTACAAAAGTACAATTTTAAAAAACGTTTTGATTTTTTTGTCTTATAATTTTTTCTAATCATTTTTTCTAAATTGATAAGCAAAACCTTTAAAAACCGACCTAAAATTAAGCCCTATAATCCAAAATTCAATCTTTCACAATACTATACACCACACAAGACCAAAAAGTCCTTAAAACGCTTTATTTAGCTTTTTGATAAATATAAATTTTTGACGAATAATTTTTATCAAATAAAGCTTTTAAATTTGAATACATGCCTATAATCATTCCTTTGATAAACCAAATAATATTTTGTTTGTATTTTTCAGACAACATACAAATGTATATTGCATCAAACCAAAGGGGCAATGTTTTTTGATGCAAAAATTGTTTCATTACCTTATGTATTCCTATTTCGTTAAAATGCCATAAATGTCTAGGCACATCCCAGGCAGCCCAAAAATTTTTATAATGTTTAGCATCCCACGACTCATAATTAGGCAACGCGATGATGATGTAACCTTCAGGTTTTAAAAGATCATGAAACTTTTTAAGAACTGATTCTAAATCTTCAATATGTTCTAAAACATGCCAAAGACAAATTACGTCAAATGTTTCATTTTCAAAGTCATTTAAAGTTCTAATTTTTTTAAATTCCTTTTTTTCACTAATATCTAAAAATGGTTCATATGCATATACTTCAAAATCTTTCGACATCACCTTTGCAAAACTTCCATCACCAGATCCGTATTCAAGCAGTTTCCCATTTTTTATAAATTGTTTAGTAATGCTTTTTTTATAGTATAGATTGATCCTCTTAAAAATCTTGAATAATTTTGAAAAAATGTTTTTTGATTTTTTCTGATGTGAATGATATTCAGGAAAGTCATAATAATATTTTATGTTTTCAGGTACCGGAAAAGTTTTATAGACTCCTTCCCAGTAGGTTGGTTTTAAACTAAATTCCTTTTGAGAAAACGCATAATCTTTTATTGTCAATAAATCTTCACTCATTGTTAATAACGTTTAAATTTTATAAATGTTCCACGTGGAACATTATCTTCCCATATGAACTAATAAAACGGAAACGTCACTCGGAGAAACTCCGCTGATTCTGGAAGCTTGGGCAATTGATGTTGGTTTTATTTTTTTAAGTTTTTCTCTGGCCTCCATCGACATTGATAAAAGTTTATCATAATTAAAACTGTCTGGAATTTTTACGTCTTCAAGTCTTTTTAGTTTGTTTACGTTTTGAAGTTCTTTTTCGATGTAGCCTTGGTATTTTACTTGAATATAGGCTTGTTCAAAAGACTCCTCATCAACTGCGTTTTCTTTTAAATAGGTATTTATTAGTTCAAATTTTTTAAAATCTTCATATTGAATTTCAGGTCTTGATAAGATTTTATAGAGTTTGTCTGATTGTTTGGTGAGGCTGCCTTCCCGTTGTTCAATAATAGGGTTGGCTTCATCCGGACTTACACTAATCTCTTTATAATAATTGATTAGGTTGTCAGCACGATCATATTTTTCTTTCATTCTGTTAAGTCTCTTTTCAGACGCTAAACCAATGTCAAATCCTTTTTGGGTTAATCTAAAATCTGCATTGTCTTGTCTTAAGAGCGTTCTGTATTCTGCTCTGGAGGTAAACATTCTGTAGGGCTCTTCTGTCCCTTTGGTGATGAGATCATCAATTAAAACTCCAATGTAGGCATCGTCTCTTTTTAAGATGAATTCTTGTTGTTCTTTTACTCTCAACGCAGCATTAATTCCTGCCATGATGCCTTGAGAAGCGGCTTCTTCATAACCCGTGGTGCCGTTAATTTGCCCAGCAAAATAAAGGTTGTCTACCAATTTGGTTTCTAAAGTGTGTTTTAATTGTATGGGTGGAAAATAATCATACTCTATGGCATAACCAGGTCTAAAGAATTTAACGTTTTCAAATCCGGCTACACTTTTTAATGCTTTGTATTGCACATCTTCGGGTAATGAAGTTGAAAATCCGTTTACGTAAACTTCTACAGTTTCCCATCCTTCAGGCTCCACAAACAATTGGTGTCTGTCTTTATCGGCAAATCGGTTGATTTTGTCTTCAATAGAAGGGCAATAGCGTGGTCCTAAACTTTTGATGCGACCGTTAAACATAGGTGAACGATCAAATCCTTCACGCAACAACTCATGTACTAACGGAGAGGTATAAGTCATCCAACAACTCTTTTGATTTTTTAGGTTAGAAGTTTCATCAGAATATGAAAATTTTTGTGTATCAACATCTCCTTTTTCCTCTTTCATTTTACTGTAATCCAAACTTCTGCCATCTACTCTTGGTGGTGTCCCGGTTTTCATTCTGCCCGCCTCAAAGCCTAAAGCAACCAATTGTTCTGTAATGCCAAATGCGGCACTTTCACCAGCCCTACCTCCACCAAAGTTTTTATCTCCTATGTGAATGAGTCCGTTTAAAAACGTGCCATTGGTTAACACTACTGTTTTTGCTTTGATGGTAATACCCAAAGATGTTTTAATACCGGTTACTTTTGTGCCTTCTATCACTAAGCCAGACACCATCTCTTGATAAAAATCTAACAAAGGTGTTTGCTCTAGCATCAACCGCCAGGTTTCGGCAAACCTCATGCGGTCACTTTGTACTCTCGGTGACCACATGGCAGGCCCTTTAGATTTGTTAAGCATTTTAAATTGTATTGCAGTTTTGTCAGACACTATGCCAGAATACCCACCAAGGGCATCTATTTCTCTCACAATTTGCCCTTTGGCAATACCACCCATGGCAGGATTGCAAGACATCTGTCCGATGTTTTGTAAATTCATGGTAACCAATAAGGTTTTGCATCCCATGTTGGCTGCGGCTGCGGCTGCTTCAGAGCCGGCATGACCTGCTCCTACCACAATTACGTCATAAACTTCTTGATACATAATAGGTTATGTGTTTTGTTCCACGTGGAACAGTTTAATTTTTTCTTCTTCTTTGTTTCGCATTAAAAGTATTTCTTCTTTAGATTTGTCGCCATAGCCGCACAAATGTAAGATGCCATGAGCCATCACCCTTTTGAGTTCATCGATAAAGTTAACTTGGTAAGTTAATGAATTCTCTTTCACCCTTTCAACCGAGATAAAGATATCACCATTAATTTTAGTGCCTTTACAATAATCAAAAGTAATGATATCTGTAAGGGTGTCATGGTTAAGGTAATCGATATTTAAGGTTAGTAAATAGTCATCATCACAAAAAACAAAATTAATTTCTCCTGCAGACTTATCTTCTGAGGCAATGATGTTTTTTATCCAAAGGTCGTATACATCTGGGTTTTTTAGATCAAAGCTTGTTTCAAAATGAAAGTTAATCATATCAATTAAAATACTGGTCTACTTTTTTCTTATAAACCGGTTGCAAAGGTAGTGCTTGTCTGTTTAAGTTTTCGACACTTTTTAAATATTTTTGAAGCGATTCTGGCAAAGGTTTTTGAGACCCATCAAAATTAGTTTGATTGGTTTCGCTTTCGCGTTTGTTGTCTTCTCCTTGTTGTTGAAGCGCTTTTTCTAACTTAAGCATTTCGTATTTGATGTTTAATATTTTTTGAAGATTTTCGTTTCTAAACCCTTTATTAAGCAATTGCTTTTCGGCATCTTTCATTTGGTCTAAAACTTTTTTGCCATCAGGCGTTAAGCCTTCTTTTCTTAACGCATCTTCTAATTGCTGACGCAGTTTGCGTTGTTCTTTGTAAATCTCCATCAGTTCTTTGGCATTTTGCTCACCATCTCCGTTGTTTTGTGACCCATTGCCATCTTGACCCTTACCCTCCCCATCTTTGCCTTGTCCGGAACCTTGTTTGCCATCTTTACCCTCTTTGCCAGGTTCTTCACCTTTGCCTTTTTCTTGTCCCTTTTGCATACCCTCTTGCATTTTTTCTCCCAACTCGCCTTGTTTTTTTATAATGTCTTTGAGTTGTTTTTCTCCGCCATTACCACCAGGGCTCGGCATGCCTTCGCCACCTCCAGAACCACTCATTTGCATTTGCATATTGTTCATCACATTGCTTAGAAAATCAGCTAATTTGTTTGCAGAAGTCAACGTGTATTGTTGATTGACCAAACCGCGATTAAGATCCATTTCGGCCAATCTTTCCAATGATTTATCTAAGTTGTAATGAATTTTGCCTGCTTCCTCAACCATCATTTCGGTAATTTGTTTGTTTCGCATGCTCACCACATACAAACTGTCGTCTACGTGTTTGAATAATTGTTTTAGTTTTTGTTGTTTCTTTAAACCTTCGGCATAGTTTGGGTCGCTCTTTTTGGCTGATTTAAATTGATCTATCAATCCTTCTTGACTAAACGAAAAAGCCAATAAATTGTCTAGTATTTGTCGTAAGGTCTTAATGTCTTCTTGCATTTGCTGTTGTTGATTCTGTCCGGCAGAGCCTTTCATCTTCATGCCCATTTGTTGCATTTTTTGAGCAGCATTTTTTTGCTTAGGTGCTGCTTGAGGCTTGTTGTCTTTATTTAAGTCCTCTTTGGCATTTTGCATGTTATCATTTATTTCTTGCTCTTCGTTTTTGTCGGTTGGTAAGTCTAACGGTCTTTTTAATGATTTGTTTTCTTTTTCTAATTCTCGCAACTCTTTTTGGATGTTCTTAAATTCTTCTTGTATGTTGTCTTGCTCTTTGGCATTGTTTTTATCAGACTCCGCAAGTTTATCTTGTTTTTCCGCAAGTTTATCTAAGGCATTGCCCAATTGGTCTAGCTTTTTTTCTACATAATATTTTTTGGTAAGCTCCACCAATTGTTCCAAATTCTTCATTTGGTTTTTAGACTTTTGCTTCATTTCATCCAGTTTGTCAAATAATTTTTCTTCTTGAAGCATGTCTGATAACTTTTGTAACTCGTCTAATAACTTCTGTTGTTTGTCGGTTTCTTTATCTAGGTTATCAAGTCTGCGTTCTAATTCTTTTTTGTCCTCATTTTTATTGGGTTCGCTTTTTAAATTTTCTTTTAATTTTTCAGAAAATTGCTTCATCATGTCTTCTTGTCTTTTTTGCTTATCTATAAAATCCTGAATTTTTTTACGGTCCTTAAAGTCTAATTCAGGTTTTTGTTTTTGCAGATTTTGAAGTTTTTCTAATTCATTCATGTTTTGGTTTTGCTCTTTTACCGCCTTACTCAACTGACTGATGTTTTCTTGTTTTTGTTTTAAAAGCTCTTTTTGAGCTTCATCACTTGTCAAAATTCTGTTGGAAAATAAATTAGACTTTGTACTTTTAAAGTTGTTGATGGCATCATTGTCAAATACCTCAAAATAATAGCTATATGTAACCCCTTCTTCAACCTTTAGATTAGCAGGAAAAGCAAATACAAATCTATCTGATAAATTGTTTTTTATGGCAATTTTAGCTGTATTTATGTCGGTAGGATTGTTGTTTGGGTAATATACAATTTGCAATTTGCTTAACCCATGGTCATCAGAAATCTGTCCTACTAAGAACTGTTTATCTAAATTTAAACTATCTGGTGTGCTGAATACCTGTATTTGAGGATATAAATCTTTTACGACATCAATCTTAAAGGCTAAATTTTCATAGTTTTTCCAAGTTTCATTAGAGGTGATAATTTGGTACTCGATAGTTTCTTTGATTTTTTTGTTTAATAGAAATTCATTGCCATTTTGCAAAAAACTATCAGATTGATTGTTGACCAACAGTTCAATATGTTGGGTGTTTTGGCTATTAATTTTCCATTGCACCACGGTTCCTTCAGGCACAATGGCATTGCCATTACCCCGGATGGTTTCAGAAGCTTTGTTGAGGTATTTAGGATAATTAAGTTGCATGCTCAAGTTGCTAATAGTAGGCACCTCAGAAATGGTAAGTTCATAATTACTAGAGCGTAAAACACTAGTAATCAAGGCGAAACGAATATTTTTAGACACTCTGTTAAAGGTGAAATTAAACAAACCGGGCTCTGAAGAATCTAAAAAATAACTTTCATTATCAAATTCTATCTTGATGTTTTCTGGCACTATTTTACCAACAGATCTTACGGAAAGCACAAAATCTTTGCCTTGCTCTGTGATCAAGTCTTTGTTCAAAATTTCTAAACGATAAGGGGCAGGGGGTTCATAATGGGCCTGATAATTAATAATTCTTGAAAATCCATCGGTTAAAATCTTGTCGTTCTGTGTAAGAAACAACAAGCCAATGATGAGTATGGGAATGATTAAAAGCGGGACATATTTAACGTTTTTCTTAAACGGAATGGCTTGTACAAAGGGCACAAAAGCCAGGTTTTTTTCCTTTTGAGCCATGGCAGCTTTTAGCAATTCTGACTGCTCTTTGTTTTGAGCCAACTGCAGATAATTGGTTAATTGATCGGCAACTTCCGGAAAGTGATTGCCAATAATTTTTGAACTTTCAAGCGGGCTAATGCCTTTTTGAATGTTGAATAATTTAAGCAAAGGCCTTAGGATATAATAAGAAAACAACAAGAATAAAACCACCACAAATCCCCAAAACATCAAGGTTCTTACTGCCATGGGCAACCATAAAAAATATTCAATAAAGGCATTGATTAAAAAATACAACAATCCTAATCCTGCAAAAAATAGTAAGCCTTTGAGCAGTTGATTGTAGTAGTATTTTTTGATAAAATCCTGTAGTTTAAAAAGAATGTCTTGGCTCATATACAGCAATTGTTAACTAAATAATTTTTAAAAGTAGTGAAAAACAATTTGATACAAAGTTAAAAATATATAAAATCAGTAAGCTAACAACAAACATAAATAGCTGAGGCAACATACAAGGATGATTTTTTGAAACAGAACGTGATAAAACAAACTACAGCGGAAGCTTTTTTGACTCATATTTCATGAAAACACCAAGAATTTGCAAGAGGCTTAATCAACATTGGGTTTTACTCATGACCAAAGGCAAATTTCATTTGATAACCAAAAATACCCTTAAACATTATGTCTAAAACCCGTATCTTTGCTCAAAATTTTATACCATGTCAGTAAGAGTTAGATTTGCCCCAAGCCCAACCGGTCCTTTGCACATAGGCGGTGTTAGAACCGCATTATTTAATTATTTATTTGCCAAAATGCACCAAGGCACCTTTTTTTTGAGAGTAGAAGACACCGATCAAAACAGGTTTGTGCAAGGAGCAGAGCAATATATTTTTGAAGCCTTGGCTTGGTTGGGTATTCCACCAGACGAATCGGTGGGGATAAATGAAAAATTTGGCCCATACAGACAAAGCGAACGCCAAGCCATCTACCAGCAATATGCCCTCCAACTCATCAACAAAGGATGGGCCTATTATGCTTTTGACACCCCAGAAAGTTTAGAGAACCATAGAAAACAACACGAAGCAGCAGGCAAAACTTTTATATACAATTGGCATAACAGAGAAAAACTAGACACTTCTTTGGTGATGAACCCACAAGATCTAGCCGAAAGATTAGCTAAACAAGAACCTCATGTAATAAGATTTAAAACCCCTGTAAATGAGCAGTTAGTGGTAGAAGACATGATAAGAGGGCACGTGACGTTTGACACCAATTTGCTAGACGATAAAGTCTTGTATAAATCTGATGGCATGCCTACGTATCACTTAGCCAATATAGTAGATGATTATTTGATGCAAACCACCCATGTGATAAGAGGAGAAGAGTGGTTACCGTCTTTTGCTTTGCATGTGTTGTTATACCAAGCCTTTGAATGGGAAGCTCCAAAATTTGCTCATTTACCCTTGATTCTTAAACCCATAGGCAATGGTAAATTATCTAAACGTGATGGCGATAAGTATGGTTTTCCGGTATTTCCGTTGGAATGGAAAACAGCCGACAGCGTTTCGATGGGCTACCGAGAGCAGGGTTATTTTCCGGAAGCGGTGATTAATTTTTTGGCTTTGCTGGGTTGGAATGACGGCACCGAGAAAGAAATTTTTAGTTTAGATGAGTTGATTCAATCATTTGACATTCAACGGGTCAATAAATCAGGAGCAAAGTTTGATCCTGAAAAAAATAAATGGTTTAACCAGCAATATTTGCAACTTAAATCTCCCGAAAGTTTGTTGACGGATTTCAAACACGTGATACAACAAAAAGACATCAACCATCAATACAAAGATAGCGAGTTGATACAGATAATAACTTTGCTGAAAGAAAGAGCCAGTTTTGTGCAAGATTTGTGGGACTTAAGTCAATACTTCTTTGTGGCACCCACTACTTATGACGAACAAGCCAAAGCTAAGTGGACAGAAGAAACCAAGCAAGTCTTGCAACAATTTGCCAATTGGTTAGCTCAGTCCACCTGGCAAAGCTCAGAGCAATTAGAAACCGACACCAAACAATGGCTCACAGACCAAAACATTGGCCTAGGCAAACTGATGCCAGCCCTTAGACTCAGTGTGGTAGGAGCCTTGCAAGGCCCACATTTGTTTGATATTTTGTTTTTGTTGGGGAGAGAAGCAGTGATAAAAAGGGTGCTGCAAGCTATAGGTTAAGGTTGCAAATTATATATATTTTTTTTGGCATCAATGTTGAAGGTTGCGTTTTAATATTTAATTTTGATTTAAATTCTAAAAATTAAAAACACTAATTTAAAAGCTAAAATAACCCCTAACAATGAAAAAAATATTTTTTGCAACGATTTTTGTATCGCTTATGTCTTGCAGTTCCGTAAGGCAAATGGAAGTCTTTGTGCCTAAACCAATCCTAGTGCAATTACCCTCAGACGTAAAAAGAATGGTGATTGTAGACAAAACACAAGGCAATTTTTTAACGGCTATTGAAGGCATTTTAACCGGAGAGATGCTTGGGATAGACAAAATTTTATCTCAAGAATGCATGACTGGGTTAAAAAACCCGTTTCTTAAAAATTCGGGCATACAAATTACACAACATCCTGAACGCTTAAAAAGCGAAAACATGACATCTACTGGGTTTGGCACGGTGATGAATCAGAATTTGATAGAACAAATTGCCAGACAACACAATGCAGATGCCTTGTTGGTTTTAGAATATTTTGACTCTAACTTTACCGTAAGAGACGTTGCCCGACCAAACAATGTAGGCACTGTTTTATTTCAAGGTTATGCTCAGGCCAAAGTAGGCATCAGAATATATTTGCCAAAAACGCAAAATATTTTTTATGAAAATAGTTTTTCTTATGCAAGAAATTATGGCGAAACGGCCGTTAGCAAAAACCAATTATTAGGTAAACTAGCCACAGGCACCGATGCCATGAAATTTGTGAGTTATGAATTGGGTCAATTTGTTGGCAAACGATTTGTTTCTTACAGAACGTGGGAAGACCGTGAAATCATGAAAGGCAAAACAGACATCACCAAAAGAGCAGAAAGACAAATTATTGCACAAGACTATGAAAACGCCATCAAAACACTGCAAAGTGCTTTTATAACCGAACAAAATAGCCAAATAAAAGCCAATATTGCTCACAACCTTGGCTATTGTTATGAAATACAAGGCGATTTGCAACAATCTAAAAAATGGCTAACAGAAGCCTTTACCATGTCGGGCAATGTAAAATCTCAACGGTATTTAGACATCATCAACCGCAGAATAAGAGAAGAAATCTTACTAGAAATGCAAGAACGGTCATAACAGGGAGAAAAAAGAATGGATCTTTAGAGATATAAAAAGCCTCAAATGAATTTCACGTCATAAAATTTCTGATTGATTTGACG
>DAIRDG010000067.1:0-10150 GCA_036796275.1 Flavobacterium sp.
TCAAAGACAGTGCAGGTGGCACTTTTGGTAATACCCTCACTTACCCAGTTTATGATGGCAGTGCCAAAACCGTTGAGGTGCGGCTCATGGCTGGTTTACCCGTGAATACTTTTACGGGTAACCTCCTCATTACTGGCGGTGGTGCAACAGCTGTGGAAGTTGCGGTGAGTGGAGAGGTTACACAAACTATTTCAACAAATGTGTTATGGGAAAACGATATAACAGATGCAAATCCAAGTACCTCTAATCCTTATACCGCTGGTCAAATTGTTAATTCTAATATTACTGTTACTGGTATTGGTAGGGGGTCTGGTATTGGTCCTAATGCAGGACTTGATAGATACAATGCCAATGGTTGGAATACAGCTAGTATAGATTTAACTGATTATTTTACATTTACCATAACACCTCAATCAGGTTTTAAAATTGATTTTGAAAATTTTGTTTACGCCGGAGAAAGATCACCTACTGGCCCAACGAGTTTTGCTTTTCGCTCAAGTTTAGATGATTACGCTACCAATATAGGTACGCTTTCAACTATACCAGAAGAAACTGAAACTTTAGTAGATATTGACTTATCTGCCCCTGCTTATCAAAATATCTCAACTGCTATAGAATTTAGGTTGTATGGTTGGGGGGCAAGTGGTTCTGGGGGCACTTTTAGTGTCAATGATTTTGTATTTAATGGCAGCGTGCGTGGTGAAGTCATCTGGAACGGCACTGCGTGGTCTAACACCGTAGGCCCTAACATCAATTTAGATGCCATCATAGCGGGGGTGTATAACACCAATACCCATGGCAATTTTACGGCCAATAAGGTTACCATCAATTCGGGGAGTTTAACCATTGCCTCTGGCAATACCCTCACGGTGGCCAACGAGGTCATCAATAACCTTACAGCCAACGAATTTGTGATAGAGAGCAACGGGGCCTTGGTGCAAACAAACCCTGTTGCCAACACCGGGCAGGCTTTGGTGAAACGCAGCACCTCTCCGCTCAACCGTTTAGATTATGTGTTGTGGTCTTCACCGGTGGCTAGCCAAAACCTTAAAACCTTTTCACCGGCTACGCTCAACAACCGATTTTATGTGTATAATTCTTTAGACTCCGAATATAATGTGGTAGATCCCCTTGCCAATGCCTTTGCGGCAGCCACGGGTTATTTAATCAGAATGCCCGATAATCACCCGGCTGTGCCAGCTACCCCCTTATCTTGGGAAGGTAATTTTACGGGAGTGCCACACAATCAAAATTTTACACTCACCAGCTTAATCAATAGCAGCTTTGTGGCGGTTGGCAATCCCTATCCGTCGGAGTTAGATTTAGACGCTTTTAGATCGGCCAACAATACGCAAATAACAGGTACCCTTTACTTTTGGCGAAAACGCAATGACAACACCAAGCCCTCTTATGCCACTTATAATGGCACGGGGAGTGTGAATTCTGGTGGTGACCCTAACAACATCACCCCCAATCGTTTTGCTGAAGTGGGCCAAGGATTTTTTGTGCAAATGAGAGTCAGTGGCAATCAGGTGAGCTTTAATAACAGCATGAGAGCCGGCACGGTTAACAATGTGTTTTTAAGAAATGCTACTGAGGCACAAGCAGACCGTAGCCGTTTTTGGTTAAATGTGAGTAATCCTGACAATACCGTAGGTTGCAATTTGTTGATTGGCTACTTGCCAGAAACCACCCTCGGGGTAGATCCTGGTTATGATGGTTTGTTTATAGGGGATACCCCCAATGCACTGACTTCGTTAATTGGCAATGACCGTTACACCATCCAAGCCCGTTCGGCTTTTGATAGTTCGGATGAGGTGCCTTTGAGTTTTTCTACACAAGTGCCTGGCAATTACCAAATCAGTTTAACCCAAAAAGAGGGGGTGTTTCAAGTAGGTCAGCCGGTGTATATCAAAGACATTTTACTAAATGTGGTGCATGACTTATCTGCTGGTGCCTATGATTTTGTGTCGGATGCCGGCTTGTTTAACAACCGCTTTATGGTGGTTTATCAAAACGAACCTTTGAGTGTTAGCCAACCGCAAGCTGGGTTTCAGGCGGTTGCTTTTGTGAAAGATCAAGTGTTGTATCTGAGCACTGGCTCCGTAAACCTGCAGCAGGTGAAAGTGTATGATGTAACGGGCAGGCTCATTACGCAAGTCAATAATTTAAGCAGCTCTGAAGCCGAAATAAACCTAAACAACACGGCTCGTCAGGTGTTGATGGTAGAAATTGTAGCCGAAAACAAACAAGTGTTTAAAACCAAAGTGGTGAACTAAAAGTTGATTACCCTACAAAATATTTAAGCCATCCTGATCATGTTTAGGATGGCTTATTTTTTTAATTGAAGTGCGATAAAACGTTAGAAAGGGAAAAATAAAGGCGATTGAGATTTTATCATGCCTTTTGCAACATAATAAATACTAAATATTTGAAGAGGCTTGTTGTTTTTTAAACCACCAAAAAGCAAAAACTAATGCTGCGAAAGTTAAAAAAACCAAGGTATTGTTAATTGGCATATCCTCTTCTCCCTCTAAAGGGGGTGCTCCGACTGGCACTCCGTCACCTGGGTTTTGAGCATACATAAAGCCTGTGATCAAAAGAAATGAAATAAAATAGCATTTTTTTAATAGATTCATGGTTGTAGTTTTTTGGCCATCAGTTATTTTTCTATACCTTATTAAAACCATACAAATATAGCAATATGCAAAGATTTAAAGAGCTTTATGTATTACTTTTTTTTTAAATTAAAGTTAAGTTAATGTATGCTTATTACTGCAACATGCTGCAAAGCTATTACTGTTTATGGCATTATTTTTTTTGAAATTTTGAAAAGTAAGACAGGTTTCATCAACTTATTAACAAGCCGCCAAAAAAGTTGAAAAAATCATAAAATATTAGTGTTTGTTTAGCAATTAATTATCAATCTAATAATTACTTTTGTTGCTTAAATTAACAAACTAAACAGCTATTTGTTACATGAGTGCACACCATTCTTTTCAGAACAGACACATTGGGCCTAGAGCTCATGATGTGTCGCACATGCTAAACACCATAGGAGCCGAATCACTCGATCAGTTGATTTTTGAAACCATTCCAGATGATATCAGACTCAAGTCGCCACTAAATTTAGAGCCGGCCTTGTCTGAGCATGAATTTTTGTCGCACATCAGAGCGTTGGGCAAACGCAATAAACTATACAAAACCTACATTGGCTTAGGTTACCACCCCACGGTGACCCCAGCAGTAATTCAAAGAAATATTTTTGAAAATCCGGGTTGGTATACCGCCTACACGCCCTATCAGGCAGAGATTGCCCAAGGCAGATTGGAAGCCATACTCAATTACCAAACCACGGTTATTGAGCTATCGGGCATGGAAATAGCCAATGCTTCTTTGCTAGACGAATCTACTGCTGCAGCCGAAGCCATGGCCATGCTGTATGACCTGAGAAGCAGAGACCAAAAGAAAAACAATGCCCATAAATTTTTTGTAGACCAAGACGTATTACCACAAACCTTATCTGTTTTGCAAACCCGCTCTACCCCCATTGGCATAGAGTTGGTGGTTGGCAACCCAGAAAATTTTGAACCAACTGCAGATTTTTTTGGCGTTTTATTGCAATACCCCGGCAAGTATGGTCAGTTGACTGATTACACTGCCTTTATACAAAATGCCAACAAGCTCGAGATTAAAGTTGCAGTTGCTGCAGATTTAATGAGTTTAACCTTATTAAAATCACCCGGCGACATGGGTGCCGATGTGGTTGTGGGGACCTCACAACGCTTTGGTATTCCAATGGGTTATGGTGGGCCACATGCCGCTTTTTTTGCTACCAAAGAAGCTTATAAACGCAGTGTGCCTGGTAGATTAATTGGGGTAACCATAGATAAAGATGGCAACAGAGCCCTCAGAATGGCATTGCAAACCCGCGAACAACACATCAAGAGAGAAAAAGCTACGTCTAATATTTGCACTGCTCAGGTGTTGTTGGCTGTGATGGCTGGCATGTATGCGGTGTATCACGGACCAAATGGCCTAAAATCTATAGCCTCCGAAATTCACAAAAAAGCAGTGAGTTTGGCTGATACACTCAACAAACTAGGCGTATACCAAACCAATACCCACTTTTTTGACACCTTGACTTTGAAAACTGATGCCAAAAAAGTAAATCAAATTGCTCTAAAACATGAGGTGAATTTCTTTTATCCGGATGATGAAACGGTGGTATTGTCTATCAACGAAACCACTTCTGTAAGTGATTTAAACCAAATTGTGGCCATCTTTGCGGAGGCGACTAACCAAAATAGCCTAGAGATTACGTGGTCTGATGACTTGCATTTTCCGAGCCAATTGAACCGTACTTCAACATTTTTGGTACACGAGGTGTTTAATACATATCATTCAGAATCGGCTTTGATGCGATACATCAAGTCTTTAGAACGCAAAGATTTGTCCCTTAACCATTCTATGATTTCTTTGGGGTCTTGCACCATGAAGTTGAACGCAGCTGCCGAAATGTTGCCCCTGAGCATGCCCGAGTGGAATCAGTTGCATCCCTTTGTGCCTGTAGACCAAGCAGAGGGTTACCAAATTATGCTGAAAACCCTAGAGGCTCAGCTCAATGAAGTTACCGGCTTTCAGGGTACAACCTTACAACCCAACTCTGGGGCACAAGGTGAGTATGCAGGCTTAATGACCATCAGAGCCTATCATATCAGCAGAGGTGAAGCCCACCGCAAGGTGTGTTTGATACCAGCATCGGCACATGGCACCAACCCAGCGTCGGCAGCTATGGCAGGCATGGACATCATAGTCACCAAAACCACCGAAGATGGTAACATTGATGTGGAAGACGTGAGAGAAAAAGCCCAACTACACAAAGATAATTTAGCGGCTTTGATGGTAACTTACCCCTCTACCCACGGGGTGTTTGAAAGTGCCATCAGAGAAATTACCCAAATAATTCATGACAACGGAGGTTTGGTATACATGGATGGGGCCAACATGAATGCCCAAGTAGGTCTTACCAACCCAGCCACCATAGGGGCTGATGTGTGTCATTTGAACTTACATAAAACATTTGCCATTCCGCATGGGGGTGGTGGCCCAGGGGTAGGTCCTATTTGTGTGAATGACAAATTGGTGCCATTTTTACCCACCAATCCTGTTGTACCCGTGGGAGGTAGCCAAGCCATTACGGCTATTTCGGCTGCACCGTTTGGGTCGGCTTTGGTGTGTTTAATTTCTTATGGCTACATTAAAATGCTAGGTGCAGAAGGTGTTACCAATGCCACTAAAATTGCCATCTTGAACGCCAATTACATCAAAGCGAGATTAGAAGCCCATTACCCTATTTTGTATTCTGGTGAAAGAGGCCGAGCGGCTCACGAAATGATTTTAGATTGCCGAGCTTTTAAGGAGCATGGCATAGAGGTAGTAGACATTGCTAAACGCTTGATGGACTATGGATTTCATGCCCCAACGGTATCGTTTCCGGTGGCAGGCACCATGATGGTGGAGCCCACCGAATCTGAAGATTTGGCAGAGCTCGAAAGGTTTTGTGAAGCCATGATTGCCATCAGAAAAGAAATAGACACGGTATCGGCAGATAACCCTAATAATTTGCTTAAAAATGCTCCGCATACCTTGGCGATGCTTACGGCAGATGATTGGCACTTGCCTTATAGCAGACAGCAAGCGGCCTTTCCGTTGGAGTTTGTGGCGGCGAGTAAATTTTGGCCTACCGTCAGACGTGTAGATGAGGCGTATGGCGACCGTAACTTAATTTGTAGTTGTGCTCCGATTGAGAGTTACATGAGTTAATAGTGATATGATTATGTTATAAAAAAAACTGACTACCAAATTGGGAGTCAGTTTTTTTTGCGTTAGGGGTTGAAGTGTCAGCCTGTTGAGGCAAAAAGCATTTTTTTTGTGGGAGTGGCCAAGCGACCACCGGAAGCTCTTGCCACGACCTAACAAAAATTGCGTTTTGAGAAACAGCTATAACGGAAAACCCGCCCGAACGCCCCAAACATTCAAAATATTTAATGAATTGTGGTGTTTATAACTTGGGGTAATAATTTTTTGGTTTTGATACCAAATCTGATTGAAATGCGTTTTATTTGTTTTTTATAGCCATGCAAATGAAACCACTTGTTAAGATTATTTTTTTGGGGATGTTGTCATTATCTTTTTATGCTCAGGTACAAATTTCTGGCAAAGTATTGAGCTCATCAGATAATTTGCCGCTTGAATCGGCCACGGTTTATTTAACAACCGAAAAAGATTCTACTTTGTTGAGCTATGCTTCTTCTGAAAAAAATGGGAGTTTTTTATTGAAAGTTAAAAAAAACAGTCCGAAATCGGTGCTTAAGATTTCGTATTTAGGGCATAAAACCTTTAAAAAAGTTTTGGAGAATTTTTCGGAAAACATATTGTTGGGCAATTTGGTGCTAGAGGAGCAAGATGATCAACTGAAAGAAGTGGTGATAACGGCTGATGTGCCACCGGTGAAGTTTAAAAAAGATACTTTGGAGTTTGATGCTAAGTCTTTTAAGGTTGGGCCAGATGCCAATGTGGATCAGCTCCTCAGACAATTGCCTGGGGTAGAAATAGATGAAGAGGGTAAAATAACAGTGAATGGCAGGGAGGTAAACAATGTGTTTGTGAATGGCAAACCACTTTTTGGCAGTGATGGCAAGATTGTTACCCAAAATTTGCCAGCCGACATGATTAATAAAGTGCAGGTAACCACCACCAAAAGCAGAAAAGAACAGATGTCTGGGGATGTGGCGTCGGGGAGTGAAGCAACCATCAACTTAACCATAGACGAGGACAAAAATAAAGGTTTGATGGGAAGGGTTACTGCGGGATTTGGCACAGATGATAGGTATGAGTCGAGTTTGTTGGTAAACACCTTTAAAGGCGACAGACGGCTAAGTGTTTTGGCTTCGTCTAACAACATTAATTCTGTGGGGTTTTCGCAAGATGAAGTGTTTGATAACATGGGAGGGGGCAGAAACAGAAGTATGTATTATAATTCTGACGGGTCTTTTGGAATTAATGGCATGCGGTTTGGAGGTAATACAGGCATTACAACCACCAATTTGTTGGGTTTAAATTATGGCGATGAGTGGCTTAAGAAGAAAATTAGTCCGAATTTGACCATGAATTACACCAATGTGAACACGGTGAATGAAAACAAAACCAATCGGACGTCATTTTTACCAACAGGTACTACCAATACGTTGTCTGAATCAAAATCTGTGAATGAGTCTAAAAATTTTATTTTTAATCAGGATTATTACATCAAAATTGATTCAACGTTTAGCATCAGTGTTACCCCAAGGCTTACGTTAAATGAAACAATTTCCGATAGATCTTTTGAATCTATTACCCAAAACGAACAAAACGAGCTGTTAAACACCAATGACAATAGGAGTTTTTCAATAAATAACACCAATAGGTTTTCTAATGATTTAAATGTGTTTAAGCAATTTAAAAAGAAGGGGCGTTATATAGATTTTGAGCACAACCTATCGGTAGATGACAATCAGAACAATCAAACGCTTAATAGCGAAACTGTTTTTGTGTCGTCTGGGGCTCCTAGTGATCTTAGAAATCAAAATGTGATAAACACCAACAAGGTGATGTCTCAAAGTTTAGATTTGACTTACATTACGCCAATTTCAGACTCTTTGAGTCTTGGGTTTCATGTGTTGTATTCTGTAAAGCAAAATAAAGAACAACTCAACACCTTTGATGCTAATGGGCTTGACTTTAGTTTGTTTAATGAAATTTTATCGAATCTATATGAAAGTTTAGACGAAAGGTTGTCGGGAGCGTTGTCTTACCGCATAAGAAAGAAAAAATTTAATGCCACGGTTGGTTTAGGTGTAGAAAAGATCTACAACCAAAATCAGGGGGTTTATTTGGGTCAAACTTTTGAAGAAAACAGGCAACATTGGTTTCCAAAATTCAGGATGAATGTTTACAGACCTATTTCAGACTCAAAGAGTATTTATGCCAATGTAGATTATACGGTAGATTTGCCATCGGCTATGCAGTTATTAAACATCGAAAATTTTTCAAATCCTTTAAATACCACCATCGGAAATTTAAACCTTAAACCCACAGAGTCTTTAGATGTTTATTTGGGTTATAACAATTACCAATATGTAACCAGAACGGGGATTTATTTTTATGGGGGTGGAAGAATCAGCAAAAATAACATCGTGAGTTTTACCAATTATGATGATGACTTTAAGGCTACCTCGAGCTTTGAAAACATTGATTTGAATTATAACTTTTGGCTAGGCACCAATTGGAGTAAAGGATTTAGTCACGAAAAAAGTAAATTCAGGCTGAGTCTTGGCATCAGTGCAAGCCATGATTATAACCAAGGGTTTATAAATGATGTTTTGTTTCAATCAAGAGGGTATAGGATAAATCCGAGGTTTAATGGCTCGTGGAGTATTGATAAATTATTGGAAGTGAGCCCCTCTTATCAGGTTACTTTTAACAAAAGTAATTATACCAATTATATCATTGAATCAATTAGCAATGAATTTCATAAAGCCAATGTGCAAACAACTTTTTATATGCTTAAAAATTTTATTTTTGGAAATGATATTAGTTATAATTACAATTCAAACATAGCCGATGGCTTTAGAAAAGATTTTTACTTGTGGAACATGAGTTTGGGTTATGAGTTTTATCAAAAAAAGATGATTGCCAAGGTGAAGGTATATGATTTATTGAATCAAAACCTCAATAATTCCAGACAAATTACCCCAACAGCTGTGGTTGATTCTGAAAATTTAATTTTACAACGTTATGCCATGTTTTCATTAACCTACAAATTTGATAAATATGGCAAAAATAAAGCTGCAGAAGCAGAAACATCGGAGGAAGAAGAAACCGAATAACACGACAGACAAATGAGTGAAGACTTAAACAAAATACTTAAAAAAGAAAAATATACCCAACTAAAATTCAAAATCAGTAAGTCTAATCATTTGCTCATCAAAGGGAGTATCAATGGGGTGAAAGGAATTTTTATTTTAGATACCGGGGCTAGTAACAGTTGTGTGCATTGGGACAAAATTGAGCATTACAATTTGAATGCTAAAACGTCTAAAACCAAAGCTTCTGGTGCCGGGGCTATAGACATGGAGGCACAAATCTCTCAACATAACACCCTAAAAATTGGTCGATGGCAAACCAAATCCTGTCAGTTGGTTATTTTTGACTTGTCTCATGTAAACACAGCCTTAGTCAGTTATGGCCTCAAACCCGTTGATGGCATCATAGGGTCTGATGTACTCAAATTGGGCAAAGCCTTGATAGATTATAACCAAAAAGTGATTTATCTAAAAAAGCTTAAGTAATTTTAACCACCTAATTGATGAACTGAATTAGTGTTTTACGCACTTTTTTGGTCTAAACACGGTTATAATATTGGTTTTTAAGAGGTTTCATGGTATTTTTTCTCAGTTAAACTGTTAAAATTAAAACAGCCTAGTGAGATTTTTTAATATTACCCTAAATATAATGTGTTGTCATTCAGCGTATTAGTATGCTATTAAAAAAATCACCGTCTAATGTTACTAAATTGTTACTAAATTGTAACTTTAATGTAAAATAATTTGTATATTTGTTACGTAATTATTAACTCAAAAACATAAGGTATGAAAAAGGTATTGGTATTATTGGTGTTTTGTTTTGGATTTTTTGGGTTTTCTCAAGCTATTAAACCGAAACATGAATTAAAAGGAAATTTGGTAAAGTCTACGTTTTATCACGATAACGGTATGGTGAGTCAGCAAGGTTTTTATAAAGATAAAAAACCACACGGGCAGTGGACATCGTATGATGAAGCTGGCAACAAAGTGTCCGTTGGGCAATATGCAGCAGGTGTAAAAGTGGGCAAATGGTTTTTTTGGACCGGCACCGAACTCAACGAAGTAGATTTTGACAACAACAAACTAGCAAAAGTAAAAAAATGGTCGTCGGCTGAGGTGGTTTACACTGACACAAAGCAGTAGATTCCGTTAATATGCAGTCTATTTGTTGATAGTCGCTGAGAAAGACAATTGTTAGAGCATTCTGATAATTGTCTTTTTTTTTGGTTTTATACATGCTATTT
>DAIRDG010000068.1:0-9956 GCA_036796275.1 Flavobacterium sp.
GAGAAAAATAATTACCAACGGTGAGGGGAGGTAGGGTAAAGCCCACGTTTTCACAGACGTCTGTGCTTGGTGATAGCACGTCTACCAAGGGTGGAGTAACCAATAATAAATTAAAACTTGCTGTCATGAAATTATTTTCATCACATACGGCTTCAAGTCTTACAAAAATGGGTGTGTTATTAGCAGCCTCGTAACTTGTTTCGTTAGGAATGGCATTTTGTTTTAACTCGGCATCAGACAAAGAGGTATGGTAAGTAATGGTAGCATCACTAGAGGTAAAGCCATTGAAAATATTGGCTTGCTGAGAGGTTAAATCAAAGATTTCTAGGTTGTCAATTCCATCATCGCATAAGGTGATATCTTCAGGCTGAGGGTCAAAATCAGTATTTGGCACAGAAAGTATTACAGTAGAAAAGTATTCGCAATTGGTGCCGTCATTAACAAAAATTTGAGCAATGATTTCCTGACCCTCGATTAAAATATCATAACTTGAATCGTTGCCAATTACATTAAAATCAATTACATCTTGCTCAGTTTCAAAGAAAAAAACATCCCCAAACAAGCCATTCAAAATATCAGGAATGGTTGAAGTTAAATCAAAAGTAGTACACGATGATAAGGTAACAGGGTTAAAATTAATTGAGGGGGGACTTTGAAATTCAACAATAATAGAATCGGTTTGAGAGCAACCGGTAGGGCCACCTATCTCAACAACTACGGTATATGTACCAGCTTCAGACACTTCAAGCTCAAATGTATTGGCTCCATCAATAACTTCACCATCAACCGACCAAGTGTAAACAGCTCCTGCTATAGGTGAAGACCCTGCTCTAATAACTCTAGCTGATCCTGCACACAAAGCAAAATCTCCAATAAAATCATCAGTAACACCGGCAAACTCTCCAGTACCTTCTATAACAGCTTGACCTACATTAAAACTTCCAGCTTCTATAAAAATGGCAGAATCTAATAAGCTGTCTTGTCTGTCTTGAATTACTAATTTTATGCTGTAGGGCGTATTTGGCACTACTATAGCACTGGCGGTCATTAATACAGTGTGTCCATTAAAATTAATAGGGGCGGTGTCGTTAGGTTCGCCATTTGCACCACCATAAAAAGTTGAGAAAAAATCCGGATTAACTGACGGGCAACCACCATTATATAAATTGTCTCTTACGGTAGTAACTGATATTGGAGTAGTTGTGCCCGGGACAATTGCCAAATTTTGAATGTCTCCTGTATCTAGATTTTCTAAGAAAAACACAAAAGAATCGGAAAAAGCACATTGAAAACCACCGTATTCCTCTGAAGCAAATACAAAATTGAAACTAAAACTATCTGTTAATGGCGTGAAATTAAACCTAACAATTGTTGCATTTCGATATGTTGACGGAGCAATTATAGAATTTAAATAAGTTGTAGTTTGTGCATCATCTATCCAAGTGTCACTTCCATAACTTTGTACAGGATTATTTGGGCCAGGAGCAGAAAGCACAGATCCTGTTGATAAAATTACACCCGAGGAAATTGGAAAATTTGGATTTGTATTTACAAAATATCCAATACTTGGTTCAGTGAATCCAAAATTTAAACTAGAGTTGGTTTGAACAGGGCCAATCAACGCACATGGTGAGTTGATTAAAACATCTTGTATTAATTGTTGTGGAGTGTACTGCGTTGTGTTTACCTGAATAAACTGCGAATACGAAAGGGTTAAGTAAAAAAAACTGAATAAAAAGTAAATCTTTTTCATATGCTTGAGGTCGTAAAAATAAAATTCGGATATAATAGCCTCAAATGTAAAAAAAATCTTAAAACATCTATAAATAAATTAAAAATAAAACAAAATTTATATCAATAACAATAAATTTTAACTTTTAGGGGAGTATTCTAACCACAAAGTAATTTTTTTTGCCTCTTTGTAACAACAAAAACTCACCGTTTATCAGATTACTCATAGAAAGTTTGGTGTCTTCCGTAATTTTATTTCGGTTAATAGACAAAGAATTTTCTTTCAGGGCTCTTCGCACTTCAGAGTTGCTGGGCAAAAAGCCGGTTTTGTCTACCAAAAAATCAATGATGTTGTCAAATGCCTCAAAAGTTTCTTTGCTAATTTCTTTTTGAGGCACTCCTTCAAAAATTTCTAAAAAAGTGGCTGAATCTAGCGTCATGAGGTCTTCCGCTTGGTTGCTAAACAAAACTTTGGAGGCTTGTTCGGCTTTTTGAAGGGCCTCTGCAGAATGCACAAAACCTGTAATTTCTTGGGCTAGTTTTTTTTGCAACAACCTTAAATGTGGTTCGGCTTGGTGTTGATTGATGAGTACCTGAATGGTATTTTTGTCTAAAAACGTAAAAATTTTGATGTAATTTTCAGCATCTTCGTCAGACACATTGAGCCAAAATTGATAGAACTTATACACCGATGTTTTGTCTTCTGTCAGCCAAATGTTGCCACCTTCCGATTTGCCAAATTTTGACCCATCGACTTTTGTAATTAACGGGCAAGTCATGGCAAAAGCTTTGCTTTGTTCGCCTTCGTGCATGCGTCTGATGAGCTCGGTACCCGTAGTGATATTACCCCACTGGTCTGAGCCTCCCATTTGCAATAAACAATTGTAGTGTTTGTATAAGTAATAAAAATCATAACCCTGAATGAGCTGATAGGTAAATTCTGTAAAAGACATGCCAACACCTTCGCCACTGAGTCTTTTCTTTACGGAGTCTTTAGACATCATGTAATTCACGGTGATGCGTTTACCCACTTCTCTGGCAAAATCTATAAACGAAAAAGACTTCATCCAATCATAATTATTTACCAAAAGAGGCTTATTATTGGCAGTGCTATCAAAGTTTAAAAACTTGCCTAAAAGTTTTTTGATGCCTTCAACGTTTTTAGTCAGCGTAGCTTCGTCTAACAAGTTTCTTTCGTCAGATTTACCCGAGGGGTCTCCAATCATGCCAGTTGCACCTCCCACCAAGGCTATGGGTTGGTGACCATAATTTTGCAAGTGCACTAATAGTATGATGGGCACCAAACTGCCTATGTGCAAGGAGTCAGAGGTAGGGTCAAACCCAATGTAAGCAGTGGTTGATTCTTTGAGTAGTTGTTCTTCTGTGCCAGGCATGATGTCATGCAGCAATCCTCTCCATCTTAATTCTTCAACAAGGTTGGTCATAAAACTTTTTTTAACTGGGTGAAAATTTTAAAAAGGCAAAAATAATTTATTTATAAAGAATTTCTAATGATTTTATTTTTTATCTCATCAAATTTCAAAAAATAGATTTCATCAAAAAAAGATATTGTCATATATTTGCCCATGAAACATTCGGTACTAATTTTAGATTTTGGGTCTCAATACACCCAGCTTATTGCAAGAAGAGTAAGAGAGTTAAACATCTTTTGCGAAATATATCCCTACAATAACCCTCCTAAAGATTTATCAGATTTTAAGGCAGTTATTTTGTCTGGGAGTCCATTTTCTGTGCGGTCTGAAGATGCACCACATCCAGATTTAACGGCCATTAGAGGGCATTTACCCTTGTTAGCAGTTTGTTATGGGGCACAATACATGGCCTATTTTAACGGAGGCGAAGTAAAACCCTCAAATACCAGAGAGTATGGCAGGGCCAATTTAAATTACATTAAACCAGATGAAGTCTTGTTTCAAGGCATTGCTGAAGGCAGTCAGGTTTGGATGAGCCATAGTGACACAATTTCTAAACTGCCCACCAATGGCACGTTATTGGCTAGCACCAAAGATGTAGCCAACGCAGCCTATAAAATAGAAAACGAACCCACTTATGCGTTGCAATTTCATCCGGAGGTATACCACTCTAAAGATGGAGCACTGCTTTTGAAAAACTTTTTAATCAATATTGCAAAACTACCCCAAGATTTTACCCCCACCAGTTTTGTGAATGACACGGTGGCTTGGCTTAAAGAAACACTCAAAGATGATAAAGTTGTGTTAGGTTTATCGGGTGGTGTAGACTCCTCTGTGGCAGCCGTGTTGTTGCACAAAGCCATTGGCAAAAATTTGTATTGTATTTTTGTGAATAATGGCTTGCTCAGAAAAAATGAGTTTGAAGAAGTCTTAGCACAATACCAAGGCATAGGATTGCAAGTGAAAGGCGTAGACGCCACAGCTAATTTTATGGAGGCTCTTGGCGGATTAACCGAGCCTGAAGCCAAGCGAAAAGCAATTGGCAGGGTATTTGTAGAAGTCTTTGACCAAGAGGCAAATCTTATTGAAAACGTATCATGGTTAGCCCAAGGAACTATTTATCCGGATGTGATAGAATCGGTATCGGTAAAAGGGCCGAGTGCAACCATCAAATCGCATCACAATGTGGGAGGTTTGCCCGATTTTATGAAACTAAAAATAGTGGAGCCCCTCAGAATGTTGTTTAAAGATGAAGTAAGACGCGTCGGGAAGTCTATGGGGATGAATCCTGATTTATTGGGCAGACATCCGTTTCCGGGTCCGGGTTTGGCCATTAGAATTTTAGGCGAGGTAAACCAATCGCATGTTCGGATTTTGCAAGAGGTGGATGCCATTTTTATCAGTGGTTTAAAATCTCACGGATTATATGACAAAGTGTGGCAAGCCGGTGCTATTTTATTGCCAGTGAACAGTGTAGGGGTGATGGGAGACGAGAGAACCTACGAAAAAGTAGTGGCATTGCGAGCGGTAGAATCTACAGATGGTATGACAGCAGATTGGGTGCATTTGCCTTATGAATTTTTGATGCAAGTGTCTAATGACATCATCAACAAAGTGAAAGGGGTAAACAGGGTAGTGTATGACATCAGCTCAAAACCACCCGCCACCATAGAATGGGAATAATTTTTATAAAAATAACATGCAACCAATCAAGAATCTAATTTTTGTATTTTTATTGCTTTTGGGTTCTTTTGCTCAGGCACAAGACACCACTAGCTTCATAGAACATCTCATTCAAAAGAATGAAACCATTGCAGAGATTGCCAAAAAATACCAGGTAACGCCTTTTGATATCTATCAACTGAATCCCGATGCCTCTGGACAATTGCAAGAAAATAAAAAGTTGCTTATTCCGATTAACGAAAAAAATAAAAAATTTTTAAATCAACTCAATACCCATCAGGTGGCTGCCGGAGAAACCTGGTTTGGCATAGCCAAGCAATATCAAATATCGGTAGAAAATCTTCAAAATGCTAACCTTACATTGTTAGCAGATGGACTCAAAATTGGCTCCACATTAATGATTCCTGCCAAAGTAATAGTTGTGAATAACAAACAAACGGCATCTTCAAATCTTATCCATACCGTAAAACCCTCAGAAACCAAATACAGTATTTCTAAGCAATATGGGGTGAGTATAGAAGACATAGACCAGCTAAATCCAGAGGTTAAAGAGGTTTTGCCCTTGGGTTATGAGCTGAAGATTCCGAGTAAAAAACCCATATCCACCAAGCCTACAGAAGTGATGCCTTCGGCCTTACCTGTAAATTTACCAGTTGCTTCAGACCATCAGCATAAAAACACTGTGGTGGTAGAAAAAGGGCAAACCCTTTTCAGTTTAACCAGGGCTCTTCAAATTTCTGAAGACGACCTCATCAAATTGAATCCGGAACTGAAAGATGGCCTCAAGGAGGGGATGGTGTTGCAATTAGGTACTGCTGAAAACAAAAAAACAATTAAAACCGAATTAAACTTAGAGGTTGTGAATACAACTCCTCAAAAAATTGGTTTGTTGATGCCGTTTAATTTTGAAGCCAACCAGCATGTGGATCCTAAAGCCAAAAGCAATAAGTTTGCAAACGATTCATTTTTTAACATGACCATGGATGTGTATTCAGGCATGAGAATGGCTATGGACACCATCAAGAAGCATTATCCGCACATTACCATAGATATATTTGACAGTGCCGAAACAACACAATCTTCAGAAGTTTTGGCCCTACATCAAAACAATCAACTTCATCAATACCCGCTGCTTATTGGGCCGTTTTACCCGAAGCATTTAGAAGAACTGTTAAAAGTGAATACCACTTCGCTCATTGTTAGTCCGCTCAGAACCCTAGAGAGCAGTTATCCGAATTTGGTGCAAAGCCTTGTGCATGAAGACGATTTAAAGCTTGGACTAATTACTCATTTCAAAAATCAAAACCATCAAACACTAGCTTTGGTTGATGCCAAAAAAACAAAAAACATCACGTTTTTAAAAAATCATTTGGTAGAATCTCACCTCCTAACGGTATCTGAAGATTTTGCAGTTGCAACTCAAAACCTCAGAGGGCTGTTGCAAAAAAACAAGACAAATGCCCTCATCATAAATACCGAAGGTACTAGTTTTATGCTCAAAGCATTGCAAATGGTTAAAACATTAAAAGCCGAGGGGTTTAAAATTCAACTAACCATGCTAGAGTTTGATGAAGTTATGATGCAAGACGATGTGTTTCCGCAATTGCTTAAACACCAAGTTATTTTTCCGTCTGTTTATAAAAATATAGACCATGAAGATCTCAGTAATTTTGAGAAATCTTTTAAAAACCAATTCAAAATGTATCCCACGCCTTTTGCCATTAGAGGCTATGATTTATTGATTGATATGGCCAAAAGACTTACCCACTCAAGCACATTTCAAGACATATTTAATCCTAGCACCACGCAGGTAGATAGCAAATTTAACTATGAATTTAACCCCTCGTCAGGTTTTAAAAACAAAGGCATGTTTTTGTTGCAATACCTTGAAAACTATGGTGTAAAAGTGCATGAGGATTAAGTTCTAATTCTAAAAATAGAAATTATTAATTTATAATTAATAGACCAACATTCAATATTTTATTCACACGTTTTTAAAACCTCTTAAAACTCCGGTTGTTTTGTTTCTGTTGAGTAAATTATCATTATCAGGGTTGCCATTGTTAAACCAGTCGGTCAACAAAAAATAAACATTGGCTCCATCCCAATCAAAGGGCATTTTTTGTACTGTCTCTTCGGCTGTTTTACATCCAAATATAATAAGTGTTAAATAACAAAGTATAAAAGTTTTTTTCATGGTTTAGATTGTATCATGGGGTTAATTTATAGCTTAATTTTTAGCTCGGTTTCTTCGGTTTGGTGATTGACGTTTATGATTAAAAGTTGTTTATCTTGCTGCCACTCAAATTTTATTTTTTTGCCATTTGCTCTAATTCTTTTGGGTTTTTTAGGCACACCGTGCACCACAACTTTCATTTTTTTGGGTTCAAGTGCTTGTTGTTTGCCCAGTTTTGTTTTAAACTCAAGTTCCCATCCTTTTTTTTCGTGTTCAAACTCGCAAACTAAATGTTCGTATAAGCCATTGTTGATGGCATTGGCATCTAGACCATCATCCAAATAAAAACTTTGTTGATTTTCTTGAATGTTTTTATCATAATAATAATGAACTTCTAAATTATTTTTGTTAAACAAGGTGGTGTTTGTTACCAAAGGGCTTTTGAGTATAAAGGCTCCACCCCTTACAAAAGTAGGGATGTTATAATGCTTGGTTTTGGGGGCTTTTAATAAATTATTGACATCTATTTGCAGGGCTTCAAAGTGTATGTTTTGATAACTACCTCCCTTAAAAACTTCATCGGTGTAAAAATGATACCATTGGCTGCCTTTTGGAAAATAGATGTTTTTTTCAGACTGCCCAGCAGTTTTTACCGGATAAATTAAAAAATCATTTCCCCACAGGTAACCTTCGTCAAAAGCTAATAATGCCGGGTTATCTGGCTCTTCAAAAAACAAGGGCCGCATCAGGGGCAAACCCTTGGTGTGGTTTTCATAAACCAACTGATAGTTGTAGGGTAACAGCTGGTATCTGAGTTCAATGGCTTCTTTGGCCAAATCTTTAGCTACGGCACTTCTATAAACAGCTTCACTGGGCACTTCTTCTTGGGCATGAGGTCTAAAAATAGGGTTAAACACCCCATACTGCAACCATCTCACATACAATTCATCATCTAAATTGTCGCCAGCAAATCCTCCCAAATCTGAATGCATATAGCCTAGGCCTTGCAGACCCATTTGCAAAGATATCTCTACTTGTTTTTGTAAACCTCCCCAGGTTCTGTTCACGTCGCCACTCCACGGAATCATGCCATAGCGTTGAGCACCCGAATAGCCAGCTCTCATTAAAATAAATGGCCGGGTATTCGGAAAATCTTTTTGATAACCCTCAAAAACCAGTTTAGCCCATTCGTTGCCATAAATGTTGTGCAACATGCCTGCCGAGCCATTCCAATGCATGAGGTCTGGGGGGTGCACTTCGGGTTCTCCCAAATCTCCCCAAACGCCAGCCACTCCGGTGTTGGCTAAGTCTTTATAAATGTTCCAAAACCATTGTTTGGCTTTTGGATAAAAAACATCTATCAGCCCCGTATGCCCAAAATAAAAATCATAAGTATAGGGTTTCAGTAGGTTGTTTTTGGCCAAGATATCTTCCTCTACGGCCTCTTGCCACCGGTTTGAAGAGGTTAAAATAAATGGCTCAGTGATCGGAATAGTTTTAATGCCTTGTTTGTTGAAGTCGGTAATCATTTTTTCCCAATTCGGGAAACTATCGCGGTCTACTGCCAAATTGCCCATAGTGCCCTGTATGGTTTTACCAAACCAATACAAATCTAAAATCACCGCCTCCAAGGGGATGTTGTCTTTTTGAAAGGCTTTTACAACGGCTCTGGCTTCTTGTTCAGATCTGTAGCCAAACCTGGAGGTAAAATTACCTAATGCCCAGAGGGGCAAAAGTGGTTGCATGCCAGTATGTTTGGTGTAGGTTGTTAGAAGGTCTTGCCAATGGTCTGCCACCATGATTTGGTAGGTTTGTTTGCCATAAGTGTTTTCAAAAGCCAGGGTGTTGTTTTGTTGCGAATCGAGGTCGAGATACCCTACGCTGCTATTGTCAAAATGTATAAGGTATTTTTCTGAAGACAACACCAAGGGCATGCAAAAGTTCATGAGCTCTGCGTGGGTTTCATAACCATAATGAGCCCGGTTATACAAGGCCAATTTGTGCCCTCTTCTGTTCATGCCCAAAGCTCTTGAGCCTCCGCCATACAAAACTTCATGTGGCTTAAGTTGCAAAGAAATACCAAACACAGAGTCGCTCACAATGTTGTCTTTCACGTGGTTTAGGGGTAGGTGTTGGTCTTTATAAAACCCTTTGGCCTCTTGGGTTATCAAGTTGTTTTTGTAGAAATATTGCACCAAAAACGGATTTTTATGAATCACAATTTTAAGTTGATCGCAAGTTAATTCAATTTTTGTGGAAGATTCTGCTCTTTGAGCATTCGGAAATTTTTCTGGTAATTCAATAGCATGCGATCTTTTTTGGTAACGCTCACCGGGCCTCACAAAACTCGTTTCGATGGTTTTTGGGTCTAAAAATAAAAAATAATAACTCCCATCACTCACCGTTACTTCATAAGTAGCCGTTGGTAAAGAAGGGGAAGATTTTTGTTGAAAGGATATAAAATTTCTCTCAGAATTTTGACTTGATGCAAAACAAAAGGCAAACAAAGCAAACAGCAATCGGTTGGTCATTTTAAAGTGATTTTATAAAGTAGTAATTTTGCATACAAGTAATTTTTTTTGATCAAGGGTAAGCAAATTTATGAAAATAATTGCTAATTAAAACTAGTAAAATTGATGTATATGGGTAAATAATTTGTTTAGCAGAATATAATTTATTAGTTTTGTTTTTTTAAGTTTTTAAAATACTATGTTGTTAATCAATCTGTTGTAATTAAATGAAATTGACTAAAAAACTTTCTCTTATTCAAATTAAGATATATGCCATAAGGGCTTAAGTTAATTATAGTTGCAATTTCATACAAACTTATTTTCAAACAAATAATATCTAAAAATGAATAATAAAATTAATTTCAGCAAAAGTTATGATTTAGATTATCATAAATTTTTGACTAAATTTCAACAGCAATTTAA
>DAIRDG010000069.1:0-8945 GCA_036796275.1 Flavobacterium sp.
GCCCCAAATAGTGTCTAACTTTTTGGGGCATGTTCAGATTTACTTGGCTTTTTTGTTTTTATAGATTTGACAACTTTATAAAAGTTGTAAAATCTGAACAAGTTTATATAACATTAGTTTGTATGGCAAGCAAAAGCGGTGTAATGTTTTGATTTTTTGTATGATATGTGAAATCAAAGCAATAAATTTGATAAATTATAATTTTTTATGAAACATTTCATTTTAATCTTTTGTTTTTCAGCTTTTGTATTTTCTCAAGAAACAACATATGTAAAACGAGTAGAAATACAAGGAGAAACCAACCTAAACGAACCGCTACCACTGCCTGTTGTAGATAATCCGCCTGTTTTTAAAGGGTGCCCATCAAAAACTGCTCAAGAGAAAAGAAATTGTTTGATGTTGAGCTTAAAAGCCATGTTTGACAATAAATTTAAATACCCTAAAAAATCGGAAAAAATAAACCATCGGTTTTTTGTCAGCTTCATTGTAGATAAAACTGGCTCCATTACACTAGAAAACATTCTGAGATGTCAGGATAAATTAGTTGAGGAAGAGTTTAGAAAGATATACAAAAAAATTCCGAATGCCGTCCCTGCAACAGATAAAAACAAAGCGGTGAGTGTAAAATTACTCTTGCCAATTGATATTAAATGGGAGGGTAAATAATTTTTTGGTATATTGTAAGTGTGTGTTTTAATCTTTTCCTCTTAAAAAAATTATTAAACCTTCAAACTATTGCATAAAAATGACCAAATTATGCCTTATTTTATGTATTTTTGTGAAAATCGATACCAACGTATTTCTTACTTGAGTCAATTAACACCCACAACAAAAAGCTAACCGTACTTCATTTTTATAAATTAAGTTTTATTTATTACATAAAATTGATTTTGAATTGGTTGTAAGTGTTTACTGAAAGTAAAAAATTAAATTTAAATCTCAAAAATCTAAACACCGCAAAAAAGTATTTTAACACCATGTACAACCCCATTAAAAAAGTAGAGTTACGCAACCTAAAAATTGAAGATTACAAAGAGTTAAAAAAATCGATGATAGAATCTTACCCAGAAATGGTAGATGCCTATTGGAAAGAACATCACATCGAAAAACTTTTAAAAGTATTCCCGGAGGGTCAATTGGTGATTGTGGCAGATGGTGTGGTGGTAGGCTCGGCTCTCTCTATTTTGGTAACCGAAGAATTTGCCTTTAATACAAAAACCTACAAACAAGTGACCAAAAACTACACCTTTACGTCGCACAATAGCAAAGGCGAAGTGCTTTATGGCATAGATGTATTCATCAACCCCAATTACAGAGGGTTGCGGTTGGGCAGAAGGCTGTATGACTCTAGAAAAGAATTGTGCGAACAACTCAACCTCAAATCTATCATTTTTGCCGGAAGAATCCCCAAATATGTGAATTATGTGAATGAATTAACCCCCAAACAATACATAGACAAAGTAAAGTTTAAAGAAATCTATGATCCTGTCTTGTCTTTTCAGCTAAGTAATGATTTTCACGAAGTACGGGTTTTAAAAGACTACCTCGAAAATGATGTGGCCTCGCAAGAATATGCAGTGCTGTTAGAATGGAACAACATTTATTACGAAAACAACCCCAAGTTGATTAACTCCGAAAAAAGCATTGTGCGGTTAGGGCTAATCCAATGGCAAATGAGACCCCTATCGGGCTTAGAAGCCTTGTTTGAACAAGCGGAGTTTTTTGTTGATGCAGTTTCGGGCTATGGTTGTGATTTTGCTATGTTCCCTGAGCTTTTCACAGCCCCCTTGATGGCAGATTACAACCATTTGTCTGAAGCTGAAGCCATTAGAGAGTTAGCAAAATATACCGAAGACGTTAAAACCAAAATGCAAGCCTTTGCCATTTCTTATAACATCAACATCATTACGGGCAGCATGCCTTATGTAGAAGACAGCAAGATTTATAACGTGGGGTTTTTGTGCAGGCGAGATGGCACAAGCGAAATTTACAAAAAAATTCACATCACCCCAAACGAAGTATTTCATTGGGGAATTACCGGAGGAGATGTCATCAAGACTTTTGACACCGATTGCGGCAAAATTGGCATCATGATTTGTTATGATGTTGAGTTTCCGGAACTCAGCAGATTACTAGCAGACCAAGGCATGAATATTTTGTTTGTGCCGTTTTTAACCGATACCCAAAATGGTTATACCCGCGTAAAACACTGTGCCCAAGCACGTGCCATAGAAAACGAATGTTATGTAGCCATTGCAGGTTGCGTAGGCAACTTGCCAAAAGTAAACAACATGGACATTCAGTATGCCCAAGCAGCCGTGTTTACACCATCTGATTTTGCGTTTCCGAGCAATGGCATCAAAGCCGAAGCAACACCCAATACTGAAATGACGCTTATAGTTGATGTGGATATTAATTTGCTAAAAGAACTGCATGAGCATGGCAGTGTGCAAACCATGAAAGACCGCAGAACCGACTTGTATGAGCTAACGCAAAAAAGCAACAAGTAATTTAAAAAAAAGCCCTCAACTGCAAACTGCCTGTGTGAATGGCTTGGCTGGTTTCTGATTTTCGACCTTGGTAATTCAGATTTAAATCTAAATAATTGGTTAAACTCTTTTGGATTAATGTTCTCCAAACCAAGTTTTTACCATCTTGTAATCCTTCCATCATTTGAAAGGCAACCGGAGAGTTGGCATCACCTGTAAAACGGTTGTCAAAATAAGAAAACTCAGCATTAAACACCATACTTTTGGTGCCGGTATAATTAAACAAAACTGCTAAGCGTTGTTGTTTTAGGGTTTCCCTTAGGTCGATGGTGTTGTTTTTTTGTAAATTTTCGTACAACAACTCCACGTTGCCATTGTTGCCAAGCACATAACCTATTTTGGGTTGAGCAGACCAACTATTGATATTAAACGCTTTTAAAGAAAAATTCTCGGTGTCTAGTTTCTGATTGGCTGTTCGCGTTAAAAAACTCATCAACCAAGTTTTTTGCACCAAATGACTGTATTGTAATTGGTGACTGGTGGTTTCGTTTTGTTGAGAGCCTACCGACAGCAAGGTGCGGTTTAGCAACTCATTAAAGGTGTAAACCACCGTGTGCTGTTGCCTAGATCGATTAAAAAACAAACTGTTTCTAAAATTATATTGTTTGCCTAATAAATTGTCTTCTGAAGTTGCAAAAGGGTTTAAATCAAACGTGTTTTCGGTGCGTTGCACCCGTCTTTCGATGAGCACAGACGTTTGATTATAAAACTTTGACAAGGTTTTAAGCAAGCCGGTTTTACCAGACCATTGTTGGGGATTCCAATCTAATGACTGACTAAAGCGGTTTATTTGCGTGGGCACAAAAACCTGATTGGGCAAAAATATCTTCACATAATTGGCTTGGTCTGGGAATGGTGCCACCTCAAACTCTTGTAACTCTTGTATGCCGTTGTTGTTGTAATCTATCCAGGTATATACCCCTAGCCCCGGCTCTACCTCTACAAAGGTAAACTCCTGCTGTGCCAAGGTTCCTGCAGAATTTTCTATGGTTAATGATTGCCTAAAGAGGTCATTTAGATAAGTGTCTTGGTATAGTATTCTTGAGTTAAGGGAGGTTACTTTTGTGTTGGTTTCGGTAAAATTCATCTGACGGTAGTTGACAAACAACATCAAATTGGTTTGATTTTTTTGAATGATTCTCGATTTCAAAAAATAGGTGTAAGCGTTGTTTACTCGCTCTAAGCGGTTGTTGCGAAGACTGTCATTTAGCCTAGCTACAAATCCAATATTCCAATACACTTGGGTGGTGTCGCCTCTGCCTATAGACGGACTTATTTCATGAAATCTTTGGCTTAAGTTACTTAACTTATTTGTTTGTATATTAGTTTCTTGTATGTCTTCCATTTGATATCTTAATTGGCCCCAATTTTTGCCTTTTCTGGACAGCAAACTGTTCTGACTTCTCAAAAAAGAAGCTTCTGAAACTTGTCCTTTAGATTTCATCAAACTGGTTTGAGAGCTGTAATCTAGATTTTTTTGAAGACCTCTTATTTTCAATTGGTGTTTTTGGCCACTATAGCTTTCAGAAAAATCTAGTTTTTGAAACGTGTAATCGGTTTGATTAAAATGTTGACTGCTGTCTTTTTTCAATTGATGTTCAAGATTTATGGTCACCAAACTTTGATTGCCTTGGGCTGCAAACACATTCCAATCTCGGTTAAACTCGATGTTGAACAACCGCTCTATGGGGTTAAAATTTTGTTGCACAAACTGCACTTCTGCTGACGTTTTAAAAAGACTTGTTGGTTTTCCAAAAAACTGACTAAAGCCTAACACCCCTGCGGCTCCGGTGTTGTCTTGATTGCCGAGGGTAGAAAATAAGTTGGCATCAAATTCACTCACCCCTAAATCCCAATAGACCTTAGTTTTTTCGGATGGATTATAACCGCCTTGCAAGTGTATCATTTGCGTTTTGGTTGGTGCCACTAGCCTTATGATGGGTTCAAAACTTCCTTGTGGCACCCCATTAACAGGAGGCACATATTCAAAAATTCTGCCAATAGCTTGATTATTGGTTACCACATAATTCCCTAAATTGTTTCCAACATTAGTAAACCGCACCTGAAACAGGGTTTGGTTGGGGTCTGTAGAAAACTCAAAAACCTCAACGCCGTTGATGTTAACTTTTCTGTATAAAATTTTGTTTTCTGAAAACGTGTCTTCTATGGCCGACACGGCAAACATTTGGTTGGGGTCGTTACCGGCTTGTTTTAAAACCTCTATTTGTTCTGCTGATAAATTTTGTTGCAAGGGTTGGTTTTTGTTGTCTGATTCTAAATAATAATTGGCTTCAATAAACCATTTTTCAGCTTGATGTTTCACTTTGTTATAAGTGATCAGGCGATTAAAATTGCGTTCGGTATACTGGTATTCTATTTCAATACGCATTTCGGAGGTAATCGGGAACAAGGTGGTAAAGGTGATTTCCCCTGCATTATAATCAATCATATACTGATTGTTTTCGCCTCGTTGCAATAAGGCTCCATTCACATACACCCGTTCGGATGCCGAAATTACCAACACAAATAGCTCGCCCTGATTGCCAATAAGTTTATACGGCCCCTGATTGCCTTCTGATCCCACAAAACTGCTACGGGCATATTGCCCCCTTACCAACGAACCAGAGAGCATGACCTCGGTTTTTTCTTTTTCGCCCAATTTAAAATAGGTGGCTAAGCCTTGCACTTTTTTGTTGAAGTTAAAAATTTGTGAGTTTCGGTTTTCTAAAAACAAATCGCCGCCTCGCAAACTCCACTTATCTGAAAACACTTCTAAATATATTTGATCAAATTCATCGAGTCTTTGAGAATAGGCTCCATTTTGCAAAGCTAAATTGTTGTCTTGTATAGAAGCTCTGATGCCAATTTTTTCGGATAATTGCCCTGTAATTTGCAAATCGAGATTGGAATTAACCACCGCATTTTGGTTGTTGCCAACCGTTAATCCTCTCACGATGCTGCCAGAAGTTTCTAGGCCATCAAATGGTTTGTAGTCGTTGTTGTTTTTTAGCTGATCAAAACTGTAAATCCGGTCTATGCCTGCTTCGTTAGACACAATGAGGGTGGTGTCTAGCAGGCTTTGCTTTTGGGTTAAAAAATCAGGAAATTTGTAGTACGTAACCGAAATTTGTTTGGGTGATGAGGGCCTAAAGATTAAAGTACCTTTTGCAAAATCTAAGTCATACCAAGCAGTATCTAAGGTGTTTCCCAAAGAGTCTTTTATCTGAAACTCTTTTTTTTGAATGCCTGAAGTTTCCAAAATAAGAGTGTCTGAGGTTCTGAGCAAGTTCTTTTTTACAAGCAATAAGGAGCTTTGCTGAGCGAAACCACAACTCACCACCAATAAAAATAAAAGTTGGTATGCCTTATACATTTTTTACTTATGCTGAAAGTCTCAAAGATAACAGACTTTTAGCCCTTTAGGCATAAAACAATAAGAATTATCTTTTATTGTTCGGACACCACAATTTGAGCTGTGCTGCTCATCATTTGTTTAAGCAATACTTTGTTTGGTGTTTCAATTTTTTCGATGGCCGCTTGGGTGTAATGCCTGATGGTAAAAAGTGAAACGTTTTTATTGACGGTTAAAACAAATTTATCTTCTAGTTGACTTAAAAACTGATTAAAATTGAGGTATTTATCTTCTATGCAAACCGAAAAACTAATGGCTGAGTTTTGTATTAAATTTACTTTGAGCTGGTTTTGGTGCAATAAATTAAAAATCAAGCTGATGTTGTCTTCCATGATAAACGAAAAATCTTTGGAGGAAATTGACACCAAATGCTGATTTTTCTTCACTATAAAACAAGGAGTTTCTGGTACCAAATCTAACCCTCTTTTTACGGTAGTGCCTGGCAATTGTGGGTTGATGAATGATTTTACGTGCAGCGGAATATCTTTGCTTTGCAAAGGCTGCAAGGTTTTGGGGTGTATCACACTGGCCCCATAAAACGCCAATTCAATGGCTTCGGTATACGATATTTGGGTAAGCAAGGTGGTGTCTTCAAACACTCTTGGGTCGGCATTTAAGACCCCTGGCACATCCTTCCAAATGGTAACCTCTGTGGCATTGAGGCAATAAGCAAAAATAGCTGCCGTATAATCTGAGCCTTCTCTGCCCAAAGTGGTGGTAAAGCCATTGGGATTTGACCCCAAAAACCCTTGGGTAATATACAGTTGGTCTTTTTGAAGACTACCAATGTTGATTTCGGTTTGCTCCCAAGCAATATTAGCATCTCTGTAGTAACTATCGGTTTTGATGTAATCTCTCACATCCAACCACAAGTTACTGATGCCTTCTTGGTTTAAAAAGGCACTTACAATGGCTATTGATAACAACTCTCCGTAACTCACAATTTGGTCATACACAAAATTATAATCTGGTGATTTGTTATGACCTAAAAAATAGTCTAACGTCTCAAAAAACGGATTGAGCACTTCTTCTACTTTCACTGTTGAATGCAACAAGTCATTGGCCATTTGCCAATGAAAATTTTTGATGTATTGTAGTTTATCTGTCAGCAATACTTTATCTTCAAAATAGGCGTTCACCACTTCCTCTAAGGCATTGGTGGTTTTTCCCATGGCAGAAATTACTATCAGGGTGTTTTCTGGCTTTACTTGTTTTAAAACTTCAATGACGTTTTTTACCCCTTGAGGATCTTTTACAGAGGCCCCTCCAAACTTAAAAATTCTCATAAATGTTGGTTTATAAATGTTTGTATTGCTGTTTGATTCATTTGCACGGTTTTCCACTCATCAAATACCGTAGCTCCAGATTTTGTGTATAAATTGATGGCCGAGGTGTTCCAGTCTAGCACCACCCATTCTATGCGTTGCACTTGCTGCTCATGGGCTTCTTTAATAAAAGCTTTATACAACTCAAACCCATAACCCTTACCTCTATAATTTTGTTTTACAATCAGGTCTTCTAAATGTAAGGTTTTGCCTTTCCAAGTAGAATATCTAGGGTAATAAAATGCCATGCCTATAACTTCATTTTCTATTTCTCCCACCAAAACTTCAAACAAGGGGTTGGGGCCAAAGCCGTCTTGCAATAAATCTTTCTCCGAAATAATCACGGCCTCAGGTTCGTTTTCAAAAGTTGCCAATTCGTTTATCAAGCTTAAAATACTTGACACATCGTTTGGGCTTGCTTTTCTAATGTTCATTTTTTTTGTAAATTGCAAAAATAATTACAAATAAATAATGTTTAACAAATTGTGACAAATTTCACAAAAATTTTGATATTTGTGCCAATTTAAAGCCTTTTTCAACATTTTATGGAACAGCATAACAAAACACTCGGTGAATTTATCATCGAAAAGCAACAAGAATTTCAGTATTCTTCTGGTGAATTATCAAGAATTATCAACTCTATCCGATTGGCTGCCAAAGTGGTTAATTATAACGTAAATAAGGCAGGGCTAGTTGATATTATTGGCAAAGCTGGCGACCAAAACATACAAGGAGAAGATCAACAAAAATTGGATGTATATGCCAACAAAGTGTTTATAGAAACCCTTAAAAACCGTGAAATTGTGTGTGGCATCGCCTCCGAAGAAGAAGATGATTTTATCACTATTGAGGGCAGCGATCAGGGTCATAACAACAAATATGTAATTTTGATAGATCCTCTAGATGGCTCTTCAAACATTGATGTGAATGTATCTGTTGGAACCATCTTTTCGGTTTACAGACGAATCTCCCCAGCAGGAACCCCTGTAACGCTAGCCGATTTTTTGCAACCTGGCATTAATCAAGTAGCTGCAGGCTATGTTATTTATGGCACCTCCACGATGTTGGTATATACCACCGGGCATGGGGTAAACGGATTTACGCTCAATCCGGCCATTGGTACTTTTTATTTGTCGCATCCCAACATGATGTTTCCGGAATCTGGCAATATTTATTCTATTAACGAAGGTAATTACATTCACTTTCCACAAGGCGTCAAAAATTATTTAAAATATTGTCAAATGGAAGAGGGCGACAGGCCCTACACCTCTAGATACATTGGCAGTTTGGTGTCAGATTTTCACCGCAACATGATAAAAGGAGGTATTTATATCTATCCAACAAGCTCCAAAGCTCCTCAGGGCAAATTGCGTTTGCTTTATGAATGCAATCCCATGGCTTTTTTGGCCGAACAAGCGGGAGCAAAAGCCAGTGATGGCTACCAAAGAATTATGGAAATTATCCCCACCGAACTCCATCAACGGGTGCCATTTTTTTGTGGCAGCACCCAAATGGTTGAGAAAGCTGAGGAGTTTATGACACTTGAAGCAAACAAGCTGTAAAATTTTAAAACTTAAAATTATTATAGCCTTATACGTTAAATATTAAATAAAATGTTTTGATGATTTTACCTAAAAATTTAATTTTGATATTAATTCA
>DAIRDG010000070.1:0-8479 GCA_036796275.1 Flavobacterium sp.
TTTTATAATTTCTATATTCAAATAATCTTACACCAAAGGTTTTTTCTACCCAAAACATCAGTTTCTTTTTGCCTTTTAATTCGCGTTTAATGGCTGTTGGGTCAAAATTAAACGTCCAATTAACTCTAGCAATTCTCTCATGCATCACCGCGGGGTGTGTGGTTTCAAATTTAATTAATTCATCGGCATTGCCGTAATCAAAGGCTTCAAAATCTGAGTATTGTTCTATTTTTTTGGCTTCTGGATTATAAAAAGTTTCAAAATTTTTCATTTTTTTGGTGAGTCCCTTTGGGGGTTTCACCCAGCCATAATGATAAATTTCTGCCTCAATTGCTTTAACCTGAATTTTTTGATTACCTTTTCTAAAACCTTGTGCATCTCTGTAGGAAGTTATATCAGGCAAATTTCTTACTATTCTTATTTCTTTTCTATACCAACGCCTAGAATGAGCAAAATAGTCATAAGAGCCATAAAAGTGCTTGTAGTTAAACAGTAAACCTTCAACGTTTTTATGTTCTAAATTTTCTAACATGGCTTGTTTGATGGTGTCTAAATATTTTTCGTGCACACACTCATCGCCTTGTATGTAAAAACACCAATCGGCATCGGCCGAAATGGCCTTAAACGCTTTGTTAGACTCTAAGGCAAAGGCCCTACCGCCTTCTTTTTGAGTATCGTCCCAAACGGTTTCTAAAATTTTTATTTTGGGTGACTTGATGTTTTTAATTAGCTGCAAAGTGTCATCATCGCTTTTGCCAACTGCCACCACAAACTCATCACAAATGGGTAATATAGAAGTAATCGCTTCCACTATGGGATAATCGTTTGCCACTGCATTTCTAATAAAACTAAAACCCGCTACCTTCATTTAAAAGCTTGTTATATAAAGATTGCCATTGATTTGCTAGGGTTGTGTCATTAAACTTTTGAACATACTCTAATCCCTTTTCACGCATGCTGGCTCTTATTGCATCGTTATGCCACAAAGATAATATTTTATTTTTGATGTCCTGACTGTCTTCAACATTCACATAGGCACTGTGCGGTCCTGCTGCTTCTGGAAAAACACCACTACCGTTTGTAATTACGGGTGTACCGCTATACAACGCTTCAATAACAGGAATGCCAAACCCTTCAAAAACAGACGGATACACAAAAATAGTTGCCAATTGGTAGATGATGGCCAATTCTTTCATGCTCACGTCTTTGAGCACCCTAACTTGGTTTTGCATTTGATGTGCCTCTAGATACGTTTGTATGGTTTTAAAATATTTGGTTTTTTTTCCGATGACTATCAATGGAATATTGCTTCCTTTGAGTGCCTTAACCACTTCAAAAATATTTTTTCGAGGTTCAATAGTGCCCACATTGAGCAAAAAATTTGGAGGCAAATTAAATTTTTCAATCACTAATTGCTTTTCATCATCAGAAAATTTTTCTTTAAAAACTGAGGAACATCCTTGGTAAATCACTTTTATTTTTTGACTATCAATCCCAAAATAATTTATGATATCTTGTTTGGTTTGTTCGCTGATGGCCACTATCATATGGGCATTTTGGCAAGCGTATTTAAATTTAATTTGATGAATTCTTACATCTAACCAATGGTATAAATGTGGATACCGCAAAAATATGAGATCATGAATGGTAACTACCGTTTTAATGTTGTTTGAAATGCCATAAGGAATTTCGCCACTTAAGCCATGATAAATGTCTAGCTGTTTAAAAGCGGATGTTTTTGTGATGCCAAAAGTTCTCCAAAAGCCTGTGAGTTTTTTCCAAAATCCGGTGGGGTTAATTTCTTCATAATCAGCTTTACTGACCTGAAATCTTGCATTAGATTTTGGTTTGGGGTTAAATAAAAAATAATTGTTTTGAGGAAATTGGTTTATGAGCAAGGTGGTTAAATCTCTGCTATAGTTGCCCAAACCTGTGTTGTTATGAAAAAGCCTTTTGGCATCAAATCCTATTGTTATCAAAATTTAGGTGTTTTCAAAAATTTCATCAATACTAACTTTTAAGTCCTCAAAAAGCATGCTCTTGATTTCCTCACCTCTCCCAAAGGGTTTATTACCGATATATATGCCTTCTTTTAAAAAATATTGATTCACTATTTCCTGATCAGGATATACAATCCAATATTCTGGTACCCCAGCTTCTTCATATAATCTAAATTTGGTGTCGGTGTCGTGTTTTGAATTGTTTTTTGAGACTATTTCAATAATCAAATCAGGAGCTCCGTTGCAACCTAAGTCATCTAGCTTACTTTCATCGCAGATAATACATAAATCGGGTTGCACCACTGTGGTGTCTTTATGTTTTGAAGGAATGGGTAAACGGACATCAAAGGGAGCTGCAAATAAATTGCAAGACTTACTTTTCAAGATATTTCCAATCATCAATGATAAATTCATAGAAACACCCTGATGTATTCTATTGGGTGCCGGACTCATTTTTTTGATAAACCCCTTAATCAACTCCACCCGCTCAGAAAACTGCCAAGTGAGATAATCAGCATAGGTATAAGTTTTGGTTAAATCTAAATCGGAAAAATTGGTGATGCTGGCCATGATTATACGTTTTCAAAAATGTCTGTGACGTTAATTTTTAATTCAGGAAATACCTTGCTTTCTACAAATTCTTCGGTTACAAAGGGCTTTGACCCATAGTATTTGCCCTCGTGAAGGGTATACACCAAAACGTTTTGGTCTGTGGGTTGCACAATCCAATATTCTAACACCCCGGCTTCTTCATACAGTCTAAATTTGGTATCAAGATCGTGTTTGATGTTGTTTGGCGACAAGATTTCAATCACAACATCGGGAGCTCCGTTGCAACCTAAGTCATCTAGCTTACTTTCATCGCAGATAATACATAAATCGGGTTGCACCACTGTGGTGTCTTTATGTTTTGAAGGAATGGGTAAACGGACATCAAAGGGAGCTGCAAATAAATTGCAAGACTTACTTTTCAAGATATTTCCAATCATCAATGATAAATTCATAGAAACACCCTGATGTATTCTATTGGGTGCCGGACTCATTTTTTTGATAAACCCCTTAATCAACTCCACCCGCTCAGAAAACTGCCAAGTGAGATAATCAGCATAGGTGTAAGTTTTGCTTAAATCTAAATCGGAAAAATTGGTAACTGACATAATTTCTGACTTTATAACAAAGATAAGAAATTTTATGATATGGTGATTTGAACTAAAACCTAAAAATATTTAGACCACTAAATTTTATAAGTTATTGATAAGAGTACCACTCTTGGCAACACAAAAAATTCTTGTTCGGAGATTAGAAAATCTGAAAAGGTGTTATTGAATCTTCTGTCGATATTCAGGATGTTGTTGGCTTTGAGTTCAAACCCAAACGGACTGTGTTTTTTTTGATAAAATAACGACGCATTCCAGAATTTGATGATGTTGATGTTGGTAGGAAACTCAGTTTGCTCCCATTCATAATCGGTTTTGAGGGTTAGGTTCTTTATAATTTGATGATCAAAAGTCACCTCTAAAGTTCTGCTCATAAACTGATTGTTATTTAACCCTTTAAGTTGACTGTAATTGTGATTGTAATTTATGGCTACAGAAGGCCATTTTTTGTAAGCCGTTCTCAAGTTTACCCCTACCCTTTGGCTATTGCGTTCAAACTGCGTTTCGGTATTATTAATCTCTTGTATGTATGAAAACCCTGAAACTTGGGCACTAAGCCCAACCCTAAAGCGGTATATTTTTTTAGAGAAACGCGAATTCAAAAGCCAGTTGGTTTCGGGATTGTTGGTGAGTAGCGGGGTTGTAAACTGATTGATGCCTTGCAATTGTACAATATTTCTAATTACCTTGGCCTTTTTGGTATAACTGCCATTGGCAAATAAGGTGAAACCCTTATACATATTGTTTTTGTTATAATTTAGCGATAAGGCATGAAATCTTTCGTTTTCTAATAAGGCATTGCCTCTAAAGACAGCATTAAAATTTTGTAAAGTAAAATTATTAATCATTTGTCCTGACCTCGGAAATTGATTGGTGAGTTTGTAATTAAACGTTAGTTTCTCGGCATTGTTAAACTCATATTCGCTTAACCACCTTGGCTCCCAATAGCTCCGGTTGAGCTCTTGCACCAATAAGTTTTGTTGAGTTTTTAGCACATACCAATGATGCTCTAAACTTGGTTTGTTGATCCATTTGTTTATTTTGAATTTGTATTCTAAACCCAAATAATAATCAAATAATTGATAATTGAGGTCGTTGCCAAAACCTTGGTTGCCAAAATCATTGAGGCTATTGTCGTCTAAAACTTGTTGTTCTGAAATGATTATATCATTTTGCTCTAAATTTATGCCAGCTATGGTGTATAAATGGTTATAATTATTGAGTAGATAATAATGCTTAAACAACCCATCTAAGGTGTTGCTTTGGGTTTGCTTTACTTGCTTTACCAAAATATCATTTTGGGGAATGATGGGCATTAGGCCTGTTAAAAAAGGTTGGTTGGTAAGCCAAGTATTGTTGGGTTTGCTGTTTTGGTAAGTGTGATTAATGACCAAGGTGGTGGTGTGTTTTTTGTTGTGGTATTGGTGTCTTTCTAAGTATTGTTTTAGGGCCACATTATCAACCTCCGATAAGGATTGAAATATATTTTGCTCATTTAACTGCTGAGACAACAACACACTATTAAAATCATTGGCACTCCACTCACCGTGTATATTATAAAAATATTTGATGTTTTTGGTGGGGCTGTAGTCGAGTTTCCAATTGGTCATGGCCAATGTAGTGTTATCATCTGTTGTTTGCTGTCTGTTTTCTTCTATGCCTACTTGCAAATAATTGATTTTTGACACATTTTGGGTGTTTTTAAATAAATCTGAAAACAAGGCAAACCCTTGCAAATCTAGTTTGGGGTTAAAGTTATAATTAAGATTGAGGGCATGAAAGTTAGAGTTTACTTGTTGCACCTCTCGGTTGTCTGACGAAAAAGCATACAAATTGCCCAAGGCCGGTCGTTTGCTCAAAAACGAACTCATACCACCCTGAAAACGCATCAAGTCTTGAAAATCAAAAACCCGTTCGCCAAAGTTATTGGCATCGCCGATGTAGCCCACATTAATTTTGGGCGAATAATAAAACAAAGCGGCATGCCCCAAATAAAAATCTTGAAGGCCATAACCGGCATATACATCCCCAAACAAAAACTTTTTTTTGTCTTCTTTAAGTTTGATGTTCATCACGAGTTTTTCGGAATCTGACACTTCTTTCATAAAGCCAACATCATTAAAGTTGTCTAAAAACTCAACCTTATCTACGGCATCAGCGGGGATGTTTTGCACTCCCAACTTGGTGCCTCCGCCAAAAAAGGGTTTGTTTTCTACCTGCAACTCATTCACTTTTTTACCCTGAAAGGTCACCGTGCCATTTTTATCTACCTCTACCCCGGGGAGTTTTTCTAATTGCTCTGCCAATTTTCGTTCGTTGCCCGAAGCAAAATAATCTACTTTGTAGCTTACGGTGTCTTTTTTTACAATAACGGGCTCGTATTGATGGGTGATGATGACTTCTTTGAGTTGCTCTCCGGTAGCCTTTAAGATAAAATCGTAGGTTTTGAGCTCGCTATTTTCAGGATAATTAAGCACATGAGGTTGATGCCCCAAATAAGACACCCTGATTTCATAAGGTGTATCTTTGTCTAATTGCAATTTATACCGACCCAGGTAGTCTGCAATGGCATATTTGAGTTGAGCGTTTTCTTTGAGCGGCCTGGCAATCACGTTGGCATTTTGCAAAGGCTCGTTAAGCGTGTCTTTGACCACACCGGTGAGGGTTTGGGAAAAGCCAATTTGAAAAAAAATATAAAAAACTAATAAAAAGATTTTTTTCAATGCTAATAACTGTCTTTTACTTTTTGAACAATTTTATCAAATTCGTCTTTGGTATATATTTTACCTTCAGGCTTTATTAGCTTTTGTTTTAAAACATCTTCAACGTTAAACTTTATTTTTTTTGCCACTATCGAACTTTTAGAATTTTGATATTCCAATACTAATCCTGGTAGATTACACCATTCTAAAGGACCAAAATTAAAGGGTATCTCGGGTGTAAACCAAGCATATTGTTCATACGGTAGGTTATTTATTATTTTAGTAAAAATAGCTTTATAACAAGTATAGCCTTGTATTATCTTACTTTCATTGGTCACTTCCCAATTTCTTTGATCATAGGTTGTTATATATTCTTTTCCTGCAAAATTTTTAACGCTAATTAAATCTAACGTATTTAAGTTTGTGTAGTAATAAGCGTGGTTATTTAACACAATAGCTTTTAACATAAAATCATTTTCGTCATCATCAGAAAAAACAAAAGGGTTGTTAAAAAAACAAGCCTTTTTGCCATCTGAAATTAAAGTGAATGTTACAAATTTTTGTGATTTAAAAATTTTTTCTTGCATTATTTTACCCTCAATACTTGGGATTTCTTCAAAACCTTCAATATGATAAAGTAATTCATATTCTACTTGAATTTCAGATTGTGCTTGAGTAAAAAAACAAAACAAAAGTAAAAATAAGATATTTTTAAACATAAACTTAAATTTTAAAAAATTGGTTGCTGTTTTAAATCAAAACAACAACCAAATAATATTTATTTATCACTTAACGATTTCACTGCTTTACCACCACCACTTGATAATTTACTATCATTTTCACAAGCTTCAAATGCTGCTGAAAATACTGCATATCCACCTGCATCTGTATAATTTTCACCCATCAATGATTTGTAGGTAGCTTCCGCTGCAGCTGCTACAACATAGCATGTTTGAACAGTTTCTAAACTTAAATTAGAAATGTAATTAGAATTATTAGCCCACCCACTAACACTAAACAAAACTACTGTTAAAACAGTTAAAAATACTTTTTTCATGATTAAAATTTTTTAGTTAAAATTAAATTTGGTTACACATGTTGCAGTATTTTAACTTAAGTGTCTAGAATTAAAACAATGATACAACAACAAAACAAATGTGAAAAAAAAAAAATCAAAATTTTTAACTTTTAATTAACTTTTTAAGTGTTTTTATTTAACAGTTAATTTGGGTTGTGTTTAAGTTGAAAACTTCTATTAATTAAATCTTAACAGCCAATAAATTTTCAATAAATCTGATTAGTCATTAATTAAAATTTCTTGTACTTTTTTAACTTTTTTATCAACTATTTCATCGTCATATAATACTCCTTCAGTTGGCATTTTAATTTCTATTTTACTATCTAAAAACTCTATTTTTTCAACAATAAAGCCCCTATTTTCTTCAGACAACTCAAGAATCAAACCAGGTAGACCTTGGTATCTAATTGGTCCAAATGAATAAGGTAAATCTGGAGCAAACCATGCTTCTACATGCCAAGGAAAGCGCTTACCACGCCATTTTTGAATGTAAGTAAACTTGGCTTTTATACACTCATAGCCACTTATAAACTTCTTTTCGTTGGTGATTTCCCAAGTCATGTATTGGGTGTTGGTATTTTTTAGTATGTTTCCAAATTTATAAGTTTTTTGTTCGCAAATTGTGTCTAATGTTTTATCAATATATATTTTATCAAGGCCATAAAAATATCCAATAACAAAATCTCTAGTTCCTTTATCTTCGTAATCTGAAATTAAACTTTCCTTCATGTAAAACAACGATTTATTGTTAGAAATATCAAGATTAAAACTTAATAATTCTGCCATCATCTCTTCATCTTTTTTAATAAAATACTGTTCTGGATTATATTTTCTTAATTCATCAGATAATTCAGATTTAGAAAAAAAACTTTTGTAAGTAACTCTGATTGAATTTTGGGAATACATACTATTTTTTATAAATAAGAGTATGAAAATTATATAAATTGACTTGATCATTGATAATTAATTGTTTTTGTTGACACCTAAATACTATTGTTGGTTTCAGTTTTGTAATTGGGTTCAATCTATAGGTGTTTACTTGAAGTTAAGATATTTTTTAAAACACTTAATAATTTTTAAAGTATACAGAGAAAAATTTCTTTAAATGATTCTATAAAACTAAAAACTGTTGAATTATTATTTTACAATAATTCAACAGCTAAAAATTAATTAATCGATAATGAGGGCTTCTTAACCGAACCAATTTGATCTTGGTAATCTTGGTCGCATCCACTTGAAACTCTGCATGCATCAACATTTTTCATCCAAGTTCTATTTGTCCTGTCAGAACCATCGTCTAATGCATCTGCTTGAGCAATACAATGATAACAATCATTATTTAATAAAAAATTAAGGTTAATATCCTTCTCTGATTCTAATTGCACAGTATTAGCCCACCCACTAACACTAAACAAAACTACTGTTAAAACAGTTAAAAACACTTTTTTCATGATTAAAAATTTTTAGTTAAAATTAAATTTGATTATTCATGTTGTGGTATTTAGGCTTAAGTGTCTAGAATTAAAGCAATGATACAACAAC
>DAIRDG010000071.1:0-8112 GCA_036796275.1 Flavobacterium sp.
TTCCCAATACAGAAATTCGCAAAAATATTCCCCAACAACTCATCGTTTGTGACTTCTCCGGTTATTTCTCCAAAATAATACAATGCCTCACGGATGTCCATGGCCAATAAATCGGTGGTGAGGTTGGTGTTGAGTCCTGCTTGTACTTTTTTGATGGCCTCTAAAGATTTTTGCAGGGCATCAAAGTGTCTGCCATTGGTGACAATGGTTTCGTTGTTTTTTAAAGCTCCGGTGTTTACAAACGATAAAAGTTGGGTTTTGAGTTCATCAATACCTAGGTTATCTTTGGCAGAAATATAAATTTGTTTCAAATTTAGTGGCTTAAGTTTCAAGTTGATGGCCTTTATCTCTTCTTCTTTTAAAGCGTCTTTTTTATTGATGATGAGCAAAATGTTCTTGAGCGGATATTTGTTTTTAATTTGCTCCAATTCGTTTATGGGGTTATCACTTGCAACTTGTAATTTAAAGCCATCCAACAAACAAAGAATTAAAGCGGCTTGCTCCATTTTCTCAAAAGTTTTTTTAATGCCAATGCTTTCCACATAGTCTTGGGTGTCTCTGATGCCAGCAGTGTCTATAAACCTAAAGCCAATGCCTTCAATCACCAATTCGTCTTCTATGGTGTCTCGTGTAGTGCCTGCAATGTCAGATACAATGGCTCGCTCTTCGTTTAGCAACACATTTAGCAAAGTAGATTTACCCACATTGGGTTCGCCAACTATGGCTACCGGAATGCCTGTTTTAATCACATTACCCACCGCAAATGAATCTAACAACCGCTTAAGTACCAATTCTATTTTATTTAATAGTTGATAAAAAGCAGTGCGATCGGCAAATTCTACATCTTCTTCGGCAAAGTCTAACTCCAATTCCATGAGTGAAGCAAAATTGAGCAACTCTTGTCTCAGTTTCGAAATTTCGTTGCTAAATCCCCCACGCATTTGTTGCATGGCAATTTGATGGCTCGAGGCGTTTTCTGAGGCAATTAAATCGGCCACCGCCTCGGCCTGTGATAGGTCTAGCTTGCCGTTTAAAAAAGCTCTTAAGGTAAATTCACCGGCCTCTGCCATTTTGGCTCCAAGCGACAAAAAAACCTGTATGATTTGTTGTTGAATATAGGTGGACCCATGGCATGAAATTTCTACCACATCTTCACCGGTATAAGAGTTTGGCCCTTTGAACAAAGTGAGTAAAACCTGATCGATGGTTTTGTTGTCATGCACCAAGTGTCCTAAGTGAACGGTGTGTGTTTTTTGTTTCAAAATATCTTTTTGCCTCACAGACACAAACACGTTTTGTGCCAATTGCCAAGATTTTTTGCCCGAAAGTCTAATGATGGCAACTGCTCCGGTGCCTTGGGGGGTTGCAAGGGCTACAATGGTTTCATCTAACTGCATGACAGAGGTTAATTTTTTTGCAAATTTAAGTTATTTTGTGTTTAAACCTTTAAATTTGTACTCCTTATTCAACATAATATGTCTTCAGATAATCAACATTTTTTTACCCAATGCGTGCATGCTTGCGAATTAGTAGACGAACAATTTCAAGGGGCCATTTCACCCTTGTTTATGAGTTCTTCCTATGCTTATGAAAACGTTGAGGTAAAACGATATCCTCGTTATTTTAATACGCCCAATCAAGTGGCATTGGCCAAAAAATTAGCCACTTTAGAACAAAAAGAAGCAGCTATGCTTTTTGGGTCGGGCATGGGAGCCGTGGCCAATGCCTTGTTGTCTTTTCTAAAACCAGGCGATCATGTGGTGTTTCAAAAACAATTGTATGGCGGCACCTACCATTTTGCAGAAGTCACGTTGAGCAAAATGGGTATTTTCTTTGATTATGTGGCAGGGGAGGAGGCAGCTGCCTTTGAACAAGCCGTTAAGCCCAATACCAAAGTAATTTATATAGAAACGCCCTCTAATCCTAAAATGGAATTAATAGACATAAAAATGATTGCTCAGGTGGCCAAAAAGCACCAACTGATTAGCATGATAGACAACACCTTTGCTTCACCAGTCAATCAAAACCCACATGAATTTGGGATAAATTTGGTGATTCACAGTGCCACCAAATATTTGGGGGGTCATAGTGATATTTTAGCTGGGGTGGTAATGGGGTCACAAGAGCACATAGATCACATGTTTCATACGGGTATTAACTTAGGGGCCAATTTAAGCGACTATACGGTGTGGTTGCTAGAACGAAGTGTAAAAACACTTGGCCTTAGGGTGAGAGAACAAAACAAAAACGCACTCAATTTGGCGGTTTTTTTAGCAGATCATCATTTGATAGCAAAAGTAAACTACCCCGGATTAGCTTCGCATCCTCAGCACGCCTTAGCCCTTAAACAAATGAAAGGCTTTGGCGGCATGATGTCTTTTGAGCTAGCTGACAATGTTGACACCGCTATTTTTTTAAAGCAACTTAACCTCATAAAACCCAGCATGAGTTTAGCAGGGGTAGAAAGCACTATTTTGTCGCCAACCAAAACAAGTCATTCGTTATTGAGTGCAGAAGAGCGAAAAGTGCAAGGAATTTCGGATAAGCTGTTAAGATTTTCGGTGGGAATTGAAGATTTTGAAGATTTAAAAAATGACATTCTTCAAGCTTTGCAAAAAGCCAAACTATGAAAATACCGGTTTTAGAAAATGCCCAAATCATCCTTCAAGTTTTAGAGCATTATAACATCAAAGACATCATCATTTCTCCCGGCTCCAGAAATGCTCCACTCATTGTTGGTTTTGGGTCAAATTCTTTTTTTAACTGCTATAGTATTGTTGATGAACGTTGTGCAGCGTTTTTTGCTTTGGGCATTGCTCAACAAACCCAAAAACCTGCTGTGTTGGTTTGCACTTCGGGGTCGGCTTTGCTCAATTATTATCCGGCCATAGCCGAGAGTTTTTACAGTCAAATTCCCCTCATCGTGATTAGTGCCGATAGGCCACCTGAAAAAATTGACATTGGCGACGGACAAACCATTAGACAAGCCAAGGTGTATGATAATCATATTTTGAGTTCAGTTCAGTTTACCCTAGAACACCATGCTCAAAATGGCATCAGCCTTCAAGAGGCTATTCAATTGGGTTTAAACCAAAAAGGTCCGGTGCATATAAATGTACCCTTTGAAGAACCTTTGTACGATTTTGTACCCGAATACACCATCAAACCTCAGTTGATTGATGAAAAACCAATAGACAAACCAAACAATCAATTAGCCATTACTCATCTGCAAAGCGTGATTAATCAAGCCTCAAAAATTATGATTTTGGTAGGTGAAATGTATCCTGATGCGGCTTTAAACAGCTTATTAAATGATTGGTCTTTGCATGAAAATATCGTAGTAATCTCCGAAAAACAATCGCATTTGCACGGTCAGTTTATCATTGATCAAATTGATGTTTTGATATCCGATTTAAACGAAGATCAGAAAAAACAATTGGCCCCAGACTTATTAATAACCTTGGGTGGCATGTTGGTGTCAAAAAGAATTAAGGGTTTGTTGAGAAAATTTGCTCCTAAAAATCATATTCACATTGACCCTCTTAGGGCTTATGACACTTTTTTTGCAGAGGTTGAACACCTCAAAAGCGAGCCTTATATGTTGCTTGCTGAAATAAAATTTAATAAACTTAACAGCATTCAATACAAAACCTATTTTCATGATAATTGGCTTCACAAAAAAAGCAGAGCTAAAGCATTTTCAAAAACGGTTCCTTTTTCAGATTGGTTAGTTTTTGACTTTTTGTGCAAACATTTACCCCCCAACATACAAATTCAGGCGGCTAACAGTTCGGTGATTCGCTATTTGCAATTGTTTGAAACCAAACCTTCTTGGCAAATCTTTTCAAACAGAGGTACTTCTGGTATCGAAGGGTCAACTTCCACAGCCATTGGGGCTAGCATGATCAGTGAAAAACCAATCATTCACATCACAGGCGATTTAAGTTTTTTGTATGACAGCAATGCGTTGTGGAACAACTATGTGAAATCAAATTTCAAGATTATTATCATCAATAACGGAGGAGGTGGCATCTTTAGAATTTTACCCGGTCATCAAGACGAACCAACTTTTAACACGTTTTTAGAAACCCAACATCAACTAGAGGCCTCTCATTTGGCAAAGATGTTTGGCTTTGATTATTATGTTGCCTCCGATGATGCACAATTGAGTCAGCTATTTGATGAATTTATAGCAAATTCTCATCAAAGTATTTTAGAAATTTTTACACCCACACAAAAAAATGATGAAGTTTTAAAAAGTTTTTTTAACTTTATAAAAAATTAATTATCAATTTAAAATTTTTATGTTATGAGTAAAAGACAAGAATACATTGACAAGTATGCTGCAGACTACAAAGACAAATTTGGCAAAGTTGCAGATTTAGATTTTTTAACCAAAGTGGTAATTGGTTTAGGACCATCAATTTATAAACAAGATGCTGAAACCGTTGCTGGGTCAGACCAATCTGAGTTAGATACCGTAAAAAATAATTTCTTAATTAAAAAATTAGGTTTAGCAGATTCACCTGCTCTAGATGAGGCTATTGCAAAAGTTATAGAGGCTTATGGTAAAAGTAATCGAAACAAATACAGAGCAATTATTTATTACGAATTGGCCAAACATTTTAAGAAAGAATCAGTTTATAATAAATAATAATTCTCGTTTTTTAATTTATAAATTAGGGTTACCTTTGTAATCCTAATTTTTTTTTATGCAAATCGGCCAATTTCATACCCTTACTATTCTTAGAGATACTTCTGTTGGTTTATATTTATCAAATGGCACAGATGAAGTGTTGTTGCCTAACAAATATGTAGATAAAAACATGGAAGTTGGTGACGAAATAAATGTCTTTATTTATTTAGATCAACAAGAAAGACCCGTGGCTACCACCTTAAATCCGTATGTAACCGTAAATGATTTTGCCTATTTAAAAGTTAATCACATCAACCAATATGGTGCGTTTTTAGACTGGGGATTAGAAAAAGATTTGTTTGTGCCCTTTGCAGAACAAAATAATAAAATGGAGGTGAACAAACGTTATTTGGTGTATGTGTTTATAGACGAGCAAACAAATCGGTTAATTGCCTCCTCTAAGTTGCAGAAATTTATAGATCAAACCCCTGCAGAATTTGATGACCAAGAAGCGGTAGATTTAATTATCATGAACCGTACTGATTTAGGATATAATGTGATCATCAATAAAAAACACAAGGGCTTGTTGTTTTTAAATGTGTCTTTAAACACCCTCAGACCGGGTGACAAACACAAGGGCTTCATCAAACAACAAAGACCTGATGGTAAAATAGATGTAGTGATGCATTTGCTAAAAACCGATGCTATTTCAGAGGATGCTCAAGTGATTTTAAATGAGCTCAAGGCAAGTGATGGCTTTTTGGGCTTGCAAGACAAAAGCTCACCCGAAGAAATAAAAACCGTTTTAAGAATGAGCAAAAAAGCCTTTAAACAAGCCATTGGTCATCTTTATAAAAACAAAATTATTGAGATTAAAACAGATGGTATTTATTTAACATGAATCACAGGCATGAAAACTGACATACAAATTGCCCAAGAAGCCCCCATTACACACATCAAAGAAATTGCCCAAAGACTTAATATTTCTGCCGAAGATTTAGAATATTATGGCAAGCATAAAGCCAAATTGCCTTTGAACTTAATTGATACATCAAGTACCCAGAAAAGTAAACTAATTTTGGTAACTGCCATTAATCCTACTCCAGCAGGCGAGGGTAAAACCACAATATCTATTGGTTTGCATGACGGATTATGCAAATTAGGTAAAAAATCTGTAGCTGTTTTAAGAGAGCCCTCTCTTGGACCTGTGTTTGGTATGAAAGGCGGTGCCGCAGGCGGTGGTTATTCGCAAGTCATTCCGATGGAGGACATTAATCTTCACTTTACAGGTGATTTTAATGCCATCGAAAAAGCCAATAATTTACTGTCGGCTGTTATAGACAATCATTTGCACTTTCCAGATTTGTCACTAAACATCAACCCCAAAACCATCACTTGGAAGCGGGTAATGGATATGAATGACCGATCGCTGCGGCAAATTATTATTGGGGTGGGGGGGAACCAAAACGGGGTGATTAGAGAAGATGGGTTTAACATTACACCCGCCTCAGAAATTATGGCAATTTTATGTTTGAGTAACAGTTTAGACGATTTAAAACAAAGATTAGAAAAAATATTTATTGGGTTCACTTTTGAAGGTCATCCTGTGTATGCTAGAGACTTAAAAGTAGTTGATGCTATGGTAGTGTTGCTAAAAGACGCCATTAAACCCAATTTGGTGCAAACCTTAGAGGGCAATCCGGTGATTCTTCACGGAGGGCCATTTGCCAGCATTGCTCAAGGCACCAACAGCATCTTGGCGACCAAAATGGGGATGAGTTTGGCTGATTATGTGGTAACAGAGGCGGGATTTGGTGCAGATTTAGGAGCCGAAAAATTTTTTCATATCAAATGTCAAACTGCAAAAATTCAGCCTGATGCAGTTGTTTTGGTGGTAACCATCAGGGCACTAAGGCATCATGGTGGGGCAACCAAAGACGAATACAACACATCCAATGCAAATTTGGTAGCCAATGGCCTAGAAAACCTAGAAAAGCACATTCAAAACATGCAATTGTTTGGTTATACACCTCTGGTGGTGATTAATTATTTTCCAGATGATACTGAGCAAGAAATAAAATTAGTGTCAGATTGTGCTGCAAAATATCAAGCAAAAGTTGTGATAGCCAAAGGGTTTTCTGAAGGTGGCGAGGGCATGCGAGAGGCCGCCAAGCATTTAGTTGACTTGATTGATCATTCTAATCCGATTTTACAACCAATTTATCATTTAGATGATACCTTAGAAACTAAAATAGAAAAAATTGCCAAAAATATTTACGGTGCTACTCACGTAACTTACAGTACTAAAGCTAAAAATCAAATAGCCAAGTGGCAACCATTAGGCATTCATCAATTGCCAGTTTGCATGGCTAAAACGCCTAAAAGTTTTTCGGATAATGATCATTTAATTGGCTGCCCTAAAGATTTCAGTATTACAGTTAGAGATTTAGAATGGGCTAATGGTGCAGGTTTTGTAATTCCTATTTTAGGTGATATTATGAGAATGCCCGGCTTGCCGAAAAAACCAAATGCAGAAAACATAAAAATCAATACTAAGGGAGTAATCTCCGGGTTGAGTTAAATAAAACTTATTTAATGTTTTGGTTCATAGATTAACCGGAAAAAAGTAGAAAATCTTTCGTTTTCTCTGGCAATTGGGATGCCTGTTACAATACCAATAAGAACATTATCTGTAACAGACACCCGCATTTGAGGTCTTAAAACCAAATCAAAATCATTTTGATAGATTTGTTTGTTAATTTCTAAACCCACAAAGTTTCTAGTGCCCGGAATCATGTAATGGAAATTTGTGTGCATTTCCCATAAATTTTTCCACGCTTGGTTTCTTTCTTTAATAAGTGTAGGCCCAGTGTAAATTAAAGTGTGAAAATTATTCCCCCAGCGTTTGGCTACTATAAAAAACGGATTAAAAACATCACCGGTAAGCAATCTAGAATTTCTAATTCTGGCAAAAGGTGCCAACTCAAATTCGTGTAAATAACCTAAAGCCATAGAGGTTTTTGATTTTTCATGCACTAAAAAAGTGTATTGAGCGGCCAATTTTAAACTTTCTAATCTGCTTTGAGGAGCATCTGTTTCTCCATTTTTGTAGTAAAAAGCAAATGGAGTTTCAATCTCAAGGCCAAGCCTGTCAAAGGGTGCCCATTCGTATTCTACCAAAAATTCATATTCATCAAACTGGTTTTTATCTTTTATACCAAAGCCCACATTCCATTCTTTTTCTCCTTTGCGAGCTCCTAAATCTCTAATTAAATCTATGTATAATGGCTCGGCATGCAAGAGTTTTAATTTTTCCGTTTTGGTTTCTACTTCGGCTATGTATAAACTGTCTTTGATATTGTTGTCTATAATTTCTTGTGATTGGAGGCTAAAAATAAAGAAGGAGGTGAGTAATAAAACCTGTTTCATGATAGTATTTTTTTTGGTTGTTATTGCGAGATTTTAAAACTATTTAA
>DAIRDG010000072.1:0-8075 GCA_036796275.1 Flavobacterium sp.
CAAAGCCAAACTCCCTATGCCTATCAATATAATAAAAACAACGGTTTGAGGTCTAACAGCATATTCGACATCCACCAAGACAGCAATCATTATTTGTGGTTTGCTACAGGCTCGGGTCTTTGTAGATTTAATGGTGTAGAATTTAATTATTATACCAACCAAACTCAAACCATGCGTTCTGGGTCTTGCATCAAAGAAGATTCGCTTGGCAGAATTTGGTACATTAACTTTGATGGATTTTTGTATTATGTAGAAAAAAACGAACTCAAACAATTTCCGCAAAAAAATCATTCTGGCTTTCAAAACTTTGGCATAGTAAATAACGCTCTGTATTTGGTTTTAGAAAAGTCAGTTGAAGTTTATGATTTAGAAAACTTCTCGTTAATTGAGGTTTTAAACTTTGAAGATGCTATAAAATTTAGCATGCAAGTGGGTAATGATTTTTTTGTGATTGATCAAAACCTTATAAAAATTGATCAAAATCTAAACCTTAAAACGTTTCTATTCCCAAAAGACACCAATAAAGATTATTTGGCTCCCTTGCTTTGTGCACATCAAGAGAAGTTGTATATCATTTCAAAGTTTAGCAAAGAATTGTTTTGTTTTAACGGACAAGAAATTTCAGCAATACAGACTCCAAAGCAAATTAATTTTGTGCAAAACCTAAAATCTGATGGCACTTATTTATGGATTTGCACCACCAAGGGCTTTTACAGGTATGATCCAAAACAAGAAACCTATGGTTACTTTTTTGAAGACATTAATGCCTCTACTGTTTTTTTAGATTTTGAGCAAAATTATTGGATAGGCACTTTGGGTGAAGGCATTTTTATGGTGCCTAATTTTAATGATATTTTTCAAAAGACAACTTATTCTCCAAAAGTTTTAAACTTATATAATAATGAAATATTAGTTGGCACCAAAAATGATGAGGTGTATAGCGGTCAAAAAAACATCAACCAATCTGCAGATAACCATGCCGTAACCTTTTTGGTAACTGACACCACCAACAACAGAATTATTTGGGCAAGTTCTAAAATTAAAGTTTTTGATACCACAACAAATCAAATTATTTACAGTAAAATTTTGGCGGTAAAAAATCTGGTGCAAATAGATCATAAATATTATGCTTATGCCGCCACTGGGTCTATTGGATTTTTAAAATCAAACACTACAAAACATAGTTTTTTAGACCGCTATTTATCAAATTTTGATGCAGATAAGGATAACTATTTTGAACGAATAAACCTCTTAAGCAACCTTAACGGTAAGGCTGTTGCCAAGAGCAATGATTACATTTATTTTGCAACCAACAAAGGAGTTTTTGTGTTTTTTGAGGGTAAATTAACAGAAATTCTCAACAACAATAAGTCGGTTTATATTTCATCATTAAAGGTGGTGAATAATGAAGTTATCGGATTGTCTACCAATGATTTAGTTTATAGGATAGACCCAACAAAAGCCGTTTTATATGATCTGGCCAATAAAACAACGAACAACAACACCCAAAAAATTTTTAGCCATCAAAACGTCTTGTTTTTGTATGATGGCATTGCCTTATTTGAAATAAAAACAGCTCAACAATCAGCACAAAAAGTTTTTTATTCTTACATCACCGAAGTCAATGATGTCTTGGTTCAGAACAATCAAATGATATTAGCCACTGATAAAGGAATTTTAAGGAAAAACATCAATCTAAAGGTTAAAGATTTTTACACCAGTTTTAAAATTACAAATCTAGAAGACAACCATAAAATTTATGACTTATCGCAAAAAATTGAAATAAAACCTAACCCAGAAATGGTTACCATCAATTTTGAGTATGTTAATTTCTCACCATTTGATGAGCATACAATTAACTATAAAATTAATGCTAGCAAGTGGAACAGCGTAAATATCACAGACAAAAAAATTCAATTTGTGTCTTTAGCTCCTGGTAATTACGAAATAACCATTAAATTAAACAATAATGAGGTAAAAACCTTGTCCTTTATCGTAGAAAAACCTTGGTATTTAAAGTGGTATACTTTTGTAATTGGTATTTTAGGTATTGTTTTGATTACCTACAAAATTCAGAGAAGGCAACATAAAGTTACACAGCAAAAAAACAAAGAAGCCCTAGAAAGGATTCAATTAGAAAACAACCTCAATCAACTGAGTTTAAAAGCCATAAAATCTCAAATGAATCCGCATTTTTTTTACAATGCTCTCAATACCATACAGTCATTTATTCTGTCTAATGACAAGAAACAAGCGGTTAAATATTTGTCGAAATTTTCGTTACTTACCCGAAATATTTTAACGCTTACCGAAAAAGAATCTGTTACTATAGCCGAAGAGATAGAAACGCTGACCCTCTACCTCGACATTGAAAAAGCCCGGTTTGATGAAGATTTCGATTACAAAATCCTTTTAGAAGATTTGCCCGATCCTGATCAACAAAAAATACCGGCCATGTTATTGCAGCCCTTTGTAGAAAATGCCCTAAAACATGGTTTGTTGCATAAAGCTGGTGAAAAAAGTTTGAAAATTACATTTGTTAAATTGCCAGAAGGTCTTCAAATTTTAATTGACGATAACGGCATTGGCAGGCAAAAAAGTGAGGAGCTCAATAGCATTAAAACCAAGCAACACCAGTCTTTTGCTACACAGGCCATTTTGAACAGGATAGATTTGATTAACCAGAGTAAAACAAGTAAAATAACCATAGCTTTTACAGACAAGTATAACCCACATCAACAATCTGCGGGCACTTTAGTTACTATCAATATTCCCTATTAAACCCATAAAATATGATTAAAGCCATTATTATAGACGATGAAAAAAGAGCCAGAGTATCATTGGCATTGCTTCTTGAAGAATATTGCCCCGAGGTGCAAGTGTTGGCCCAGTGCGAAAATTTGCCCGAGGGTGTAAAGGCTATTGTAAAACATCAACCTGATGTGGTATTGCTAGACATTGAAATGCCGGGCCACAGCGGCTTAGAATTGGTTGATTTTTTTGACGAAAAAGACGTTAATTTTTCTATCATATTTACCACCGCATATAACGAGTTTGCCATTCAGGCGTTTAAGCTTTCTGCCCTAGATTATTTACTCAAACCCATTATCCCAGATGATTTAATGAGAGCCATTGGGAGGGTAAAAAAACAACAAAACTTACAATTTAAAACTTTTCAGGAAAATCTTAAAAATGATCAATTTCAAAAAATTGCAGTGCCTTCGGGCAATACTTTGATTTTGTTGCAACTTAATGACATTTCATATATTAAAGGAGAAGGTGCCTATGCCGAAGTTTTTTTAGACAACAAAACCAAACATTTGGTGAGTAGAAACCTTAAAAAGTTTGAAGAAATTCTAGAAAACGACAACAGATTTGTTAGAATTCACAAATCTTATTTGGTAAACTTTGATCAGGTGGTGTCTTACAACAAATCAGACGGCGGCTGGTTGAACCTTAAAAACGGCATTTCGTTGCCGATATCTCATGACAAAATTGCTTTAATTTTAGATAAGCTACACATTATCAAGAAATAAGCCTGCGGTTTGGAGGTCGTCCCAAAAGCTTGGGTAAGATTTGTTAACCACCTCAGCCTCTTCAATCATCAAGGTGGTTTTAAGACCTAACACCGCAAATGCCATGGCCATGCGGTGGTCTTGGTAGGTTTTAATGCTAACCTCAGAATTTATCTTGAAGCTTGCTTTGAGGTGCAGAGCATCTGTTGTAACCATAACCTCAGCACCCAACTTAGTCAATTCATTTTTTAGGGCTTCTAATCGATCGGTTTCCTTAATTTTGAGGGTATGAAGACCCGTTAAACGGCAACTGATACCTAAGCCAAAGCACGTAACCGCAATGGTTTGGGCAATATCGGGGGTATTGATGAGGTTAGCAGAAAAATTTGGGTTTATTTGGTTTGTTTTTTTGATTAAGGTGATAGATTGGTCTGCGTTAAAAGTGGTAAAGACTCCAAAATCCTGATATAAATTTGCCACCTCAGCATCGCCTTGCAAGCTGTTTTGATGATAATTTTTAAGGGTAATTTGCTGGCCAACATCACACAGAGCCACAAAAGCATACCAATAGGAGGCCGAGCTCCAATCAGACTCTATAGTAATGCAAGCATCTGATACTGTTTTTGTGGGCTCAACTTTAATCTGGTTTCCTGTAAATGAAGTTTTGATGCCTAAACTATTTAGCAAATTTAGGGTCATGTTGATGTAGGGTACCGAGGTCATTTGGCCATCTAAAGTAAGCTCTAATCCGTTTTTGAGTTGAGGTGCAATAAGCAATAAAGCCGAAATATACTGACTGCTTACTTCGGCATTGATGCTTATTTGATGCTTATTTAATGATTTTCCGTTTATTTTTAAGGGTGGGAAACCTTCGTTTTCGAGATAAGTGATGTCTGCTCCCAAATTTCTGAGAGCCTCCACCAAAATTTTAATGGGTCTTTGGTGCATTCTTGTAGACCCGCTTAAGGTGATTTCTTTGCCAGAGCAAATAGCAAAATAGGCCGTTAAGAACCGCATGGCTGTGCCTGCGTGGTGTACATCAACAGCACAATTGTCTGAGTTTTGAGCAGTTTCAAAGGCTTTTTGCATCACTGCCGAATCATCAGAATTGGAGGTGTTATCTAACTGAACGTTTGGGTATAATGCCTTAAGGAGCAAGGCCCGATTGGTTTCAGATTTAGACCCCGTAATTTGCAAAACAGGCTGTTTGGAGGTTAAATTATTAGACAACGAGGTTGAGTTGTATATTTTTAAATGTTTGCTCATGGCTTGTTGGTTAACTTCTCGTTATTGTGATGTCTGTCATGGTCGCGTTTGGTTTTAAGGTCCATTTTTTTGTCAAAAGACGCTTGCAAATCTATCCCGGTTTGATTGGCTAAGCATAACACCACAAATACCACATCGGCCAATTCTTCGCCTAAGTCTTTGTTTTTGTCTGATTCTTTTTCAGATTGTTCTCCGTAGCGTCTGGCAATAATGCGGGCTACTTCTCCTACTTCCTCGGTAAGTTGTGCTAGGTTGGTGAGTTCATTAAAGTATCTTACCCCGTGGGTTTTTATCCAATGGTCTACTGCTGTTTGTGCGTTTTTGATGTTCATGGTTTCTTTTTTTTGCGGTAATATTGTCTGATGCGTTCTAATACAAATACTTCTGCTAAGCCCATAAATACCCCAAAGAATAGGGCAAATTTTAAATGGTTTTGATCTTCGGTTGCAAATTTTGAAATAAAATATCCCATGAGCCCATAGATGATAAAACCAGAGATAAATAAAATTATTTGATGTTTCATGCCAATGGATTTTAAAATTACAAAAATAAGCATTTATTCTTTTTGATGACTATCTATAACAATGGTTACTGGGCCATCATTAATTAATTGCACTTGCATATTGGCTCCAAAAACACCTGCGTGAACGGGTTGCTTGGTGAGTTCAGCAATTTTTGCTTTAAAGGTTATATATAAAGGAATGGCGATTTCGGGATTTGCGGCTTTGATGTAGGAGGGTCTGTTACCTTTTTTGGTCAGGGCATGCAGAGTAAACTGGCTGATCACCAATATGGGGTAGTGGTTGTTTAACAACGAAAGATTCATGACACCGTTTTGGTCATCAAAAATGCGGAGGTTTACAATTTTTTGGCAGAGGTAGTCTACGTCTGCTGTGGTGTCTGTTTGGGTGATGCCTACCAACACCAACAAGCCATAAGCTATTTGATCGTGCAACTGGTTATTGATGGTTACAGAGGCTTGGCTTACTCTTTGAATCACCACTCTCATAGGCTAGTTTTGGGTTTTTTCTCTAAAAAGTTTCTCCAAATTTTTGCTGATTTGCTGCATTTGCAAGATGGTGAGATGGTTGTTTTTGGCAAAATCAAACAAGAGGGCTCTGGGGTCTTTGGGGGTATCAAATTCTAATTGCCAGGTGTTGTTTTCGGTATTTTTAAACTGTTTGATGCCTGCTATTTTTTGGATGGTAGATGGCAAAACTACCGATTGAAATTCTACTTCGATGATTTTGCTGTTTTGTTCGGCCATCAGGGTTTTTAGGTTGTTGTCGGTTACTAAAACACCTTTGTTGATGATGAGAATTCTGTTGCAAATGGCTTCTACTTCTTGCATGATGTGGGTAGATAAAAACACGGTTTTGTTGGCCCCTACATTCTTGATGAGTTGTCTGATTTCTACCAACTGATTAGGGTCTAGGCCGGTGGTGGGTTCGTCTAAAATAAGCACTTCGGGGTCGTGTAGCAAAGCGGCTGCTAGGCCAACCCGTTGACGATAGCCTTTGGAGAGATTGCCAATTTTTTTGTGAGATTCTTGTTCAAGGCCGGTTAGTTGCACAACTTCTGAGATTCTTGATTTGGCGGTGTTGTGTATTTTTCTGCAAAATTCTAAATATTCTTTTACATACAATTCTAAATAAAGAGGGTTGTGTTCGGGCAGATATCCTATGATTTTTTGCACGTCTTTGGGTTGTTTTAAGACGCTGATGTTGTTAACCCATGCTTGGCCTGAAGTGGGTTGGATATAGGTGGTTAAAATTTTCATGAGGGTAGACTTTCCGGCTCCGTTGGGCCCTAAAAAGCCAACTATTTCGCCTTTATTTACCTCAAAGTTGATGTTGTTGAGGGCTGTTTGCTCTCCGTAAGTTTTGGTGATGTTTTCAACTTTTATGGCCATGGGATAGTGTTATGCTAAAGAGATTATTTTTAATGTGGTAAAGATACATAAACGCATTGAAATTATTTATAGCGAAATTGGGCTTGTTTTTTCAGTGCTAAAATTGTTTCGATTTGTTAGAATTTACGGAGGGTTTTTGTCTTTATTGCTAGGTGTTTTTAGCCTGTTGGATGTCTTCGCCCCGATTGCAGCGGTTACCCCGCAGCCCCCAAGTGATGGTTTTCTTGGCGAGCTGAGAGCGACTGCCAAGAAGCTCCTCAGATGGCCTTAGAAAACCTCACTTGGGGGCGAGGCGTATGAGCGGAAAGCGGGAAATAGCGACTAAAAAAACTAAAAATGAGGTTTTCTGTGGTGCTTTTGGGTTGCATCAGCAAAACAATTCATAAATTTGCAAACATGATAGGAACAGTTTATAAATCTACCGGGAGTTGGTATCAGGTTAAATTAGGCGATGGGTCTTTTATTGAGTGCAGAATAAAGGGTAAACTGAAGCTAAAAGGCCTAAAAAGCACCAATCCGGTGGCGGTGGGAGATTTGGTGGAGATTGAAATAGACCTTTCTTCGGATGTTCGGGTGGGGGTGATTAAAGACATTGTGAAGCGAGAAAACTATATTATCAGAAAATCTGTAAACCTCTCTAAGCAAACGCATATTATTGCGTCTAATATTGATTTGATGTTTTTGGTGGTCACTATAGATAATCCGGTAACCTCTACGTCTTTTATAGACCGATTTTTGGTAACGGCAGAGGCTTATGCCATTAAGGCGGTTTTGTTGTTTAACAAGATAGATTTGCTGAGCGAAGCCACTCAAGAGGAGCAGTTGTTTATGCAGTATTTGTATACCAGCATTGGGTATGATTGTTTGAGCATTTCGGCCACCGAGCAAAAGGGGTTAGATGCCTTGAAAGCCATGATGAAAGGTAAAACATCGGTGTTTACGGGGCATTCGGGTGTTGGCAAATCTACGCTCATCAATGCCTTAGAGCCGGGTTTGCAACTAAAAACCAAAGCCATTTCGGCAGTGCATGCCCAAGGACAACACACCACTACTTTTGCAGAAATGTATGATTTATCTTTTGAGGCCAAAATAATAGATACGCCTGGCATTAGGGGGTTTGGGTTGGTTGACATGCAGCCTGAGGAAATTGGGCAATATTTTCCGGAGTTTTTTGCCCTAAAGAATCAGTGTAAATTTAGCAATTGTTTGCATAAATCGGAGCCGGGTTGTGCTATAAAAGCAGGCTTGGATGAGGAAATTATTTTTTGGAGCCGGTATAAAAGCTATTTGCAATTGTTGGAGGGTGATGATGACACCTACCGACAAGATGAGTATAAACAGGATTAGGTTGTGATTTTTTTTGGGAGAAAAGTGGATTGAAC
>DAIRDG010000073.1:0-7892 GCA_036796275.1 Flavobacterium sp.
GCCTTACACCATTACCAATAAAATTATGACGTTAGTGGTTAGTATCTCAGAAAAGATAGGAGAAATTAACGCTACGCATTTATATAAATCTGCCACCGAATTACGAAAGAAAAACCGTATTAAAACCATTCAATAATCATTAGAAATTGAGGGCAATACTTTAACCGAAGAACAAATCACGGCTTTATTAGAAAACAAAAGAGTTTTAGCACCGCAAAAAGATATTTTAGAAGTTCAAAATGTGATAAAAGTATACGAACAGCTCAACAACTTTAATCCTTACCAATTAAAAGATTTAGAAAAAGCTCACGCTATTTTAATGAATGGATTAATTGATAATGCCGGAAAATTAAGAACCCCAAATGTGGGTATCGTAAAAGGTTCAAAAGTAGAACACATAGCTCCCAACGGAACCATTGTAAAAGGACTGATGAAAGACCTTTTTGAGTATCTGAAAAAAGACAATGATTTAATCCTGATTAAAAGTTGTGTCTTTCATTATGAGTTTGAATTTATTCATCCGTTTTTAGACGGCAATGGCAGAATGGGCAGATTGTGGCAAACTTTAATTCTCATGCAACAATATCCAGTTTTTGAATATCTACCCGTTGAATCACTCATCAAGCAAAAACAAAGCGAATATTATAACAAGTTGTCAGAATCTGATAAAAAAAAGAATTCAACACCGTTTATCGAGTTTATGTTAGAAATCATTTCAGCGTCATTAGAGCGACTTTTACAATCGTCATCAATCACACTTCATACGGAAGACAGAATACGCTTGTTCAAAGAGAAAGCAGGCCAAAATAAATTCAATAGAAAAGACTATATGCAAAGTTTTAAAAATATATCGGCTCCCACAGCCAGTAGAGACTTAAAATGGGCCGTTAAAGAAAACCTATTAACTAAATTTGGAGATTACAGATTAACGGAATATCAGTTTAAGTAAGTTATATTCTAAACACTTTTATCTAAAATTTGACTACGAACCCATCAAGGGTAAAAATTTCAAAAGAAGTTTAATTTTGTACTAGTATTGATGAGTGCCACATGTTTTTATGGTTTTTCAATCGACCCTAACAAAAACAAATCAATATTCTTCTTATATTTGAAAAAACAAATATAAAATGCAACGTTTTAAATACTTATTTGTTTATCAGGCACCGCTTGTGGTTTTTCTTTCGATTATTTCAGAAAGTTATTGGTCTTTTTTAGCCTTAGTGTATATATTTGGTGTCTTGCCTTTTTTAGAATTATTTACAAAAGGCTCTGTTTACAATTTATCAGCAGATGAAGAATCTGTTGCCATCAATGATTCATTTTATGATTGGGTTTTGTGGTCGTTGGTGCCCATTCATTTTTTCTTAGGAGTTTTATATTTGTATTTTATGGCTTATTCTGAGGGGGGCTTAGGTTATAAAATTGGGGCCACGATCGCTTATGGCATCAGTTGTGGTGTTTTGGGGATTAATGCAGCCCATGAGTTAGGGCACCGGCAAACATGGTATGAGCAGGCCATGAGCAAGGCTTTATTGATGACTAGCCTATACATGCATTTTTTTATAGAGCATAACAGGGGGCATCATAACCAGGTGTCTACTGATAACGATCCTGCGTCTGCAAAGTATGGAGAAAACGTTTATGCCTTTTTTATACGGTCAATTTGGGGATCTTGGTGGTCGGCTTGGGACTTAGAAAAGAAAAGATTAAGCATACTCAAAATACCTTTTTGGCATCATAAAAATGAGATGTTGATGTTTCAAATCGTGCAGATATCCCTGCTATTGTGTATATTTATTTTTTTGGGGTTTAAGGTTTTGATTTTGTATTTGATTGCCGCATTCATTGGCATTATTTTGCTAGAAACCGTGAATTACATCGAGCATTATGGTTTAAGACGTCAAAAGAAAGGCAATAGATACGAACGTACCATGCCATGGCATTCATGGAATTCTAACCACCCCATTGGCAGGCTTGTGTTGTTAGAGTTATCTAGACATTCAGACCATCACTTTTTGGCCAACCGCAAATATCAAATCTTGAGACACTTTAACGAAAGTCCGCAAATGCCAACGGGTTATCCGGGCATGATGTTGTTGGCTTTAGTCCCCCCGCTCTGGTTTAGGGTAATGCACAAAAAGATAAGTTTACTCTCAACAGGAACCTCAACGGTGAGTTAACCTTTAGGCTAATTAAAAATTTTACCCGGATTCATGATGCCATGCGGATCAAATACGTGTTTTATTTGCTTCATCAATTGCAATGACGTTTCGCTTATGGCCAAAGGCAAGTATTCTTTTTGTACCCAGCCAATGCCGTGCTCCCCAGAAATAGTGCCACCCAATGAAACAGTGAGCTCAAAAATTTCGATGATGCCTTTGGTTACAAGTATTTGCCATTCTTCTTGAGATAAATTGCCTTTGATGATGTTGATGTGTAAATTGCCATCGCCTGCGTGGCCATAACAAACCGACTGAAAGCCATATTTTTTGCCAATCGCTTTTACCCCCATCAAAAGTTTTGGCAGTTCATATCTGGGTACCACCGTGTCTTCTTCTTTATAAACAGAATTGCTTTTTACAGCCTCTCCTATCAATCTTCGCATACGCCACAACATGTTTTTTTGCTCAACGGTATCGGCAAATAAAATATCATCTATTTGATACTGCTCCATCACTTCCACAATTTTTTCGATGTCTTGCATCATACTCTCTGTATGGCTGCCGTCTACTTCAATCAACAAATGGGCCTGGTGGTTGTCTTTGATATTAATGGCAATATTATCAATAAATTTTAGACTCCAATCTATGGCATCTTTTTCCATAAATTCTAAAGCACTTGGGGTAATACCCGCTGCAAAAATGGCTGCAACAGCTTGGCATGCCTGCTCCATTTGATAAAAAGGCACCAAAATTAATATCTGTTGAGATACTGTTGGAATTAATTTCAACACTATTTTGGTGATAACACCAAGTGTTCCTTCGCTGCCTACCATGAGTTGCGTAAGATTGTAGGCTGTAGAATTTTTTAAGGTATTGGCACCCGTCCAGATAACATCTCCATTGGGCAACACCACTTCTAAGTTAAGCACAAAATCTTTGGTAACCCCATATTTAACAGCCCTTGCTCCTCCTGCATTTTCTGCCACATTACCCCCAATGGTACAACTGCCTCGGCTGCTTGGGTCTACCGGATAAAACAAACCTTTTTCTGCCAGAGTGTCTTGCAACACTTGGGTTACCACCGCGGGTTCTGTAATTACCTGAAAATTTTCTTGATCTATTTTAATAATTTTATTCAGTTTTTCTAAAGACAAGCCTATGCCGCCTTTTACAGACAATGCCCCACCGCTCAAACCCGTTAATGCCCCTATGGGGGTCACGGGGATTTGATTTAAATAAGCAAATTGCATGATTTGCGAAACTTGTTGAGTTGTTTCTGGTTTTAATAGAATCTGAGGTGGAAAATTAAAATCTTCGGTGTGATCTGACCCGTATTTTTTGAGGGTAACTTGATCTAAAAAAATTTGATGAGGAGCTAATATTTCTTTTAATTCTGCAAACATCATAAGCTAATTTATTGAACAAATATACTGTTTATGAGCTTAATAAACAATAATCTTAAATTGATGCTCAATCGGATTCATGGCCTCATATACAACCTTTACAAAATCTTCCCCAAGGGCAAGGTAAAACACGCTGAAATTTTGTTTGCGTTCTTGCAAAACACCCTTAGGTTGATGCAATTGATGCAGTAGTTTTATCCGCTCCAATTGGTCTGCATATTTTTTTTGTTCGGCTTTCCACCATCTTTTTTCCAAATGATTTAAGCCATTTATTTGTTTTTGCTTTTGAGCTTTTAGGGCATTCTGAAAGCTGGGGTCTGTAAATTTCATTTTATCTTCCAATATTTCAAACTGCACTGCAAGTTGTTGTTTAAGGTCATCAAATGAAATTGTAGTTTGTGAAATTTTTTGGGTATGTTGTTTTAAAACTGAAGATAAATCTGAATAAAAATCAAGGGCATTCATGCTTAATTTTTTTGCTTTTTGCCAGTTTTTAGCAGTCATCATGGTGGCAGAATCTCTTAAAATAAGTTTTGGAAACATCACATCAAATGCTTTAAAACTAGAATTTAGTTGCAACCAATAAGCCAACTCACCTGCCCCTCCCACATAAGCCAGATTGGGTAAAACAACCTCTTGATATAACGGTCTGAGCAAAGCATTGGGGCTAAATTTTTCTGGTGAATGCTCCATGTCTTGACATAACTCATCCAGACTCCATTGCTTTTTTTTTTCTACCGTTTCATAATGCTGACTTGTTTTTGTAATCCTTACCCTTTCTTTATCCAAATAAAATAAGTTAATATCTCTGGGGTTTACTTGCACATCGTATTGCAAATCTTTTAGATTCGCATTGGTTTCAGATACCTTTTGGTGGGTCAGTTGGTGTTTCACCTCAGTTTGCATGTAGGGCACCCAGGCCGTTTTAAGTTCATTGCAATCGCCATCTAAGGTGACTAATCCGTAGGCTCCAAAAAAATGATGCACCAAACACCTGGTGGCTTCTGCCCAATTTTGATTGGCCAGGTAGGCCTTTTTAAACAAACCAATCAAAACTTCTGCCTTTTCTTGTTTCCCCCAAATACGGTATAAGCTGTCAATCATTTGATCCATATTTTGGGTAGACTGCCTCCCAACCGCCCCAGCTGACTTTACATCCCATTCAATGGTATGGTCTTCAAAATAAAAATGATTTACTTCCTCAAAATCATGATCCTCTGAAGCCATCCAAAAAACGGGTACAAAATGATAGGCCGGATATTTTTCTTGAAGTATTTCAGCTAACTTTATAGTGCTGAGGGTTTTATAGAAATAATATGCCGGACCAGTCATCAAATTGAGTTGATGCCCCGTAGTTACCGTAAAGGTATTTGCTTGTTTGAGTAATTGAATGTTTTTTAAAACCTTGGGATGGGTATCTAATTTTTGATGCTGTTGCAATAAAACATCCACTAATTTAGATCGTTTTGATTCATCAAAAGTTAACGTTTTTGCCTTAATTAAGGTGTCAAAACCTTCAATGCCATGAGGATAGTCATAAAAGTTGTTTAATTTTGGACTTTGACTCAAAAAATCTTGAATCAAGGGTTTAAACTGATTGGTTTCTTGGTAATCAACTTTATAAACGGGCATGTAATTTTTGTTGTAAATGTATTTATTTGTTTTATTTTAACAAATTGATTTATTAACTTCTTAACATAACGAGATGATATCAATGATTTTTTTCGGATATTTGCAAATAAAATTCAAACATTTACATGAAGTCGATAGACAAATATATATTTCAAGCTCTAGACAGTTATCCCTTTTCGTTAGAGGAAACTATTGAATCTTTAGATTATGCTTTATCACAAGATGCCAATAATACAATGGCATTAACGCTGTATGGGAGAATATATTCTGAGCAACTAAAAGATCATGAAGAAGCCAAACGCTATTTTCAGCAGGCATTGGCCGTAAATATTCACGGATTAGAAATTTATGGTCCCTATATTGAATCTTTAATTTGGAATGAAGATTATCAGGAAGCCGATAGTCTTATTGATTTTGCACTTAAAATAAAAGGCATAGATAAATCTGAAATTTTACTCAAAAAAGTTTTGCTTTTAGAAAGTCAAATTAAAATAAAAGAAGCCAAAAAAGCTCTCAAATTGGTAGAATTGCACAATTGTAACCCCAATAATTTTGCAATTATAGACGATTTTAAAGACCGTATTAAAAACAAGCTCAAGATACTTTTTCCTGAGAAGTACAAAAAAAACAACACTGATAAAAACAAAAAAACCAAAGATTCTAAAGACAACAAATCAAAAGAAAATTAAGTTTTTATCTATTTTATCTCGTGAACATTTAACCTTATATCCCGATTTCTACTTGAAATCTTAGATACCAATTGTTAATAATCTGACCTGTTTGTGGGGAAAGCCTGTCAAAAGTAAGTTCGGTTTGTAGCTTAAAGGTATGTTCCCATAAGTATTTATTAACCCCTACTTAAAACTGCGTTGCTTTAGGTGTAAAACTTTGTATGGAAGCATTTGGCTGTTGATGAGAATAACGCATCAAAAACTCATAATTGGATGGCAACAAATAACTGGCCTTATAGTCGCTGCCATTTCCTACATAAACACTCAGGATATCAGACGAATTCAGTGGGTTTACTGTAATGGGATTTGTGGTATTTCTGCTGTGATAAGCATACATTAAAGCAAAACCTCTGTACTTGAACATCATGTCGCCAAACACATACTTAAGCGTTCTAGGCTCAAACAACTCAGCACCCAATTGCCCAGATGTTCGTTTGGTATTATTATTTTGTGAATAGGCCAGGCCTAGAAATAATTTGGGTTTGGGCTCTCGCATCAAATCACCTTCAAACATGGTGCCGTCATTGGCAAAAGCCCCAAACGGAAAACATTCAAACTTGGTGGTGTATGCCAAATTAGTGTCTGTGTTGTCAGTAAAATTTCTTCCTTCGCCATTGGTGATGGCTGTTTTGATGTTATAGTAAAACTCGTCTGCTTTTGAATTTAAATAATATACTTGAAGACCAAAATCTCGATCAATATTAAAGGTTGCGTTATTGATGGTTCTGTCGGTAAATTGTAATGCCCCAGAGGAGTTAATGCGTTGCCTGTTGCCCGGAATCTTAGTTTGTCCGAAAATAATGTTCCAATGTTTGTTGGCTCTGTAGATAATGGCAGCATCTCTTATCACATTAAGATTAGACCCTGCGTTTATTTCACCAACATCTTCTGGAGCAAAAGACAGCTGAACCACATACAAAAATTTGGGGTCTCCCACAAAACCATCAAACCGAAGCCTTAATCTTCTAATTCTTCCATCAATGGCCTCAGGACTGTCTTCATTTTTAATATAGCTCACCCTGTTTTGCATTCTAAACCTGATATTGAACTTAAAAATACTATCCGGAGACGTAATACCAACCCCTTTACCATAACTGTAATAAGGTAAATTCTCTAGTCTTAAATCATTGTTTAAGCTGTCTTTTTTATAAACTTGTGACATTGCTAAGTTAAAAAATAAGAAACCCATAAATATAATGGAATATTGCTTCAAAGTCAAAAAATTAATAGATGAAAATTTAATAGGATAAAACAGTATAATGAGGATAGTCAGCTATTTTTTTATGACCTTCTAGAAATTTTAATTCAATTAAAAAGTTACAATGCACCACCTTACCACCTAATCTATTAACCATGTTTATCACAGCCTTTGCAGTGCCTCCGGTGGCCAAAACATCATCGTGAATCAACACATGATCATTGGGTAAAATAGCATCTTCGTGCATTTGAAGCCTATCGGTGCCATACTCTAACTGGTAATTTTCCGAAATGGTTTTGTAAGGCAATTTCCCAGGTTTTCTAACGGGTACAAACCCAGCTTTGAGTTCTTGAGCCAACAGCGGAGCCATAAAAAAACCTCTGCTTTCTATGCCTATCACCTTGTCAATTTTTAGGTTAGGTAATTGATTTAATAATTGTTGTTTGCAATACAACATTGCTTCATAATTTAACAACAAAGGGGTAATGTCTTTAAAGCTGATGCCTTTTTTTGGAAAATCTTGAATGTTTCTGATATAATCGTCTAAATTCATATGCTGCAATATATTAAAAGAGTTTAAAGAATAGATTTGCAAATAAACTAAAAATATCTATATTTGCACCCACTAAAAGGCCTCGTAGTTCAACTGAATAGAATACTTGATTACGGCTCAAGCGGTTGCAGGTTTGAATCCTGCCGAGGTCACGAATATAACCCCCAAAAGAAAAAAATCTCCAAGCTTGCTTGAGAGATTTTTTTCTTTTGG
>DAIRDG010000074.1:0-4412 GCA_036796275.1 Flavobacterium sp.
GTGAGAAAGATTTACTAGAGGATGTTTGGGTATTTTAAATTGTAATACCACACAAAAGGGTTCTTTGGCAATATATAGTAAATTCTTTAAATTAGACTATTGATAAAACTACAACCAATAAATAAAGATGGCAAAAAAGGTTATCTTTGGCTTATAAAACACTTATAACAATGAACATACAAGCAACAAAAATAGAATTAATAGAAATGCTATTAAGCACCAAAAAAGCTACCGTATTAAAAAAAGTAAGAGCTATTTTAGAAGAAGATCAAAACCATTTAACAGCAGAAGATTATAAAATAATTGATGCTCGTAGAGAAAATCATTTAAACGGGCAAAGCAAGTCATATTCTTGGCAAGAAGTGAGACAAAAAATTCAAAATAGATAGTGTAAATGATCTATACATTAGAGATAAAAGAAGAAGCAATTGTAGATATGCAACAAGCATACAAATACTATGAAGAAAACAAAACAGGGTTAGGAGAACGCTTTTTACAAATATTAGATGATTATTTTAAACGAATACAACAACATCCTTTACACTATCAAATCAAAAAAAAAACCTATCGTGAAACAGTAGTAAAAGACTTTCCGAGTGATAATTTATGAGATAGATAAGCAAAATATAGTAGTTTATGCGGTCTTTAACACTTGGAGAAATCCAAACAAAAAACCTAAAAAAAAGTAAACCTATACTGTGAATCCACCCATGCCTAACGAACATAGGTAAACATCACGTTTAATAACGCCTGTCAATGGATTTTTTTAATAAATATCTATAGGTAGATGTTTTACATGCGAGAGCAATGCTCCACAAAAATTCGTAAACTTACAACTTCATATAGTTATTGACTAGAAGGTTAAAAATAACACCGCAAGGTCAATATTCTTTGGCTCAGCCAATCTTAAAATATCCCTTGGTATTTTTTGTCTTTTATACCATAGCCTTCTAATAAATATTTCTTATTGGCCGGAAACGAAAAACTCATAGAGTCTTTTATGGCAAGTGTTTCATTAAACCGAACAGCCGTAACGGATTCTTTTTTAGAAAAAAAGAACGTTAATTCTTGCTCCTTTTCGTTTATTATTTGAAACAAATTAGATTTTTGGGGATTTGAATGCTCACCTCTCTTGAAACTTTTTGTGAAAACGCAGCAAAAGCAAATAGTAGCAATAGGCTATAAAACTTATTCACATCAACACACTATTAAGGTTTTTACAAATTTAAAAAAATGAAAATAAATCTTTGCAACTAAAAATGATAAAGTATCAAAAATTAAATATCATTTTATTGAAGGATTAAAACTAGGTTAAACATTTTTTTCGTTAATTTGCATCAACAACACAATATTTAACTTAAGTGAAAATCTTCCGGGCTACATTTTTTTTATTTATCAGTAAGCAACTATTTGCGGGAGGCAACAATCCTCCAGAACCGCTAAGTCCGCCCCCTCCACCTGGCTTGATGATAGACCACAATGCAGCCATCTTAATGGCATTAGGCTGTTTATTGGGCTGTTTGTTTTTTTATGGCAAGCTAAACTTTAGACGCCAAGAATAGTTTAGACACGTATTTTCCAATCACATCAAACTCTAAATTCACTTTGTCACCAAGCTTTAATTGGTTAAACGTGGTATGGTTATAAGTATAAGGAATAATGGCCACACTAAATTCGTTGATTTTAGAATTTACAACCGTGAGGCTTACACCATTAATGGTGATAGACCCCTTTTCGATGGTCATGAGCTCATGGTTTTTTTCATAAGCAAAGCTAAAAATCCAGCTGCCGTTGTTTTCTTCGGTAAAAATGCATTCGGCAGTGGTGTCTACGTGGCCTTGCACCAAATGCCCATCTAGCCTATCGCCTAGCTTGATGCCACGTTCTAAATTAATTAATTTGTCAACCTCCCAAGTGCCGAGAGAAGTTTTTTGCAGGGTTTCATTAATGGCAGTTACTTTATAAAGTTGGTCTTTAATCTCTACAACGGTTAGGCACACTCCGTTATGGGCCACACTTTGGTCTATTTTGAGCTCAGGTGTCAGGTTGCTTTCTACCCAAAAATGAATATTGCTGCCTGATGGTTCTATCTTTGCTATTTTGCCAATTGATTCTATAATCCCTGTAAACATATCTGATTTTATTTGTAAATTTGCCAGTAAAAATAAATTTTATTTATGGATAAACATGGTTCAGCAAACAATTTAACGTTGTTTTATAGTTGGTTTTTATGATCAATTGTTTTGTTTGTCAGCAAATGTTTAATCCTTTATACAATCAGAAAAAATGAAGCATAATCAGAATATAGTTGTTGGTATTTCTATTGGAGACTTAAACGGCATTGGCCCAGAAGTTGTGCTAAAATCTTTAGAAAACCCCATTTTGTTGGAGTTGTGCACCCCTGTAATATTTGCCAACGTAAAGTTGTTGTCGTTTTTAAAAAAAGAATGGCAACTTACGCAAAACTTTAATGGCATAGATCATCTAGATCAAATTGTTTTGGGGAAAATCAATGTATTGAATGTTTGGAAACACAATTTTGAAATTAATTTTGGGCAAATAGACCCCGCATCGGGCAAACTTTCTGTAGATTCTTTTGTGGCAGCTACCAAAGCCCTAAAAGAACAAAAAATTGATGTGTTGGTAACGGCACCCATCCACAAACACAATGTGCAGTCTGATGATTTTAAGTTTGCAGGACACACCAGCTATTTAGATGAAGCCTTAGAAGGCGAGGCGTTGATGTTTTTGGTGAGTGACACCTTGCGGGTTGGCTTAATGACAGAGCACATCCCGATAGCCGAGGTAGCCAAACATTTAACAAAAGACTTGGTAAACAAAAAAATTATGGCTTTAAGCAACGCTTTGCAAAAAGATTTTGGCCTTCAGAAGCCAAAAATTGCAGTTTTGGGACTTAATCCGCATTGTGGAGACGAGGGCGTTATAGGCTCAGAAGATCAAACCATCATTAAACCCGTGATAGAAGAATTGTTTAAAAAAGGGCACCTGGTGTTTGGGCCTTATGCCTCTGATGGATTTTTTGGCAACCAAACCTACAAAAAATTTGATGCGGTTTTGGCTTGTTATCATGACCAAGGCCTCATCCCATTCAAAACCATATCATTTGGTTTGGGGGTTAATTTTACGGCGGGTTTGTCGGGCATTAGAACCTCACCAGACCACGGCACCGGCTTTGATATTGCAGGGAAAAACTTGGCCGATCATCAGTCGTTTTTAGAGGCCTTGTATTTGGGCTTAGATGTTTATAAAACCAGATTTAACTACCAAGAACTAACGCAAAACCCCTTGGTGATAACAGAAAAAAAACCAGACTCAAAAAAAAGTTACTAATTGGTTTGTAATAATAATAATATTTTTATCTTTGCAATCCATTTTTGGCAGGTGGTAATTGAAGCGATATGAAAGTGTTAGACGATTTTTTAATTCAATATACGGGTTTAAAAGTAGGTAAACACAACTATCATTACAGCATTGATAAAACGTTCTTTAAAGATTTTGACTATTGTGATTTTGAAGACCTTTCTACAGAAGTAGATTTGGTATTTGATAAAAAACTCACTCATCTTGAGCTTAATTTTAAGCACAAAGGTACTGCAACAGTGCCCTGTGATATCACGAACGAAGTGTTTGAATTGCCTTTGAAAGGTAAACTAACCTTGTTGGTGAAATTTAGCGAGGTTTTAGACAACAGCAATGATGAGGTTTTGATTTTACCACACAGCGAATATCAATTGCATGTGGCTCAGTATATTTATGAAATGATTATACTCTCTATGCCAAGCAAAAGAATTCACCCCAAGGTAACAGATGGTAGTTTTGATGAACTCTTATCAAAACATTTGCTAAATTATCAAACAACAGAAGGCACCATAGACGAAAGCGAAAATAAAGAAACCGACCCAAGATGGGAAAAATTAAAGGGACTAATAACAGATAAAAAAAATAAAAATGGCACATCCTAAAAGAAGACAGTCATCTACGAGAAGAGATAAAAGAAGAACACATTATAAGGCGTCTATTCCGCAATTGGCTACTTGTTCGTTAACTGGTGAAACGCATTTATACCACCGTGCTTACTGGCATGAAGGCAAAATGTATTACAGAGGGCAAGTGGTGATAGACAAATCTGTAGAAGAAGTCGCCTAACACTTGTGTTTTAGCTAATCCAAAACCTCTCTTTGTGAGAGGTTTTTGTGTTTAATTTAATTTGAGGTTTTATGGATTAGTGCTTAACCCGAATTATGCATTATAAAATCTATTACGTGCTAAAATTGCTTCAAAATAAATCGTTATACTCTGTTTTATTCCTTCACCATAGCGGTGCTATGTTTCAGTCTTGAAAACAACTTATTTTATTGCACTTTTAACCCTCATGACGAAGTTATAATACA
>DAIRDG010000074.1:4512-7662 GCA_036796275.1 Flavobacterium sp.
TTGAAAACAACTTATTTTATTGCACTTTTAACCCTCATGACGAAGTTATAATACATAACTCGGGTTAACCCGAATTATGCATTATAAAATCTATTACGTGCTAAAATTGCTTCAAAATAAATCGTTATACTCTGTTTTATTCCTTCACCATAGCGGTGCTATGTTTCAGTCTTGAAAACAACTTATTTTATTGCACTTTTAACCCTCATGACGAAGTTATAATACAAAACTCGTGTTTAACCCGGATTGCCGTGAATACCCCGCAGGCTTTTGGTGGAGGTTTTGCTTGGCAGCGGCAAAGCGACCAGCGGAAGCTCTTGCTGCTGCCTTTAGCAAACCCCAACAAAAGGCGAGGCGTAGCAACAGAAAGCCGGAAAATGGTTGACTAAAATGCCCAAGCCATTGGTTACTAAAAATTTTTGGCCGATAGATTCTTAAAAAAATATTTTATATTTACGGGTAATTTTTTGTGGCATGACTATACAGGATGTTTATGACTATTGCCTCAGCAAACAGGGTGCTACGGAGCATTTTCCGTTTGATGACGACACTTTGGCGTTTAAGGTGGGTGGAAAAATCTTTTGCCTAACGTCGTTAAAGCGTTGGGAAGCGGGTGATTATTCGCTAAATTTGAAGTGCGACCCCCACAAAGCAATTTTATTGAGGGCACAATATGATGGGGTTGTGCCGGGTTATCATATGAATAAAATGCATTGGAATACGGTGCAGGTAAACCATGATGTGCCTGCAAACTTGGTAAAGGAATTGATTGATGAGTCTTATAACTTGGTGCGAAAACATCTTTCTAAGCAAGTGAAACGCGAATTAGACCTTTGATAAAACAAAGTTTATGGAATTAAACCCTGTTGCACAACAAGTCATTAGTTTTATTAACCTTAGCCAGCAAAACGTTTTTTTAACGGGTAATGCCGGCACAGGCAAAACCACTTTGGTGAATTATATTGTTAAACACACTTATAAAAAATACCTGGTGGTGGCACCAACGGGCATTGCAGCCTTAAATGCCAAAGGGGTTACCATTCACAGCATGTTTCAATTGCCTTTTTCGAGTTTTGTGCCCGATAATAACTTTAAGAATAATGATTTTCAGCAGGTAAAAATTGAAACCCCCAACTCTATTGGCAGGCATTTTAGGATGAGTGCTCAAAAAAAGAGCATCTTGCAAACCTTGGAGTTGCTCATTATTGATGAAGTAAGCATGCTCAGGCCCGATGTGCTTGATGGCATGAACATTACTTTGCAAAAAACAAGACGAAATAGTGAGCCTTTTGGTGGGGTGCAAGTGTTGTTTGTGGGAGATTTGATGCAGTTGCCTCCGGTGATTAATCAGCAAGAATGGCAAATATTGAAGCAATATTATGAGGGTAAATTCTTTTTTCATGCCTTGGTGATCAAAAACCAACAGCCTATTTATATTGAACTCGAAAAAATTTATAGGCAACAAGACAATACGTTTATAGCCATTTTGAACCAGTTGCGAAATCATGATTTAAACAACCAATATAAACTGCTTCTTAACCAAAAATTACAACGCGATTTTGATGTTTTTAAACACAAAGGCTACATCACCCTCACCACGCATAACCGCAAGGCTGATGCCATTAATCAGAAGGCTTTTTTGCAATTATCCACCAAACCAAAAACGTATAAAGCTGATATTGTTGGAGATTTTCCGGAGCACATTTATCCGGTAGACCAACATTTAGAATTAAAAATTGGGGCTCAGGTGATGTTTATTAAAAACGATTTGAACCTCCAAAAGCGGTATTATAACGGATCGATGGGAGAAGTTGTGGCTTTACATGACGAGGTAACCGTGCAATTAGACAACGGAGCCACCATAGACGTAGACCGTTACGAGTGGCAAAACATCAAATATAGCCTCAACAACACCACCAAAGAAATAGAAGAAGAGGTGATTGGCACCTTTGTGCAATATCCGCTTAAGTTGGCTTATGCCATCACGGTGCATAAAAGCCAAGGCTTAACGTTTGAAAAAGCAGTTTTGGATGTGCAAGATGTGTTTATTTCGGGGCAGTTATATGTGGCTTTTTCGCGGTTAACGTCTTTGGATGGTTTGGTTTTACTGAGTCCGTTTGAAGTGCAGTCGTTTGATTCGCATTTAGATGTATTGGCTTTTGCCCACCAAAAGCAAAGTTTTGAAGACAATTTATCTGCTTTTGCAGTGGCCAAAAATAATTATTTGCAACAAGTTGTTTTAGGGTCATTAAACTGGAAAAAAACCGTGTATTGGTGGCAAAAACACCTAGAAACCTATGGCACTGAGCAGCAACGGTCTTTTAAACAATTGTCTTATAACGATTTAAAAACGGCTTTTGATCACTTTGAACAACTGCATCAAACGGCACAAAAATTTGGCTATCAGTTGCAAGATGTTTTTGCTCAACCAAGCTTAGATTTTGGTTTTTTGCGACAACGCTATAAGAGCAGTGTGTTATACTTTGAACCCTTAATCAAACAAATTCATTTGGGCATAAAAGGCAAAATAATTGCTTCTCAAAAAGCTAAAAGGACCAAAGAATTTTTGAGTGAGTTGTTAGAGTTAGACGACCTTTTGTTGCAATTGATGCATCAGTTGTTTCGGGTTGAAGCTCTCTTGGAGTGTATTTTTATAGATGTTGAACCCGATAAAGAAAACATGAATCAAACCGCATTTGTGCGGTATCACGAAGGGTTAAAAACCCATGCCTTGCAATCGTATCAAGAAGCTAATGCGGTGCTCTTAGACGCTTTGGAAGAGGTGGTTTTAGAAAAAGTCAAAAAACCAAACACCAAAAAAACTGACAAAAAACCCACTATACTCGAAACTTTAGAGCTCTTTAGAGCAGGAAATAACATCCAAAACATTGCTAAAATTAGAAAACTAACCTCCAACACCATCATGGGGCATGTGGCCAAGTTGGTAGAAAACAATCAACTAGACATTGCCGAAATTTTATCAGCAGATGCCATTGCCAATCTTGCGGCTTGTTTTGAAGCGTATGGCCCAAACAAAACTTTAGCAGAAATTAAAGAAGCCACCCAAGACACTTTTAGTTGGGAAGAGCTCAAAGTATATAAAGCCTTTTTGAGTAAATCCTAAGCGATTGCTTGAGGTTATGGATTGTT
>DAIRDG010000075.1:0-7440 GCA_036796275.1 Flavobacterium sp.
GGAGATGGTGGGTTGTGGGCTGTTCGGATGGCATTGATGCCCATTTGTTTCATTATTTGTAACTGTCGTTCAGTAGCACGATAGTTAACTGCAGCCCCCAAAGCACCAAGATCGTGATGCAAACAAACTCCTTTAATTTTTTCTTTTCTGCCATTTATAAAAAAACCTTCTTTTGTGAATTCAATTTTTCTTATGCCAAAAGTTGTTTCTTCCTTATCTATTTCTTGTTTGTTATGAAATACTTTAGTGATAGCAGTATAAACATTTGGTTGGTTAATGTCCCAAAGTTCTGGATTAACTACTTTTATTTTAGTGTTAATATTTATTTGTGATTGCTTTTTAGGACAAAATTTTTGAACATTAGTAGCTACTTCATTGCCTTTGGGGTCAACGATTACAGTTTTGAGCACATATTTCCCTGGGTTTTTAGACAACGAATTATGGAGGGTAGTTGCTATGTTTATCTCCGCTTCAGTTGATGAGATCTTTGGTGTGGTAATATGATTTCCCCATTGCTTTACATGAACGGGGTTTTTATAAATTAGTCTAACGTTTCTGTATATCCCTGCCCCAGGATACCATCTAGAGGATAACACCTCGGGGTTTACCTGAATGGCAATTATATTAGTTTGCTCGTAATTAATATGATTAGTGATATCGATTTCAAAACCTACATATCCATTTGGTCGTTGGTAAATTTTTTTTCCGTTTACAAAAACAGTACTATTATTCATCACACCATCAAATTGTAGGGTGATGATTTTACCTTTATGGGAAGCATCTATTAAAAAACGTTTTCGATACCAAGCCATGCCAAAAACGGGTAGTCCCCCAGTTCGGAGGTTGTATTCCGGTTTAAAAGGTCCTTCGATGGCCCAATCGTGAGGCAGATTTAGATTTCTCCAATCTGTATCCTTAAAATTGGTTTCAAAACAGTTGGTGTTGTCTGTTTTTTGGAACAACCAATTCCCATTAAAATTTTCTATTTTTCTGCTTTGTGCCAAGCATCCGTAACACATTAAACCAAAAATAAAAAGATGTTTAAAAATATATTTTTTCATTATTTGATTTTAAATTAATCGGTTGTTTGGCTTCCCCACCATTTATCGTTGGGTTTAAAATTAGGATTTAAAAACTTTAATCTTCTTTCTTCCAATTCTTTAATGTTTTTAGTTTGAATATTCTTATCTCTTTTTGCTCTTTTTTCGGCATTATATTCTGGGTCTACTACAGGATATTTGGCATTTACACTTTTTAACCAAGCACTTAATTCTTGGTATAAGTTGTTGGTTATGCTTTGGTTTATATCGGCCACATTTGTTTGCTCATAAGGATCGCTTTCTAAATTATATAATTCATTTTTGCCATCTTCATAAAAATGAATGAGTTTCCATTTGCCTTTTCGGATAATAGAGGAGGGGTCGCCTCCCTGATTGCCATAATGCGGATAATGCCAAAAAATAGGACGCTCTTTGAGGGGTTCATTGTTTTCTATAAGTCTTTTTAGACTTAGCCCATCAATATGTTGGTTTGGTAAAGGTTTAGCATTTGCAAAATCTAAGATGGTAGGATAAAAATCTGTCCCCGTTACAGGCACTTCAAAACTTTTAGATTTGTTTTTTAGCCATGGCACATAAATAAAATAGGGTTCCCTGATGCCTCCTTCCCAATATTGACCCTTGCCACCTTTGTAGGGTAACATAGAGCTAGAATACCCATCTCCTGATACCACACCACCGTTATCGGACGTAAATATTACAATGGTATTTTTGTCCATGCCAGAGCTTTCAAGATAGTTCATTAAATAACCAACGGCATCGTCGAGGCTTTCTACTAAGCCGGCATAAATTGGATTGTCTTGAACTATACGGGTGGGTAGTTTTTTACCATTTTCATACCCTTTTTCCTTAATTCCTTGCTTTGTAGCTTTTTGTTGATATTTTTTCCATTTTTCCTGATTGGTTTGTAAGGGACCATGTACCGCATAAAAAGATAAAAATGCAAAAAACGGATCTTTTTTGTTGTTATCGATAAAGTTTTTAGTTTCTTCTGCCAATCTCATCGTAAGATTTTCACCTGGTTTACCATTGGTTAATTTTGGATTTTTGTAGGGAGAAAAATAACCTCCAACCGGGCTACCGCTATGAAATCCTCCTTTGTTAATTTCAAAACCATGGTCTTCCGGATGTGAGCCTTCGTCGCCTAAATGCCATTTGCCAGCAAAAAAAGTTTTATAGCCATTCATTTTCATGGCTTCGGCAATGGTGATGTCCTCTTTTGGCAATTCCATCACGTATTCTGCAGGAAGCATTTTGTCGTGTCTGTCTGTTTGTCGCCAACTTTCGCCAGATTTGGCACCTATCCAATCTGTGATGCCATGGCGGGCAGTAAATTTACCGGTCATGATACTAGCTCTTGAAGGACTACAAACCCTGCTGGCAGCATATCCTTGTGTAAACACAAAACTTTTTTGGGCTAGTTTATCAATGTTGGGAGTTTCGTAAAATTGACTTCCTGTGAAACTTAAATCGAGTATGCCAAGGTCATCAACTAATAAAAATAATACATTTGGTTTGTCTGGAGCTTTTAGGTCATTTGTTTTTGGAGCATTTTTACATCCTACAACGATGAGTATTATAAAAAATAAGAATTTAAAAAAATTGTGCATATATTTTATCTTAAAATTAGTTTCTGGCTGTGCTTGGTTTCATCTTCATTTTTGGAAACTAGCAAATAAACACCTTTTGGATTGTTTTCTAAATTTATTTTGTGATTATAAGCATTGATGTTTGATTTTTCTAATACTTTTTGTCCGGTAATGGTATAAATTTCTAAACTTTTAATGACATGATTTGAAGAAATATTAAATTCATTAAGAGAAGGATTCGGAAATACATTAAGTTGTTTTGGCACAAGAAAAGTATCCTGACTTAAGGCAACATTTCTTTGCATCACCACATTATCTATAAACCAACCAGGTTGATTTTGTTTTTCAACATATACCTTGACGGATTCTACATTACTCGGCACCGTAAAGGTTAAGTTCACTTGATTCCAAGAGGTGCTGTTTGTCATTAATTGCGATGTTATAAGAGCATTATTGCTGGCATTTAGTATTTGAACTGCAATAGGAGAGGTGGGTGAAGCAAACCATTTGGTAAAGAAAGACAAATCATACACTGTGTTTGGTGTTACGGGTACTAAATGAAAAATATGTCCGGAGCCATTTAAGATTCTCCCAGACGTAGTTCCCTGATAGACTTCTGTGCCCGTTAGCGTTTGTATATTTTGTCCGAACCATGCGGTAAGATTTCCCAATTCAAAATCTGAATTGTTTACTAAATTATTCGGGTTGTAACCCACAATATTTATGAATTTATCTAGGTTGTTATCGGCATTAACCGTTGAGGCTACTATAGACGGATTTGAAACCTGATTTTTATAAAAGTTGCCTACATTGTTTAATGTAGTTTCATCAGATTCAAAAAAATTTGCAGTTCCAGAAGATGGTTGAAACCAGCAATATCTTTCTACATAATCTAGCGTTTCAAGATAGGGGAGGGCTAATTGCATAAAGGCCAAATTGGTAGCATTAGAGCGGTTCGGATTGGCATTAAATTCTGTAATCCAAATAGGTAAACCATACAAATTGTAAACATTTTGCAAATAAGTTGCAAACCGATTAAATATTTGTTGAGGTGTTGCATTGGGTGTACTTGCAGGGTTAGAGCCCCAATCATACCAATGCACTCCAATTACATCTACTCTGATGTCTAAAGCATTGGCCTTAACCATAAACTCTTTTACCCAGCCAAAAGGGGCTTCCTCTCTGCCATTTGGCGATACCAAACGCATGCCAGTTTTCATGAGGTTGCGGTATAAATTTACTGCAACATCAGTTTGACATAAATTATTAAACTGACCAGACTGTGCATTGCAATCATCGGGTTCGTTAAAGCCCAACACGTGGGTAGATTTGTATTTTGATAAATAAATTGGGATGTTATTGTTATTTGCTCCACCAGCTCCCCAAGACATGGGCACATATTCTATATTGATGTTTGAATCCATGTTGTTGTTCCATCTATAAAACCAATTTGAGTTGAGCTCATTGGTTACCAACGAAACCCCTTTTTTGTTTACCCAATTCCATGGCAATACTCTTATGAATTTTACTTTGTTTTTAAGATAAATAGGCAGTTCGTTCACTATCAGGTCTTGTTCTGAAGCGATGTAGTTTTTGCTTTTTCCGGTACCATCGGCATTGGCTGCCAAAGTAACCATATACCCTTTTCTTAAAACAAATGAGGCGGTATTGTTGAGATTTGAATTGATGAAATTTTCAGAATGTATCACATCTAAACTAAAGTCGAATGAGTTGCCAGATAAATTATTATTTTCAAAAAGCCTAAAGGGCCTTGTGTTTGCATGGTCTTTGATGCGGATGGTGGTGCCATTAAAGTAATAATTGTCTAGCCTGAGGTTGTTTGGATAATTTGCAACTTGATTGTTGACTAAAAAATTAGAGATCAAATTACTTAAAACCAATTCACCTTTCAGGTTGGTTGTTCTTACCCAAGCAATACTTGAGTTAAGTTTTATCACGCTATTGTTTTGTAGGGGAGTTGTTGTGATTAAATCTACATAAGCCCTTTGATTCAAATTAACTTCACCACCCGAAAACCCAAATGCACTTAGATTGGCATCGGTTATAGATAAACTTCCGATGCCCAAAGCAATAACACCATTGGCATTAATTGTATTGTTAAAGCTGTTGATGATAAGTGTTCTGTTTATAGCCACTCCAGGATCTAATGTGCCATTAGCAGGGGCTGCATTGGTAGCGGAGTCTGTCCAGTTTTGTTCGGTAAAAAAGTTGTTAGATGTACTGCCATTCCATACCAATGTTTGGGCATATGACATTTTAATTGCTAAACAAATAAAATAAGTTAAAAATATTTTTTTTAGATTCATGATATATTTATTTTTTAAATTCAAATTCAGCAGAGTTTTCACTTGCTGTGCCAACTATTTTTTGATAATTTTTTTCTAATGCTAATAATTTTTTGGGCATAGATTTAGCCAAATTATTTTTTTGTTGGGGATCGTTTTTTAGGTTATACAATTGGGCTTGTTCTGCAAGTCCGGTTTCTATGTTTTTATTTTTTAAAAACTTGGCACCTTTATAAGGCGGAATAAAAACCCAGTCGCCTTCGCGGTAGGCAGTTTTTGAATTGGCTTCTAAAACAACATAGTCTCTTCCTTGTGTTGTTTTTCCGAGCAACAAATCCATATGATTTTGGCTGTCGGTTGTGCTTAGATTACTTCCTACAAAACTTGACAATGAAGCCAATAAATCTACTTGAGACGTTAAGGCATCCGTGGTGTTGGGTTTAATTTTACCTTTCCAAAAAGTAAAAAATGGCACTTTGGTACCGGCTTCAAACAAGCTGTATTTACCACCTCTAAGATCACCATTCGGTTGGTGATTACCCAATAGTTCCATTGCTTGGTCGTCATAACCATCGGTTAGGATGGCACCATTATCACTAGACACAATGATGAGCGTATTGTCTAAAATATTTTCTTTTTTTAAAGCCTTTATCAATTCTCCAATGCACCAATCGGCTTCTAAAATCACATCGCCTCTAGGGCCCATGCCAGATTTGCCAACAAACCTCGGATGTGGAATTCTAGGCACATGAGGTTGTTGCAGATTGTAGTTTAAGAAAAAATTATTGTTTTTGTTTTCTTTGATGTAGGCTTTCACCTTGTTGATAAAATGATCAGCCATGCCTTCGTCATCCCAAATGGCCGAAGTTCCACCTTTCATAAACCCAATTCTGGGCACGCCATTTATTAAAGCATTGCTGTGCTGAGGGTCACCAGGCATTTTCAGCAATTCCGGATTGAGAGTACCCGTTGGCATCCCCGGAAAGTTTTTTTCATAATTTACTTGTATTGGGTCGTTTTGATCTAAATTTTCTACAAAACCATTTTTGATGTAAACTGTAGGTACCCGATCTTGCGTGGCAGCCATGATATAGCTATAATCAAAGCCTAAATGGTTAGGGTTGGGTTTTATTTCTTGGTTCCAGTCTACATTTCCGTTGCCCAATCCTAAGTGCCATTTGCCAATGATGGCAGTTTTGTACCCTTTTGTTCTTAAAACTTTCGGAATTGTAACTTGTTCAGTGTTCACAATGAGTGGTGCATCACCAGATAGTATTTTAGCATCTTTGTTTTTCCAAGGATAAACACCTGTTAATAATCCGTATCTACTAGGTGTACAGGTTGCAGAAGTGGCATAAGCATTGGTGAATTTTAATCCATTATTGGCAAGGTAATCTAGATTTGGTGTTTTTATTTTGGTGGCTCCATAGGCACTTAAATCACCATAGCCCAAATCATCAAAATAAACTATGATAATGTTTGGCTTTGATGTTTCACTCGAAACTTCATTTTTAGAAGATTTGCATGAAACTAAAAATACAAGAATAATAATCAGGTTTAAAAAGGTTTTATTGTTCATTTTATTTAATTATAACAATTTCATAAATAGTACATACAAATGTAGGTATTCATTTTTGATGATAGAGGTTAAATCATTCAGTTTACAGAGTTAAATCGTTCAAAAGTTGCGGATAACATATTTTATTGACTATTATAACATTTTATGGAGCAAATAAGTATTTGAATTTATCATTAAAAAACTTTGTATACCTTTGTGTAATGAAACACTTATTGGTAACTTGTTTTTTTCTGCTTAGTTCAAACATTTTCTCACAAATTAGAGAAAATGAATATGTTTTGGAATTTATCACCACCAGAGAGGGTTTGTCTCATAATTATGTAACTAGTGTTGTAAGTGATCAATTAAACTTTAAATGGATTGGAACAGAAAATGGCATTACAAAATATAATGGGTTTGATTTTGATTATCTAAAACCAAGCAAGCATTATGATAAATTGCTCAATGAAAACATAGAAACATTTTTGTTTGATAAAGACAATAATTTATGGATTGGCACCAAAAGCGGAGGATTGTCTTATTTGAATTTGGAGAAAGATTTAATCAAAAACGTTAATCATTTAATTTATAACGCAAACAATAGCGATTTAAGAGTTTTCTCTATAGCACAAGACAACAATGGCTACATTTGGCTAGGCACATGGAAAAACGGAATATATGTTATAGATTTTAAGCGTAACAAACTCATCAAACATCTTAATTTTGATTTACCCATTTATGCCATCAAAACAGATGATTTTGGTAATATTTGGTTTGGATATGGTAAAAAAGTAATCAGATATCATACCACTACAAAACTTACTTATGTTTATAAATTACCTAGCCCGTTTTCAGATCTTATTTATGATGCTAGTCGTAAACGCATTTGGATAACTGTTTTAGACAATGATACAAATTTATATTTTTAT
>DAIRDG010000076.1:0-7124 GCA_036796275.1 Flavobacterium sp.
ATAAACAACTTGAACTTCTAACAATGGAAAAACAAGTGCAAAACATGAAACATTCACTATCACAAATTAAATCATCTTCAAACGACCTCAACAAACAAGACATCTCTGTAAAATTACAATCTAACAGAGAAGAAACACAACTCTATAAAAATTTAATTTTTAGCCTACAACAACTCAAAAAAGCCATTGAAGATTGGGAATTGCAATATGTGCTAAAGAGCAACGTAGAGGGTTACGTTAATTTTATGAAGATATGGGCAAAATATCAATTTGTGCAAGCTGGCGATGTTATTTTTAGTATCGTGCCAAAACAAAGCAACAACTATTTAGGCATTGCCAAAGCCACGGCTCAAAATGTAGGCAAGGTAAAAGTTGGCCAAAAAGCTTGGGTAAAAGTTGATAACTATCCCGAACAAGAATTTGGAATGTTGGTTGCAAACGTAAAAACTATCTCCAAAACCCCAGACCATGAGGGTAATTGGTACGTTCAACTCGAATTTCCAAATGGGCTAAAAACTACCTATAATAAAGAAGTTGTTTTGCAACAAGAAATGACAGGTAATGCAGAAATCATCACAGACGACCTAAAACTCATTGAAAGATTTTTCTATCAATTCAAAAATATTTTTGTGCGTTAACCTATCCGAAGTGTGGTTATTTACAAGCAAAACTTTGCGTAATTTGCGTCTTTGCTGTAAAAAAACCTCAAATCATAAACTCCTTTAAGTAATAAGGCTCAAAATAGGCCACATCTTCAAATGAATTTTGTAAGAATTTTTGATAAGCCAAAGCACTCATATCCTTAGCCGAAGGAAAAAGTATGTCCTCTAAAAACACAAAATTTGATGCCAACAAATGCGGCTGAGTTTTAGCCGCTCCATCGCCAAAAACATAACAAGTGTTTGGCCTATTTGTAAAAGAATTTTCATCTATTACCAAGGCATGGGTGGGTGTTATCAATTGCTTATTGGCATCAAACACAGCGGTATAAACTTCCATGCGTCTGGCATCAATCATGGGGATCAACAAACCGGTTTCTACATTAACTTGTTGAGCCAAAACTTCTAACGTCTCTATAGCTATCAGCGGAATGTTTAGTGCCACGCAATAGCCCTTAGCTGCCGAAACGCCTATACGCAACCCGGTATAAGACCCCGGCCCCTTGCTCACCGCCACGGCTTGCAAATCTTTAAAATCAACTTGAGCCTCTTGCAACACTTCCAAAACAAACTGATGCAATTTTTCTGCATGCGAATAAGTAGCCGTTGAAATTTCTTTACAGAAAACTGTTTCCCCTAAATTTGAAAGGGCAACAGAGCAGTTTTTGGTGGCAGTTTCTAGTTGAAGTATCATAAAAAATTATTGAATTAACAAAAGTAATTATTAATTGACGTAAGATTATTAAAATTATTTAAATTTTGTAAATTTGAAAAAAATAAGCAACATGATCATTATTGGTATTGCTGGAGGCACTGGCAGTGGAAAAACCACAGTAGTCAATCAGATATTAAGTCAGTTAAACGATGAAGACATTGGCATCATCTCGCAAGATTCTTATTATCATGACACCTCTCATTTGTCTTATGACGAACGCACAAAAATAAATTTTGATCACCCAAGAGCTATCGATTTTGATTTGTTGGTTGAGCATCTTTCGGCCCTCAAAAATGGCAAAACCATCCAACAACCCGTTTATTCATTTGTTAAGCATAACCGAACTTCAGACACCATCCTTACCCATCCGCACAAAGTAATCATCGTAGAAGGCATTCTGATTTTCTCCGATAAAAAACTGAGGGATTTGTGCGATATCAAAATTTTTGTGCATGCCGATTCAGACGAAAGACTCATCAGAAGAACCAAAAGAGACATCAACGAAAGAGGAAGAGATTTAAACGAGGTGCTCAACCGCTACCAATCTACGCTAAAACCCATGCACGAACAGTTTATAGAGCCCACCAAAGCCTATGCAGACATCATTATTCCGAATGACCGACACAACACCGTGGCCATAGACATAGTAAAAAGTTACATCAATCAAATACTCAAATAGAGCAAGGTTCTATAATTTTTAATTTACCTAAAAAATACAGATTGCAAATAAATTTTAGATGAATACATTCAAAAAAATAAAAGCTTTTTTTAAAAATCATCAAATTCTAAAATACCTTTGGAATAAATATGTGCTTATCTTGATGATTTTTGTGGTTTGGATGTTTTTTCTAGATAATTATTCCTTTTTAGAACATCAAAAAATCAACAAAAAACTCAATGACATCAAGCAAAATAAAGCTTTTTTTGAATCGGAAATCAAAAAAGATTCTACCCAAATAAAACATCTCAAAAACCCTAATGAAGCCGAACGATATGCCCGAGAGGTATACTTTATGAAAAAAGAAAATGAAGATGTATACATCATAGAACATGATACCATTAAAAATTAATTATGGAAAATTTGTTACAAGATTTTAGACCCATTTCTTCTAAAGAATGGAAACAAAAAATGCAAGTAGAACTCAATGGTTTAGACTACAATGACACGCTAGTTTGGGAGAGTTTAGAGGGCATTAAAGTAAAACCATTTTACCACATTGATCAAGACTTCAAGCCAAGCCATGCCCCCAACATATCAACAGACTTTGCAATTAAAGAAACCATTTTTGTGGCCGATGTACAAAAATCTAACCTCAATGCACATCACAAATTGCAACGCGGTGCACAAATCATACAGTTTATAATAGACCCCAAAAACATCGATTTATTGGCTCTGATGCAAGGCCTTGATTCAAATAAAATTTGGGTTTCGTTTACAGAAATCAGTTTTGTTGCCATCGAAAAATTAATTGCTTTGGCAGAAAATCAAAAATGGCATGTCAGTTTTTTAATCGATGTTATGAGTCCGTTTATGACCAATGGCAATTGGGTGATGAACCAAAACGACGATTTTTTATTCACCAAAAAAATAAGTACGCATCAGCTTGGAACCCTCATGGTAGACAACACCTTACTACAAAATGCTGGAGCAAACATCATACAGCAGTTGGCATACACTGTCTTGCATTGGAACACCTATTTAGAAAACAGAATTTTTGCCAAGCACACTATCCTCAACGTGGCCATAGGCGGCAATTACTTTTTTGAAATAGCCAAACTAAAAGCCCTGCGAATACTCGCCCAATCTTTATCCGATTTGTATGAAGTGCCATTGCCCTATCAAATTGTTGCAACACCATCTAAAAGAAATAAAACCATTTATGATTATAACGTCAACATGCTAAGAACTACTACCGAGTGTATGAGTGGTATTTTGGGTGGGGCAGATGTTTTAGAAAATATGCCTTATGATGGTTTGTATCACAAAAACAATGATTTTGGCGACAGAATAGCCCGCAATCAATTACTTATCATAAGAGAAGAAGCTTACTTATCACAAAACAAAAATGCCGTAGAGGGTAGTTATTACCTAGAAGCTCTGATAAGCGAAATGGTAGAAAAATCGTTGCAATTAATCAAACACATCGATAACAACAAAGGGTTTATCAGCCAATTGTTTGAAGGGGCTATTCAAAGAAAAATAAAAGAAAGTGCCCAAAAAGAACAAGCACTCTTAGATCATGGCGACGAGGTTTTGCTTGGCACCACCAAATATGCAAACCCAAATGATCTGATGAAAAACGAACTGCAACTCTATCCGTTTGTAAAAAGAAATACCCGAAAAACACTCATTACCCCTATCATACCTGTTAGATTGGCAGAGGCACATGAACAAAAAAGACTACAAGATGAGTAAACTTCAGGATTTAAAAATAGCCACAAAAAAAGAGGATACCCAAAAGGGAAAGTCTTTTGAAACAGCCGAAGGTATTTCATTTAATGAATATTATTCACAAGAAGACCTCAAGGAGGTTACCCATTTAGATTTTGCTGCCGGATTTGCCCCTAATTTACGTGGCCCCTACAGCAGCATGTACGTGAGAAAACCATGGACTATCAGGCAATATGCCGGATTTTCTACAGCAGAAGAAAGCAACGCTTTTTATAGACGAAATTTGGCTGCAGGACAAAAAGGACTATCTGTTGCCTTTGATTTGCCCACCCACAGAGGTTATGATTCTGACCACGAAAGGGTAACCGGAGATGTCGGAAAAGCCGGTGTAGCCATTGATACCGTAGAAGACATGAAAATTTTGTTTGATCAAATTCCCCTCGATCAAATGTCGGTTTCTATGACCATGAACGGGGCGGTATTACCCATCATGGCATTTTATATAGTGGCTGCCCTCGAACAAGGCGTTGATATGAGGTTATTATCCGGTACCATCCAAAATGATATTCTCAAAGAGTTTATGGTAAGAAATACTTATATTTATCCGCCCGCCCCATCAATGAAAATCATTGCAGATATTTTTGAATTCACCTCTCAAAACATGCCAAAATTCAACTCCATTTCTATCAGCGGATACCACATGCAAGAAGCAGGTGCCACCGCAGATATCGAATTGGCATATACCCTAGCAGATGGTTTAGAATACATCCGAACAGGCTTGGCAGCTGGCTTAAGCATCGACGATTTTGCTCCAAGACTTAGCTTTTTTTGGGCCATCGGGATGAATCATTTTATGGAAATTGCCAAAATGCGAGCCGGCAGATTATTGTGGGCCAAATTGGTTAAACAATTTAACCCCAAATCAGAAAAGTCATTGGCCCTGAGAACCCATTGCCAAACCAGTGGATGGAGCCTTACCGAACAAGACCCCTTTAACAACGTGGCCAGAACTTGTATAGAAGCCTCAGCTGCTGTTTTTGGTGGCACTCAGTCATTACACACAAACGCCTTAGATGAAGCCATTGCTCTGCCCACCGATTTTTCGGCAAGAATTGCCCGTAACACCCAGCTATATTTGCAATTAGAAACTAAAATGTGTAAAACTGTAGACCCCTGGGGTGGCAGTTATTTTGTAGAAAAATTAACCCACGACCTGATGCAAAAAGCATGGACCCTGATAGAGGAAGTAGAAAGCTATGGCGGCATGACCAAAGCCATAGAACAAGGCATTCCAAAAATGAGAATTGAAGAGGCCTCTGCCAAAAAACAAGCCCGCATAGATAGCAGTAAAGACATCATAGTAGGGGTTAATAAATACCAACTCGAAGAAGAAGACCAGTTGAGCATTCTTGAAGTAGATAACAAAAAAGTGAGAAGCCAGCAATTGGAAAGGCTGAGCAATATAAAACAAACCCGCAATCAAGAAAAAGTAAACCAAAGTTTACAAAACCTAACCCAAGCCGCCAAAACAGGTAAAGAAAACCTTTTAGCCTTGGCCATAGAAGCTGCAAAAAACAGAGCTACTTTGGGTGAAATTAGCGGGGCTTTAGAAGAAGTATATGGAAGATACAGAGCCACTATTCAGAGTTTTAGTGGTGTTTATAGCAAAGAGATGAAACAAGACAAATCATTTGAAAAAGCACAAAACCTTGCAAATTTATTTCTTGAAAAGCAAGGCAGAAGACCACGCATCATGGTGGCCAAGATGGGACAAGACGGGCACGATAGAGGTGCCAAAGTAGTGGCAACCGCCTATGCCGATGTGGGCTTTGATGTAGACATTGGCCCATTGTTTCAAACTCCGTTTGAAGTCGCCAAACAAGCCGTAGAAAATGATGTGCATGTTTTGGGGATTTCGTCCTTGGCTGCTGGCCATAAAACCTTGGTGCCAGAGGTAATTGCCGAACTCAAAAAAATGGGAAGAGAAGATATTTTAATCATTGTTGGAGGCGTTATCCCCAAGCAAGATTATCAGTTTTTATATGATGCAGGGGTGGCAGCCGTATACGGGCCAGGGTCTAAAATTAGTGAAGCAGCCATTGAAATCATTGAATTTTTATTGGGCTAATTCATGAGGATACTCATCAATTATCTTGAGTTTTTATGCAAATCTACCAATCAATACGGGGTGCACTCGCCATTTGTGTATCATTTTTTAATTGATGGTTTATACAAAAAAGCTGATAAAACAGTTATAAAATCTTATGAGTTGTATAGAAACCAACTGTTAAAAAGTTCGGCTAGTATCAACATAAACGATTTTGGTGCGGGTTCAAAAGTGTTTAAAAGCTCTGTGAGACCTGTTAAAAAAATGGCATTATGGTCTGGCATGAGCCCCAAAAAAGCAAAGATATTTCAAAGAATTCTACAGTATTTTCAACCCCAAACAGTATTAGAGCTTGGCACCCATTTAGGGCTTTCAACCAAGATTATCATCAATAGTTTGCCAAATTCTAAAATTACAACCATAGAAGGCTGTGCAGCAACCCATGGGTTGGTGAAAGCACTTAACGCACTCAATCAGGCTGAGCATCTAAACCTGACTTTTGAAGAATTTTTATCAACCAATACCACTACTTTTGATTTTATTTTTTTAGATGGCAACCATCAAAAAGACGCTACCATACAATATGTGGAAATGCTTTTAGCCATGATAGCAAACCATGGAGTCATCGTGATAGATGATATCTATTGGAATGATCAAATGAAATCTGCTTGGCAAACAATTATAAGTTTAGATAATGTAACGGTGAGTATTGATTTGTTTTATTTCGGCTTAATATTTGTGAGAAAAGAACAAGTAAAACAGCATTTTGTAATTAGGGGTTAAAAGGACTTATATTGCTTTTAAGCCCATTTTAGTATTAAATTTTACTAAATTTTACTTATTTGATTTAATCAGATTGTAATTTTACAAAAACCAATTGCCCTCACAAACAACAACCCGAAAATATTCGTATGAAACAGCTAATAAAAATCTTTGTTTTTTTAATTCTTAACTCTATAACAGCACAAGACAATTTTACCATCAACAAAGGTGAAACTAAAGAAAAAAAATATGTGGCAATTTTTAACTATGAAGACATCCGTGGAAAAATTATCATAGATGTAACTATTAACAATCAAATAAAAAAATTTATTTTAGACACTGGTGCACCCACCTCTATGAGTGAAAAACTTTTGGCTGATATAAATTACACTAGCTTAAAAAAAATTATGGTAAGTGATGCCAACAACAAAGAAGGAGAGTTAGAAATAGTAGAAATACCAGAGTTTTCTATTGCAAATTTAACTTTTA
>DAIRDG010000077.1:0-6944 GCA_036796275.1 Flavobacterium sp.
TAAAGATTGTTTTTAGATTTACTTTCCAAGGCTTTTTCTATGGCCATGATCATGCTGCCCGCTATATCTTTGTTGGTGGCAGATTCTATGCCCTCAAGACCGGGGGAAGAGTTAACCTCAAGCAGCAAGGGTCCTTTATTTGATCTGATGATGTCAACTCCCGCTACTTTAAGTCCCATCGCCTTCGTGGCTTTAATGGCAATTTTTTTCTCCTCGAGGGTTGGTTTGATCACTTTAGCTGTGCCACCCAGGTGAATGTTGGCTCTAAATTCTCCAGGAGGGGCACTTCGCATAATAGAAGCCACCACTTTGCCATCTATCACAAAACACCTGATGTCTTGACCGTTGGCTTCTTTGATAAATTCCTGAACTAAGATATTGGCATTTAAACTCTTAAAGGCATTAATCACACTCTCGGCTGCTTTTTTTGTTTCTGCAAATACCACACCTTTGCCCTGAGTGCCTTCTAATAATTTGATGATTAGCGGAGCTCCACCAACCATTTTGATGAGGTCGTAGGTGTCTAAGGGCGAATTGGCAAAACCAGTGGTGGGAATTTCTACACCACTTTCAATGAGTAATTGCAGCGAATGAAGCTTATCTCTAGATTGTGTAATGGCATCAGACTCATTGAGGCTAAAAACCTTGGTGGCTTCAAAATTTCTTACCAAAGCACAACCATAATAGGTAACACTAGGTCTGATACGGGGTATGATAGCATCTAAATCATCTATGATGGTACCGCCTCGGTAATGAATTTCAGGGTTGGTGCCGTTTAATTTGATATAACATTCTTTGATGTTTAGAAACATCATTTCATGCCCTCTCATTTCACCCGATTCCATGATTCTTTTGTTGCTGTATAAACTCGGATTACTAGCCAATAAGCCTATTTTGTATCCGGTTCTTTCTCTTTTGAATTCTTTGTAAAGAGATGAGAGCAGAGTTTCTGGGTTATTGCCAATCACAAAGGCTTTTTCGGGGTCTACTAATGCTTTGCCACTCATGGCTTCTCTGCCAAGCAGCATGCGGTAGCCCATCGAGTCGCGGTTTGTTAAAGTAAGCTCTATTGGCCATTGCACGTCATTGAGTTTAAGTAAACTTTTTATCACATATCGTTGTTCGCGAAAGCCAGAGGAACTTCTTACAATGCGTTTGTCTATGAGTGGAGCTTCACAAGTAATGGTGGTGCGAAGGTCGTTTTGTATGGGGTTGATGTCAAATCTCACCCAATTTTCACTCTCTTTAATAAAAGGGGTGATGTTGATGGCGTGTAGGGCCGAAGTTTTGGCTCCTGAATCTACACGTGCTTTGATGAGTGGGATATTTATTTCGGGCAAGGAACACCATTCTTCACTACCAATAACAAGTTTTTGTTCTAACATTTTGATTTAATAATTTAGGGTAAAAATATATTTTTTAGTGATATAAAAATTTAATTTTATTAATATTTTCGCAAAAACAAAACTCATCTGCAATTTTTAGGCTTATTTTGAGTATGAAAAATAATTTACTTCAACTGCATTTTTTTGAGTATAAAAGTTTAAGTTCAAAATTTTGGGCATTTACCCAAATGCAATTGGCTCATGCCAAACTTACCAAGCTTAGTGGTTTAAAATTCTACAAACTTTTAGGCACCGGTGGAGGTGATGGCTTTCAGTGGTACCCAGATTTTGGCAGATATGCTTTGCTGATTAACTTTGACAGCAATGAGCAAGCCAAAAATTTTTTAACTTCTGATGTATACTTGGCTTATACCCAAAAATGTTCAGAGCATTGTGTGTTTTATTTACAACCCTACGAAGCTCACGGCTTATGGGATGGACAACAGCCATTTGTTTTAAAACCCTTTCAGGAAAACAAACCCATTGCCGTGATTACCAGAGCCCGCATCAAGTGGAAATATTTATTGAAGTTTTGGTCTTTTGTACCAAAAACAAGCGAGTCTTTAACAGCCTACGAAGGCAGACTCATGGGGAAGGGCATAGGTGAGTGGCCACTTATTCAGCAAGCAACTTTTAGTATTTGGGAATCTCAAGACAAAATGAATGCCTTCGCTTACCAAAACCCTAAACACCGTGAGGTGATTAAAAAAACCAGACAATTGGGCTGGTATGCCGAAGAAATGTTTATCAGATTTCACCCCCTCAAAATGGAAGGCACTTGGCAAGGCCAACATTGGGAATTTTGATTTTTAAAAAATCCCAACGGCTAATTCTATCCACAAAATAGCAAAAAACAAAAGCAAAACACCCACAGAGAAGATTTTTTGTGATGGTTTTTTGAACCGTTTTATCAAAAATAAAATGCTGTAAAACAACAACGATAGCAAAACAAAAGCCAAGGCAAAATCAAAATCAAAAAAACTCCAGTTGACTTCTTTAGTAAATTGCATGGCAATTAATGGCATTAGCGAGATTAAACAAGCCAACAAAAGCGGTTTGTAAAATGACTTCATAAGTTTAGTTTTTGTAATAAGTCGGTTCTGTTAAGCTAACGTTACATTTTTGTTATAATTGTGCATTATTTGCAATAAAAATTTAGTTGCTTTGAATTTATTTTTATAATTTTGATAAATTGATTAATTTTTTACAATAAAATAGCCTAATGAATGTATTATTTATAATGTATCCATGGAAAGATATAGATCCTCCTAATGATACCACCCTGAGTTTAATTCACGAATTTGTAAAAAGGGGTCATGGCTTAGCCATTACAACGCCCGCAAACTTAACTATTAGAGACAGTGTGGCCTTTGCGTTTTCAAGAGTCATTAAGCGGAAAGAAAAAGTGTCTAACAGTTTTAAGACCTTTCATGCCCAAGCAGAGTTTTATGACGAAATGTTGCCTTTAGCAGGTTTTGATGTGATTATTTTAAGAAGCAATCCTCCGCTAGACATGATCATGCTCAACTTTTTAGACTCTGTAAAAGACGATGTATTTATCATGAACGACTTAGATGGCATCCGCAGAGCTAACAACAAATTATACACCGCTGTGTTTGAAGATGAAAAAAGCGAAATCATTCCCAAAACCCACGTGTCAAAAAACAAAGAATACCTCAAGAAAATAATTCAAGAAGGGCCAGATAAAATGATCCTAAAACCTCTTAATGGCTATGGTGGCTCGGGGGTTATTTTGCTAGAAAAATCGGCCATGAAAAGCATCAACTCCTTATTGGAGTTTTACATCACCAACGAAGACGGTACCTCAAATTATGTGATTTTGCAAAACTATATTGAAGGAGCCGAGCAAGGTGACGTGAGAATCCTGATGCTAAACGGCAAACCCATTGGTGCCATGAAACGTGTGCCAGGTTCAGACGATCACCGCTCTAATGTGAGTGCAGGTGGCTCGGTGCAAAAACATCTACTTAGCGCCAAAGAAAAAGAATTGTGCAAACGCATTGGACCGAAACTCGTTAAAGACGGTTTGTTTTTTGTGGGCATCGATGTCATCAACGGGGTATTGGTTGAGGTCAACGTGATGTCACCCGGCGGCATCACCTACATCAACCAGGTTTATAAGGTAAAACTACAAGAAAAAGTGGTAGACTTTGTTGAAGAAAAAGTACTAGAGTTGGTAAACGCCTTTGAGAGAAGAACAAAGCTCCGCAAGCACGTAGACGAGGCTTAGTGTTTTGAGTAGCCAAAAGGCTCGGGCTTACTTGCCAGCGGTGTTCGTGCCTTTCATTATAGTTTGCTTGCCAAGCGGTGGTTTTGCATCCCTGCCACAAGAGCTTCCGCTAGTCGCTTTGTGGCAAGGGCAAAACACAACCCCTTGGCCACGCAAAGCTGCCATTGCAGTCACGGCTAAAACAAAACTTAGGGAGCGTTTTTAGACAACCAAACCATAAGCCATTAATGCAATGACCAAAAAATTCACTACAACCTCCGCGTTAGGGGCTGCAGTGACAGCCTTGTAAAGTGTCAGGACAGTTTTTTTGGGGTTGGCAAAGCGACCAGCGTAAGCTCTTGCCAAGACCTTAAAAAAACAACCTGAAACGAGCAAGCTATAACGAAAGACCCGCCCGAACGCCCTAAAAAAAGTTTAAACTTTAATAATCTTTACCTAAAAATTTGAAGCTACAAAATATTTTTTTGATATTTGTTACACCAACAATCCATATGGCGACTAAACTTTAGGCACATGCAAACTTCAGATACTTTAATAGCAAATACCTTTCAATTACAGATAAAACAAGGCATACCTGATCAACTTCCAGAGTCTAAACCTTTTGATGCAGCGGTGAATCATGCCCCAAAACGCAAAGACATATTGTCTGACGAAGAAAAAAAATTAGCCCTAAAAAATGCCCTGAGGTATTTTGAGCCGAGGCACCATCAGACCCTTTTGGCAGAGTTTAAAGAAGAGTTGGAGACCTATGGGAGAATCTACATGTATCGGTTTAGACCAGATTACCCCATGCAGGCCAGACCCATAAACGAATATCCGGGCAAAAGCTTGCAAGCCAAAGCCATCATGCTGATGATTCAAAACAACCTAGACCCTGCCGTAGCACAGCATCCGCATGAGCTGATTACCTATGGTGGCAACGGGGGGGTGTTTCAAAACTGGGCACAGTATCTGCTCACCATGCAGTATTTGGTCGAGATGACCGATGAGCAAACCTTGGTGATGTATTCTGGCCACCCCATGGGTTTGTTTCCGTCGCATAAAGAGGCTCCACGGGTGGTGGTTACCAATGGCATGGTGATTCCGAACTACTCTAAACCAGACGATTGGGAAAAAATGAACGCTTTGGGTGTTTCGCAATATGGGCAAATGACGGCTGGTAGCTATATGTATATTGGGCCGCAAGGCATAGTGCATGGCACCACCATTACGGTTTTGAATGGTTTTAGAAAAATCAAAAAATCACCCCACGGCAGTTTGTTTGTCACCTCTGGTTTGGGTGGCATGAGTGGAGCTCAGCCCAAAGCCGGCAACATTGCTGGCTGCATCACCGTTTGTGCAGAAGTAAACCCCAAAATTACCCTCATCAGGCATGCCCAAGGCTGGGTTGACGAAATCATCAAAGACCCTAAAAGTTTGGTAGAGAGAGTCAAGCAGGCCAAAGCTCATCAAGAAACGGTTTCAATAGCTTATTTAGGCAATATTGTAGAAGTATGGGAAACCTTTTATAACGCAAACATTACCATCGATTTGGGTTCAGACCAAACCTCATTGCACAACCCTTGGGCAGGGGGCTATTACCCTTTAGGTTATAGTTTTGAGGAGTCTAATGATATGATGGCCAATGAGCCCGAAAAGTTTAAAACAGAAGTGCAAAAAACACTCAGAAGACATGCTGAGGTCATCAATAAACACACCGCCAAAGGGACTTATTTTTTTGATTATGGCAATGCTTTTTTGTTAGAAGCCAGTAGGGCAGGTGCCGATGTAATGAGCAAAACAAGCAGTTTAGACCGCGAGTTTGCCTACCCGTCTTATGTGCAAGACATCATGGGGCCCATGTGTTTTGATTATGGTTTTGGGCCTTTTAGATGGGTGTGTGCTTCGGGCAACCCAGATGATTTAAAGCAAACAGACGCCATAGCTTGCCAAGTTTTGGAAGCACTGATGCTAGAGGCTCCCGTTGAAATTCAACAGCAAATGGCCGATAATATTCTTTGGATCAAAAATGCCCAAGACAATGCATTGGTGGTGGGTTCGCAAGCCCGAATTTTATATGCCGATGCTGAAGGCAGAATGAAAATAGCAGAGGCCTTTAACCAAGCCATTGCTAGGGGAGAGATAGGTCCGGTTATTTTAGGCAGAGATCATCACGATGTGTCGGGCACAGACAGTCCCTACCGTGAAACCTCAAACATTTATGACGGATCTAGATTTACGGCCGATATGGCTATTCAAAACGTGATTGGCGATAGCTTTAGAGGGGCTACCTGGGTATCTATTCACAACGGTGGAGGTGTAGGTTGGGGCGAGGTGATTAATGGCGGATTTGGTATGGTTCTTGATGGTAGTAAAGACAGTGAAAGACGCTTAAAATCAATGCTTTTTTGGGACGTCAACAACGGCATAGCCAGGCGAAGTTGGGCCAGAAATTCAGGTGCAGTATTTGCCATAAAAAGAGCCATGCAACAAGAGCCTTTGCTAAAAGTTACTTTGCCTAATGCCGTAGAAGATGACTTGATTAACCAATAGCTGATTACAAAAGGCAATAGATATAATACAACTGCAAAAAAATTAAAAAAGATATATTATGAAAACTATTTATTTGTTAATTATGGTGAGCAGCTTGGCACTCACCTCCTGCAGCACTGTGAGTGTATATGCAGATTATGAGCTTAATACAAATTTTAACCAATTTAAAACCTATGCTTTTGACAAAACAAGCATTGATGCCGTAGAAATTTCTGATTTAGATAAACGTAGAATCCTAAGAGCCATAGACCAACAATTAGAAGCAAAAGGAATGACAAAAAGCCAGAATCCGGATGTGATTGTTAGTTTTTTCACCAAAGAAAGAGAGCAAGTAGACATCATGAACAACAACTGGGGCATGGGCTTTGGTTGGGGCTGGGGCTGGGGTCCTATGTGGGGTGGCTCTATGGTGAGTACGTTTGTAGAAGGCACTTTGTTTATAGATATTGTTGAAGCCAAAACAAATGAGCTCAAATGGCAAGGCCAAGGTGTGGGGGCTTTAAACCCTACCTCTAAGAAAAAAGAAGAACGTATCATCAAATTTGTAGAGAGAATTTTTAAAGATTATCCTCCAATGCCTTAGCAGTCTTTTTTGTTAAAATTATTTACAAAACCTTGTAGATAAATCATTGTTTGGGTTAAAAGATTGTTATAATTTTTTAGAATATAATGCTGTTTGTTTTGTTGCCTTTTTTATACTTCAGAAATTTCAACATCAAATTTGATGATAGGTTTTGTTATTTTTTCTGTCATGTTTATCCTCAATAAGCTAGGGG
>DAIRDG010000078.1:0-6614 GCA_036796275.1 Flavobacterium sp.
ACAAAATTAACTCATTTTTTGAGATTTAAAAAATCCAAACACCATTTTACTTAAAAATAATTAAAGATCTACTTTGGTGGCACCTGCTGAAATGAATATCTTTGCAACAATTCAATAAAACAACAAAAAATGAAGTTTGGCATCCTCAAAGAACGTAAAAACCCACCAGATAAACGCGTTGTTTTTTCACCAGAAAAACTCCAATCGTTAGTCCAGTTATACCCGCATCATCAATTTGTAGTGGAGTCATCTGAGGTAAGGGTGTTTATGGATGAGCAGTACCTAGCCGCAGGCATAGCAGTTGTGCAAGACCTTTCAGATTGTGATGTCTTGTTGGGCGTTAAAGAAGTGCCCATTGAGGCTTTAATCCCATACAAATCTTATTTCTTTTTCTCGCATACCATCAAAAAACAACCTTATAACCAGGCCTTGCTCAAAGCCATCTTGCACAAAAACATCAGTTTATTTGACCATGAAACCATTGTTAATGAAGATAACATGAGACTCATTGGCTTTGGCAGATATGCAGGTATTGTTGGGGCTTACAATGGTTTGCGTGCCTTCGGATTAAAATACGAATTTTTTAAAGCCAAAAAAGCCATCGAACTCCCAAACCAAACAGCATTGGTAAAAGAACTCAAAAAACAACACTTTCCCCCCATCAAAGTGGTGGTAACCGGCACTGGCAAAGTGGGCATGGGAATCAAAGTGTTTTTAGACCAACTCAAATTTAAATCGGTGACGGCAGATGATTTTTTAAACAAAACCTATGCACAAGCTGTTTACACCCAAATAGATGTGTTAGATTACAACAAACGGGCCGATGGCAAAGTGTTAGACAAAACCGATTTTTATCAAAACCCACAAGCCTATGTGAGTGATTTTGAAAAATACACCAAAGTAGCCGATATTTTTATGGCAGGGCATTTTTATGACAACAAAGCCCCCAAAATCTTAACCCAAGCCATGTTGCAAAAACCAGATAACAACATCCGCCTAGTAGCCGATATTTCATGCGACATCAATGGTCCCATCGCTAGCACTCTTAGAGCTAGCACTATCCAAGACCCCCTTTACGGCTACTTGGCAGCAAGCCACCAAGAAGTAGATTATATGCATCCGGCTGCCATTGTTGTGATGGCCGTAGACAACCTGCCATGCGAACTCCCGCAGGATGCCAGCGAAGGTTTTGGAGCCATGTTTGCAGAGTACGTAATGCCATGTTTTGACAACCATGATGCAGAGGGCATATTGCAGCGAGCTCAAATTACGCATCAAGGCAAGCTAACCCCCAGATTTAGTTATTTAACAGATTATGCCACGGCTTAATTACTTTAAATAAGCCTTGATAAAACTCTGCACTTCTTTGTCTTCAAAAGTTTCTGGAAACAAGTTTTTGAAGGTTTCAATGCCATTGCTTTTTTCATCAAGCACTTCTTTCAAATACTTAAATCCAAATTCTTTGTTGTTCACATTCAGCAAAATACCAGCCAATCTGATGGTGAATGCCCTGTTTTTTGGAAACTTAAAATTAGCTTCCACCAACAAATTAATAGCCTCCTCCAAATCGTTTAGGTTGATGTAACTGTCAATGTATTTTAGCAAAAAATCCTGACGCAAGGGTTTTATCTTTGTGGCCACATGGTAGCCATAAATCACCTCCTCGTAGTTAGCCAAACTGTAGTTTATTTGAATATATCTGCACCAGTATTCCACATTATCGCGGTCAATTTCAATGGCTTTTTTGATGTAATAAAGGGCTTTGTGGTTGTTTTTTTGATGCACATAAAAATCTGTTATACCCAACCAACCTTTGTCTAACAAAGGATCTTCTTTGGTGGTTTTAGAAAAATAATGTAAAGCTTTTTCGTAGTCTTTTATCTTCTCAAAGCATTTACCCAAACGCAAAAACACATACGAACTACCATCTTCTAATTCTGAGGCATACAAATAGCAGGCAATGGCATCTTGCACCTTGCCCAGTTTTTCGTAACACTTGGCTTTTTCTATCAAGGCTCCGGTAAAAAACTCGTCTATGATAAAGGCAAAATCAAAAGCAGTGAGAGCTTCTGGGTATTTCTTGAGGATATACAACAAGCGTCCTTGCTGATGCCAAGCCACCTGTGAGTAGGGGTTTTTGTTGATAAAATCTTCCAAAAATAGAATACCCTCTTCATATTGTTCCAGATACTCATAACAATACACCACGTTATACAAAGCTGTGTAGTCTTCCAAATCATTGTCTAAACACGTAATAAAACAAGATTTAGCCTCCTCGAGTTGTTCTAAAAACAAATACTCCATGCCCATCAAATTATAAACATCGGCTAAATCATTGCTATACTTAGCCGCAATTTTTAACTGCTCAATGGCTTTTTGATGATCATCTTTTTTAGAAAATATGCTGGCAATCTGAATATAAATTTCGTCATTAAAAGGCTCCACCTTTAGCAAATCATACAAGATGGTTTCGGCATGCTCAATTTTGTCTTCATAAATCAGAATTTCGGCATGAGCCAACTGCAAAGACACGCTATGCGGATGCTGCTCTAAGGCAAACTTAAGAGCCCTTTTGGCCATGGTGGCTTTGCCATGATCTAGGTAGTAAATGATAATTTCTTCAAACTCATCTGAGTCAAAAAACGCCATTTTATTAGCTTTTAGCATGCTTTCAAATTTTGAAAGAAAACCATCGGGTCTGTGTTCTTCAGGATTGTAGTGCATCGCTATAGTTTTGCGGTTTCTATTGTGGTCTAAAATACAAGTAAGATGCCAAAAATTCACAAATCTAACCCAATTGTTGTAAACAATTTAATTAACATTCCTAAAACCCCACCCCCACTATTGTTGTTAATAGTTTTATTTTGTAGCCAATGGCTTGGGCATTTTATCATCCGTTTACTTGCCATCCGCTTTAGTTGCTTTGCCAACCACAAGGTTTTGTAAACCCAACCCTCAGCTTCCGTTGGTCGCTGGGTTTGGCCCACAAAACCTAAAGTGCTTGGCCGCAGCAAGCTATCGCTGCTGTCAAGGCTATTATAGTGAGGTGGGGTGGTTTAGTAACGGCTCAAATGATGCTGAATTCAAATTAGCATTCAAATAATTATCAAGGTAAAAAGTTAAATCGCAAGCCGTTGTTTACAAATATGGATTTTGGCTTAGCCCTTCTTGAAGCGGATACCCCGCAGGTTTGTGGTGGTTGTTTTTGTTGGCAAACCCAAAGCGACCACCGGAAGCTCTTGGGGGAGCCTTTACAAAAACCCACCACAAAACAAGGCGTAGAAGCAAAAAGAAGGTATTACGCTAACTAAAATACCCGAACGCTTTGCTCCTGTAATTTAGCTTCAATTTTATTGAGTGATTTAATGATCATTTGGCAACCTAATACAATTTCCTCATCCGAAATGGTGAGTGGCGGGCTAATCCGAATGGCTTTGCCTTCAAAGAGTAACCAAAATAAAATGAGACCTTGTGCTAAGCAATCAAAAATTACCTCATTGGTGATGTCTTCGTGGTCTACCATCAGAGCCAACATCAGGCCTTTGCCCCTAATTTCTTTAATCAAAGGGTGTTGTAATTGCTCTCTAAACAACTGCTCTTTATGCAAGGCTTTTGTCATTAAATCTTCATCCAAAATAGTTTGTAAAGTAGCCAAACAAGCGGCGGCTATCACCGGGTGACCTCCAAAGGTGGTAATGTGCCCTAGTTTAGGGTCGTGACTCAGCAAATCCATGTGCTGGGCACTGCTCATAAAAGCTCCTACGGGCATGCCCCCTCCCATGCCTTTGCCCATCACCACGATGTCGGGCACTATGCCATAGTTTTCATATCCAAATAAGGTTCCTGTTCGGCCAAATCCGGGCTGAATTTCGTCTATGATCAGCAGGGCACCAACGGCCTCGCAGCGTTGTTTTACTTTTATAAGAAAGTCGTTTTGGGGTTCAATAAAGCCCGCTCCTCCTTGTATGCTCTCTAAGATTACTCCGGCTGTTTTGGAGGTTATTTTTTCTAAATCGTCTAGGTTGTTAAACGTGATAAAACCCACATCGGGTATAAGGGGTCTAAACACTTGTTTGCGTTCTTCAAAACCCATGACAGACAACGACCCCATGGTGTTGCCATGGTAGGCATTGTAGCACGAAATTAGTTGACTTCTTCCGGTTACTCTTCGGGCCAATTTAAGGGCTCCTTCGGTGGCTTCGGTGCCACTGTTTACCAAATATATTTTATTAAGTTGCGGGGCCGTGTGTTGGGTGAGTAGCTTACAAAACTCAACGGCAGGCCCTTGGGCATACTCCCCATATACCATCACATGCGAATATTTGTGCAATTGAGTGATCATGGCTTGGGTTACCTTGGGGTGTTGATGCCCCAAACTACAAGCCGAAACACCGGCTACAAAATCTAAATATGCTTTTTGTTGGGTATCATAGATATAACTGCCTTTGGCATGAGAGACCTCCAAACCCAACGGATAGGGGGTGGTTTGAGCTTGGTAGGTTAAAAAATCTTCTTTCAACTTGCTCATGTGCATTTATTGTTTGGTGTTGTCTTCTTTAGTGGCATCTGTTGGTTCCAATTCATCGTCAGTGGGTTTTATTTCCTGAAGCAAATTGGTGTTTCTAGACGGCTGTGTGCCTTCTTTGTCAGACTCCGTTTTGTTTAACTCATTTGCCTTGTCCTCAGTTTTGGTTTTAGCTTTTTTGCCGTCATCTATCAACACAGGCATAATGGGTCTTTCGGGCAACTGGGGTAAGACTTCGTTTACCTCGTCACCTATAATGGCTTGAGATTTACCAAGGGCTTTCATTTTTTCGTCATAGGCTTTTTCTTCGGGGGGTAGCAAATCGTCTAACGAAAAAATACGTTCATCTTGCCTCCACACAAATCCTCTGAGTTTACGGTCGTTGGGGTGCAACTTGTCATCCGGAAAAATTTCGCCTTCCACATCATAAAACATCGTGATGTCTTCGATGTCGTTTTCATCAAAAATAATGTTGATTTTAGAGCATCTGCTCTTGTTGATACCAATGAGTTCATTGTCGGTATCATCTCGCATATAATAAATTACTTCGGTGTTTTTGATGATGTCTACTTCCTTCAAGGCATTGTCTTCTAACCGGCCATACAAGTTAACCCCTTTTATTTGGTTATACCCATCGCCCAAGGTGTCTTTAGAAACCAGAAAAGTGTTGTTAAAAACCTTAATCGAATCTAATTTTTCAGTGTCGGGATTAGAAATCAGGTGCATTAAATCGCCTGTCATTTCGTTTTCATAATTCCAAATTACAGGGTTGCCAATCAACTCGGTGATGTTGGTAATTTCACTGCCATGCAAAGAATCGCATTTGCCAGACATGTCGGTTTTATAAAACCTGACTTTATAATATGCCGTAACTTTTCGGGCCTCGGGTTTGCCATGGGCAATGATGCGTTGGGCATGTATGTAGAGGGTGTCTTGCTCTAGCATCGATTTGGCTACGGCACTTTTGGTAATCATCATCGAGTCTTTAGATTCGTAATACTTCCCATAATGCCCCGTTACTACAAAATTATTAATGGTATCGGTCATTTTTACGTTTCGGGTGGCCGTAGATATATCTTTAAACTTATCATAGGTTAAAAAATCACCATCTATTCTTCTGCCCTTTTGGATGATGTATGAATTAAGATCCATGTTAGACACGTCTAATTTGGTGTCATAAAATCCATTTTCGGTATAAATAAACGTTTCACCATCTACAATTTCTGTTGGGCCTTTGGCATAAGCATGCCCATTAACTTCAAAATAATCTAAGTAATTGGTTTTGATGATAGCACTGCCATTGTCTACCACCACCTGATTGGTGAAGTTAAACATTTTGTTGTTTACGTAATACACCCCCGATACGCTTTCAAGTCTGCTGGTTTGGTTGGTGATAACCCCACCGGTGCGATAATAAGATTCTTGGGTTAGTCTGTCAAAATGTAATAAGTTGGTTTCTAGTTTAGAATCTGGAGTGGTTAGTACCACCTCATTTTGGGCAAAGGCCAATTTGGTTGCTCCGTTATACTCAGCATATTTACTGGTCATGGTGATGGTGTCCCCTTGCACAATTCTTACATCGCCAAAGCATTTAATATAATTTTCATTTTTAAAAAAATAAGCGGTGTTGCAATACAACACAGCCCCATCATGCTTAGCGATTACGTTGCCTCTTAACAATATACCATCTGGTAATTCCGCTTGATCTACATCAGAAAAATCGGCGTTTTCGATAAAAATTTGGTCAGACTCACTTTTGGTGGCTGCATTGCTGCTGCTGGGTTTAGTTGCAACATTTTGTTTTTTAGGTGTTTGTGCAAACCCTTGTGCAATAATGCAAACATTAATCAATAGCCATAAGAGTTTTTTCAAGGGAAATAAATTTTAGGTAAAGGTAATAAAAACAATAAAAGTCTTTTAATTTGATTATGAAAATTAATTAACAAGGATCATAACTAATGTGAATTATTAAAATCATTGCAAAAAGCTAAAAATAAATAAATTTTTAATCATAGAAATATGTGAAATTAAATTATTTTATTATTTTTAACAAACATTTAATAACATGATTCAAAACTACCCGCCACTA
>DAIRDG010000079.1:0-6292 GCA_036796275.1 Flavobacterium sp.
TTTTGGGTAGAAAAAACCTTTGGTGTAAGATTATTTGAATATAGAAATTATAAAAAAATATCATGAGTAAAACAATTGTAATTGATTTTGAAAGATTAAAAAATCCCTACACCGGATTGTTCACCTTTTCAAAAGATTTGGGCCAAGCCATGCTTAGAAATAAAACCCAAGAAGACCTGATATTTTATTTGCCCGAAAACCAAAAACATTTGTTCAATCATCCTAATTTAAAGTTTTACAAAAGCATTCATAATTACCTCAAGCCACTCAATAACCAATCTTGGCACCTCACTTATCAGTTTTCTAAATTTGGCTCGAAGGCTCAATCAAATCTTTTAACCATTCATGATTTAAATTTTTTAATAGAAAAAAAAGACAACGCAGATAAAATCCTAAAATACCAAAAAAAAGTTCAAAACAACATCAACAAATCGTCTCATATTGTTTGTATTTCTGAGTTTGTGGCAAACCACGTTAAAGAGCACATGAAACTATCGGGGCAAGAAATTCAGGTAATTTATAATGGCACAAGCATACAAGAATTCAAAGATTTTGATGCACCACAATACCATCCCAAGGCTCCATTTATTTTTAGTATTGGTACTTTTTTTGCCAAAAAGAATTTTCATGTCTTACCTCAGTTGCTGGTTGGCAATAATCTTGAACTCATTATTGCAGGCATCTTTGCCGATGAAGCTTATGTAAATAAAATTAGAGACCAAGCAAAAAAACTCAATGTTTTAGAGAGAGTTCATTTGCTAAATGGCATTTCAGACCAAGAAAAAGATTGGTATTATAGGCATTGCGAATTATTTGCTTTTCCGTCTGTAGCCGAAGGGTTTGGCCTGCCCGTGGTTGAAGCCATGACATATGGCAAAAGAGTGCTGTCTTCTAAAGCTTGCTCATTGCCCGAAGTAGGTGGCGATGCAGCTTTTTATTTTGATAGTTTTGAGCAAGATGCCATGCAAGAAACCCTAAACAAGGCACTCAAATTTGATGAAAAATCCTTGAGAGATCAAATACAATCTCAAGCCAGTAAATTTTGTTGGGATGATTGTGCCAAACAATATTTAGACCTCTATAAAAAATTATAAATGAAAAAATTAGGCCTTGTTGTTCAACGCTATGGAGAAGAAGTTAATGGTGGGGCAGAATATCATGCAAGGGTTTTGGCAGAGCAATTGGTGGCCCATTTCAACGTAACAGTTTTAACCAGTTGTGCCATAAATTACCATGATTGGAAACCAGTTTTCCAACCTGGTGTCAGTAATCTAAACGGTATTACAATTCATCGGTTTGCAACCCAAACTAAAAATCAAAAAAAATTTAGAGCCTTTAGAAGAATTATTTCAGTTGATACTAAATTGATTAGAGTATTAAAAAGATTGAAATTGTTTGCTTTTTTACAAAAGTTCATCGACTTTAGTCCAACCTCGCAAGATTGTCAACAATGGCTTATTGAACAAGGACCATATTGCCCAGATTTAATAGATTTTTTAGCTAAAAACAAAGACAATTTTGATTGTTTTTTGTTTTTTACTTACTTGTATTACCCCACTGCCGTAGGCATGCCACAAGTAGCCGAAAAAAGTTTTTTTATTCCTACAGCTCATGATGAACACATCATGTTTACAAAGCCTTATGAAAATATTTTTGATATACCCAAAGGGATTATCTACAACACTCAAAGTGAAAAACAATTGGTTGAAAAGTATTTTAAAAACGCTAAAAAAAATGCTATAGTTGCCGGTGTTGGCATAAAAAAGTTTGAAATTAACCATTCATTGGTAGATGCAGATAAATTATTAAACAAACCCTATTTTATTTATATTGGCAGAATAGATGGCACCAAAGGATGCGATATTTTGATCAGATACTTTAGCAATTTTTTAAAAACACAGCAGTCAGATGTGCAACTCTTGATGGTTGGTCACAACCATTTGCCAAAAACAAAACATCATGAAAACATTCATTACACTGGTTTTGTAAACGAGGACACCAAATACCAACTACTCGAAAACAGTTTGGGCCTGATAATTCCCTCTCTTTACGAAAGTTTATCCATGGTTACCCTAGAAGCCATGTTGCATAAAAAAATTGTATTTGCCAATAAACATTGTGAGGTATTGGCAGATCATATCATGAATAGCAAATCAGGATATCTTTTTGATACCCAAGAGAGTTTTAATTTAGCCCTGCTAGATTATATGCATCAAAACGATGCAGATAAAGAAGCCTTACTCACTCGGGCAGAAAATTATGTAAAAGAGCATTATAACTGGCCTGTGATTATTTCAAAAATTAAACATTTTATAGATGAAGAGTAATAAAATAAATTTTTTGATGAATTATTTTCTCTTCAAAAGAAAGCAACTAAACATCAGCAGAATTATTTTCTTTTTTCCACATTATAGTTTTGGTGGTGGCGAACGGGTGCATGCAGACATCTTAAAAATCTTTAAAGACCAAAACCCCACCTGTTTTATCACATTGCCTTCAAAAAATGATTTATTAAAAAACGAATTTTATACTTATGCTAAAGTTATTGAACTTTTCCCTTATTTAATTACAAAATACAACCGTTATTTTGCCAAGCTATTGGCCAAAAAAATTAACCAGATTTCTAACCCCATCATTTTTAGTTCAAACAACAAGTTTTTTTATGATTTGATACCTTACTTAAAAACCGAGGTAAAATTGATAGATCTTACGCATACTTTTCATTATGAAGAAACAGAGCCTTTTGAAAAATATAGTTTGAAAGTAGCCAACAGACTTTCAAAACGAATTGTTTTAGGGCAAAAAACAAAATCAGAATTTGAAAAATTATATCAAGAAAATCATATTGACAGAGAGTTAATCAACAGAATTGAAATAATTCCGAACAAAGTTGATGTTCCAGAATCATTAAATAAAACCTACAATAAAAATTTAAAAATATTATTTGTTTCTAGAAACAGTTTTGAAAAAAGACCCGAGTTTTTTGTAGAAATTGCCAAAAGATGTTTAATGCAAAACAAACCCTATGAGTTTACCCTGGTGGGCGATTTTTCTAAAAGTGATTTTTTCCCTAAAAATATCCAAGTATTAGGCACTATCAAAGAAAGAGAAGTTATGCACCAACTTTACAGTACACATGACATACTCTTAATAACCTCAGCCAGAGAGGGCTTGCCGCTGGTGATGCTAGAGTCTATGGCTTTTGGTATGGTGCCAATTTGCACAGCAGTTGGTGAAATAAACAGTGTCATCAATCAAACCACTAACTGTGGTTATCTTATTCATGATAAGTCTATTGAATTATGGTTTGATTATTGGCAAAATAGAAACAGCCAAGATTGGCATTTAGAAAGCTACAATTTGCAACATGAAGAAGAGCAGCAAACCATCAGTGACTTTACCAAACAAATAGATTACTTAAACCATCACCGAGATGAGCTTCAAGCGGTAGGTAAGAATGCTCATCAATTAGTTAAATTAAATTTTTCTGAAGAAGAAAACACCAAAGCCTACAAGAAATGTTTTTTTGAATAGGGTTAAAAATAAATAAAACCATGAAACCTAATTTAGTGAGTCTGATCATGCCGGTTTATAATGCAGAGCGTTTTTTGGAAGAAACCATCTTAAGCATTTTAAACCAAACTTATCAGCATTGGGAACTCATAGCCATTGACGATAATTCAAGCGATAATAGTTATAAAATATTAAAGGATTTTCAACAAAAAGACAGCAGAATAAAAGTGTCTCATTTTGATGAAAATAAAAAACCTGCTAAAGTTAGAAACTATGGTGTCAAGATGGCCCAAGGTGAGTATATTGGCTTTATTGATGCTGATGATGTTTGCTTTGATTACAGACTAAAAGAGCAAGTAGACTACCTAAATACACATTCAGAAATCTCGATAGTAGGTGGTGATTACATCAGGTTTGGAGCCCAAATTGATGAAGAAAAAGCTTTTTTGTTGTATGAACTAGAAACTATAAAACTTGGATTTATTTATGAAAATTTTATTGGCAACTCCACTGTTTTGGGGAGGCAAAGTGTATTGAAGGAATATCAATTTAATGAAACCTTTGTGCCCATGGAAGATTATGAGCTGTGGACTAGAATTGTCTTGAATCATCAGCTAATAAACCTCAAAATTCCGCTTGTAAAATATAGAATACATACTACAAATATTACCAGTAATTCGAATGTAGATTACAAAAAAATGCAAAATAAAGTTCAGTTAAATTACCTTGCAAATATTGGTTATATAATCAACGAACAACAATTTTTATATCTCAAAAAAGCCTTGTTTATAACTCAAAGAGCAACTTTTGAAGAAGTGCAGCTCATGATTGATGCATTTGAAGATTTTCAAAAATTTAATGAAACCGCAAAATTCTTTTGTAATGATTACATCTCTGATCTAAAAAAGAAAAACTTTGATTTTTATTTTTTCAAACTCAAAAAAAATAAACTCATTTATTTCATTAATACTTTACAATACAATAAGCCTATTTTCAAACATTTAACGTTAAAAACTAAATTTAAATTTTTATTAAAATCAATTTTACATCTTTAAATAATATTTGGTTTTATTAAATTGTTAAATTTGCACTAAAATAATAGGCTAAACAAAACTTAATTTTTTTAATAGTTAGTCCAAAACTTTCTAAATGAAATGACAAATGAGCGATGATGTTTATATATTAGGCATAGGTATTTATACGGTGGTAGTTATTGAATTTGCAGAACTTTGCGGCTACAACATCAAGGGTTTGTATCATTATAACGATTCAAAAACAGGAGAATTTTTTCATGATATTCCTGTTTTAGATTCAACGCCTAATTTGTTAAAAAAAGATTCTCTTGAAGGCATGAATTTTATACTGAGTATGGGAGATTTAGCCATCAAAAATCAACTCTTTAATACCATTAAAGAAAAAGGTGGATTTTTCCCCAACTTAATTCATCCCACTGCTTTGGTGTCAAAAAAAGCTATCATTGGCGAAGGCGTTATAATAAATGCACACTCTATTCTTCAAGCAGATACCATGATAGGTGACAACACCGGTATCTCCTTAAAATGCAATATTGTGCATAATTCAATTATTGGGAAATCTTGCTATGTAGCTGCCAATGCAACTGTAGGGGCAAACGCAATTATAGAGGATTTTGCTTTTATTGGCCAAGGAGCCATCATTATTTCGGGAAAAAATATAAAGATCAAGGAATGGGCTGTTGTTGGTGCAGGAGCCGTGGTGTCAAAAGATGTTGAATCTAGAACTACCGTTGTAGGCAACCCCGCAAAACTAATCAAAAAATGACCAAGACTCCGTTAGTTAGTATTTGTTGCATTGCTTATAATCAAGAAAAATTTATCAGAGAAACTTTAGATAGTTTTTTGAGGCAAGAAACAAATTTTGAGTATGAAATATTAGTCAACGACGATTGTTCAACAGACAAAACAGCACAAATACTCAGAGAATATCAACAAAACTATCCTGATATATTCAATAACTTTTACCAAACCCAAAACCAATATTCCCAAGGTTTTAAGCCATGGTATTATGTCTTATTTCCAGAGGCCAAAGGCAAATATATTGCAATTTGCGATGGCGATGATTATTGGACAGACCCACATAAACTACAAAAACAAATTGATTTTCTTGAAGCAAACCAAGATTTTAGCATCACATGGTGCAAATTTAAATATTTGGTTATAGAGGATAAAAAAACAACCATAAAAAAAGCTGATTGGGAGGGGCAAATACCTCAAAATCAAGATATAGTATTTAATTTTGATAATATTTTTAGGCCTTATTGTACTTATACTTTAACGGCTGTTTTTAGAAACGATATTGATATTAATTTTTTAAAAAAATTAAAATACTCCAAAGACAACTCACTTTATGTTCACTTGCTCACCAAAGGCAAAGGTGTGTTATTAGATTTTTACGGAGGGCTATACCGGATTCATGAAGGAGGTGTTTATTCTAAGAAAAATTTATTTTTTCAGCGGTACACAAGTTTTTTAAACCTCGAAGAAATCATGCACCATGTTAAAGCGGCTCAAACTGATAATCTAATTTCAATTAGAAACAGCTTGTTAAAAGACTGCTTAAAATTAGCCAATTCTAAATCACCTAATTATGCGAAGGTTCTTCGGAAATGTAAAAAACACTTAGGTAATTTTAAAACAAGTAAAATTTTGTTTAAAAAACTATTCAGATAACAAAGCCTTTAGGCCATCTTCTATCCACGTTACTTTATGTTTTGTATTATAATCTCTAATGGCTTGGTTTT
>DAIRDG010000080.1:0-5525 GCA_036796275.1 Flavobacterium sp.
TCTCGTCCCATCAAGGTTATCAAGAAATTAAACTCTATCATCAACTTAGTTTTTTTAAAGAGCCGATGGAGGGACTCGAACCCACGACCTGCTGATTACAAATCAGCTGCTCTAGCCAGCTGAGCTACACCGGCTTTTTTTAATAAAAGCACCGCAAATATAAAACGAATCCTTTAACCCGCAAATATTTTTTAAAGGGCATTTACTTTTTCTACCAAAGCCATGGCACGGCTTTCAAATTCTTTTTTTACAGCCTTAAGATGCTTGCCTTGATGTTCTACACTCGAATCGTTTATTTTGGTCACTAAATCGTCAAAGGTTTCAAAACATTCTTTTACCAATGCTTCAGTAGCTTCAGATGGTGATCCTTTGGTAGTTAGTTCATGCAAGTATACGATTTCTAGGATATCTCCAATTACGTAGTTTATTTCTTTTTTAAGTTGTCTCTTGTTAGCCATTTGTTTAATTTTTTTGCAAATTTACTGTTTTTATTTTTAAATGGCGAATTATATAAAACTCATTCAAAAGTCTCAACAAATTTTTGATTGTTCCACAGTTGTGTGTCTAACCTGTAAACCCTAATTATTGTTCTTGTTTTCGTTTTAAAAAACTTAAAACTTGTGGCACGTGTTTAGACCCCAACATATTATTATATACTAATCTTAAAACACCTGTTTCATCTATCACATAGGTAACTCTTCCGGGCAACAACCCTAGTAAATTGGTGGGTACGCCAAATAAGTTTCTCAATTTTTTATCGGCATCAGACAACAAAATAAATGGCAGGTTGTGTTTTTTGGCAAATTTTTGGTGCGAGGCTTCTCCATCGCCACTGATGCCAATAATTTCTGCACCCAAGTCTTGAAAATCTTGATATTGGTCTCTAAATGAGCAAGCTTGTGCAGTACAACCCGGGGTATCATCTTTGGGATAAAAATATAGTACAACTTGTTTTTTGCCAATTACCTCCGAACTGTCAAACACCTTACCAAACTGATCTTTGAGTTTGAAGTGAGGAACTTTGTCTCCAATTTTCAGTACCATATTAATGTCCTTTAAAGGTTACAAAATTTCTTGGGGTTTCATACAAGGTAACTTCTAAATCTAAATGAGATTCTATTTTGGCTCTAAGAAGTTGCCATATCACCACAGAGATATTTTCTGCAGTGGGATTCATATTTTCAAATTCTTGGGTGTCTTCGTTTAAGTTTTTGTGGTCAAAACGTTCTTCTATTTCGTCTTTTATCAGGTCAGATAACACCTTCATGTCTATTACATAGCCGGTGTCTTTGTCTATTTCACCTTCAACGGTTACAATCAGTTCATAATTATGCCCATGATATTTAGGGTTGTTACACTTGCCAAAAACTTCATTATTTTTTTCAAAAGACCAATCTTTTCTATACAGTCTGTGGGCTGCATTAAAGTGGGCTTTTCTAGATACGGCTACTCTCATTTAAGTTGTTTTTAGTTGTTGAATAAAATCATTTAATTGATGTGTTTCAAAAAATTGATCAAATTTTTCGAAGATTATTTTAAACCATACCGTATAATTGTCTGGGTGTTGTTTGATGTCTTCTTTTACCGCTTCGACTTTTAGCCATTTCCAATTTTCCACCTCGTCTTTGTTGATATTCGGTTCTTCGTTATAATAACCAATCATTACATGATCTAGCTCGTGTTCGGTTAAGCCATTGTCAAAAGGTGCTTTGTAAATGAAACTAAACAATTCCAAAAGGTTGGTTTCAAAGCCCATTTCTTCTCTGAGTCTTCTGCTGCCTGCTTCAAGATTGGTTTCGTTTGGTCTTTGATGGCTGCAGCAAGTGTTCGTCCAAAGTAGGGGAGAGTGGTATTTGCTTTTGGCCCGTTGTTGAAGCATCAATTCGCCTTGGTTGTTGATGACAAAAACAGAAAAAGCTCTGTGCAATAATGCTTTTTGATGGGCTTCTATTTTCTCCATCAAGCCAATAGGCTCATCTTGTTGATTAACCAAAATCACATAATCTATATTGTCTTGCGTCATAAAATTCTAATTGATTCAAAGATAATACAAGTTTTAAAATTCAAAACTTGCATTTTGAATATTGAGATTAATTTAACGAAAGTTCAAAAACTCGAGTAAATATGGTTTATCAATTGCTAAACCACAACTATTTTTTGTCTTGCAAGCCAAACACTCTTTTGAGCAAATCGCTTCCTCTGGCATTGAGGTTTGTTCTGATGTTTTTTTCTTCAACGGCAATCATCGTAAATACCCCATTGAGTGCTTGTTGGGTTACATAATCGTTAAGATCTGGGTTTACTTTGGTAGTGAGTGGAATGGCATTGTATTTTGTGATGATGTCTCTCCAAACTTTATCTGCCCCCACTTTGTTAAACGATTGTCTGATTACTGGCGAAAAACTTTGGTATAATTGCGTTTTGGTGGTGTTTTCTAGGTAAGAAGTTGCAGCAGTTTGGTTGCCCATCAAGATGTTTCTAGCATCATTAAAACTGATGTTTCTGATGGCATTAACAAAAATGGGCGTAGCTTCTTTTACGGCATCTTCAGCAGCTCGGTTCATGAGCCTTAGGCCTTCATCGGCCAATGAGCCCAATCCTATTTTGCGTAAACCTTCGTCAACCACCCGTAATTCTTTCGGCAATAAAATTTTTACCAATTCATTTCTAAAAAAACCATCGCTAGCGGTTAATTTACTTACCTGATTGCTCACCCCTTGGTCTAGGGCAGCTTTTAGTCCGTTTGAAATATCAAAATTTGACACACCCTCTTGAGGTAATGAATTGAGCACTTGTTGCATTTCTGCACAGCTAAACAAAGCAAATATGCAAAGGGTTAAATAAATTTTTTTCATAATGTTTGATGTGTTTATTGTCTTTTTAAAACGGTTATAGTTGCTTGGATGATGTGTTGAGCATCCAAACCATATTTTTGCATCAGTTGAGCGGGGGTTCCAGATTCTCCAAAACTGTCTTGCACTCCAACAAATTCTTGTGGGGTAGGTAGTTTTTGAGCGAGTAATCTGGCTACACTTTCTCCGAGGCCTCCAAACACATTGTGCTCTTCTGCCGTTACCACACACCCTGTTTTTTTAACAGAGGCTAAGATAGCGGCTTCATCTAATGGTTTGATGGTGTGTATGTTGATTACTTCGGCAGAAATACCTTCTTTACTTAATGATTCTGCGGCAAGTAATGCTTCCCACACCAAATGACCGGTGGCTAAGATAGTAACCGCAGAACCTTCTAGCATTTTGAGGGCTTCACCAATAACAAAAGGTTGGTTAGCAGGAGTAAAATTAGCCACTGAGGGTCTGCCAAATCTTAAATAGACTGGGCCTTCATAATCGGCTATGGCGAGCGTAGCGGCTTTGGTTTGGTTAAAATCACAAGGGTTGATAACCACCATGCCTGGCAACATTTTCATTAAACCAATATCTTCTAATATTTGATGGGTAGCACCATCTTCTCCCAAAGTGAGTCCGGCATGTGAAGCACAAATTTTTACGTTTTTGCCAGAATATGTAATAGATTGACGAATTTGATCATACACACGACCAGTGGAGAAATTGGCAAACGTTCCGGTAAAAGGAATTTTACCCCCTATGGTAAGTCCCGCTGCTATGCCCATCATATTGGCTTCGGCTATGCCCACTTGAAAAAATCTTTCAGGGTTATTCTTAATAAAATCATCCATTTTTAACGACCCAATGAGGTCGGCACACAAGGCGACTACTTGGCTGTTTTTTTGGCCTAATTCTGCCAAACCTACCCCAAAACCCGAACGGGTGTCTTTGTTGCCTTGGTTGAGAGCTGCCACTCCGTTGCTAATGTCTAATAAACTTTGGCTGCCAGAAGGTATTTTAAATTCGTGATGATGCGGTTTGGCTTGTGGGGTTTGCATGCCGTAGTCACCTAAAGTTTCAGGGTTTTGATTGAGGGCATTAGCCAATTGTTCGTCATTAGGGGCTTTGCCATGCCATGCATGGGTGTGCATCATAAAATCTACGCCATGTCCCATCACGGTATGCAACAAAATAACCACAGGCTTGCCTTGTCCGATTTTGGTTTTGGCCAATTGCAAGCCTTCTATGATGGCTTTGAGGTTGTTTCCTTCTTTAATTTCTAAAACTTCCCAACCAAAGGCTAAGAATTTAGCTTTCAGGTCACCCATGTCTAGTACATCCTTGGTAGATCCGTCTATTTGCTGACCATTATAGTCTATGGTGGCTATTAAATTGTCTACGCCTTTGGCTGAGGCAAACATGGCTGCTTCCCAATTTTGACCTTCTTGCAGCTCACCATCGCCATGCAATGAATAAACTATATGTTGGTCTTGATTCAATTTTTTAGTGAGTGCAGCTCCTATGGCAACCGACATCCCTTGACCAAGTGAGCCTGATGCAATGCGAATGCCTGGGAGGCCTTCGTGGGTGGTGGGGTGTCCTTGTAGTCTGGAGTTTATTTTTCGGAAGGTAAATAATTCGTCAACGTTAAAATAGCCACTACGAGCTAATACGCTATAAAAAACAGGTGAAATGTGCCCATTAGACAAAAAGAATAAATCTTCTTGATGGCCATTCATGTCAAAATTTGGTGATTTTTGAAGGATCACTTGATACAAGGCTACAAAAAATTCAGCACAACCTAAAGATCCTCCGGGATGACCTGAGTTTACGGCATGTACCATCCTTAAAATGTCTCTTCTAACTTGGGTGGTAAGTTGTTCTAGCTGGGTATAGTTGATTGTCATAAAAATAGTGTAAGTTTTCTGCAAAGGTATCATTTAACAAACGAACCTTCATTAAAAAAGCTAGTATTTATTAAACAATCTCTAAGTTGTTATTAACAAATTAGATTTGATAATTGCCGACTTGAAAGGTGATTAAAACACAAAAATGGTTTATCTGATAGCCCTTTTGGAGCGGATACCCCGCAGGCTTGTGTGGGTTTGTTTTGTTGGCCATACAAAAGCGACTTTAGAAGCTCTTTGGATGGGCTTTACAAAACCCACATGCAAGACAAGGCGTAGAAGCGAAAAAAGGAACCAAACACATTGGCATATACCAAGCGATTGGCTCCTAAAATTTATCAGATATTATTAGTTATCGGTCAGTGTAGAAAGCCAGCCGCACATTCAAGCACATTTGGTTTTGCCCGGCACACAAAGCCGACCCTTCGCAAAACCAAAAGAGCTTGAATTTTTCCCAACGCACGTACGACAGAAATAAAAATAAATCGTACTTTTGACGAATCTGTCAAAACAATATAGACAAAATGAATTTATTTGGAGAGTATTTAAGAAATAGACGAGAACAGCTAGGACTGCCATTGAGAAAAGTTGCAGCCGAACTCGACATTGACACTTCTATTCTAAGCAAAATTGAACGCAATGAAAGAGTGGCGACAAAGGAAATGTTGCCGACACTAGCTAAGACTTTAGAAGTTCAAGAAAAGGAAATACAAATTGAGTTTATCCAGTCGACTATTTTATCTGAACTTGGAGACTTGGAGTTTTTGACTGA
>DAIRDG010000081.1:0-5397 GCA_036796275.1 Flavobacterium sp.
TAGGAGTTTGAGGGCTTTGTCTACTATGTAGTCTATGTTGGCGGGGTTAAAACCCAGGGCCAAGGCGAAGCGGTTGAGCATGTCGCGTTGTTTTTCGCCTAGCACATGATCGGCATATACCATGCGGGCCAAGTCATAGAGCCTGTCTAGGCGGTGTTTGTGCAAATAGGGCGGGTTGATGGGGTATTTGTTGGGTGATTCGAGGATTTCTTCGTATTCGTCTGGGGAAATTTCGAGGTTTTTAGCTAGGCGATCTAGGAAGTGTTTTTCTTCGGTGGTGATGATGCCATCGGACATGGCTACTCTTACAATGGCTGAAAAATGACCTTTGTTTCTGGTTTTAAATCCGCTGTTGTATAGTTCTGATATGGACATGTTGAAAAATTTTAGTTATCCTCAAATATACAAATTTTTTGAAGTTTTTTACTTTTTTTTTGATGGCTGGCTTTGATGCCATTTGCTGTAGGCTGATTGGTTTAAAAAAATGTGTGCCGTTAATTTCCCTGGTTTTAATTGCCACTCCAAAGCCCTAGCCCAGACTGCAACGGCAGCTTGTTGCGGCCAAAATATTAGTTTTGTTGGCCCCCAAGAGCGACCAACGGAAGCTCCTTGGGGGGTTTACAAAACTTTTTTTGGCAAAACAACTACAGTGGAAGGCTGGAAATAGCTTATAAATATTATATTTGTGTTTTAAAATTGTGTTATGGAAGCTTTTTGGGTTTATTTTAATATCGGACTTCGACATGTGCTAGACATTGACGGGTATGACCATGTGTTGTTTTTGATTGCTTTGTGTATACCCTACACCTTTGGCGACTGGAAGCGGGTGTTGTTGTTGGTGACGTTGTTTACCATTGGGCATACGTTGTCGCTTATTTTGTCGGTATTTGGCGTGGTGCGTGTTAATGCCAACTTGGTGGAGTTTTTGATTCCTGTTACCATTTTAGTCACGGCTTTGTTCTATTTATTGACGGCTGGCAAAAACAAACGCAAAGAATCGATGGGGTTTGTGGCCTCAGTGACTTTGTTTTTTGGCATTATTCACGGGCTTGGCTTTTCTAACTACTTTAAATCTATTTTGCCGGGCAGTGCTTCAGACAAGCTGTTGCCGCTCTTAGAGTTTGCTTTGGGCATAGAAGTGGCTCAAGTTATTGTGGTTTTGGTGATTTTAACCCTCTCTTATGTGGTGCAAACGGTGTTTAGATTTTCTAGAAAAGATTGGACCCTGGTGGCCGCGGCTTTTGTGTGTGGTGTGGTGGTGCCCATGCTGATTGAAAGCGATATTTGGGGTTAATCTGTTTGTTTTTTACTTTAAATGAACATTGTTAAATGATTATTTGTAAAACATTTAATCTGTTTTTTTGTGGGTCTTGTTCCGTTTTCATGGTAAGATGTTCCTGCGATGGGTTTAACATTTTGACAAGTTTTTGAACGGATTTTTTTGTTGAATTTTGCAAAAAAGAAACCAATCAATTAATAATTTTTTAATCCCTTATGTTTATGGCCTCAAGAAAAATTTTACTGGGCAGTCTTGTTTTGTTGCTCACCATGAGCTCGTGTGTGTCTAAAAAGATTTACACCGAATTGGAAGATAAGTATGCCGAACTGAAAAAGAATTTTAACGGTTTGGAAGATAATTTTGGGCAATTGCAACAGCAGCAAACCAACACGCAAAACGCGTTAACCAAAGCCGAAAACGAGTTGGCCAATTTACGCAATGAGCGTATGCGATTGACTAACGAATTGGCTGCGGCTCAAAACAACTTGCGTCAGTTGCAGGAGGCTTATGATGCCCTCGAAAAAAACAGCAGTGCCTCGTTGGCTGCCAACATGAAACGCAACCGTGAGTTGTTAGCAGACTTAGACCAAAAAGAACGGGCGTTAACTGCCGAAAAAGACCGTTTAGAAAAGCTACAAGCAGCCCTCAAAGACCGTTCGCAACGCGTTGAAGAGCTAGAGCAATCTTTGGCTAAAAACGACATGCAGATGCGTGCCCTGAGAGAAACTTTGGCCAAAGCCTTGAACAGCTTTGAAGGCAAAGGCCTTACGGTTGAGCAAAAAAATGGCAAAGTATATGTGTCTATGGAAAACAAACTGTTGTTTGCTTCTGGTAGCTGGACGGTGAACCCCGAAGGTCGCACTGCCATAGAAGAAGTGGCTAAGGTGTTGGCTGAAAATCCGGATATTTCGGTGTTGATTGAAGGGCACACAGACAATGTGCCGTTTACGGGCAACAGCCAAGTGCGAAACAACTGGGAATTGTCTACCAGACGGGCTTTGGCGGTGGTTGACATCATAGAACGCAACAACAAGGTGCTAAAAGAAAACCTAACAGCTGCCGGCAGAGGCGAATTTGCCCCTGTGATGAGCAACAGCACCCCCGAAGGCCGTGCCAAAAACAGACGTATCGAAATTATTTTGGCCCCTAAGCTTGATGAGATTTCTAAATTGTTAAAAAAGATTTAAGTCAGGGTTAATAACCTCTTAATAACAAGCCAACTAGCCATAGTTGGCTTGTTTGGTTTATGAGGTAATTGTTTGCGTTTTTGGGGATTGAGGTGTTGGGTTTGGGGTTGGTGCGGAGACATTTTATCTTTTACCTCAACCGCTGTTGAGTGCTGGGGTTTATTCCTCTGTTATTTTTGGAATCCTTATGTTTTTGGGACTCATGATAACGTAATTTGTTTTCTTTCCGCTGGCTCTAGCATTCAGCATTTTTTTTGCAACTAAATCTTGTAAATCTCTCAACGCGGTGTCTGTTGAGCATTTGGTTAGTTTGGCATAGGTTGATGTTCGTAAAAAACCAATTTCTTTAGCGTAATTGTCGTATAAGTAATTGATTACTAGTCGTTGTCTTGTGTTAATGTTTGTTGACTTGTGTTTATCCCAAAAGTGAGCTTTGTCTAAAATGATTTCTAAATTTTCTTCACTTGCCATTAACGCTCTTTTAAAACACCCAAGAAACCATTCTAAATATGATGTGATGTCTGATGTTCCTTTTTGTGTTTTTTCAATGATGTTGTTATAATGTTTATGCTCTTTAAAAATTTGGTTTGACAAGCTGTAGAAACGTATTTTACTGTTATCACTTTTTGCAAGGTACATATCTAATATTGCTCTTGCAATACGGCCATTACCGTCATCAAATGGATGAATCGTAACAAACCAAAAGTGGGCAATGATAGATTTTAGCACTAAATCTAAACTTTGATCAGTATTTAACCAATTTAAAAATTGTTGCATTTCGTGAGGCACTCTGTTGGCTGATGGTGCTTCAAAATGTATTTTTTCTCTACCAAAATTGCCTGAAACTACTTTCATACCGCCAGAACGATATTTGGCAACATCTATTGGTTGGTAACCGCTAAACCCTGTTTGAAAAAGTGCGTTATGCCACCCCAAAAGACGCGTTTCTGAAAGTGGTTGATCAAAATTTTGCGTAGCGTCTAAAATGACATCAACAATGCCTTCAATATTTCGTGGTGTTTTTAAAAAATCAGCCTGTTCAATACCTAATTTTCTGGCAATAGACGAGCGGACCAATTCAGGATTTAAAAATTCACCTTCAATTCTTGTGGTATCAACAACATCCAGAATAAGCGACTCTAGAGTGGCACGCTCAATAAAATCGAAACCTAAACTTTCCATACGACCTAACAATCGGCCTTGTAAATGCCTTACAGAAGCTAAGATGGGCGATAAGCTGTTGTTATCCCAAACAAAGTTTGTCCAATTATCTCTTTGGTGTATATACATAATTATCACTGCAAAATATGCGGTAAAAATACAGCTTTTACACCGCAAAACCATTTTAAATTTTTAAAATTTTTTATTTTTTTCTGAATTGTCTTGCTGAGCTTTTAACCAACTTTTCTCTTATATGCCAAGGTAGGTGTTTATGGCTCTAAACTTCCTTAAACGCATTACCTCTTGCCAATGCGGGCAGACTTGGTTTGACGATTGATTCACCACTTACCGAATAGTGAGGGCTAGTAATGGGTGGGGGTGTTACCGTGAGGCATTTCTCAGTTCATAATTTGTACTTCTTCCACCACTTGGTTCTTTTTGTAATATATTCTTTGTAATAAGATCTTGAATATCTCTTAAAGCTGTATCCTGAGAGCACTTATTTATTTTAGCCCACTTTGAACTCGTGAGCTTTCCTTCAAAACCATCGAGAAGTCTGTTTATCATTTTTTGCTGACGCTCATTCAAAATAGTCGATGAATTTAATTTCCAAAATTCAGCTTTGAATAAAGTTTTAGATAAAATATCTTGTGTAGATTCTATCGAATTTATTAAACATTGTAAAAACCATAATATCCAATCTGTGATATCAGAATTTCCTTTTTGTGTCTGTTCTAGTATTTCATAGTATTGTTTACGTTCAATTCTTATTTGTGCAGACATGCTATAAAAGCGTTTAAAACTTTTGTCTGAACGAGATAAAATCATGTCTGTAATCGCCCTCGTAATTCGACCATTTCCATCATCAAAGGGATGAATTGTGACAAACCATAAATGAGCAATTGAAGCTTTTAAAACTAAGTCTAATTGTTTTTCGTTTTCGAACCAGTCAAGAAATTTTATCATTTCTTCTTCTATTTTTTCAGAACTTGGAGCTTGAAAATGAACTTTCTCTCTTCCCACTGGTCTTGAAATCACTTGCATAGGGCCCTTAGAGTCCTGCCACCAGTCGGCAACAGTTATTTTATAACGACTACTCCAACCAGTTGGAAACAATGCAGAATGCCATCCAAACAGTCTATCTTTTGTTAAAGGAAGTTCGTATTTTTGTGTAGCGTCAAGCATCATTTCAACTATTCCGTCAATATGTCGTTCAGAATCTACTGCACCTGCTATTTCAATACCTAATTTTCTAGCTATTGATGAGCGAACTTGTTCCTGTTCTAAAAATTCCCCTTCAATCTCAGATGACTTTACAACATCTAAAGTAAGTGTGTTTAATAAAGCTTCATTCTGTAAATCAAATCCTAGAGATTCCATTTTACCTAAAAGCCTTCCTTGTTGATTTCTCGCTTCACCAAGTTTTGGCATTACTTTTTGATTATCCCAGACAAAGTCGGTCCAATTTTCTTTTTCGTGTATGTAAACCTTCATTCTCCGCAAATTTTGCAACAAATATAATAGTTAATCTCCGCAACGCAAAATAATCTTCACAAAATATGCGTTGTTTAATCTAGTTATTCTCCGCAAATTTTGTTTTCTATGTTAAACGGTAACTATTTTATACCCAAAATTTACATCATTTATTTTATCTATAAAAAAACGAACCCAAGGTTCGTTTTTATTTAATTAAAGCGTGAAGATGCAACAGCCAGCGTCAAATCAATCAGAAATTTTATGACGTGAAATTCATTTGAGGCTTTTTATATC
>DAIRDG010000082.1:0-5358 GCA_036796275.1 Flavobacterium sp.
CTATTTGCTACCTATGATTAAATACCCTCTCCACCGTTACCCTTTTTTCTTGTTTGTATGCTTTTTATTTATTCAATGCAAAAATAACTCCAATACCGCAACAGATTTACTTATTAATCAACCAACAGATTTAGCCACACCCGAGGACATGGTTTGGGTACCCGGTAAAACCTTTTGGCTAGGGGCCAAAGCCGATGACGCGTTTGCTTTAGACAGGGAACAACCGGGTAGAGAAGTTACCGTAGATGGTTTTTTTATAGATGCTACAGAAGTTACCAATGCCCAGTTTAAAAAATTTGTAGCAGCCACCAATTACATCACGGTGGCCGAAAGACCCATTAATTGGGAAGAAATGAAATTATTACTACCAGAGGGTACCCCCAAACCAGCCGATTCTATCTTACAACCCGGTTGTTTGGTGTTTAACCGCCAAACGGGCAAAGTAGACAACCTAGATGATTACTCCCAATGGTGGAATTGGGAAGTGGGTGCTAATTGGAGGCAACCCAACGGCCCAGGCAGCAGCCTAGAAGGCAAAGACAACTTCCCAGTAGTGCATATTGCCTACGAAGATGCCCTAGCCTATTGTAAATGGGCTAACCGGGCATTGCCAACAGAGGCCCAATGGGAATCGGCAGCTCAGGGCAAGCATACCAATTTTGTGTTTACTTGGGGAAACAACAAAGGGGTATTAGACCAATTTGCCAACACTTGGCAAGGGGTGTTTCCGGAAACCAACTCAGCCATTGATGGGCATGAATTTATAGCCCCAGTAAAATCTTACCCGCCCAACTCTATTGGCATATATGACATGCTTGGCAATGTGTGGGAAATGACTGCCGATTATTTTGACGTAAATCATCTTAAAAACAGCATCAACAACCCGGCTAGAAACCCCAAAGGAAGTAGTAAAACCTATAATCCTGATAATCCGTATGAAGTTCAGATTATTGTAAAAGGTGGCTCGTTTTTGTGTAATGCTTCTTATTGTGCCAGTTACCGGATATCGGCCAAAATGCCCATGGCTTTAGACACTAGCCTTGAGCATACCGGCTTTAGAACCATTGCAACGGTAGAGATGCTTAAAAAGTAAAAACCATCTAAAACTAAAGGAGTTGAAGATGGTTTATGGTAACTTTTGTCATTAATTATTTATGTTTTTGTTGGTAGCAGAAGTTTTTTTCGGTATAAAAACACCAATATCACCAGTATCAACAAAATATTAATACCCTCAAAACCGATAGGAAATGCAGGGTCTGGATCAGGTTCTGTTCCAAATTCTGGCGGTAAATCATCGGCAAACGCCAAGATAGGTATCAAGAACATCAGGGCTACAGATAAAATATTTTTATATAAACTTGAAATTGTTTTCATTGCTTTTAAATTAAAAGATTAGTTTTTTCACGTACACCATGCCCTGATTATCTTGTGCTTTCACAAACAATACAGAATTTGTTTTTCTGATGTCGTCTATGGTTAGTTGGTTCTGATTAACTTGGTTTAATTTGTAAATCAACCTGCCATTCAAATCAAAAATTTGCACCGATTCTAATTTTTGGCTGCCAAATAATTGCATTTGAATTTGGTTTTGTTGGGCAATCACCATCAAATTTGCAGCTGATTTCTCTGGGTTTAAAACACTTAGCGGTTGGTTAAAATACAGCTCAAAACGGTTGTTTTGCTCTCCTACTAAAGACTCAAAACTATAGGGAGCCTCCGATAAGTTATGAAAAGTATTGAGCAACAAATCTTTTAAATAAACTGTTTCCGTGTCTTGGAAGATGCCTTCTGTTTGCAACACCGAAAGCGTGTGTGTGCCCGATGTGCCAGCATAAAACCCAAGTGGCAAAACAGTATTATCATTAAAGGGTAAACTTCTGGCCTGAATCACTAATTTTTTATTGTCTTGCATGGTATACAAGGGTGCAACCCCAAAGCCTTCGGTGTCGGTGGTGTCTAAACCATCCGAAGCCCCGTCAAAAAATCCCACCACAGCTTGGTTATAAAAATTATCTGGGGTTTGCAATTTGAGTCTAAACATATCAAAACCGTTAGATAAACTTTGGTTAGGTTTAAAAAATGCTGAGTTGCCATTGCTACGCATGCTGTTTTTAAACACCAACGATCCAGCAGCAGTTGCTCTAACCAAAAATCCTTGCCCAGGCTGAAGAAGCGGTGCAAAAGGATTTACATCTGGTGGGTTTGTGCCATCAGATCTGGTAGCAGGGTTATAAATACTAGGCGTACCTACCGTGATGATGCCGTAGTTGGTATAAGTAGGCACATTACTAGGAATGTTAGAAGGCAAGGTATGCTCATACACATAAAACTTATTTTGAATTACAGTATTGTTTTCATTATACAAACTCAGTAAGTTAACGGCCGATGGATAGGGATTGCCAACCAAATTATAATTTTGATCGGCATGGTTTTTTGTAATGCTAACACTCACATCTCCATTGTTGAGCACACCAGTAAAAGTACCTAGCCAATTTTCTGTAATCCCTGTGGGCAAATTATTGCGAGCTCTGATGCCATACCCTACCCCACTTGCCATAGTGGTAGTAGCAGGGTCTGCTACAATAACATACTGATTTGTTGTTTCATTAAAATTAAAAAACCGATTGCTAAGGGTTTCTGGCGAAAAAGGCAATAAATTCTGACCAGCCACAGGTGAAGACCATAAAGTGATGTCGTTGCGTTTGATTTCAGCACTTGCCCGCTGAACTTTAGAAACCCCCGTGTTGCCATTGGTGGTTTGTGCATTGTCTTGCAATATGTATGCATTGTTGGCAATGGTAAAATCTGGCGTGGTTTGCTGATTTAGAAGGTTGCCTCTCACCGTGAGTGTGTTGCCTGATGGCAAATTTACAGCTGCACAATTGTTTAATAAAATAAAATCATTGTCAACCTCTACAGATTGTAAGTTTTTGATACCGGCTCTGGCTAATTCCAATTTTTTGTAAACGATGTTTCCTGTAACAGTTTGGGTACTTGTGCCATTATATAAAATGGAGCTGTTTTCTTCTAAAACTATGGTTGGGTTGTTAGTATTTGAAATTGCTGTATTGGCTGCTCCTGAAAATCCATTGACATTTTTCACTCTAAACGTTCCACCAGATTTAACGGTAAAGGTGGAACCTGGCTTGAAGTTAAGTACTGAGTTAGGACCAAACAAATTGGCATTACTACCTGAGATGTCTATGTTGGCATAGGTTATATTACCATTATTTAATCTGATATTCAATTCTGCCCCTCCATTAAATTGGATGGTAGACGTTGAGTCGAGATTATAGTTTGATGTATCACTCCCACCTCGCATAGATGGTCTGGTTTGTCCGTTTGAGGCTGCTGCTACTATCAAACGGCTGTTAGCTTGCATGTTGAGCTCTGTTTCTACTTTACCAAAAATAAAATTACTAGCATTTACAGTCGTGTTTGCTTGTATGGTCACGCTTTTGTTGATAGTAGGGGTATCAGCAGACACCCCTTTGGTGCCCCCACCGCCAAATACCAAATTATGGTAAATTCGAGCCCCCCGCAAGGTTTGCGTTCCTGAGCCTAACAAAGCCAAGACAGCACTGTTGGCAGAGGTATTGCCTGTAAAGGTGTATCCACCTGTGAGACTTGGTACAGTGATGTTGTTCTCAAACACATGATAGGCCCCATCTGCCAATACGGTTAAAGCACCTGTACCAGTAACTTTGGTACCAGCAGGTTGCACAAAAATGCCTTTTTGTATATTGAGCAGACCTGGACTATTTATAATTGTACTTTGCGTTAAATTAACTATATCGGTAGCGTTGTCTTTGTTGATCACAATTTGTTTGGCACCTGCTGTTGCAGGTAAGCCAGTGCCGGTGTTTTGGGGACTCACATTGCCAATGTAATGGTAATTACCAGCGACATTAAAGCCCCTATTGTTACCCGTGCAAAGCACATTACCTAAAGTTCCATTAGGATCATCTTTCCTGTTAATCCCATCAGCGGAGGTAATTTTTAAGGTGCCTCCAGCTTGATTAAAAAACCTTCCACCTCCAATGATGTTAAAATAATTAAAGTTGAGGGTGCCGCCAAGTTGTACTATTAAATTATTATTTGCTAATCTTAATTCAAAATTAGTTAGTAATTTAACTTCTGCACCATTAGCTATAAAAAAATCGATATTGTTATTCATAGAACCTGTAAAACTTATGGTTTGCTCTGTGTTACCATTAAATACAAGCCTACTTAGAGTACCCTTAGTATCAGATGACCTTAAACCCTCTGTCACACTGATATCAAGATTGCCTTTTAAATTAAGAACAGTAGCACCAGAACCATTTTGAGCATTTAAATTTAATATACCATCGGACATAGTTAAATTACCTAAAACGTTGATAACAGGTGCACCTAAAGTATTAGAAACCTGAAATGTACCAGAATTAACTACTACATTGCCTCCTATGGTAATAGTTGGGGCATTGTTAGTTAATCTTACAGTATTAATATGACTTAAAGTTAAGTCATTTTCACAAAGCAAAAAAGTGTTGTTACCTTGAGTTAAATTTAATAAAGAAAATGCATTGCCAGATATAATTAAATGTCCGAAATAATAACCTCCGTCGGAATTGGAACTAATTAAATTTGTAGCTTGAAGCAATATTGAGTCAGTTGATGTTGAAAAATCCCAATTTTGTATCTCAACGATAGAACCGCTTCTAAAATTTTCGGTGCCGTTCCACAAGGCACTCACGCCGTTAATGCCGTTAGAATTCATGTTCATTCGGCCACCAGATTCTATGGTAAAATTACCCGAGATACTTACCGTAGCAATGTTTAGTTGCAAGACGGCAGTGTTGTTTACGACCACATTAGCTACAGTAAAGGCATGCCCTACTGTTAGGGTGCCACCAGCTTCAAGGGTAAGGTTTAGCATTTGTGTATCACCTGACGTGCTAATAGCATGTCTGATGATAATGGTGTTGGTAGCAGACACCAAAGGCGGTGCAGCAGAAGCCTCCCAAGTTGTGCCATTAAAGATTTCCCAGGTTGCAACATCCCAAGCCCCTGCTGCAGTGGTGCGGTAGCTATCGCCTGTTAAGATGGCATGAGCAAGGTTAGTTTCTGCCTGTGTTTGAAAAGAAATCAAACAAAGCAGAAAGCTTAAAAATAATTTTGTGTTCATATTATTGTATTTAATTGTGATTATCAAAGATTTAAAAAGTTGTCATGAAAGCATGAAAGCAAAAACCTTTGGAGTCTTAAAAATTAATTAATATTTATGTTAACAAATTGTAAACTGTTAACAAATATAGTAAAAATATCATTATTGTCCGATAAAAATTAAAACTGTGTATTTTTTATTTTCATCTTATT
>DAIRDG010000083.1:0-5207 GCA_036796275.1 Flavobacterium sp.
ACCTTCTCAATGAAGGCCTGCCTGCCGGACAGGCAGGCAAGACATCCAAGTACTTGAAATACGCCATTGGTGAAATTGTCCTTGTGGTGATTGGAATTTTGATTGCTTTGAGTATCAATACATGGAATGAAGAGCGCAAAGCGAAAGCCATTGTTGTAAATGTATTAAAAAATATTCGCTATGATTTGGTTGCAGACACGCTGACGTTTTCCAAACATCTTCTAAATATTCCAATAAACCTGGAAATGTCCAAATCACTTCTCGATAATATAGGTTTAGACACCCAATCTGCAAGTTCGTTGTACGATAGGCTGCCTTACAACGGATACGTATACAGGTTCAAAAACCAAAGCTATGAGAAAGTTATTAATGCAGGTATTACTGATTTTTTTGATTTTAATCTACTCTTCGATGATATTAATACTTATTACACTTTAAATTCAAATATGTATGATGGGATTACAAAATGGGATACTGAGGACACCACAGATGACGGTAAGCTTTGGGCAGCTATGGGCTTTGAAATTGATATTTATGCTAATCCGTACTATAATCAAAATGAAATCACATTTGAACAATCAGAAACTTCAAGAAAAGCTGTGTTTTTGGAACAATTAAATACACCCACAATAAGAAATTCAATCAAATCCAATATGTATCGCAAAATACGATTACAAGAATTACTTATGGAGATAAAACAAATTGCGAAAGATATCATTCAAAAAATTGACGAGCAATTAATTGAAAACAAATAACGAAAGCATAACAGCGTGTATAAGAAATTGCGGGTTCAGTGCTAAATCAAAGAACAGTGCTTTTAATAAAAGTTAATACCAATCTGAAATTGAAGTGCTTTTAAATCCGCTGCTTCTCATACACGCAATCCGTTACCAGTAATGCCAAATGAACGAGTTGCCTTGAAATAGGTTGACTAAAAATTAAACACTTTTAGTAACCTATGGAAACATCAAAAAAACAAACCTGACAAAAAAAAGTATAAAAAAACTCATTTGAGTTAATCCCTTTCGTTATTGCTGAAATCAAAAAATTTTGTCTTCATTAAAAAAACGAGCAAAAAAATCAAAACGTAAAGTTTAAAACCGTTTTATTAATGATTTCTATGTCATAATTTTTTTAATTTCAATTAAACCTATACATTAGTAAAAAATAAATCATGAAAAATTACTGTTTCATTTCATTTTTGATAACATTAATTGTAATTTTTAGTCTAATTTCTTGTGCATCAGTGTCCAAGAAAGAAGTTACCAACATAATTCACAAAGTAAATAACCATTGGCAAGCCAATAACGAGGTGAAAAATCAAAAACCTTTTTGGCATCAATCCACCTATCATATCGGTAATTTGGAAGCTTATCAGGTAACTAAAAATATAGAATATCTAAATTATACTACAAAATGGGCAGAACGTAATAACTGGATTGGAGCCAAATCTAACAATCCAACCGAATGGAAATTTTCATACGGTGAAAAAGAGGAATACGTGTTGTTTGGAGATTGGCAAGCATGCTTTCAGGTTTATATAGATTTATATCATTTAAATCTGGAAGAACATAAAATTGCACGAGCAAAAGAAGTGATGAGTTATCAAGTAAACACTAATGAAAATAAATATTGGTGGTGGATAGACGGACTTTTTATGGTAATGCCCGTGATGCCAAGGATGTATGAAATCACCAATAACGATATTTATCTTAAAAAACTTCATGAATATTATAGTTACACTATTCAAGAAGTATATGATCCTGAAACTGGATTATTATATAGAGATGCCAAATATATCTTCCCGAAACACCAAACCAAAAATGGGATAAAAGATTTTTGGTCAAGGGGCAACGGTTGGGTTTTTGCCGCATTAGCAAGAACTTTAGATAAATTACCCAAAACAGATCCACACTACAAAGAATATGAAAATGTGTTTTTAAAAATGGCCGAAACACTAAAATCTACGCAACAAAAAGAAGGTTATTGGACTCGAAGCATCCTAGACCCAGCACAAGCTCCAGGACCAGAAACCAGCGGAACATGTTTCTTTACCTATGGCATGTTGTGGGGTATTAATAACGGTTTACTTTCTAAAAAAATCTATGCTCCTACTGCCCTTGCTGCCTGGGATTATCTTCAAAAAACTGCTATTCAAAAAGATGGCACCTTGGGTTTTGTGCAACCCATAGGCGAAAAAGCAGTACCAGGACAAATAGTAAATGCAAATTCAACCGCAGATTTTGGCGTTGGTGCCTTTTTACTAGCTGCCTCAGAATTAATTAGATACCTTGATAATAAAAAAAATTAACCCCATGATTAAAAGAAATATTCTTCACTATATTGCATTATTTTTGGTTTTCTTTTTTAATAGTCAAAGGATAAAAGCCCAAACCGATTCAAATTATCTAACCAATGATGGCACTTGGTGTTGGTTTTCAGATCCAAGAGCTGTGATGATAGATGACCAAAATATTGTATTGGGTTGGGTAAAAGCGAATGGTACCATAGAAGCCGCAAAATTTAATCTTTTAACTAAAGAGTTAAACGTGAGTGAATTGTATTTTCAACTCGAAAAAGATGATCACAATAATCCGGCATTTATCATCACTACCGATGGCCAAATACTTGCCATGTATACCCGTCATATTAAAAAGGACTTATTTATAAACAGACTAACTGATCCCAAAAATGATTTTCGTTTTTCCGAACCTCAAATGATTCATCCGATGAGCGAAGATCAAATTTCCAAATTTTTAAGACCTACTATTACGTATGCCAATCCGTTTAGATTAGAAAACGAAAACAACCGAATTTACTGTTTTGGTCGTTGGATTGGGTTTAAACCTAACCTTATGTGGTCTGATGACAATGGCTTAAACTGGACCAACAGCAAAGTCTTTATCACAAAATACCCAAACGACACTAACAACAGGCCCTACGTTAAATATGCTTCTAACGGGAAATCTAGAATCCATTTGGTTTTTACCGATGGCCATCCTAGAGACGAACCCACCAATTCTGTGTATTATGCTTATTACGAAAATGGAGCTTTTTATAAAGTAACCGGAGAAAAAATAGCTACTTTACAAACCATCCCTTTTGAGCAAAAAGATGCCACCTATGTTTATACTTCTAACGAAAAAAATGGAAGAGCTTGGATAGCCGATATTGGATATGATAAAAACAACTACCCCATAATTTTATATACCAGAAGTCCTGATGAAACTAACCACGAATATTGGTATGCCAGATATACTAAAAAAGGTTGGGTAGAATACAAAATTTGCAATTCTGGTAAGTGGTTTCCGCAAACACCAGAAAACAAAACCGAACCAGAACCACATTACTTTGGAGGCATGAGTATACATCCTAACAATCCTGATGTGGTATACTTGTCTCGTCAAGTAAATGGTGTGTTCGAAATAGAACGATGGGAAACAAAAAATGATGGAAATTCTTGGGAGGTAAAAGCCATTACCCAAAATTCTAAAATAGACAACGTTAGACCCTACGTTCCTATTGGCTTAAAAGCAGAAGCCAAAGAAATTGTTTTTTGGATGGAAAACCAAAAATACATTCATTACACCAATTATAAAACCTCTATTAAATACCATATCAATCAATAACTTACTTAAAACATTAACTTAGGTATTTTAGCTTAAATTTTTTTATTCGATAAGATATTGGCAATTTAATTATTGAAATTTTAAAAAAAAATCCAAAAAAAATTAAATTAATAAATTTTAAATCTTTAAGTTTACGTTAAAAATAAGATTAAATTATCACCAATGAAAAACATTGCCTTCTCTATCCTTATTCTTTTTAGTTTTGTTAAAACATCCACAGCACAAGATTATCTTTTAGTAAATTCGCACCACAGAGAATCTGTTGTGTTAAATGGCAAATGGAAATATGTGCTTGATCCGTATAGTACTGGAAGTTTGGGCTTTATGTCGGTGTTTAAAAACATCAAACCCAAATCAAAAACCGATAGAGTAGAATATAGTTTTGACGATGCACAAACACTTTGGGTGCCCGGCAGTTGGAACAATCAAAAGCCAGAGCTTACCTATTACGAAGGCAGTGTGTGGTACTACAAATCGTTTACAAAAACTAACCTCTCCGAAAATAAACGCTATTTTATTAAAGTAGATGGAGCAAATTATTTAAGTACTGTTACCATAAACGGAAAATTATTAGGAAAACACGAGGGTGGCTTTACGCCCTTTGCCTTTGAAATAACGCAACACATCAACGAAGGAGAAAATTTTATTATAATTGGTGTTAATAATGCCCGTGACGAAAATTTTATTCCAGCCAAAGTTACCGATTGGTTTAACCATGGTGGCATTACACGCGATGTAAAATTAATTGAAGTGCCAAAAAACTTTGTAAACAACTACTTTTTTGATTTAGAAAAGACTTCATTAACCCAAAAAAATAAAATAATAAACGGAAAACTTCAATTATCGGGCAAGGATTTTCCGAAAACTGCAGTTATAAAAATCCCCGAGCTAAACATTTCTAAAACGGTTAACCTTTCGGCAGATGGCATTTGCAAATTTACTTTAGAAGCTAAAAATTTAAAATTATGGTCGCCTGAAACACCAAAATTATACAACGTTGTTATAGAAGCTGGTGAAGATGTTATAAACGACAAAATTGGCTTTAGAACCATTGAAACAAAAGGAAAACAAATTTTATTAAATGGTAAACCTGTATTTTTAAAAGGTATTTCGTTGCATGACGAAAATCCGTTGCGAAAAGACAGAGCCAACTCACCTGAAGATGCTGCTTTAATGCTAGGATGGGCCAAAGAATTGGGCTGTAATTTTATTAGATTAGCACATTATCCGCATCAAGAAAACATTGTGCGAATGGCAGACGAACTCGGTATTTTAGTTTGGGAAGAATTGCCTTTATATTGGGGAATTAATTGGGAAAATCCGGAGGTTTTGGCCAATGCCAAAAAACAATATACCGAACTAATTTACAGAGATTATAACAGGGCCTGTTCTATTGTTTGGTCTATTGCCAATGAAACTTTTGGAGAACCAAGAAACAAGTTTTTAATTTCGTTAGCAGAGCACATCCGAACCATAGACAATACCAGATTGCTATCGGCTGCTTGCAAAAAAGACCAAGCTAAAGACGGGCATCCCGATAACGATTATACGTTAAACGACCCCATTATGCCTTATTTA
>DAIRDG010000084.1:0-4597 GCA_036796275.1 Flavobacterium sp.
CAGGCATTACTCGGACAGGTGTCACAATGGCTGGTATAGCTGATGCGGCAGAAAACATTAATATGCGTACCTTGGGAATGCGGCTGTCTTTAGAAAGTATAATCAATGAGGCACCCACGCCTTTTATCGTGCCTTGGCGACAAAAACATTTTGTAGTGGTTTACAAAACCTCCAAAGATTTAATCTATGTGGCAGACCCTGCACAAGGGTTATTAACTTATAAGCACCACGAATTTGTAGAAGCGTGGAGCACACAAGCAGATCAAACAGGTTTTGTCTTACTTTTAGAACCCAACACCAATTTCCATGAATTAAAAGACAATCAACAAAAAAACTTAGGTTTTAACTTTGTTTGGCCCTATCTCAAACCCTATCATGGCATTATCAAACAATTGATGATTGGGCTTTTGGTGGGTATTGCCATTCAATTTATCATGCCTTTTTTGATGCAGTCTGTTGTAGATGTAGGGGTTAATAATCAAGACATTCCATTTATTAATATCATTCTCGTGGCACAGTTGGTGCTTTATAGCTCACAAACGTTAGTGTCTGTTTTTAGAGAATGGTTGATGTTACATGTTACAGGGCGTTTTCATATCAAAATGGTATCCGACTTTTTGTTTAAAATGCTTAAACTACCTGTCAATTATTTTGACACACGAAACACAGGCGAACATTTACAACGCATACAAGACCATGGCAGAATTCAAAGTTTTTTGTCTTCTTCGTCTTTTGCAATGTTGTATTCTATAATATTATTTTTGGTTTTTAATATTGTTTTAGCCATTTATAGTTTAAAAATTTTTTTGGTGTTTCTATTAGGATCAGTTGGTTATGTGGGTTGGACTTTGTTTTTCCTAAAACGCAGAGCAGAATTAGACTTTAAACGTTTTGATGAATTATCCGATAGTCAAACCTCATTGGTTCAAATTATTAATGGGGTTAGAGAAATTAAGGTCAACAACTCCCAAAGAAAAAACCGTTGGAAATGGGAGCAGATTCAAATTAGTTTGTTCAAAACCCAAATGAGTAGTCTTAAACTTGCACAAACGCAAAGCATTGGGTCAAGTTTTATTAACGAAGTTAAGAATATAATCATTACCTTTTTATCGGCAACTGCCGTAGTTAATGGCGACATCACTTTAGGGATGATGCTTTCTGTACAATATATTGTAGGTCAACTCAATATGCCTTTAAGCAATTTTATTGGGTTTATTCAATTGTGGCAAGATGCAAAAATAAGTTTAGAACGTTTGAGCCAAGTGCATACCAAAACCGATGAAGACGATGTGAATCAACAAAAAACCGAAGAATTATCAGAAAATAAGTCTATTGTCATCAAAGATTTATCATTTAGATACGGCAGTAAATCATCGCCTTTGGTTTTAAAAAACTTATCTTTCATTATCCCCGAAGGCAAAACCACAGCCATAGTTGGTGCAAGTGGCAGTGGCAAGACAACCCTCATCAAGTTGTTGCTTAAATTTTATGAACCTTCTGCGGGTGGTATTTTTATTGGCAATCAAAGTCTAAATGAAATACACAACGATTTTTGGCGAATGAATTGTGGGGCAGTTTTGCAAGAAACTTTTATTTTTAATGACACCATTGCGGGCAATATATCAGAATCTGAACAAGAAGAAATTATTGACAGAGAACGCTTAAAAAAAGCGGCTTATGTAGCAAACATCGAAGATTTTATAGACAAATTGCCTAATCGGTTAAATACAGAACTTGGCACATCGGGCATACGTTTAAGTGGCGGTCAAGAGCAGCGTTTGATGATTGCTCGTGCGGTTTATAAAAACCCTCCTTATGTGTTTTTTGATGAAGCCACAAGTTCTTTAGATGCTAATAATGAAAAGGTGATCATGGGTAAACTCAATGAATTTTTTTCAGGCAGAACCTCCGTTATTGTTGCCCACCGTTTAAGTACTGTTCGACATGCCGACAACATCATTGTTTTAGAAAATGGCGAAATAGTAGAGCAAGGCACACATAATGATTTAACATTGCTCAAAGGCAAATATTATGAATTGGTTAAAAATCAGTTAGAATTAGGCAATTAATAATTACTATGGATATTCAAGACGATTTAAAAATATATAGCGAAGAAGTAAGAGATGTGTTATCCAAACCACCAAAAGCAATTTTTAAATGGGGCAACACCATTTTATTTGTTTTTTTTGTGGTTTTAGGTCTCATTTCGTGGTTTATCAAATATCCCGACATTGTGAGAGGACAAGTAATCGTAACAACTGAACAACCACCCGAAAAACTGGACGCTAGAACTAGTGGTAAAATTCAAAAAATTTGGGTTAGCAATCAAGCCATAGTACAGCCAAATATGCCTATTGCTATTATTGAAAACGCTTCAAAATACGAGAAAGTGTTTGAATTAAAAAGCATCATAGATACTTTGAAAACTGGTGAACCTTTTTATTTTCCGATAGATAAATATAGTTTTGAGGGTTTGGGCAGTATTGAAAATGCGTTTACCAATTTTAAATCCAACTATTTAAATTACAGGCAGTATGTTTCATTTAATCCACATCAAATTGAATATAAATCTCAAAAAAATGAAGCAAATCAACAAAATCAAAGAGTAACCATTCTAAAACAACAAATTCAACTTTCTTCGGAAGAATTAAAACTTAAAAAAAATGAATTAGATAGATTTAAACATCTCTTTGAAAAAGGTGTTATCTCTGCTCAAGAGCACGAAAACCATCAGTATAATTATTTGCAACACGAAAAAAATCACAAAAATCTAAACAGCCAACTATCTAATCAGCTATCTAATAAAAATGATTTAGGCAGAACAATAGAAAATACCCAACTGAATCAATGGAAAGACAATATCAATCTTTATCAACAAACCATTCAAGCCTTTCATCAACTAAAAAGAGATTTGGCAGAATGGGAGTTAATGTATTTGATTAAACCTTCAATTCATGGCAAATTATCTTACCTTCAAATTTGGTCAGAAAACCAAGTGATTAATCAAGGTCAAATGCTCTTTTCTGTTGTAGCAAACCATAATAAATATATAGCCAAACTTCAAATTCCAAACACAAACAGCGGCAAAATTAAACTTCATCAAAAAGTAATCATTCGATTAGCCAATTATCCTGATAGAGAATTTGGTTTATTACAAGGTAAAATCGCTTCAATAGCCTTAACGCCTAATGAAGAAGGTTTATTGTTGATTGATGTTGAACTTACCAATCAATTGGAAACAACCTATCACAAAAAACTTGATTTTCAGCAAGAAATGTCGGGTATAGCAGACATTGTAACAGAAGATTTGAGATTGATTGAAAGGTTATTATATCAATTTAGAGTTTTGTTTACTAGATAGATCGTGATTAAAACTCATTAATCATTTTTATAAAATCATTATCAAGATACTCAAAGAAATTATCTTTATTGATAACAAAAAATTCATGATTGGGATATAAATTACTAAACGATTTTGTTAAATTTACTTTCTTATGGCTGTTCCACTTAAATTCAATTGCTGTTAGTTTATTGTTTTTTGCTATAATTAAATCAATTTCTTTTTGGTCGGTATTTCTCCAAAAATAGAAATTAGCATAAATTTGTTGGTATTGGTTTTGTTTCATCAATTCATTAACCATAAAATTTTCAAATAAATGACCTTTGTCTTGTCTTAGTTCAATTGGTCTAAAATCATTGATTAATGCGTTTCTGATACCCAAATCAACAAAATATATTTTTTTAGATTTTTTTAGTTCATTCCGTTGATTGGTGTGATAACTAGGCAGCTTATAGATGATAAAAGCCATTTCGAGCAAGGCAATATAACTCTCAACGGTTTGGTTGTCAATTTTTAGTTTGCTAGACAATTCATTAAAATTAATTTCAGACCCAATTTGCCAAGCTAATAGTTTTAAGAGTTCCAACATTTTTTCAGGCTTTTTGATTCCCTTAAACAAGAAAATATCCTTGTATAAATAACTGTCAGACAAAAACTTTAAGATTCTTTCAGGGTTATCATTAGTCATCACAATTTCAGGGTAATAACCGTAGATTAATCGTTGAGGAAGTTCACGAATCTCTTGAAGTAAAGATGTATGTTGCACCATTTCATTAAAAGCAATAGGATATAGTTGATACTCAAATTTCCTGCCTGTAAGAGGTTCGTTAAGCTCGTTTTTTAGTTCAAATGCACTCGAACCACTGGCTATGACTTGAATATTTTTATGATAATCTGCAAATAATTTTAACAACGAACCAATTTGATTAATTTTTTGAGCCTCATCAAAAACAACTATATCTGCTTGTCCTACAATTTGTTTGATGCGTTCACTATTTGGGTTTTGAAAAAGTAATTGGACATCTGCATTTTCTCCGTCAAACCAAATTATTTTTTTGTCTTTAAATTCTAATTGTTTGATTAAAGTACTTTTACCTACTTGTCTTGCACCTAAAATCGTGATTATTTTGCCTTTGAAAGAGTCTTTTAGAATGTCGTTTTCAATTTGTCTGATAATATTTTCCATGAAATTTTAGAGTATAATCGCAAAATTACTACTTTTTTTTAGAACTAACTCAAAAATTATTGGGTTTTTGA
>DAIRDG010000085.1:0-4291 GCA_036796275.1 Flavobacterium sp.
GATTGGGTTTTGTTGTTTATGGGTGCGTCGCAGTTCCCCCTAAAGGGGTCGGGTCGCCGCCTTTTTTAAGCAAAACCCAATCTGAAAAGATTGGGTTTTGTTGTTTATGGGTGCGTCGCAGTTCCCCCTAAAGGGGTCGGGTCGCCGCCTTTTTTTAAGCAAAACCCAATCTGAAAAGATTGGGTTTTGTTGTTTTAAATAGTCTGTAAAATGCAAATTTTACTTTAATATCATGTTGATAAAAACTTTTGCATGTTTAAGCAATGTATTTCAGGTGCTTTAAATTACCAAAATGGAATGGTAAAATAATGACAATGGTCTATGCGTAATCTATTGGTTATTAAAATTGTTCATAGTCACACTTAAGCCTGATAATACAAAGCTTTCTATGCATTTTGATGAAATATCTAATCGTTCCGAAAGTAGTTTAAATTCCTCTTCATTCCATTGCCCAAGAACAAAATCTACTTGTTGCCCTTTCTTAAATTCATTGCTAATGCCAAATCTAAATCTAGGATATTCTGTAGTGTTAAGTTCAAATTGCAAACTTTTTAATCCATTATGACCGCCATCACTTCCTTTTCCTTTCAATCTAAGCGTGCCAAACGGTAAGTTTAAATCATCAGTGATTATAAGACAATTTTCAAGAGGTATATTTTCTTTGTCAAGCCAAAATTTAACCGCTTTGCCGCTTAAATTCATATACGTATTTGGTTTTAAAAAAAGTATTTTTCTGCCTTTTAGCATATGTGTGGTTAAATGCCCGTACTTTTCTTGAGAAAATCGCAAATCATTTTTATCTGCAAAATAATCTAAAATCTTAAATCCTATATTATGTCGGGTATTTACATATTCATTGCCAATATTCCCTAAACCTACAATTAAAAACTTTTTCACTTTTTGCTTTTTTTAACTACTATTATTAATCAAATCTGCACAAAAGTATTACTAATTTTTGAGTATAAAAATTAGACAATAAGCATATATTTGTACTGTATGACTAAGTATTTCCTGATTTGTTTTTTTATAGGTTTTCCCGGTATAATGTTTACCCAAAACTTAACTATAGAGGCTCATTACCTTCGAGGTTCAACCATCATTCACAATCCTGAATTAGCCCATCTCACCAATAGCCACCCAAGAGGATCATTATTTTCACTCAGCTGGAAGCCTGATGGGTCTAAAGAATGGCATCATGCCCTAAATTTTCCTGACTACGGAATAAATATACATCATTTAAATTATAATCTGGAAACCGTTGGAGAAAATTTCAGCCTTGGTTTTTTTTATCAATTTTATTTTCTAAACAGACATTTATCTTTTAGGCTGTCGCAAGGTATTGGCTATAACACCAATCCTTATGATAAAATTTTAAACCCCAAAAATAATGCATTTGGATCGTCCTTTTTAAGCAATACTTTGTTTAAACTGCAATTTCAAAAAGAACAGTTATGGCATAGAATTGGGTTTCAAACGGGCATCACCTTTTCTCATTTTTCAAATGCCCGATTAGCTGCTCCCAACAGTGGTTTAAATGTGATATCTGCTCATATTGGTTTACAGTATCATTTGCACGAACATAAAATAATTAAACAAGACACAAGTTTGATTGCTAAAAAAAAAGAACCTATTAAATATCAATTGGCTTTAAGAAGCGGTGCGAATGTAGGCCCTATAGAAGGTATGCCACTTAGGCCATTTGTGCATACCTCTTTCATTTTTGACAAACGCCTCAATAGATACTCTGCCTTGCAACTAGGTGTCGATTATTTTTGGAGTGAATATCTAAAAGATGTGATAAACTATTACTCTGTGGCGGTTATAGATCCCCCAAATTTAAATCCCAATACAAACGTTACCAGGTTTGGTTTATTTATAGGCCACGAATGGTTTTTAAATAAATTTAGCCTCGAAAAACAATTAGGGACTTATCTCTATAAATCTTTTGACTATGAATCTGCAGTGTATTTAAGATTAGCCATAAAATATTATCTCTCTAACAAAGTGTTTACTTCCGTAGGCCTCAAAAGTCACGGTTTTAGAGCAGAAGTCATGGAAGTTGGTCTTGGTGTCAGATTATAAAATTAAAATTAATGAATCTTTTACAAATGCAATTAACAATAATATCTAAGCAAATTAACAAAACTAATAGAAGTTATAAAAAGATACCTTTAAAACATTTTGCACTTGTTTTTTGCTTGATGTTGTCTGCCTGCAACTCACTCGAAGATTGTTTTTCAAGTTCAGGAAATTCGGTGGAATCAACTTTCGCCGTTGAGGCTTTTCACACCATCAAAGTTTACCAAAGAGTGAAGCTCATCATCAAAGAAGCTCCAACAAGAAGCATAACCATCAAAACCGGAGAAAATCTAATCCCAAACGTAAAAGCCATTGTGCAAGACAGCATACTCCAGTTAATAGATAATAACACTTGTAATTTGAGCAGATCTTTTAACACCACTACAATCATTGTTGAAACCCCTCATTTAGAAGAAGTATATTCCTATACAGATCAAGATATCCTTTCTCAAGATCAACTCAATTTCCCATTACTTCGACTCTATGGACTAACAAAAAAAGGCGAAGTGTCTGGTGGAGATTTTCATCTCAATGTTAATTGTCAACAATTAGTAGTACAGTCTAACAGCATCAATCATTTTCATATACAAGGTTTTGCAGAAAACGCCATCATAAATTTTTATTACGGACTTTGCACCTTTCATGGCCAATCACTAGCCATCAATAACTTAAATTGCACCCATGTGAGTGCTCATGACATCACTGTGCAGGTTCAAAACAACTTAGAGGCAACCCTAAAAAGCACCGGAAACTTGGTATTACTCAACAATCCCATCAACCTCAATTATCAAACATTTTTTACCGGGAAGGTTATTTTTCCATAATAATAGCCAATCGTTAGGCATTTTATTGAGCCATTTTCCTGCTTTTCGCTCATACGCCTTGGCCCAATGTGAGGTTTTTTAAGCAAGCTAAGGAGCTTCTTTGCAGTCGCTCTCAGCTTACAAAAAAACTATTCACATAGGTCCTGCGGGGTAACCGCTGCAATCAGGGCTAAGTGATAGGCTATTTACATCAATTCAGACTTCAGCAAGCCTTCAAGGTTTTTAAGCATATCCATTGTCATGCTCTGCATATCATACTTTGGTTGCCATTGCCAATCTTCATTTGCGGGTGTATCATCTATAGAATTTGGCCAACTATCAGCAATCTGTTGCCTAAAATCTGGATTATAAGTAATTTCAAAATCAGGAATATGCTTTTTAATTTCCTCAGCCAATGTCTTGGGGGTAAAACTCATCCCCTCCAAATTATAAGAAGATTTTATTTTAATTTTTTCAATCGGAGCCTGCATAATTTCAACCGTAGCTCTAATGGCATCTTCCATATACATCATTGGCAATGCGGTATCTTCTTTCAAAAAGCATTCATATTTACCATCTTCAATTGCTTTATGATAAATATCTACGGCATAATCTGTAGTACCTCCACCAGGTGGCGATGTCCAACTGATTAGCCCAGGATACCTGATGCTTCTGACATCAATACCATATTGATTGGCATAATATTCACACCACCGTTCACCAGCCAATTTAGAAATGCCATAAACCGTGTTAGGATCTGTAATGGTACTTTGTGGTGTATTAATTTGAGGTGTAGACGGTCCAAAAATTGCAATGCTCGATGGCCAAAACACTTTCTTTACAATACCAGCTTTAGCCAAATTTAAGACATGAAACAAAGAGTTCATGTTCAAATCCCAAGCAAAAGCAGGGTTTTTTTCTGCCGTAGCACTCAATAAGGCAGCCATCAAATAGACATCCGTAACTTCATAAACTTCAACCAAATGCTGAATCTGATTATAATCTAAGGCATTAATTACTTCAAAAATCCCATCATTCACCACCGAGTTATTAAGTTTCCTAATGTCTGAAGCAACCACATTTTCTACACCATAAATATGGCGTAACGTATGTGTTAATTCCGTTCCAATTTGCCCGCAAGCTCCAATGATTAAGATTTTTGTTTTCATGCTGTTTAATTTCTGCAAAGGCTATTTTTGGATTTCAATTTTTTTCAAATTTTAAGGACTTCCAAAAACAAGCCTATATTTTTTAGCAAATATATAAAAGAAGCTTCAAATAGTGGAATTTTTTTATTATATCTATAAAAAAAACTCCCAAATTTTGGGAGCTTTTTATGTATAATCCTTTATTCTATCTAATCAACGAAAAATGTGCCCCAAATGTTTTGGTAACGTTATTTTCTTCGT
>DAIRDG010000086.1:0-2804 GCA_036796275.1 Flavobacterium sp.
TAATATTTGTATTGTTTGCCACTCCTTTTCTGGAAATGATCCCAAATGCAGCCTTAGCTGCCATGCTCATCAGTGTAGGGATTAAATTGGCTCATCCGTCAGAATTTAAGGCCTTATATCAAATAGGCAAAGAGCAACTATTAATTTTTGTGGTTACTATCGTCATTACCTTATACAAAGATTTGTTGGTAGGAATTGCTGCGGGTATCCTTATCAATTTTATCATTCATTTTTATAATGGTGCACCCTTCAAATCTTTTTTTAAATCAACATTAAATGTCTCTTTCATAAACCATATTTATCAAGTAAAAGTAACAGAATCGGCCATTTTTTCAAATTATTTGGGTATTAAAAGTCAATTAGACAATATTCCAAAAGGCCATCAAATTATCATTGATTTGAATGAGGTTAAACTCATTGATCATTCGGTGATGAAAAACTTAGAACAATTTATCACAGACTATGAATTAAAAAATCCGAACGGCAAAGTTGATCTTTTTGGTTTAGAGCACTTTAAACCCTTTTCTGAACACCCTTTGGCAAGCAGGAAACATCTTTAGATTATTTATATTTTATTTAATGATTCAATTACGTTATTTTTGTTGACTTAATATAATTCTTATCCTCCATGAAGCAAATATTTAACCTCTTTGACCTCACACAAAAAGTAAATTACAAAACCGAAGTATTATCTGGAATCATTGTTGCCATAGCTTTGGTGCCCGAAGCCATTGCCTTTGCCATGATAGCCGGATTTTCTCCCCTCACAGGCTTATATGCCGCCTTTGTTATAGGATTAGTAACCTCAATTCTTGGAGGCAGACCCGGAATGATATCTGGGGCTACCGGAGCTATTGCGGTTATATTTGTAGGGCTAATTAATGAACTCAGACTCATGAACCCCGAGATTACTTCGGAAGGTATACTGCAATATGTGTTTGCGATGGTTATCTTAGCAGGGGTTATTCAAATTTTGGTGGGTGTACTAAAGTTAGGGAAATTTATAAGATTGGTGCCTCACCCGGTGATGTTTGGGTTTGTAAACGGACTTGCCATCATTATTTTTATGGCACAATTCCCCAATTTCTTCAAAAAAGGGAGTTCTGAGTTTTTAGACACCACGCAGTTTATCACCATGTTAGGCTTTGTACTCCTTACCATGTTGATTATTTGGGGCTTACCCAAAATCACCAAGGCAGTTCCCTCCTCTTTGGTAGCCATTTTGGTGGTGTCAGCAATTGTTATTGGGTTTAATATAGATACCACCACCGTGGCAGACACCTTAAATGAAGGTGAAACCATCAAAGGAGGATTTCCGCCGATTACGTTTCCTGCTATTGATTTTTCATGGATTAACATCAAACTCATTTTACCCTACGCCTTTATCATGGCAGGGGTTGGCTTGATAGAAAGTTTATTAACTCTCAATTTAATTGATGAAATCACCGAAACCCGAGGCAAAAGCAATAAAGAATGTGTGGCTCAGGGCTTAGGTAATATTGCCTCAGGCTTACTATCTGGCATGGGAGGCTGTGCCATGATTGGCCAAAGCATCATCAACATATCGGCTGGAGCTAGGGCAAGGCTCTCAGGCATAGTGGCAGCGGTGGTGTTGTTAGTGTTTATCATGTTTGGCAGTAGTTTAATTGAAATGTTACCCATGGCAGCCTTGGTTGGATTGATGTTTATGGTAGCCATTGGCACTTTTGAATGGGCTAGCCTAAAAACCTTTAAGAAAATGCCACAAATAGATGTTTTAGTCATGGTGATGGTAACCTTGATTACAGTCTTTACGCACAATTTGGCCATCGCTGTGATAGTAGGGGTAATACTTTCTGCCCTAGCCTATGCATGGGAAAATGCCAAACGCATCCGAGCCAGAAAATACATCGATGACAACGGGGTAAAACACTATGAAATATACGGCCCCTTATTTTTTGGCTCTACCACGGCCTTTGCCGAAAAATTTGATGTTAGCAATGACCCCAAGGAAATTATCATCGACTTTGCCGAAAGTAGAATAGCCGACATGAGTGCCATTGAGGCCGTAAATAGTTTGACCCATCGCTATGCCAAACAAGGCAAAACGGTGCACCTGAAACACCTGAGTAAAGATTGTATTAATTTACTGGACAAAGCCGATGCCATTATAGACGTTAACATCTTGGAAGACCCAAATTATAAAGTAATGGTGGATGAATGGTCTTAAGATATCACTTATTTTAGGCAACAAGGCAATCACTTAAAATTAAAGGGCATTTCAATGTTAATTGGTACATATTTGCCTAAACGACTAGCAGGTTTCCACTTTCGGTTGAGTAGATTCATTTCCTTGAGCGTTGCCATAACACTCATGGCAGTGTCAATATCCTTGTAACTTACTATTTTTATTTTTGTCATTCTGCCCTCTTCAGAAACAACAAAAGACACTTTTACCAACTCCCCTTTCTTAATTGGTTTATTACCCACATTGGCATTAAATAATTCGTAAAAAATCTGAAAGCCTCCATCATATTGAGGTTCAATTAAATCTCCACTCAAATAAACCTCGTCTTCCCCACCAATTTGAGCCTTGATTGAGCTAAATGAAAAAAGGATTAGTAGAACTAAAATGTTTTTTATAGAACGCAACATGAATGATTTTTTAACGATTAACTGATGTCAAAAATATAAAAATTCTAGAGAGCCTGCAAGCTGATGACACCTTTTGTGAAATTGCAGTATTAGATACAAAAAGCTCATTATAATTTGTATCTTACAGCAAATTAACAAGTTATGATTAAAAAGACTATTCTATTAGAAAA
>DAIRDG010000087.1:0-2309 GCA_036796275.1 Flavobacterium sp.
GAATTTGCCAAAAAAATATTGGAAGGCAAAGATAAATTTAACGCTTACACCGAACTGCAAACCGAGATGATTTCCTATTTTGAATCTCTTGAAATAAATCCGCTTGAAATTCAAAAGTTTAGGCGACTATTAATTGAAGATATATCAAATTTAAACGAAACCGACATCGAGAGCAGAGGCTATGTTATTTATACTTTGGAGGCATCAATTTGGTGTGTTTTAACCACCTCAAATTATAAAGAAGCGGTGCTTAAAGCCGTAAATTTAGGAGAAGACACCGACACCACAGCAGCTGTTGCAGGTGGCCTAGCTGGCTTAATTTATGGTTTAGACAGCATCCCCAAAGTGTGGTTAGAGGCTATTGCTCGCAAAGAAGATATCGAAAAGTTGTGTCAACTTTACACAGCTTGTTAATTAAAGATAACCCTTTCTTAAAAAAAATACGGCATAATTCATCCACACAATTTATAGATTTTAAATTGTTTTGGTCGTTATATGTGACTTTTAATCACACTTTTTTTACTAAAAATATATATTTAATCTTACTTTATAGCCCCAAAGTGTGACTTTTTACCCTATTAATTTTCTGAATATCAACAAACAATAACTTGCTTAAAATATTTTTCATTTTCCTTATTTTTAATTTGTCTAAATAATAATTGTTATTTATTTTTGCAATCTAGAATTAATCTAAATAAAAATGAGAAAAATATCTTTACTATTTATGATGTGCCTTTTGATGGCCACAAGTTTATTTGCACAACAAGAAGATGCATTTTTACCAACCGAAGTTTTAGATTCGGTGGTCATCAAGGCCTTTAAGCAAAGTCCCGAAAGGATGCCAGAAACAAAAGACAACGTTATTTATGCTGGCAAAAAAAATGAAGTCATCAAGTTAAAACGAATCAATGCCAACTTAACCACCAACAATGCCCGTGAGGTGTTTTCTAGAATACCCGGTGTTACGATTTGGGAAAACGACGGGTCGGGTATTCAAATTAATGTTGGGGTAAGAGGGCTTAGTCCTAACAGAAGTTGGGAGCTTAACACCAGACAAAACGGTTATGACATTTCATCAGATGTTTTTGGTTATCCTGAGGCATACTATAACCCTCCACTAGAAGCGGTGGAGTCTCTTGAACTCATTAGAGGTGGAGCCTCTTTGCAATTTGGAACTCAATTTTGGGGGATGCTTAATTATGTTTTAAAAAGAGAAACCAATAAAAAATTTTCGTTCGAAACACAAAACACCACGGGCAGTTACAACCTCATGAGCTCATACAATGCTATAGGTGGTAAATTGGGCAAGTTTTCTTATTATGCTTATAATCATTCACGAAGTGCCGATGGTTGGAGAGAAAATAGCCAATACAAAGTAAGAAACACCCATCTTTTTCTTGAGTATGCCTTTACCGAAAAAACAAGCTTTCTGCAGAATACACCAACATGGATTACCAAATGCAGCAAGCAGGCGGGCTAACCGATGAGCAATTTAGAGACAATGCAAGACAATCTTTGAGAGAAAGAAACTGGTTTGGCACACCATGGCAGGTTTTGTCTGTTAATTTTGACACTGAAATTAACAAAAACTTCACTTCAAATACCAAGTTATTTGGGTTGCTAGGTGAAAGAAATAGTGTTGGGTTTACCGCAACACCTAACATTCAAGATGCCATCAATCCGCTCACCAATGATTATGCAAACAGACGTGTTGACAGAGATTATTATGAAAATTATGGCATAGAAAACAGAAATCTATACCACTATAGCTTGGGTAAAGTAGAAAACAACTTAGCTTTTGGGGTCAGACTATACCAAGCCAATACCACCAGGCAACAAAACGGCCTTGGCACCACAGGCTCTGGTTTTGATTTGAGAACGTTAGATAAATATCCTAGAGACTTGAATTTCACCACACAAAACATCGCCTTATTTGTAGAAAATCAATTTAAGTTAACTGATAAATTTAGTGTAACCCCCGGTTTTAGATACGAATATATAAACTCAACAGGGGTGGGCAGATTTGACATCAATGCAGGAAACGACGTGCCGTTTTTAGCTGACGACATCAACAGAACACAACCCTTGTTTGGGTTGGGTTTATAATATAAATTGGGCACCACCAATGTGTACGCTAATATCACCCAGGCCTACAGACCCATTTTGTTTTCAGATTACACCCCACCAGCTGTTACAGATGTTATTGACCCTAACTTAAGAGATGCTTCAGGGTTTAATGCCGATTTGGGTTAAAGCTTTACATTTTTTACCAAAGATGAAAGCGGCAGACAGATAAAAACTAAAATCAA
>DAIRDG010000088.1:0-1798 GCA_036796275.1 Flavobacterium sp.
CTATTTTGTGTATTTTGACTAGGTTTTGCCGTAGGCTCATCAATTATTACTTCAGACTTATTCTCTTTATAATACGGATGATCTTTAACTTCTTTGATGGTGGTGTTCAACAGTTTTAAGATATCTCTCCAATAAGTGACTTCATCCGGACTACAAAAGGAAAGAGCTGTGCCTGTTTCGCCATTTCTGGCTGTTCGGCCTATGCGGTGCACAAAAGTTTCGCTGATGTTGGGCAAATCAAAGTTAACGACAAAGGGCATTTGTTCAATGTCAATCCCTCTAGCCGCAATATCTGTAGCAACCAGCAAGTCAATTTCTTGGTTTTTAAAACTCTCTAGCACTCGTTGTCTGGCGGTTTGCGACTTATCACCATGAATGGCCGCTACTTTTACCTCACTTTTTTTCAAATATTTCACCAAATTATCAGCTCCATGCTTGGTGCGGGTAAACACTATGGCATTTTTGATGTTTTCGTTTCTAATGAGGTGATAAAGCAATTTTTTCTTGTCAGTTTTTTCTAAAAAATATACTTTTTGTGCAATGCTGTTTTCGGTTCTTTCGGTTTTAGCAATGGTAATGTATTTTGGATTTTTCAGAAACTGTTCAGAAATTTCTCTAATCTCGGTAGACATGGTAGCCGTAAACAGTAAAGTTTGTTTGTTGTCTGGCGAAAGTTTCATCACTTTTTTTACATCGTGAATAAAACCCATGTCTAGCATTAAATCGGCTTCGTCTAGCACCAAAAAATGTAAATCGTTAAAAGACACATAGCCTTGTTTATTTAAATCTAATAGCCTGCCAGGCGTTGCAATTAAAATATCAATCCCACTTTTTAGTTGGTCTACCTGACTAGCCTGATTAACCCCGCCAAAAACAACGGCTGTTTTAATGTGGGTATATTTGGCATAGTCTTCTATGTTTTCATGAATTTGAATAGCCAACTCTCTGGTAGGAGCTAAGATTAAGCATCTCAGGGTTTTTCTGCGATGAGCCCCGCCAATAATGGGATGCAAATAATTGATAATTGGCAACGAAAACGCCGCTGTTTTGCCCGTTCCGGTTTGTGCAATCCCCACCAAGTCGGTGCCTTCTAGCACTATTGGTATGGCTTGCTGCTGAATAGGTGTGGGGGTTGTATAGTTTTTTTCGGCTAAAACTTCTTGTAAGTTTTTAATGAGTTTTAAATCTTGAAAAGTCATGAATGATAAAATTGTTAATGAATCAAAAAACAGAAACGAAATCTAGTTAATGACTCTTATTCTTTTGCAAAGATACTTTTTATATTGAAGCTTCCATAATAATTGATTCTACAGTTGCTTGATTTGTATTATAAATTCAATAATTTTGAAAAAAATCATAATTATGTGTCAACACAAAGAATTTATGCAAACGGCTATTGATTTGTCATTTCAAGGGATGTCAACCAATCAAGGCGGACCCTTTGGAGCTGTAGTGGTTAAAGACAACATCATTGTTGGCAAAGGCTATAATCAGGTAACTTCTTCAAACGACCCAACGGCTCATGCCGAGGTGGTGGCTATTCGTGAAGCTTGTAAAAATTTGAATACGTTTCAATTAGATGATTGTATTGTTTATACTTCATGCGAGCCCTGCCCCATGTGTTTAGGAGCCATATATTGGGCTCGCCCCAAAAAAGTGTACTATGCCAATACCAAATAGACGCGGCCAAAATTGGATTTGATGATGATTTTATTTACCAAGAACTCAACAAAAATTTATCAGAACGTCAAATTCCGTTTGAACAAATAAGTCAAGCTGAAGCTTGGAAGGTGTTTGA
>DAIRDG010000089.1:0-1709 GCA_036796275.1 Flavobacterium sp.
ACATAAAGCTAGAATTAACGCAAGGATGATAACTAAAAACCATTATAAAAATGTACCATTTCAACGAAGCAGAAGGCATACATGCGTATTATGTTTATATTATTACCAATCCGTACAGGAGCACGTTTTATATTGGAGTCACCAACAATTTAGGCATTCGTTTGCAACAGCATCAAGACAACATCAAGCTTGGCATCAAAACTTTTGCTTCAAAATATAATGTGCAACATTTGGTATATTATGAGAAGTTCACCTGGATACAAAACGCCATTGCAAGAGAAAAAGAGCTAAAAAAATGGCGTAGAGCAAAGAAGTTAGATTTAATTCGTACGTTTAATGAGAAATTTGAGTTTTTGGAGGATAGATTTTTAAAAAGTTAGGAGGTTTTTAATTTTATGACTAATTATGAATCCAAAAAAAATGTTTTGCTTAATGGGATGTTATTCCTCCTGTCGTCGGAATGACAAAGTAGCCGCAAAGCAAACCAATAACAGATCATTACTATAAAGTGATTCAAATCCTTTTTCGATAAATTGTATAAAAAAAAAAGTCCCACCGAAGCAGGACTTAAGATTTTCATCTACGGCATATAGCCTTATTGTGATAAGATTAAAGATTAGATTATTAATCTGACACAAATATAGCAAAAAATTATCAAGACACATCAAATAATTTGCACCATCTCAAAATTTTTCTGACACATAGGGTCAAAGCTATTGAAAAAACATAAATTAATGATTAAATTTGTTAATCGTGAATTAGTTTTAACTTATGTTTAATCAAAATAGAATATTAAAGGTTTTTCAACTCATCAGTCAGTTAAAACTACAGCCACCAAAATCGGTTAAGTTGATGGCTAAACAATTTGAAAGTTCTGAGCGAACCATCTACAGGTATTTAGATTTATTGCAAGCCCTTGGGTTTGAGTTAAAAAAAGATGATTATAACCGGTTTTATATTCCGAGTGTCGATCATGAAAACGCAACGCTGTTTACCCCACAGGAGGCCTCGTTTATAAAAAATTTGGTATTGCAATTTGCCCCAAATCATGCCCTTACCGATGTGGTGATTAGAAAACTCCAATTAGAAACCAATTTGCAAGACCTCAGTAACAAACTCACCAAGGTTCACCTGGGCAAAGTGATAGAACATCTGAGCACGGCAATTGAGAACAAGCAACAAGTTGTGTTAAAAAACTATTTTTCGGTAAATTCTAACACAGTGTCTAACCGTTTGATAGAACCCATAGCCTTTGCCAACAATTACCAATATGTGTGTGCGTATGAGCCCGAAAGCTCTCAAAATAAATTTTTTGCCATTGAAAGAATTAAAGCAGTAAAACTCACCACAGAAAGTTTTAAATTTAGCGATTTACATTTGTTAGAAACCTTAGATTTTTTTAGTTTTAGCAAATCAGATTTCACTCACACTATAGATATTTTGATGAATTTAAGGGCCTATGTGTTGTTTGTGGAAACCTACCCAAGCAGTGCATCCTATTTTAAAGAAACCAAAACCAATAAAGAATTCCGCTTGCAAGCCGAAATACACAACCCAAAACCCATGGCAAGATTTGTAAAAGGCCTGCCAAATGACCTGACTGTTTTGGGCAACGAAGCATTTTTAGCATTTTTAGACACTTATTAAATACAGAACCATATGGCAAAAATATTAGGATTAGATTTAGGAACCAATAGTATTGGGTGGGC
>DAIRDG010000090.1:0-1326 GCA_036796275.1 Flavobacterium sp.
TGTATCTTACAGCAAATTAACAAGTTATGATTAAAAAGACTATTCTATTAGAAAACAAAACCAGTGTGTCGGCAAAAAATTTGCAATTGGTGATAAAAACTGAAGTTCAAGAAAGGCAAATCCCTATAGAAGATATTGGCTATTTGGTAATAGATCATCCTGAAATTTACATCAGCATGCCTGCTATGAGTTTACTGGTAGAGCATCAAGCCGCGGTAATTATATGCAATCAACAGCATTTGCCACAAGGCATGTTTTTAAACCTCAACAGCCACCACATTCAACAAGAAATTTTTAGGGCACAAATAGAAGCCAGTGCCCCGCTTAAAAAACAATTATGGCAACAAACCGTGGTTGAAAAAATTAAAAATCAGGGGATTTTGCTAGAAAAGATTACCCAAAAGTCTAATCATTTTGAGTTTTTAGCCTCCAAGGTTTTAAGCGGTGACACCAGTAATGTAGAGGGTACCGCAGCCAGTTTTTATTGGCAACATTTTTTTGATATACCATTTAAGAGAGAACGCTTTGGCAATTATCCGAATAATTTTTTAAATTATGGCTATGCTATTCTAAGAGCAGCCACAGCCAGAGCCTTATCGGGCAGCGGATTACTAAACACCTTGGGCATTCATCACAAAAGCAAATACAATGCCTTTGCCTTGGCAGACGACATCATGGAGCCCTTTAGGCCAGTGGTTGATGAATTGGTGTTTGAAATGATGCAAAACGAATCTCAACAAGAACTAAACACTTACATTAAAGCTAAATTACTGGGGTTATTAACCCGAACCGTGTACTTTAAAGAGGAAAAAAGCCCGCTGATGGTAGGTTTGCAAAAAACAGCCAGCAGTTTGCAACAGTGTTTTACGGGTGAACGCAAAAAAATAAAATATCCGAAACTATGGACCTAAATGCTTATAGAATTATGTGGTTATTTGTGTTTTTTGACTTGCCTACCGAAACTAAAAAAAACAGACAAGATGCCTCTGTTTTTAGAAACCGATTGCTTAAAGATGGTTTTCAGATGATGCAATATTCGGTATACATCAGACATTGTGCCAGCAGCGAAAGTGCCGATGTGCACGAAAAAAGAATTTTGAGCATTTTGCCACCTTTTGGCAAAGTGAGTGTACTGAGAATAACCGACAAACAATTTGGCAACATTATGAATTTTTGGGGCAAAGCCGAAGTACCCAAAGGGCCTATCCCGATGCAACTAGAATTATTTTAGGTAGTTTGCTTAAAAATAAGGCAAAAAAAAACCAATCTATAAAGATTGGCTTCAAGCTTAAAGTAAAATATATCTTAGATAACGTTTACGTCTAC